>JAIRXU010000021.1 GCA_031268095.1 Oscillospiraceae bacterium | reverse complement strand
TCGTCGAACTGAAGCAAGGCCTGGTCGTAGTCGAGGTCCAGCAGGTACTTTTCGCCCAGGACCAGGGCCGGGTTGGGGACGGCGGCGGCTGGCTTTGCCGCGCAGGCGAACAGGGACAGGGCAACCGCCAGAACGAGCAGAAGGGCGCTGGTACGTTTCATGGGACGGCCTCTTTTCATCAACATATTTTCCGGAAATATTTTTCCACAGCAGCACAATAAAGCAAATCTATTTTACCCCCCCCCCCGAAAAGTCAATGCCCTGCGGGAAATATAAAAAGTTTTTTCGCCTTGTCGCACCCCCGCGCGTGTGGTATAATTGTGGTATAGTTAATGTTACAAGGGGGGATCCGCCCATGCCATATGACGACGAGAGGTCCACCGGCGCCGCGCCCGCACCCCGCGGCCAAGAAACGGAGGAGGAACGGCAAGCAAGAATATATCCTATCATTCTCAGCGACTACAATCCCGCATGGCCGCAGTGGTACGCTGAGGAACGGAACAATCTCGCGCGGCTGTTTGGCGCAGGCATCGTCCGCATGCAGCATATCGGCAGCACTGCCGTGCCAGGCCTGCTGGCCAAACCAACGGTGGCTATCCTGCTGGAGTTGAAAGACGCGTTCGAGCATGACCGGGACGGGTACACAGCGGCAAAGGGCGCGTTCGTCCAAGAGGTCGTCAGAAAGGCGCGGGAGGCCCCATGAAACTTGACCGCCTGATCGGCATCCTGACGCTGCTGCTGCAAACCGAAAAAATCACCGCGCCGGCACTGGCGGAGCGGTTCGGCGTATCCCGGCGGACGATCCTGCGAGACGTGGAAGCGCTGTGCCTGGCGGGGATCCCGGTGGTCACCACCCGCGGCGGAGACAGCGGCATCGCCATCATGCCCGGTTACAAAATCGATAAGGCCGTGCTGACGGCAGAGGAACTGCAATCGCTGGTCGCGGGGCTCCGGGGCGTTGATTCCGTCGCGCGGGCCTCCCAATTCGAAGGGCTGATGGCCAAACTGGCCCCTGCCAACGCCATGGTGAACCTGACCGGCAGCGTCGTGATCGACCTGTCGTCCCATTATAGGGACAGCCTCTCGGAAAAAATCGCGCTGCTCAAGGACGCGATTGCCCGGCGGCGGACGGTGCGGTTCACGTATTACTATCCCAAAGGTGAGACGCCGCGCGCGCTGGAACCGTACTTTGTGGAATTCCGCTGGAGCGCATGGTATGTGTTCGGCTGGTGCCGGTTGCGGGAAGACTTCCGGCGTTTCAAGCTCAACCGTCTGTGGGATTTGGAACTCACGGACGAATCTTTCGATCCCCGGGCCGTCCCGCCGGAACAGGCCAGCGCCGAAACCGTCTTTCCGGGGCCGGAGCCCGGTCATATTGAAATTCTGTTCGACAAAAGCATGCGCTTCCGGCTGATCGAGAGTTATGGCCTGCACTGCTACGAGGAGCGGCCGGACGGCTTGTTTCTTCCGCTGGACTACACGAACCGGGAGTACATTTTTTCCTGGATCCTCGGTTTCGGCGACAAGGCGGAGGTGCTTGCGCCAGAGGAAGCGCGGGCAGCGTTCGCCGCGCTTGCGAAAAATCTTTTTTTACTGTACCGCTGAATACGACATATAGCTGTCGTGTTTGGTGTGGTAGAATAGCAGAAAAGGAAAGGACGGACCATGATGCAAAAGATTCTGTTGACCTCGGCGGGCTTTGAAACCAAAACCATCCGTGACGCTTTTCTTGCGCTTGTCGGCAAACCGCCGGAAGCAATCCGGGCGCTGTTTATCCCCACAGCGGCAAACGATCCCGGCGCCATCGCCGTCTTGCCGAAATGCATGAACGATTTGCTGAACGCGGGGATTCCGGCGCAAAACATCTGGGTCTTCGACCTGCACCGCGCGCTGACAGCGGAAGAATTATCCCGCGCGGACGCGATTTATTTCACCGGCGGCAGCCCGGACTATCTGCTGGAGCGGATCAACGACACCGGCTTCCGCGCGCCGCTGCAGGCGTTCGTCGAAGGCGGCGGCGTTTATGTCGGCGTGAGCGCGGGCGCAGTTATCGGCGCCGGAAATCTGCCGCATCAACTGGGTTATCTGCGCGCTACACTCCATGTACACATGCAGGACGGCGGGACGGACGGCATTTTTGACAACGCGACGGTTGCGCATCTCGACTTGAAAAACGATAAAGCCGTTTTGATCCATAACGGAACTTATCAAATTATATGAAAAGCTGATCCCAACGATAGAAAACGGAGGATCCCGTTATGAAAAAAGAATTTTCCGCCAAACCCGATTGCATCACCGAACTCTGGCCCGGCGAACTCACCAACGGCGCTTGGCAGGATGTGATCGCGGGGATCCCGCTGCCGATCTTCCTGATGACCGGCTGGAAATCCAACGGCCGCGAGAACGCCTGCCTGCAATCCTGGTCCGCTTTTGCGGGCAGCGACGGCGCGTTCCTTTGTCTGATCGGCAGCATGTTCCCCGGCGGGCATGCCTACCAGAGCCTGAAAGAGACCGGCTGCGCCGTTCTGAATTTTCCTTCTCGGGATATCTACGCTCTCTGCAAAAAAACCATTGAAAACAACCAATGGGAAACCGACGAAATCACGGCCTCCGGCTTGACGGCGGAACCGGCGGTCAGCGTCAACGCGCCGCGCATCGCCGAATGCTTCCTGAATTTGGAGTGCACCTTCCTCTGGGAGCATCCGCTGCTGGATGAAACCGGGGACATGACCGTCGCCCTGCGGTGCACACATCTTTGCATGGACAGCCGCCATTACGATGAACGCCGCCTGGGCCGCCGCGGCGAGGACGGATATCTCTATAATATCGCCGCGCCCCGCAACCCGGAGACCGGCGAGGCGGAAGCTTTCCTCACGGGAACGCTGACTAAGGCTGCCGGAGAGGAGATGTGACCCATGCTGCAAAAGGTCAACCTGCGCGCCGCCGCAGAGAGCACAGAAGAACTGTTCCGGTATCTGGAAGTCGGCCGCCTGAACGGGCATGTGCTGAGCGTCCTCCAAGCCGAAGACCGCACACTGGACTTCCATGTTCATGAAACCTCGGACGAACTGTTTTATGTGATCGAAGGACAGTTTGAACTGGAGTTCGACGAGCCGCCCGGCGGCGGACTGGTTCCGCTGGCGGCCGGAGACCTGCTCATCATCCCCAAAGGCACCCGCCACCGTCCTGTCGTGACGGGGCGGATCCTGTGCCTGCTGATGGAACTGGACGGCACACTGACCCGGGAGAACACTGGCGGGACATATGAGACTTGAATTGGAAGGAGGACCCCTGATGCCTATGCAATTCGCCGACATTTGCTTCATCACGGATAACGTTCTGCGGCTGGTCGCGTTCTACGAACAGTTTTTGGGCGTTCCGGCAGCGGAACGGAACGACATCCATAGCTTCATTCCGGGGCCGGGGCTGGGCGTCGCGATTTATAACAAGCAACAGGCCAGCGCCGAAGATCCGGCGATGAACTACACTTCCCCCGGCAATGACTGCGCCTGGATCGGCTTCCACTGCGAGGACGCGGAGGTGGAGTATCAAAGAGTGAACGCCCTCGGTATTGCCGCGCTGATCCCGCCGGAGGTGATGCCCTGGGGCGCGAAGCGCTTCACCCTGCGCGACCCGGAAGGACGCTGCATCGTCGTCCGCAGCTGGCCGCAGCAGACAGCACCGGATGAATTCGCGTACCGCGAACCGACAGCAACAGAACTCCGCTGGCTCTGGGACAAAAACATCGCGGACAACGTCGGCGATGACCGCTGGAAACGCTGGAAGGAAGGTACCATCGCGCTGAACGAGCAGGAAAAGGCCAAGACATTCGCCGTTTTCCATCAGGGGGAACCCATCGGCGAGGGCACACTTCTTTTTTCCCCGGAATGCGGCACCGTCGGCGGACGGACCGCGCTCGCAGACGGGCATACTGTCGCCAACGTCAACGCGCTGCGCATTCAGAAGCCCTTTGAGGGGCACGGACACATCTCCAAGCTCGTCAAGGTCATGGAGCACTTCGCCGGACAAATGGGCTATACAGCACTGACCATCGGCGTGGAAGCGCGGGAAACCCGTAACCTCGCGATCTATCTGCACTGGGGATACCGCACCCTCGTGACGTCGGCAGCAGAGGACGGGGCGCTGGTTCTGTATTACCAAAAAACACTGGTTGAATCCCATCCAGCCGCATGATCGTTATTTCACTTGAAAATCACCAACAAAAAAATCTGCACAAAATCCGTATATTAACGCTGACGATAAATCGTATCACGGCAACAAAGGAGGTTTCCCCTATGACCCGTTCCCGCATTCTTGCCCCGCGCATGCAGCGGCAGCACCTGACAACCCCGGCGACTGCCGCCGAATACGACGCGCTCTACCGCGACCTTTCGCCCGGCTGCAATGTGTACTGGAACGGCTTCGGCGACCCGCCAACCCTAACCTACCGCGCGGATTTTGACGACAAAGACTATAACCGGCAGCGGCAGACCGGGCGCGCGCTGCTCAAACTGCGGCTGATTGGCGGGAACCTTGGCTGGATTCCGCCGGAGGACTTGGAACTTTTCGCCGGCGCCTACCGCAAGCCTCTGCTCCAGCCCTCCGGACGGCAGGCCGCCCTGCTGGAATTGGTGGAGCGGGAGGGTCCGCTGACCATCCAGCAGATGAAGGCGGAAACCGGGCTGCTGGTCAAGGAGATCACCCCCGCGCTGCACCGGCTCCAGGAAGCGTTTCTCCTCTATGAAGACCAAAACGAAGGGCAGGATGACCGGGGCTGGGGCCGCTTCGGCGAGATGTTCCCGGACGCGGACCTGGAGAAGTATTCCCGCGCAGAGGCGCTGCGCGTCCTTCTTCGGCGCTTCGCCTACCGGCTGGTTTGGTTCGACCTGACTATGGCAAGCTCCTACTACAAACTGCCGGGAAAAGAGATCCGGGCGGCCGCGGCTGCGCTGGTCAGCGAAGGCATTTTGACTCAGCAGGAGGACGGGTATCTCTGGCCTTCCGGAGAGGACGCGCCGCCAGCCGAACCGCCGCCCTGTGTACTCGCCATGCACCGCAACGATTTCCTGGTGAAAGCGGACGAAGCGTGGCTGAAGAAGACCTATTTGCACAGCTACCCGGACACGCTCTATTATCTGCTGATCGACGGGGCGTGGCACGGCGCGGCCGTCGGCAAATTCCGTTATTCACCGGAGGTAAGCGATGTGCTTTTGGACTTGCCGCCGGACGAGGCGCGGGCGCGCAAGGACGAGATTACGGCAGCTATCCAACGGTTGAGCGGGAAGGCGCCGGAGAGATTTCTAGGGGAGCCGCTGCGCTGATTTTCGCAATCCCGGTCGAGCAATCCCGCCGGGATGATGGTATACTATAAGCGAAAAGGAGGTTGCCCAATGGAATTTCCGGCGCCGGTCACGGCGGTGGCTTGTATGCAGCGGTATATTGCCGCGCACCTGGACGAAGAGATCTCGCTGGACGAACTCGCCGCCGCGGGCTACAGCAAGTACCACGCCCTGCGGATGTTCAAGGACCTGACGGGCCGGACGCCTTTCGAGACAATCCGCGCCCTGCGGCTGACGAAGGCGGCGCAGGCACTGCAAGGCTCCGGCGGAAAAGTGATCGATGCGGCGCTGGAGAACCGATTCGGTTCCCATGACGGATTCACCCGGGCGTTTGCGCGGCAATTTGCCATCACGCCACAAAAATACCAGAGGGAACTCCCGGCGGCGAAGTGGTTCATCAGTCACCCCATTGAGCACTACTTTATCTTGAAAGAAGGCCAAGAAAGGAAGACAGCATTTGTGAGAAAAAAAGAGAGCGTTCCCGGCGTCGTCACCGTCACGCCCATAGAACGCCCCACACGCAAGCTGATCCTGAAGCGCGCCATTCATTCGACAGATTACTGGACTCTATGCGAAGAAATTGGCTGCGACTGGGAAGGGATTTTCAACAGCATCCCCGAAAAAATCGATCTCTTTCGTTACTGCCAACTGCCGCCCAATCTCGTCACGCCCGGCACATGCCCTGTCGCCTTCGGGGTTGAGGTTCCCCTGGACTACGCGAAGCCTCTCCCGGAAGGCTGCGATGTGATGGAACTGCCGCCCTGCACCCTGCTGTATTTTCAGACCGTGCCTTATGAGGATCCGAACGGCTTCGGTGTCGCTCACGAAATGATGGAACGCGCGTTTGACGCCTATCGGCCGGAAATGTACGGTTGGGCATGGGCGCCGGAGCTTGCGCCGCTCTACGTTTTCAGCGCCACCCCCGAAACAGGTGCAAGAAAGGCCGTGCCGGTCAAAAAAGCTTGACACGGCGGACAATCTATGATATCATCCTTTTGGGAAGCAACTGCGGCGTTGCCGCGGTCTTTTTTTAATTTTCCTGAAAAAAATCACGCGATTTTTATAGCATTTGCCGGCGCGTTGTGCTATAATAATGTCGCCAGCGGCTCTATCCCGCGCCGCGTTCCGTTTTGTCATTCTGTTACATCATAATATACATCAATGCCAGCAGCAGCGGCTGGTCTGCCCCTTCTGACCGCAGCAAAAACAGCAGCAGCATGACCAGAATCGAGTCCATCCCTTCCTCGCTCGGCGCACCTTCCGGGAGCTGCGCAAAAATGCCCCGCAGGGGATCCGACTCTGGTGGCGGCGTTTGTTTCGTGAATCTCTCAAACAGCGCGCCAATGTCCGGAAGCGGCGGCGACGCTGGTTTGGGCTGGTGTTCTGTTCCCCGCAGGGGGCTCTGCGGCTGGCTGGGCGGCGGATTCCCCCGCTGGGCCTGGGTCCGGCGGGACGGCGGTTTTTGGGGCTGCGCCGCTGGCTTCGGCGGAAACCAGGCGGACTGTGTGCGGCCGTAGGCGGCGGCCAGCCGAGCCTGCTGGCTGGGTCTTTGGTGATGCATGCCGTCCGGGCGGTCCATCGGCACGACGGGCGGACGTTCCAAACCGCCGCGCGCATCGGAATATACGGCAACCGGTGAGGATTTGGGCAGCGGCGGCGGCAGAGTGGCGCGCCGCTGCATTTCCCGCGCATTGCTGATCGCCTGATCTTGCATTCGCTGAAATTCTTGGCGGCTGTATCCGGTCGGCATGTCCCCGCTCCTTCCCCTTAAAATTCCAAAAATCTTGCTATTTGCGCAGCTGATCTTGCAGCATAGGCATCATCTGCATCATCTGCATCATTCGCATCGCCTCGTCAGCGCGTTTCTGTCTCCGGTGACTCAAATGCGGCTTCAGCGCGGAGATCAGTTCCGTGCGGGGATCCTTCTGATTCATCATTCGCATCATCTGTGACAGTTTGGCGAGAAGTTCCGGCGTCAGCATCGAGGTCACGTCTGAAAACCCGCCCGAAGCCGTGCGTTGGCCGCCTTTCTCTTTGGGCTGCGCGTCCGGCTCCGGTGACGGCGCCTCCGGCCCGCCGAAAGCCCCAAACAGCGACTGCGCGGTTTCTTGCAGCGATTGCAGGTCTTCCGCACTCATATTTTGGAGCATTTCCCCAATTTGGTCAAAATCAAAGTCCATGGGCTCTCCTACCCGCGTGAAGTCACGCGCCTTCCCCTAAGATGATTGCCCACCCAGCTTTTTGAGCAACGCTTTGGCTTGCGGCGAGGCAAGCATTTTTTGCAGGGCCTCTTTGTTCTCCATAATTTCCCGAACCCGCTGTTGATCAGATTCGGATATTCCTTTTTGGGCTAATTCTTGCAGCTGATTCGCTTCCTCCGCCGTCTCCTGGCTCCCGCGCAACTGCTGCACATATGCCATAAGCTGCGCGGCTGACAGCACTTTTTTCTCTGGCACACCAAACTCCTCCCATCATTTACCGTTTGAATCATTTGTATGACACGACTGGAGGGATTATGATTGCGTTTGTTGGTCCTTTCGGATTCTCACGGCAGAGCTTCCCATGTTTTGGAGGCCATTGCGCGCCAGCCAACAGCCGAAGCTATTTTTTTCCTGGGTGACGGCGAAGAAGACTGTGACTGCGTCTCCCTTGCCACCAAAGCTCCCTTATTTTCTGTGAAAGGAAATTGCGACTGGGGTTCCTCACTGCCCGAGGAACGCACGGTCATGCTGGGTGATGTCACCATTCTGGCCGTGCATGGCCATACCCTGGGCGTAAAATATGATTTTTCCAAACTTTGGGACAAATTGGCGCAATGCGGCGCGGCGCTGACACTTTTTGGACACACGCACACCCCTTGTGTAGAAAGCCGCGACGGCGTGACGATTTTCAATCCCGGCAGTCTCCGAGACGGCCGCTATGGCTTTGTTGATATTACACCCGCCGGTATTTTTTGCCGCCCATGGCATCTTTGATTCCCAGGAATATCCTCTTTCTGTGGCGCATATCATGCATTGATAACGTGCGCCGCGCTAAAGCGGCAGAATGGAGGGTACCATGTTTGTATATTCCGTAAAGTCATCAAAGCTGAAACTCGTCGCGCTCATCCTAGTGGTCGTCGCTGCCGTAACCGCGTTGGTCCTTCTGACGCGAGGCAACAAACCCGCCGTCAAGTCTGGCTCCATTCGACTTTCCGCCGCCAACGCCGCCGAACGCCTCGCTTTTTTGTCGCAATTCGGCTGGCAAGTTTCGGAAGATCCCATCGAAGTGACCGAGGTGATTATTCCAGCAGAATTTGACAAAACCTACCAAAAATACAACGAAATTCAAAAAGCGCAAAGTCTCGATTTGCGAAAATACAGCGGCAAACGAGTAAAACGCTGGACGTATGAAGTGAAAAATTATCCCGGATATGAAAATAAATCGGGGATTGTGCAGGCCAATTTGCTGATTTATGAGGGAAGCGTCATTGGCGGCGACATCTGTTCTCTGGAATTAAATGGATTTTTGCATGGCTTTGATTTTCCGGCGTATTTACAGCCCAGCACACAGTTTAGCACGGTACCGCAGCAACCAACTGCGCTGAAGCAATAAAAAGCGGGGGCTTGTCCCCCGCCTTTTTTACCACCCATATTTTTCTGGCCCCCAGGCCTTTTTGACCTGCGTCTGCTCCGCATACAGCAAGGTTCGATCCTCCAAATCGTGCATTAACGTCACGCCAGCCCCCACCACGCTGTATATGCCAACTTTCACCCCCGGCATAAGGATTGCGTTCACGCCTGTACGGCAATAATCTCCCAGAAAAATGGCGTCACTAAATAGATGGGCCTCTTCGCCCCTTCCTTTTGTGCGCTGCCGCGTTACTCCGTCGTCGAAACGCAACGTTCCACAAACAGTGGCCGCTCCCAGATCTGTGTGCTCACCAACAATGCCATAAAACTCCATATAATGGTAGAGATAGGACGTGTCAAACAAAATTCCACTTAATTCCGCCCCGTGACCGACATAACAATGATTTCCAACGGTCGAGTAATCACCCACCAAGCAGTAATTTAGCACTTTGGCGTCGTCTCCAATCACCACATTGCCCCGGAGAATCGCGCCGTTTTCCACAACACTGCCTTCGCCAATGATCACGTTGCCTTCAATAATCACATTTCGCCCAATTCGGCTTCCCCGTCCCAAAGAAACAAACCCATTCAATACTGCGGAAGGGTGAATTTCCGCATCCTCCGCCAAGACGTTCTCTGTTAACGCTCCACAGCGACGACGATTTAACACGGCATTCGCCTCCAATATTTGCCAAGGCTTGTCGACGTCTACAATGGATTCCTGCGCCACCGCTGCAACAATTTTTTCGCCGTCAGCGAGCATATCTGCCAGCGTCATTTCCAAATAGCCTTCCATGGGCGACATCATTCCCACTTCGGTGTTTGTGAATCTTCCGGAATTCATGGTCAATTTTGAGAAAATTTCTTTTCCAAAAACAAACCCGCAGAAAAAATGGCTCCCTTCCTCTCGAGGATGGCCCCATATTTCTGCAATATTTCCATTTTCTACATTGCAAACAATGCGGTCATTGCTTCGCCCAGGCAACGGGGCAATCGAAGCTACTGTTGCAACCCCGTCCGACGCATTTTGTAACGCTAAAATATCCGACGCAGAAAGAACTGTATCGCTGTAAAGCGTCAAAAATGAAGTGTCTTCGCCCAAAGCTGCCATCACCGCATGCTGCGCAGCCAACAAAGAAAAAGCCGTTCCCTTCGGCGCCCCCTCAGAAATTACGGTAATATCGGCGTCTTGCCGAAAATAATTCCGAACTTCTTGTGCGAACCGCGCGGAAACTATAATGACATGCTGCACCCCTACCGATCGCAGCGCTTCAGCGGTATGCCACAGCATGGGTTTCCCGGATATATTTACCATTCCTTTGCTCCGCACTTCCGCGTATGGCCAAAGTTTACTGCCATTTCCGGCATCCAATATTACCGCCACATTCAAACTAACCATAACTTACTCCTTTTTTATATGAAAGATCAGTATCTTCATGCGAAAACATCTCATAAAGCTTGTCCATGAATTCGCGAAAACCAAATTCCGTTAGTATTGTCGCTATATCATTATAAAATTGCATCGCCTCCGCCAGTTGAATCCAACTTTTTTGTGTGTCTCCTCGCAATAGTTCAAGCGCTAAATCAATGATATCACAGCAAACATTGAATTTTGTTATCCATTTCTTTAACTCCAGAATCATCGGCTCAGAAGATTCGGTTAAGAAAGAACGAGTTTTTCGCAATTCGGCTGTGAATTCTTCTAACATCTCTATCGCCTCGTTGCGATGGCTTGTTTTTAATGCAAATGCGACCCGACTTAAAATTGCCATCATTCGCGGCCCGTTGGGCTGCCGCAGACAGGATGTCTGCAATTGTTCTGCAAACAGAATAAAGCGACTGACATCAGGTCCTAAAAGCTCGTGCAAAGCTGCCATCCAAGCCAATTCCGGGTCATATTGCAACGGATTCCACAAAAACGCAGCAGCAGTTAAATACGCCACCTTGGTGCACTCATAAAATTCCATTCCGTTGAACATTAAACCGCGGCAATGCACCGAGAGCGCTGGATCGCGGCCCGTGAGAGGTCCCAAGTGCATCTCGTGAAACATTTCCGCATCATTCACAGGATAATTATCCCAAAAAAGAGGCTGATGAAACGTCGAAGCGGAAAATCGCATCGCCCCTTCTGCATCCAAAGTCTGCGAACAAATGTTACTTCCCGTCCAAAATATATCAATTTCAGCGGGTAGCTCCATTCCCATGCGAGAGATATAATACTCATTTCCCTGTCCATGATATTCCTTGGGACAAATTGTCAAGGACGCTGCATGATCCCAGCCCTTTAAATCATTCCAAATTCGGCGAATAATGTCAATATGTGCCACCACTAGCTCTTTGTACTTCATCTTATCTGCTTCATATTGCAATTCCGATGGAATATCATCTAAAAATAACCCAAAATGTCGCACTCCCGCATCAAAAACTTGTCGCAATTTATCTTTAATTTTAGCATATTGTTCAATATCGGAATAACAAATTGTCAATCCTGGGGCCAGGCAATAAACAAAATCCATGTTTTTCTCCGCAGAGAAGCGCAAAACATCGCATAACGCACTTAAATTTTCCGAATCATAGCACTCTTCCCACCGGTCACGATGATACGGATCATCTTTAGGTGCATAAAAATAGGTATTCATGCGGTGCCGCGCCATTAAATCAATCATTCCTTTGCGTTGCTCAACGCTCCAGGGTTTACCGTAAAAGCCCTCTAAAAAACCGCGCCGCACAAACGCGGGGTAATCAAAGATTTCACCAATCGGCAACACTCCTGTTAAAAGCATGTCACTAATTGCTGTTACTGCATACCAAAGGCCCCGCAGACTGGAAAACTGTACCGTAATAATTACTTTTTTACCGCGCTCTTGGAGGCAAAGTCTGTATGCTTCCTCTGTTAACCGAGAAAACTTTTCCAAATACATGATTTCCCTTGTCCGCAAAAGGACAGCATCTACCACAACATCTGCCTCACTATCAGCAAATATCGCAAATTCTTTAAAGTATTTCTCTAAATATCTAGCATACTCCCCTTCAGGAACCACCCTTTTCGATATGTGAATCGTTTTTTCTGAGAATTTATTCATCTCTTGAAATGAAAATGGCATCATAAGCATCGAATCTCCTTACGGTATTTTTTTAGAAATCGTTCATTTTCTTCATCGCCGCCGTCCACATTACTGCTCTTAAATATTTCTGGAGAAATACCCCTCTCCAATAAATAGGCCACCGTCTGCGCGACAGTCGCCTGCAACATTGCTGCGCCAACTGCTGTGGAGGTCGGCGCCACCCAAGCATTTAATTCCGGAAAAGGGATACATGCATCGCCAATGCAGCCTTGATTGTCTAAAATAAGTTCTGCAACATCCATCAGCCGTAGCCCACTTTCGTGCCGTGAAGCTTCCGCTTGGCTATGTGTGCAACTCGTCAAAGCAACAACCTGCACACCCATCCGCTTCGCTTGTAACGCCAACTCTACACATAGTGCATTACGCCCAGAATTGGATATTACAACCAAAATCTCATCCTTTTGCAAATCATATTCCTCGAAAAGAACAGCAGCATATGCAGCCACACGCTCAAGCTTCGTACTTTTGGAGGCAGATTCATGTAACATTAAAGAACTTTCCAGCATTGGATAAATTGGCACGAGTCCGCCTGCCCGATAGAAAATTTCCTGGGCGAGCAATACAGAATGCCCCGTTCCGAACAGAAAAATCCTTTTCTTTGCGGCAATGGCTTCTGTCATACATTCAGCCAATTGATTTATTTTTGGCAATTGTGTCTCTTTGATTTTCTGCAAAAGCTCTATAATCGCATCAAGATATATTGTCGCCTTATTTTCCCCATTCATTTATTATCACCTATTTCCTTTCGAAAGAACGCAATGCTAGCTTTGACGCCGCAACTTCTGGTGCACACGGTAATAATCCCACCGTCGATACTTCTGGAGTATTCATCATTTTTTTGCTGAAATGGGAACGGTAATATAAGCTTTTTTGAAAAACACCGCCCCAAAGACCAATGATAATTGGCCCTGGTAAACGCTTACACAAGGCCTGTAACGTCACGACCAAAGCATCTGAACATTTTTCCTCTACACTCTGAGCTACATTGTCTCCCGTTTCAGCGCATTGTAACACAAACGCACCAAATGCAGCGATTTCACTGCGCTGCATAATCGGTTCATAAAAGCGATGAAGCAACGCATCCGTATCTTTCACATTGTAATGCGCAGCCATAGCCTCCGTGAGCGTTGTCTTGGGCCCAGTGCCTTCCCATCCCCTGACCGCTGCGCGCAGTCCTTCCCAGGCCAAGTGGAACCCACTGCCTTCGTCGCCCAACAAAAAACCCCACCCGCCAGTATGCTGCACCGCATCAGCAGAAGAAGTACGCCCGGCCGCCATGGACCCTGTCCCGCTTACTACCACAGCGCACGGACCAGGTTTCTCCATAGCTTCCAGTGCGATAAACAAGTCGCTGTCCATGATAATATTATCTGTTGGAATAATCCCATTGGTCAGCGCTACAATTTCCTGCCTGTCCGCGCGGGAAGACAGCGCCGCATTCCCGATGACGCCCCCCTGAAGGGTATGGCCCTGGATCGCCTGATTTAATTGGCGCATAATATTTTGCAATTGCGCTCGTGCCTGCGCCAAACCAACCGAGCGATAATTGATGCTGCCGGCTCGTGCCTGCGCAATAATGTCGCCTTCCGCATTCATGACGACGGCATTGGTATTGCTGCCGCCGCCGTCCATTCCAAGGAAAATATCCCCAGCCAAAAACATACCCCCAAGAAGGGCCCCCGAGGTCAAAACCCCCAGGGCCCTTCCGCTTGATTCCGCTTTGGAAATTATAGCAGGTTAACGTTGGCCTGTTCAATACGGCGCAGATACGCCGCATTGTCTTGAATCAAAAGCGCATCCGCCAACTCAACAACTCCGTTGTGATCAACGTCCGCCGCTACCGCGGCCAACGTCCTGGTCAGACTGCTTTGCCCCGCCAAAAACCGCTTGACCAACAGAGAATCTTGGCTGTTGGCGAAGGCGTCGCCATTCACGTCGCCAAAAATGCAGGTCACTGCGGCATCCTGGCAGGACTCATCCGCCTTGGCGTACACGAGCACAACAGCACCCGTGCCAACCCAGCGCAGATTGGCCGTCGATCCCTGCGTCGCCTGCACGGTGGTCGAAGAGATGGCGTCCATTTCTCCGTCGGCATTAAACGAAGAAATATACTGACTCAGCACATACGAACCGTTGTTTGTGCGCGCGACCCCGTAGGGCAAGCCGAACCAAATCCGTGTGACCTCGAAGTCGTCTCCGTAGCCGGCAACGGTATAGTAGGCCTGGCCGCCGCCGCTCTGGCTCTTGATCTTTGTTTTCTGGTCTGGATGCAACAACATTAGTCCCTTGAGCGACTTGTAAACCTCATCCATCTTATGTGACATGTCGTTTACGACGTTTTGCTCATCCAGGGAATAATCCGAATAAAACGCAGCCGCCTCGCCGAGGATATCCGCCAAGTCTTCCTGCGACTGTGGCGTGAGGTACGAAATGTCCAGCTCTTTTTCTTTCAACTGCAAGAGAACCCGACGGAATTCCGCGTAATCTGCCCAGCCGCGGAACAGCTTCAGCTGTTTTTCCGCCGAGGCAAGCATATGCCGCGCCTGGGTAATGGCCGCCTGACTGATTGTCGTGCCTTCCAACACCTCGTCGCCGTCAAAGTACGCGTCCAGCAGCCGGAAGGCATACTGGTAAGCCCGATTATACACATCCCAGCTGGATTTCGTGTAATTGGCCTCCACGTGCTTCTGGTCGTTGACTCGCTTCATCAGGTCTTGCAGGTGCGTGAATACCAGGCCGTCTTTGCCACGATTCTTGGGGCGTTCCACGCTGTTTTGCCCGCGGACACCGTCCACAATGGTGATTCCCGTCACCTTATCCTTCGCACCATACGTATAGTAATTCAAAATATACCATGCGTTGTCGATCTCATACTGGGTCGGGTCATTGTCCGGATCCTCGTCGGCAATGCGGTTCAGCGCATCCAGCGCGGTGGATCTGGCGTCATCATAAAGCTTATAATGCCATTGCTGATCCACAGTGAAATTCTCCGCGCCGTAGGCGATATATCCCGGAAGGTTGTTCGTGCCGAACTGATCGTACTCATACGTCTGCTCCAGCGGGTAAACTGCCGAGAGCAGCGTCTTGAGGTCGTTCGTCGTCTTGTTCAGGATATACAGGTCTTTGTCCTCGGCGTCTTCCGGGATGCCGTTGGTATCCCGCCGCAGATCCGGCAGATAGGAATTCTGATCCCAAATCCCCATCAGCGAAGCGAGCAGCGGCAGCGCGGTGCTGATCAGGGAGTCCACCGTTGCCTGATTCTGCAGTCCTTTGCTTAGGCCGGTGATCAGCGCCCGCAGATTGCTCTTGGCGTTGGCACCGGAAAGCAGAGATTCAATCGTCGAACAGTTGGCGGAATTATAGGGCAGCACAAAGGTTCCGTCGGGCAGTTTCAGCGCGCCGCTGAGCACCCGGTTCACCAGGTTGAGGACAAATTGAGACAGCGGCTTGCGGAAATCCGACTGGCTGGCCTGGCCAACGTTATAGTCGTTGCTTTGGAACACCGAAAACAACTTTTCGAAATCCAGCGTCAACACACCGCCCAGAATCCGGTCTTGCAGCAGTGTCTGGGTCGCATTCGGCGCGTTTGCGATATTCAGCGGCAGATAGTCACGGTGCAGGACACCAGAATTTCTGGCAGCGCCGGTGGTGTTGGTCGCAAAGAGCAGACGGTCCAACTTATCCCAGCCGGACAACTGGCCGAGCGCCTGACCGCCGATCTGCGAACGGAACAGGCCGCCGTATTCGCCGAGCAGCCAGCCGGCGAGCGCGCCAAGCATGTTTTCGAACGTCACGTTCTGCGGCAATTTCAGGGAAGGGAAGAGCGGCTCCAGCAGATAGCGCAGCAGGTCGCCCAAGACGACGTACACGCCGTCATACTTCGCGTTGAGCTGCGTGGGGGTGCTGGGGCGCTGCGCTCCGCCGTTGGCCGGGGTCAAGTCTTCGGCGCTATAGAAGAAATACTTCTTATCCGGCATGATGTCGGAACAATAGTCTACCAGGAAATACGTGAGAATCTCGGGCAGGCTATCGACATTGTCCGGAATATAGACGTAATCCGCGAGCATTGGGATCAGGACTTTCGCCACATACGCAACCTTGCCGTTCAGCGGCAGCTGCGCCAGATAGTTGGAGTCCAGCATCACGTCACCCAGCAGACCGAGGCCGTCCAGCGTATCCACCACCATGACCAGCAGGTCATCCAGCCAATGCTGCAACGCGCTGGTGCAGCTGTCGCCGCTCGTATTGGGCTTAAGGAAAAGCCCGGTGGAGGTGCCGCTGTATCTGCGCTCAATAAACTGGTTGAGGAAATCGCCGAAGACAATATAATTCAGGGAGTCTTCCAGCATTTCCTTCGGCGTTGCGCCCGGCTTATGGGGCACTTCGCCCGGCTGGATCAGCAGCGGCATTTCGCCGGTCACCAGTACGCCCCAAAGCGCTGTCGTAATAATGTCGTCCTTGAGGTTGCCGTCATCGTCCAAAACCAGCGGGGCCAGCAGATCCACCAGCATCGGCATCAGGAACTGGGACAGCGCCGCGTTGATGATGTCCCGCAAGAGCTGATATGTTGGTTCCTGCGCGATGTTCAGCGTGTTGCCGGCATAGTAGCCCTGCGCGCCGCCGTCCGCGCCGACGCCGCCGAAGTGCTCCGTGTTCTGGGTGTTCATGTCCAGGACGTTCTGCACCGCGTACTTGCCGTTCTCATCTTTCTTGAAGAAATCAGGCAGCAGACCACCTTCGGCAAAGAGCATATCGCCGATCATGTTGCCAACCAGCTGGTCCGCCGTCGCGCCGGGATACTTGTTTTCCGGGTCCAGCGCCGGCATGAGCGTGTCCTTCAGGAACCCGGGCAGGTCCGAGGTCAACTTTGACATGTTGTCCGGCAGGAACGTCGGGATGATCCCCCACTTGAACGACCCGTCCGCGATGTTGCCCAGATGGCCTTCGTTGTCCCCGAGGAACATAAAGAGGCGGCGCAGGACTTCGACGTCCCGGTTGGCCTCCGCCCCGGCGAACGCGCCCTTGTTCTTGTCCCTGTAGGGCATGTTGCGGATGTTGCCAATGTTGAGTTTCGCGACGTCTCCGGTGATTGTCAGAAAATCCGCGAACCCGACCCAGCCGTTGTCCATCAGTTCGGGCAGGGTTTTCCGCAGTCCGTCAATGCTCCGGAGATCCAGGTGGATGGTTGTCACGACAATGTCCTGGTTCAGTTCAATGTTGGCTTCCGCCAATATGCTGTCAACAAAGTCGCAGACCATCGTCGCGCATTGCTGCATAGTGAACATGGCTTTTCCTTTGGAGTAGTGGTCCGGCCGGGAGTAATCCACGATCGCGGACGCCCCCACCGACGAAGCCGTCGCCAGAAGCAGCAGGGCCAGGAAGAAACTGAGGATTCGCACCGATTGCTTTCGCTTCACAAATAACACCTCCATGAGATTTCGCAGTGAACGTACCGGGGGCCTGACCGCTTCTGTTTCGCAGAAACTGGAAAAAAAGCCGCCAGAAACCCACCATTCCATTACATTTGTATTATACTCTACTCATAAACCCCCTGTCAATCCGCAAAATCAACAAAAAACAGGTTGCGTTTTTGGGAGTTCTTACAAAAGTGTGTCCGGAAGGCCGCCGCGCCGCCGGATTGGCGCCCCGTTTCGCCGCCAGTCGCCCGAATTGTCTTGTATTTCCTGAACATTTGTGTTATACTGGTTCCAGCGGCTGGCCATGGGCCAACCAGCCAAATGGAGACGGAACGAGGGCGCAATGGAACAGGAAACAGAATTGCGGGGCATCGTGGAAGAAATCACCTTCCGGCGGGAAGACAGCGGCTTCACCGTGCTGGATCTGAGCTGTGCGGGGGAACTGGTCGCCGTGCGCGGCGTCCTGCCTCAGATCACGCCGGGGGAAGAACTGCGGCTCCAGGGGAATTGGGAATTTCACCCGACATACGGGCGGCAGTTCGCCGTCGTCCGCTGCGAACGCGCCATGCCCACCACAGCGGGCGAAGTGCTGAAATACCTCTCCTCCGGCGTAATCCGGGGGATTGGTCCTGTTATGGCCCAGCGGATCGTCGAAAAATTCGGGGAAGACACCG
The DNA here is from genome assembly GCA_031268095.1 of Oscillospiraceae bacterium. GTDB lineage: Bacteria > Bacillota > Clostridia > Oscillospirales > Acutalibacteraceae > WRMQ01. The sequence goes on along the minus strand of JAIRXU010000021.1, from coordinate 2,514 downwards.
TCGCTGTGCTGGAGGGTCAGCCCAAGCGCCTGGCGGCTCTTAAGGGCATCTCCTTGGCGAAGGCGGAGGACATCTGCGAAAATTTCAAGAAGCAGTTTTCCCTGCGGCAGGTCATGATCGGCCTGGAGCGCTTTGGGATGACCACGGCGGAATGCCTGCGGGTCCATAAAAAACTGGGCGGCCGGGCGGTGGATCTGGTAAAATCGAACCCCTACCTGCTCTGCGAAAACGATCTGGGCATCGGCTTCGAACGGGCGGACACGATTGCCGCCGCCATGCCGGACCCGCCCGCCCAGCCGCTGCGGATTCAGGCGGGGATCTGCCATGTCCTGCGCCATAACCTCCATAACGGCCACACCTGCATTCCCCGGGAGCGCCTGCGGCAGCCCTGCGCGCAACTGCTGGAGGCGACGGAGGAGATCGTTGACGAGGCGATCGAAACCCTCGTCGCCCAGCGCCGCCTGACCGCTTACCAGGCCGGGGACCGGGAATTTCTTTTTCTTTCTTATATGTATCGGGCGGAGCGCAACATCGCGGCTCATCTGCGGCGAATGCTCCGCTTTCCTCCCGCCGCTACGCGGCTGGGCGCGGACCTGGATGCCGTCATCCTCCGCATGGAGGACGAACTGTCGATCCATTACGAAGAGCAGCAGCGCGCCGCCATCCGCACGGCGATGGACCGGGGCCTGCTGATCCTCACCGGCGGGCCGGGCACCGGCAAGACCACCACCCTCAAAGGCATCCTCGCTCTTTTCCAAAAGGCCGACCTGAAGGTATCCCTTGCCGCGCCGACGGGCCGGGCCGCCAAACGCATGTCCGACCTCACCGGGGCTCCCGCCAAGACCATCCACCGTCTGCTGGAGGTGACGTGGGAAGAGGACGACCGGCCGGCTTTCAGCCGAGGCGCCCGCAATCCCCTGGAGGCCAGCGCCGTTATCATCGACGAACTGTCCATGGTGGACGTCCCGCTCTTTTCCGCGCTGCTGGACGCCCTGCCTCTGGGATGCCGCCTGGTGCTGGTGGGGGACGCGGACCAGTTGCCGCCGGTGGGGGCCGGCTGTGTGCTGCAAGATCTGCTGCGGGCCGGTCAGCTGCCCACTGTTCAGCTCCAGAAAGTCTTCCGTCAGGCCATGGGCAGCCTGATCGTTACCAACGCCCACGCCATCGTCGAAGGCCGGACGCCGGATCTTGCCGCCCGGGACCGGGATTTCTTCTTCCTGGAGCGCTCCGCGCCCGCCCGCGCCGCCGAAACCGTCGCCGAACTCTGCGCCGCCCGCCTGCCGAAAGCCTACGGCTACCACCCGACGGCGGACATCCAGATCCTCTGCCCCTCGCGCAAAGGCGAAGCGGGCACCGCCCGGCTCAACGAACGGCTGCAAGCCGCCCTGAACCCTGCGGCCCCCGGCAAGCGGGAAGTGACCATCGGCCGCCGGCTCTTTCGCGAGGGCGACAAAATTATGCAGATTAAGAACAACTATGACCTTCTCTGGTCCCGCAAAAACGGCGGCGAGGAAGATAGCGGGACAGGGATTTTTAACGGCGACATTGGCATGCTGGAAAAAATCCTCCCGGCAGACGGAATTCTGCGCGTCCGATTCGACGACGACCGCCTGGCGGAACTTCCTTTTGACGCGGCGGAGCAGCTGGAACATGCCTACGCCGTCACGGTCCACAAAAGCCAGGGCAGCGAATTCCCTGTCGTGGTGATGCCCGTCGTCAGCGTCATGGACAACCTGGCCTACCGCAGCCTGCTCTATACCGCCGTTACGCGGGCGCGAAAGCTGATGATCCTCGTCGGCAGCCGGGAACAAATCCGCCGGATGGCTGAGAATGCCCGCCGTGTCCAGCGCTGGTCTGGGCTGGCGGCGTTCCTGCGGGAGGAAGAAGAGGCATTGGACGCCGACGGGTAAGCCAAAAAAAATCCGCCCCGAAGGGCGGCGTTTGCCTGAGGGCGGTCCGAGGCGGCGCGTCAGCCGTTGGCCAGTTTCGCCAAAGCGGACTTTTTGCGGGCAGCGTTGTTTTTATGAATCAGGCCTTTCGCCGCGGCCTGATCTACCTTACGGATGGCGGCCGTGATCAGTTCCTGCTGGGCCGGGGTCCCGGCGGCGGTCTGCGCTTTCTTCAGGGACGTTTTCAGCGCGGATTTATGGGACTTATTGCGCGCCGCCTTGGTCTTCGTCACCAGCACACGCTTCTTCGCAGATTTGATGTTGGGCATGCGTTGACACCTCCTTTCTCTCTTTGCGACGCTCTATTATATCACGTCCCGCCGGAAAATGCAAGGATTTTTTTCGGGGGGGGAGTGGCCAAACGCGTTGATCAAAGAAAATCAAGGACAGAAAAGGGCAGCTCGCGCGAATTGGGGTCACGGCCTTGGCGAAACTTCATTTTTGCGTCGCCGAACTTGTTATAAGCGTCCACAAACACCTCAATCACGGCCCGCAGCGTCTCAATTTTGCGGCAAAAGCAGCGGCTGCGGCGTCTCAAAACAGGGATGTATGTGCGCAAATCGGC
>JAIRXU010000053.1 GCA_031268095.1 Oscillospiraceae bacterium | reverse complement strand
ACTCCCGCCGCCTTGCGAAAGACTTCGAAATCTCCGTTGAATCCGCCGAAACCATCGTTCGCATCTCCCATCTTCGCACCCTGCTGCGTCGGTCATAGGGTTGAATACAGGTTCTTAATCTTCCGGGAAATTCTCTGCCAGCTCCTCGTCCGTCGGGACATGGTCGGTCATGGTCCGGCTCAGAAACTGCTCGTAGGCCATCATGTCGAAATAGCCCGTACCGGTCAGGCCAAAGAGGATGGTCTTGGCCTCGCCGCTCTCTTTGCACTTGAGGGCCTCGTCTATAGCGCCGCGAATGGCGTGGGAAGATTCCGGCGCGGGAAGGATGCCCTCGACTTTCGCGAAAGTGGTTGCCGCGTCGAAAACGGCGGTCTGTTCATAGGACACAGCTTCCAGCCAGCCGTCGTGATATAACTTGCTGAGGATGGGGGACATGCCATGGTAGCGCAGGCCGCCCGCGTGATTGGCAGCGGGGATGAAGCCGCTGCCCAGGGTATACATCTTCGCCAGCGGCGTAACCTTCCCGGTGTCGCAGAAATCGTAGACATATTTGCCCCGGGTGAAGGAGGGGCAGGAGGCCGGTTCCACCGCGAGGATGCGGGGCGCCGCCTTGCCGGTGAGTTTGTCCCGGAGGAAGGGCGCGGCCAAGCCGCCGAGATTCGAGCCGCCGCCCGCGCAGCCGATGACGATGTCCGGATATTCGTCCACCAATGCCAGCGCCGCCGCTGCTTCTAATCCGATCACGGACTGGTGCAGCAGCACCTGATTGAGCACGGAGCCCAGGACATAGCGGGTGTCCGGAGTGGTGACGGCTTTTTCCACCGCCTCGGAGATTGCGCAGCCGAGGGATCCCGTGGTGGTGGGATGCTCGGCAAGAATCGCACGGCCGACGTTGGTGGTGTCGCTGGGGCTGGGGATGATCTCTGCGCCGAAGGTCTGGATAATCCCCCGGCGGTAGGGCTTTTGCTCGTAGCTGCCCTTGACCATGTAGACAGTCAGCGGCAGGTGGAAGTACGCACAAGCCATGGCCAGAGCGGTGCCCCACTGCCCGGCGCCGGTTTCGGTGGTCAGCCCCCGCATGCCTTCGGCTTTGGCGTAATAGGCCTGGGCGATGGCGGAATTGAGCTTATGGCTGCCGGACGTATTGTTGCCCTCAAACTTATAGTAGATTCGCGCCGGTGTGTCCAGCAGCTGCTCCAGCCGGTAGGCTCGGTGCAGCGGCGAGGGACGGAAGGTCTTGTAGCACGCATAGACCTCCTCCGGGATATCCACAAACCGGGTGGCGTCGTCCAGTTCCTGGTGGGCCAGGGCTTTGCAGAAGATCGGGTAGAGTTCTTCTTCCTTCAGCGGCTCCCGGGTGCCGGGGTTGAGCAGCGGCGGGACGGCGTCTTTCATGTCCGCTCGGATATTATACCACTGCCGGGGGATCTGCTCTTCCGGGAGAATGATGCGGTTGGGGATGGTTTGCTTTGCCATGGATATCCGCTCCTTTTCCTGTTTCGTCATTTTTCTGATTGGTAGGGGAAAAAATAAAAGTCCCAATGAACCCGGTTGGATTCATTGGGACAAGAGACGCGACATTGCCGGCTCCTGCGGTACCACCCAAATTGCCAAACTGCCCTGCGGATCGCCGATCTCCAAAAGATACGCCGCCGCAGAGGATTGGCCTACTCATGCGCGGTAACGGCGCGCTTCCGTCGGAGCCTACTGGCGGCGCGAAATCCGCGCCCGTTCGGTCCGCCCTCCCAAGTCCATTCACCGCGGTCCTATCATTGCCGTGATTCCACCAGCCACGGCTCTCTGGAAATCGGTTCCGCGCTTACTCGTCTTGGTCATTGGTTTACTTTATGAAATTATTACTATAATAGCAGATTCCGGCGAGGTTGTCAAGAGAAAATGGGAAAAATGAAAAATTTGTCGGGGGAGGTTCGGGCGGCCATTCTCCCTCTGGGGAAACAACCCGAATCATTGCCGCGCAGCGTTGCTATAAGCAGGAGTGTGGGCTATGCCCCTAGACGACCGACGCGCCGAAGGGCAGGAGCGCCAGTTTGGCCAGTTTGAAGTGCTGCTTGCCGAAAGGGATGCCGATGATTGTCACACAGAAGACGAGGCCGGCCGCGGCGTGCCCCAAAGCCATTTCGAATCCGCCGAAGAGGAGCCACAGGATATTCATGATCAGAGAGGGCGCGCCGCCGCCGAAGACAATCTCTTTGCCGAAGGGGAAGGCCGAAAGCCGCGCGAACTTGAAGCACTGCGTCCCCAGCGGCAGGCCGACAATGGTAATGCTCCACAGCAGTCCGGCCAGCAGCCAGCAAAGACTCGCGGCGAAGCCGCCCAAGAGGAACCATAAAATATTGCCCGAGGTTTTCCTCTGAGTTCTCCTTCCTGAATTTACAGTATACTATGTTATATCTTGAAACGGAAAATTTGTTAATCCTAAGGAGAAAGCCCCTTGTGTAATCACAGAAAATGTGGTATACTTACCATAGAATCATTTGCTTAGAGGGGGAATCTTTGTTGAATGCGCAACCCTATCCGACGGGGCGGTATGATGTGGCGGTGATCGGTGCGGGCGTCGTCGGGACGCTGATTGCCCGGGCGCTGAGCCGGACCACCCTGCGCGTAGTGCTGCTGGAGCGGATGCACGACGTTTCGCAGGGCACCAGCAAGGCCAACAGCGCCATTGTTCACGCGGGGTACGACGCGAAGCCAGGCAGCCGGAAGGCCCGAATGAACGTGGAGGGATCCCGGCAGATGCCGACGCTCTGCGAGGCGCTGCATGTCCCGCTGCGGATCAACGGATCCTTGGTGGTGGCGTTCGCGCCGGAAGATATGCCGACGCTGGAGGCCCTGCTGGCCAGGGGGCAAAAAAACGGTGTGCCCGGGCTGCGGCTGCTGGGACCGGCGGAGCTCTTCTCCATGGAGCCAAACCTGAATCCCGCCGCTGCCGGCGCGCTCTATGCCCCGACAGGAGGGATCATCAGCCCGTATGAATTGGCCATTGCGGCAGCGGAATGCGCCGTAGCCAACGGGGTGGAGCTCTGCCGGGATTTTTCCGTCGCGGGGATTGACGCCAGCCCGGACGGGGATTTTACGATCCACGGCCCGCGAGACCTGACGGCCCGGGTGGTGATCAATGCCGCCGGCGTACATGCCGACGAAGTAGCCAGGATGATCGGGGACGACTCGTTCCGGATTTTTCCCCGGCGGGGGGAATACCTCCTGCTGGATCAGGCGCGGGCGGGCGTCGTCAGCGCGACAATATTCCAGTGTCCGACCAATATGGGCAAGGGTGTGCTGATCACGCCGACGGTTCATCAGAATATCCTGCTGGGTCCCTCGGCGGAGGACGTCGAGGCGCGGGACGATTTCGCAACAACGGACGCGGGCTTGCAGGGGGTGCTGGAGGCCGTAGCGCTGTCCGTGCCGGGGTTCGTGCCCCGGGATGTGATTACGTCCTTCACGGGGATCCGCGCTCACTGCGACCGGGATGACTTCGTCCTGGAGCCCAGCGCCGCCCATCCCCGGTTCCTGCATGCGGCGGGGATCGAATCCCCCGGCTTGTCCGCCGCCCCGGCGATTGCAGATTATCTGCTGGAGCTGGTGCGGGACGCCATTGGCCCGCTGGAGGAGAAGCCGGATTGGAATCCGGGCCGGAAAGAGCCGGTGCGGATGCGGGAGCTCAGCCAGGAGGCCCGGCGCGAAGCCATTGCGCGCAACAGCGCCTACGGTCGGATCATCTGCCGCTGCGAGACCGTCAGCGAAGGGGAGATTCTCGACGCGATTCATGCCCCGGCCGGAGCCCGGGATGTGGATGGGGTCAAACGCCGGACGCGGGCGGGTATGGGCCGCTGCCAGGGCGGCTTCTGCGGCGTGAAGGTACTGGAGCTGCTGGCGCGGGAATTGGGCGTTGCGCCGGAGGAGATCACGAAGTCCGGCGGCGGGTCCCGGATTCTGCTGGAACGAACGGAGTAGGGAGGATGATGAGCGAATATGCCTGATCAAACGACCGACTATGATTTGATTGTCGTCGGCGGCGGACCCGCCGGAATGGCGGCGGCGCTGGAGGCCGAAAAACGCGGGGTGACCCGCATCCTGGTTCTCGAACGGGCGGAAACCCTCGGCGGGATTCTGGAACAGTGCATCCACGCGGGGTTTGGCCTGCATTATTTCAAGGAAGAACTCTCCGGTCCGGAATACGCCGACCGGTTCATTGCACTGGTGGAAAAGAGCACCATTGAAGTGAAGACCGACACGATGGTGCTGGACGTGATCCCCGGGGAGGGGGTCCATACCATCGCCGCCGTCAGCCGGACCGATGGGCTGCTGGAACTGACCTCGGCGGCGGTGATTCTGGCGATGGGCTGCCGGGAGCGTCCCCGGGGCGCGCTGAATATCGCGGGAACCCGGCCCGCCGGTATCCTCAGCGCGGGCGCGGCCCAAAAATATGTCAATCTGAACGGGTACCTTCCCGGGCGGGAGGTCGTCATCCTCGGGTCCGGCGACATTGGGCTGATCATGGCCAGGCGCATGGCGCTGGAAGGCGCAAACGTCAAGATGGTCTGCGAACTGCTGCCCTACTCCAGCGGGCTGACGCGGAATATTGTCCAGTGCCTGGATGACTTCGGGATCCCGCTGCGCCTGAGCTGCACGGTGGTGCGGATCCACGGAAAAGAGCGGCTGGAGGGTGTTACCGTCGCGAACGTTGACGCGCGCCGCCGCCCGATTCCCGAAACGGAAATGTATGTCCCGTGCGACTTGCTGCTGCTTTCGGTGGGTTTGATTCCGGAAAACGAGCTTTCCCGGGGCGCGGGGCTGGCGCTGGATCCCGTGACGGGCGGGCCCGCCGTCAGCCAGGACCGGGAGACGGACATTCCGGGAATCTTCGCCTGCGGCAATGTCCTGCATGTTCACGATCTGGTGGATTACGTCACGCTGGAGAGCCAGCTGGCCGGGGCTGGGGCTGCCGCGTATATCCAGCATCCCGAAGGCCGGGGCAAAGCGGCGGCGATCCCCGTCCGGGCCGAAGGCGGCGCGCGCTACGCTGTCCCCCGGCGGATCAAGCGCGGCGTTTCCGCGCATCCCCCGGCGGAACCATCGTCTCCGGAAGCGGTCCAGGTTTATTTTCGGGTCGGGCAGGTGTATCAGGGCGCGGAGGTCCGGGTCCGGAGCGTCTCCCCCGCGGGGGAAACCGTCCTGCTGAAGAGGAAGCGGCCCCGCCTCGCGCCCGGCGAAATGGAGGAAGTGCTGCTGAAGCCGGAGCAGTTGGCCAGCGTCCCGCAGGACGGAGAAATTGTGATTGATATTTTAGAGTAAAAGTATGGGAGAAAAAGGAGGAACCGCGTGTGAAATCTTCTGTTGCTTTGGTTGCCTTGCCGGTCTTGCTTCTGTTCCTGGCGCTGGTGGTTGGCGTCCCCCTGGGGTATGCGGCCCGCGCCAAGCGCTATGCCGACCCGCTCCAGGAGGAAAAGAGCATAGCCGCCTGCATTCTGCTTTCGTTTGTGACTTTTGGGATCTATCAGATCTGCTGGATCCACAGCATCTGTAAGAAGATCAAGGTGCTGAACGGAGAGGATCCCTCCTGCGCGGGCGAAGTCTGCCTGATTCTGTTCATCCCCTTCTATAACATCTACTGGATGTTCACGCGCGGGAAGAAGCTGGCCGAGGCCGCCAATCGCCGGGGCATTCCGCTGAACGACAATAGTATCATTTATTTGGTGCTGAGCCTCTTCGGACTGAATATCGTGAACTACGCGCTCCTCCAAAACGACCTCAATGCCGTCGCGCGCGCATACGGGGGAGACGGCCGGCAGCCGCCGCAGGGGGCCCAATGAGAACGTTTTTCCGTTCTGTATCCAATTGATAACTTCAGAGGGAGGGTTGATGAGATGGAAGATTTCATCAGAGAGATGGTCTGCGTCGCCTGCCCGCTGGGCTGCGCGCTGCGGGTGACGCTGGACGGGGCGGGGAACGTCGCCGCCGTCGAGGGCAATACCTGCAAGCGGGGGGAGAGCTACGCCAGAAGCGAATGCACCAACCCCTTGCGCTCCTTCACCGGCACGGTCCGGCTGGAGAACGGGCCCGGCCCGCTGCTGAGCGTAAAGTCTGCCCAGCCCGTACCAAAGGCGAAGCTGCTCGACTGCGCGAAAGCGCTCAAGACCGTCCGCGCCCGGGCGCCCGTCGCCGTGGGGGACGTCATTCTCCCGGATCTGGCCGGGACCGGCATTGCGCTGGTGGCGACGAACCGCGCCGCAGCTACATAACCGCGGAACAAAACCAAATAAAACAAAACATCCCGCCCGGCCGGACGGGATGTTTTTCCTGTTCTTGCGTTTTCTTGCGTTCCGGTTGCCGGAATCACGCCGCGCGGGTCACTTTTCCGGACCGCAGGCAGCGTGTGCAGGCGTAGACCCGCTTCGGGGAACCATCGACCACTGCCTTGACGCGCTTGACGTTGGGCTTCCAGGTCCGGTTCGAGCGGCGGTGGGAGTGGGAAACCTGGATCCCGAACGTCACGCCCTTGCCGCAGTATTCACATTTCGCCATGGGTTGTGCACCTCCTTGATACAAGACACTTTTCACTATTGCCATATCGCAACTTAGCTAGTATACCACGGGGGGGCGAAGATGTCAAGAAAAATTTTTGTGCGCGGTTTTTGGCGGAAGCGCTTTCCATGGATATCAAAACAGGACGCGCACGGCGCCCCGGAAACAGGCGCGCCGCTTTTTGGCATTCCTTTCTGGGGTATCCCTTAAAATTCCGCCGTGCCTGTCGTCCGGGGGAAGGCAGAGACGTCGCGGATGTTCGAAAGGCCGGTCAGATACATCACCAGCCGCTCGAACCCCAGGCCGAAGCCCGCATGGGGGCAACCGCCGAAGCGGCGCAGGTCCAGGTACCATTGGTAGGCTTCCGGCGCGGCGTCCATGGCGCGGATGCGCGCTTCGAGCAGGTCCGGGCGCTCCTCCCGCTGGCTGCCGCCAATGATTTCCCCGATGCCCATCACCAGCAAATCCATCGCGGCGACGGTCTTGCCGTCGTCGTTCTGCCGCATATAAAAGGCCTTAATCTCCTTTGGGTAATCCGTAACGAAGACCGGTACGCCGAAGATTTCTTCCGTCAGGCAGCGCTCGTGCTCCGTCTGAAGATCGCAGCCCCAGGCAATTTTGTATTCAAAGCGATCGTTGCGGGGTTCCAGCAGACGGACGGCCTCCGTATAGCTCACGCGGGCAAACGCTGCCCCGGCCACTGCTTCCAGTCTGGCCAGCAGGCCCCGGTCTACGTGCTGATTGAAAAACGCCAATTCCTCCGGGCAGCGCGAGAGCACCGTCCGGAGGACGTACTTGATCATGTCTTCCGCCAGCTGCATGTCGTCCGTCAGGTCGGCAAAGGCGATTTCCGGCTCTACCATCCAGAACTCCGCGGCGTGCCGCTGGGTATAAGACCGCTCTGCCCGGAAGGTAGGGCCAAAGGTATAGATGTTCCCGAAGGCCATGGCCATGGCTTCCCCCTGGAGCTGACCGGAGACGGTGAGAAACGCGGGTTTTCCGAAAAAGTCTTCCCGGAAATCCACCGCGCCGTCCGCTGTCCGGGGCGGGGCGGCGGGATCCAGCGTCGTGACGCGAAACAGTTCACCGGCCCCTTCCGCGTCTGCGCAGGTGATGACAGGGGTATGGGCGTAGACAAAGCCGCGCTCCTGGAAGAACTGGTGAATCGCGAACGCCGCCGCCGAGCGGACCCGCAAAGCAGCGCCGACGGTATTGCTTCGGGGGCGCAGGTGTCCGATGCTCCGCAGAAATTCCAGGGAGTGCCGCTTTTTTTGCAGCGGATAGTCCGCCGCGCAAGGACCGACCACCGTCACTTCGTCCGCGTGAAGCTCACAGGGCTGGCCGGCCTCCGGGGTCAGCAGCAGTGTGCCCCGCGCCCGCAGCGCCGTCCCCGCGCCCAGTTTGACCAGAGCCGCAAAGTCCGGTGTCCGCCCATCCTCCAGAATGACCTGAAGAGAGCGGAAGCCGCTGCCGTCGTTCAGTTCGGCGAAGGCCACGGCCTTGGAGGACCGCAGCGTCCGCACCCAGCCGCAGACGGTGATTTCCCGCCCGGCGAATTGTTCCGGCGCGGCAAAGATCGCATGAATGATCGTGCGCTGCATGCGCATTTCCTCCTGCAAATTTATTCCGCGAAAAATTCGGCCTCGACCGCCGCGCAGAGCAAATGATAGAGCATCATATGGAGTTCCTGGATTCGGTAGGTTTCCTCTGCCGGGGCGACGACGGCGATATCCGCCAGAGCCCGCATTTTGCCGCCGTCCCGCCCTGTGAGGGCGACGCAGAACGCGCCCCGGACCGCCGCGACCCGGATGGCGTTGCAGAGCATTTGGGAATTCCCTGAGGTGCTGATGGCAATCAGGACGTCGCCGGGCCGGGCCAGGCTGAGGGCCGTCTGGGCGAACGCGGTTTCATGGCCGATGTCATTGAGCACGGCGGTCAGGATCGGGAAATTCCCGCAGAGCGTCAGCGCCGGCAGACCTTCCTCCAGCCGGTCCAGCATCGGATCTTCTCCGAACCGGGCGGCGAAGGCGGCCCGGAAGTCCGCGGACACGGGCCGGCGGCAGCGGAAACTCTTGAGCAGCTCGGCGGTGATGTGTTCCGCGTCGGCGGCGCTCCCGCCGCTCCCCGCCGTGAGAACCTTCCCGCCGGCGGCGTAACAGTCGATGATCTTCTGAACGGCCTGGGTCAAGGGTTCCCGGGTTGCGGAGAGATCCGCGTTCCGGGTATAAAATTCTTCCATCAAAGCGAACGCCTGCGCGCGCATCAAAAACACTCCTTTGTATTTTGTATGCCTGATATGCCTGGTGACAGCAGGTCCGGGCCGGGGTCCGCCCCTAGCTCTGATAGAAGGCCCGGCAGGCCTTTTCCAGCATGGCGATATCCAGCTTGGCGGCGAGTTCGAAAGGCGCGTGCATCGAGAGGATGGGCACACCGATGTCGATCACATCCAGGTTGAGCTTCGCCAGGTCCACCGCGACGGTACCGCCGCCGCCCTCGTCCACCTTGCCCAGTTCCCCGGCCTGCCAGAGGACGCCCGCTTCGTCAAGCAGGTTCCGCACCCACGCGAAGAATTCCGCTCCCGCGTCAGAGGTCCCGCTTTTGCCCCGGGCGCCGGTGTATTTCGTCACCACCACCCCCAAATTGCAGTATGCCGCGTTCTGCGGTTCCATGACGCCGGGGAAGGTGGGGTCGAAAGCGGCGTTGACGTCGGCGGACAGGCACTTCGTGTTCCGCAGGGCGACGCGGGGATTCCCTCCCTGGCCCAGGACGAGATCCGTGATGAAGTCCAGCAGAAAATTCGTATCCAGTCCCGTGTTGCCGCAGGAGCCGATTTCCTCTTTGTCCGCCAGGACGGCGACGGCGGTACGGTCCGGTACGCCTTCCAGGGCGAAGAGGGCTTCCGCGCAAGGATAGGCGCAGACGCGGTCGTCCTGACCGTAGGCGCCAATCATCCCGCGGTCCAGCCCGACGTCGCAGGCCGGGAAAGCCGGAACCGCTTCTAGCTCCGCGCTGAGCAGGTCCCATTCCGTGATGCCGTAGCGCTCGTGCAGAATCTGCAAAATGTTGAGCTTGAAGCCTTCGGGCTTGCCGTCCAGCAGAATCGGGCGGCTGCCGAAGATAATATTCAGCTCCTCACCCTGAATGCCTTTATCCAGCGTACGTTTCATCTGCTCGGCGGCCAGGTGGGGAAGCAGATCCGTGACGCAGAACTTCGGGTCCGCCGGGTCCTCGCCGATGGAAACGGGAACTATCGTGCCGTCCTTTTTGACGACCACCCCATGCAGGGCCAGCGGAATCGCCGCCCACTGGTACTTCTTGATCCCGCCGTAATAATGCGTCTTGCCGAGGATCAGCGCCTTGTCCTCATAGAGGGGGCTGGGCTTGAGGTCCAGGCGAGGGGAGTCGATGTGCGCCGCCGTCAGCCGGAGACCGGCTTCCGCCGGTTCCTTTCCGGCGACGGCCAGGATCAGCGCCTTGTTCCGGTTGTTGACGTAACATTTGTCGCCGGGCCGGCAGATGTCTCCCGGGCGGAACTCCCGGAAGCCCAGCGCCCGCGCGCGCGCCAGCAGGAAGGCGGCGGCCTCCCGCTCCGTCTTCGCCTGATTCAGAAAGGTTTTATAGCCCTCACAAAAAGCGTCGGCCGCGGCGATTTCCGCCGGGTTCATCACTTCGCAGGCATGCCGGGTTTGCCGCAGCAGCCGCTCCCGCAGCAGGTCGGCCTCACTTTTTTCCGTTCCTGAGCCCAATGTCTTGTCTTCGTTCATTCGATTGCCACCCTTTCCGAAAAGTATAATTTTTCATATTGCCGCATGGCTGCCGTAACCTTCGCGACGTAATGCCGGGTGTCGGGAAACGGGATCCGCGCCAAGGCTGTTCCGTCCGGAGAAACGGCGGGATCCTCCAGCCAGCGGTTCACTTGCCCCCGCCCCGCATGGTAGGCGGCCAGAGCGGTGTCCGCGCCGCCAAATTCGTCCAGCAGCAGCCGCAGGAAGTACGCCCCGTAGCGCAGGGAAACTTCCGGATCGAAAAGCGTCTCCAGCGCCAAGGTCTCGTCCTGCTTGGTTTGCAGCCAGGCGAAGGTTTCCGGCGTGATTTGCGTCAGCCCCCGGGCGTCCGCGCGGGAAACCGCGTGGGGATCGAAGCCGCTTTCCGTCCGGACCAGAGCGTAAAGCAGCGGCGGCGGGAGATCGTAGACGGCCGCCCAGCGCTCAATGGGTTCCGCATAGGTCCGGGGATAATTCCAGCGCAGATAAACGCGCCGCCCGGCCAGCAGCAGCGCGGCCAACAGCAGGAGCGCCGCCAGCCGCCGCGGCCAGCGGGATTTACGGACCAGTTTGCGAGCGGACAAGAACCAACACTCCTTCCAGGGCCGGGCGCAGGCCGGCGGGATTGCCGGTGTTTTCGATCACGGTATCGCAGCGCGAAATATCATATGCGCCGGCGGGCTGAATCTTGATTCTGCGCAGGGCCGCTTCCGCCGGGATGCCGTCCCGGGCGAGGATCCTGCGCAGCCGGAGCTCCTCCGGCGCGGTGACGAGCACGATATGGTCGCAGCGGGCGGCAAACTCACTTTCCAGCAGCGCTGCGGCGTCGATCACCAGCGCGGGGATGCCCGGCGGCAGCGCGGCGGCGCGTTCCGCCGCCAGGGCATGGATCGCCGGATGGGTGATTTCGTTGAGCAGGGCGCGGGCGGTTTGGCTGGCGAAAGCGCGGGCAGCCAAAGCGGCGCGGTCTAGGGAGCCGTCTGCCCGAAGAATTTCCGGGCCGAAGGTTTCCGCCAGCCGGCCCAGCACCGGGGAACCGGGCCGCTGGACTTTCCGGGCCAGGACGTCCCCGTCCAGCACAGCGCAGCCCAGATCACGAAAAATTCCGGCGGCCAGGGACTTCCCCGCGCCGGTGGGGCCTGTCAGGCCAATCACGGGAATCGGGATACCGGGAAACATGACGTCGCCTCCACCACTCGAAATGACGCGGCCCGCAGGAGCCGGTTATAAACCGCCAGGCCCGCGCCGTCCGCCGAAGGGCAGTGAACCAGCGCCCGCCGCAGGCCCAGGGCATCCATCTCCCGCAGCCGGGCGAAGAGCAGGCGCGCCTGGGCTGCCGGATCCGTTTCGGACCCATAGGTCAGGAGAACAGAACGCTTCGGCAGCAGCGCCCGGAGACAGAAAAGGTCTTCATCGAAACAGAGCAGGCCATCCCAGCCGGCGGCGCAGGAAACGGCATAAGCCGCAAACGCGGCGGCGCTGCCCCGCACGAGGGTCAGCGATGCTTCCGGCGCATAGTGGCGGTATTTCATGCCGGGGGAAGCGGCGGTTTCGCCGTTCTCCAGCGGCGCAGTGACGGAAGGCGAGACGGTGACGTCCCCCAGAACGTCCCGCAGCTGGGCCAGCGTCACGCCGCCGGGCCGCAGCAGGCAAGGAGATTCCCCCGCGAGGGAGACCACCGTCGACTCCACGCCGATTCCGCAGGGCCCGCCGTCCAGTACCGTCGCAATCCGGCCGTCCAGATCCGCCAGGACGTGTGCCGCCGCGGTGGGGCTGGGGGAGCCGGAGCGGTTGGCGGAAGGCGCGGCCAACGGGATTCCCGCAGCCTGAAGCAGCGCCAAGGCCGCCGGATGGGCGGGGACCCGCAGGGCGACCGTCGGCAGTCCGGCGCTGACCGCGGGAGCGACCATGCCGCTGCTGGGGAGGATGATCGTCAGCGGGCCGGGCCAGAAAACGTCTGCCAGCCGCTGCGCTTCCGGCGGAAAATCTGCCGCCAGGGCGGCGGCGTCCGCCGCGCCGGGAACATGGACGATCAGGGGGTTATCCTGGGGACGGCCCTTGGCGGTGAAAATTTTCGCGACGGCGTCTCCGTCCAGGGCATTGGCTGCCAGGCCGTAGACTGTCTCGGTGGGGAGAGCGGCCAGTTCCCCCGCCCGCAGCAGCGCCGCCGCCCGGTCCAAGTCGGAAGGGATAGCGGCGGAAAGCCGAAGCGTCTGCATGCGTTCGTCCTCCTGCTAGCGCGCGGCGGCGGATTTTGGCCGTTCTTCTGCGTCTGTCCTGGGCAGGGGGACTTCGATGGGCTGACGCTGGGCCTTTTTCAGATGCCAGATGGTCTTGGTGTCGATGCCGTACGCCGACGAAGCCGCGAGAATCCAGCTTTCCTCCAGGTTGGCCGCGAAGACCGTCCCCAGCATGACCGCCGCCAGCAGGCTGACCGGGGCTTTGGGGAACCAGACGCAGACCGGCACGAGGACATAAAACGGCAGGGCAGTGTACTTATTGGCCAGAGTATGCATGGTTGCCCACTGCCGGAACTTCACTTTGGTGAAAACGAGGTTGATCAGCTTCAGCGCGACAACGGCCCCCAGGGCAATCAGCACATAGGACTTGAATTTCAGCTTCAGCACAAGGAAGATGACCGCCAGCAGTGAGAGCATAAGGACCACGTCGGCGGAGGCGTCGATTTTCGCGCCGCGTTTGGATTCCCAGTGATAGCGCCGGGCCAGCCAGCCGTCGAGGACATCCGTCAGGCCGGTGACAAGGTAGACCGCCAGGAACAAAACGGGCTTCTTCAGGAGCGCGATGGGGATCAGCACCAGCGACAGAGGAATCCGAGAGAGGGACAGGAGGTTGGGGACGTGTTTCATGGCGGCCACTTCTTTCTCTATAAGTTCTCACACCTGTGTTCAAAGTATAGACGGAAATGATTGACGGGAAAGTAAAAATTGCTGATGCAGAAAAAATCAGTTCAGCTCGCCGGCGGCCTTGAGTTTTTCTGCCGTGTCGGCGGTAAGAAGCGCGTCGATGAGTTCATCCAGGTCTCCGTTCAGGATCGCCTCGATTTTGTATAACGTCAGGCCGATGCGGTGATCGCTGACCCGGCCCTGGGGATAATTGTATGTCCGAATGCGCTCGCTGCGGTCCCCGGAGCCCACCTGGGCCCGGCGTTCCCCGGCGATGGCGGCGCTCTGCCTCTCCCGCTCCGCCTGAAGAATCCGAGAGCGCAAGACTTTCATGGCCTTATCGCGGTTCTTGTGCTGGCTGCGCTCATCTTGGCATTCGACGACCGTCCCGGTGGGGAGATGGGTGATGCGGATGGCGGATTCGGTCTTGTTGATGTGCTGCCCGCCCGCGCCGCTGGAGCGGAAGGTGTCGATCTGCAAATCGGTGGGGTTAATGTCAACATCCACTTCTTCCGCCTCGGGCAGAACGGCGACGGTGACGGTAGACGTATGGATCCGGCCCTGAGACTCCGTTTCCGGGACCCGCTGGACCCGGTGCACCCCGCTTTCGAACTTGAAGCGGGAGTAGGCTCCTTCGCCGTCGATGAGAAAACTGATTTCTTTGTATCCCCCCAGTTCGGTTTCATTGACCGAAAGAACCTCCGGCTTCCAGCCCCGGCCCTCGGCGTACATGCCGTACATCCGGAAGAGCACCCCGGCGAAAAGAGAGGCCTCTTCGCCGCCCGCGCCGCCGCGGATCTCGATGATGACATTTTTGTCGTCGTTGGGATCGCGGGGGAGCAGCAGGAACTTGAGCCGCTGGCCGGTTTCGTCCGCGTCGGCCCGGGCACGGTCCAGTTCCTCCAGCACCAGGTCTTTAAAATCCCGCTCCAGCCCGCCGCCGTCCAGCAAAGCCTGGGCCTCATCCGCCGCCGCCAGGGCCGCCCGGTGGGCGCGAAAAGTCTCCACCACCGGGGCGATGCGTTTGCTTTCGCGCAGCAGATCCCGGCAGCGGGGCTGATCCGCCAGGACTTCCGGGGCGCACAGCAGGGCATTGATTTGCTCCAGCCGCGCTTCGATTTGTTCCAAATTATCCAGCTGATCGAGGTTTTCCAGCATCATTCCGGTTGGTCCTCCTTGGGCGGCAGGGCTTGCCTGATCTGTTTTTCTAGCTTCTGCCGATCGAAATCAATCTCATGGCCGCAGACGTCGCACCGCAGACGAGGCTGCGGTCCGGCGCGCAAAACGGTGAACGTTTGTCCGCCGCAAGGGTGCTGTTTTTTGAGGAGCAGCACGGCCCCGGCGATCACATCCAAAAAATGACCTTCTTTGCATAAAAATTTTTCCGGAAGGCTTGACGCAAAGGGATTCTTGTGATATGATTAAGTTGGATTTTTATACCCGCGCGTCCCTGCGGGCCTTACCTTGGTTTATAACGCTACAAGGGGAATGCTTTGCATTGCGAAAAGCGGGAAAAGGAACCCTGCCCGGCGATTCATTTGTCCGGCTCCTCCCAGAATAGCTTTCTCTAGACTTCTAGAGCTTCTAGACTCCTAGAGAATAGTATAACACAAAACCCGGAAATGTCAAAGCAAAAGAAATGGGACTTGAGGCGTTTTGGAGAAAAAACGCAGGAAATTCACACAGACTGGCCAGTTCGCGCGGCACAGGACGGAATCGCCGGAACGGCGGCAAAAAGTTTTGTCCGGCCATGAATACAAAAGATCTTTCGGACATATAGATACCAGGAGTAAAAAAGCAGCGAGGGAAAGGATGGAGAAGGTATGACAAACTTCCCGCCTGAAGGCCAATTGATTCAAACAGCAGAGAACCGCCGTGCTCTGGCGTCCCCGGCCGGGCTGCACGAAGCCTGCGCCTGCGGCAGCATTTTGGAGGGACGGGTCCTTCTTTGCGACAACGAACATAACCTCCATGTGGAATTGGGCTGCATGCGAGGCATCATCCCCCGGACCCAGGGGGCCCTCGGGATTGAGGAAGGCGAGGTTCGGGACATCGCGCTGATTTCCCGGGTCAATAAGCCCGTGATGGTCCGCGTGACAGGGTTCACCGTCGGGGCTGACGGCGAACAGATCTGTACCCTCAGCCGGGTCAGCGTCCAGCGGGACTGTCAGGAACAGTACATCGACCAGTTGCAGCCGGGGGATATCATTGACGCCAAGGTGAGCCACATGGAGAATTTCGGTGTATTTACCGACATCGGCGCAGGCATCAGCGCGCTGATGCCCATCGACGCCATCAGCGTATCCCGCATCCCGCACCCCAGCGCCCGCTTCACCGCCGGGCAAAGCATCCGCGCGGTCATCAAGGGGCGGGACGAACAGGGACGGGTCCTGCTCTCCCACAAAGAGCTGCTGGGCACCTGGGAAGAAAACGCCAGCCAGTTCAGCGCGGGGGAGACGGTGCCGGGTATCGTCCGTTCGGTGGAAAAGTACGGCGTGTTTGTTGAGCTGACCCCCAACCTGGCGGGTCTGGCGGAATACAACGAACAAGTCCAGGCGGGGGACCATGCCTGCGTCTATATCAAGAGCATCCTGCCCGAGCGGATGAAGATCAAACTGATCATCGTCGATTCGTTCTCCGCGTGCTATCCGGTTCCGGCAATGAAGTACTTCGTCACCGGCGAGCACCTGGATCATTGGGTATATTCTCCGGAGGTGTGCGAGCGCGTGACGGAGACGTTCTTTGACTGATTTTTTTACAATGCGACGCATTGACGCATCGCGGGAGAGTATAGGGAGAGGGCTAGGAGGCGCCAGAAGGCGCCTCCTAGCTGTTTTTTCATAAGTTTTCCAT
Organism: Oscillospiraceae bacterium; assembly: GCA_031268095.1. Classification (GTDB taxonomy): domain Bacteria; phylum Bacillota; class Clostridia; order Oscillospirales; family Acutalibacteraceae; genus WRMQ01. The sequence continues at coordinate 4,621 of JAIRXU010000053.1, read as the reverse complement.
GACGAAATAAACCATAATAGTATTGTTTTACCCCGCGAACAGTGGTACAATATGGATACAGGCGAAAACGCCGAATCAATCGGAAAGAAGGACGAAACATGAAAAAGAAGTTACTGTCCGCCCTCTGCCTGGCGCTGGCGCTGCTGACCCTCGCCGGAACCCTCAGCGCCGCCGCCCTGACCACTCCCACCCGGGAGGACCTGTCCGTCACCGAAGAATCTACCCTGCCGCTCGATGAAATCACCGAGCTCGCCTAAGAAACAACACTACGAAACGACACTGCCAGAAGAGACCACCGACCCAGAAGAAACCACGGACCCCAGCCTGCCGCCGGAAGAGTTGCCGCTGATCGACGGCGGGGAGATCGCGGAGCCAGGAGACGGGCCGCAGAGGGCCGCGGTGGCAGCTGCGGCGCCGGTGGGTGACGCGTCAACCAGCGTCGTTAACGCAGACTACTACATCCGAAATCTCTCCTACGGCACCTACTTGGCCTTCTCTACCGCATCCACAGCCAGCGGAGCCAGCGCCGTCAATTGGAGCATTACCGCCATGCCGGGGCAGCAGTGGACGGTTTCCAGGGTTGCCGGGACCAATTGCTACCGCCTCGCGCCCAAGCACGTCTCCGGGAAATCCATCGCCATTGGCGCCAGCGTCAACGCGGAGGACCGCCAAGCGATCCTCTGGGACGACCTGGCCTCCCAGGCGCAGTACATGTACCTGATCCCTACCGGCGACAAGAACACCTACTACATCCAGCCGGCGTGCGCGCTGAGCCCCGGCCGCGTGCTCGCCCCGCTGAACGGCGGGAACAGCAACGTCGGCCTGAAGACGTACGTCGGCAACGCGCCGCAGAAGTGGCGGCTGGAACGGGTCTATACGTCCGGAACGCCAAAGAATACAGAAACTGGAGCTTCCATCAACACGTACGCCGGCGCGTACTTGACCCCGTTCAACGTCTTCAACAATCCGCCGCAGTGCCCATGGTATGTGCATGGTCGGATCGGCGAGGAATTGGGCATTCGGCTGACGTTCAATACCGCTCTGAATCCGTTGGGCCTGGCGGCTTCCGGCGGATGGTGGCTGACGGTTCTCGGCCAGATCAGGCGCGTCACAGTCAACAGCAACGGGTCTTACCTCGACAAATATGGCGTTGGTGCCTTGCTGGACAGACGGGAACACAATCCCCGGAATGGCACGTTTGATCCTTTTGAGGACTATATTATTCCGGCGCCCAAAAGCGTTGCCTGTTACTTGTTCTACGTTGGCGGAGATTATCACGGCCATGTCGTGTTCATCGAGACCGTCCGGGTAGAAAACGGCACAGTATACATCTACTACTCCGAGAGCAACGTCCCCCAAGGCACGCGAGGCAGCAGCGTCAAGAAATTACCGCGGAAAGAATTTGTCAAATTGTATGATGGTTATTCCCATTATTACAATGAAGAAGTATTCCGCGGCTACATCCAGTTCAATTAGGAGGGTATTATTATTATGAAGAAGATTTCCATTCTATTGCTTGCATTGGCGCTCCTCCTGACGGCTTGCACCGCCTCGACGAGTACCGACGCCAGCGAGCAAAGCACAGCGCCTGTCACAACGACCTCGCAGCCGGAGACTTCGGCAAAGGCAAATCTTCCTCCAGAGACAACCCCCCTCCCGTCCGAGACCAGTCCCATCCCTCTCGGCAAACCCCGCTGGGTTCCCTTTGTTTTCCAAGGACGGGATCTCGGAATTCAACTGGACTACAGCGGGAAAACGACTTGGAACGACGTCATAGGCGCGCTGGACAAAGCAGAGATCCCCTACACATATTCTAGCACCCGCGTGGAAACCAAAGCGGAGGGTGGTTATTGGATTTTGTATTTCACAGAAGACAAGCTGCTCTATCAGATCTTCATCTTCGACCAGAGTTATGTCACCCCCGAAGGGTTCCAGGTGAATAGCACGGTGGGGAAAATGAAAGAGATCTACGGCACAGGCTACGACCTAGTTCTTTCATCGCCTTTAGAAGACGTCAACAACTACTGCTATGATGGCTTAGTTTGTCGTGCGTTCATTGAGGACAGGGGGCGGAAAGGCGACGACGCGCTGGTCTACATGATCGCCTACGGCGCTATCCTACAGCGCTTCTTCCCCTGGTAACCTTGATCAAGCCCCTCTGCTCCCGGGAGACCGGGGGCGGGGAGGGTGCGGCTACATCCAGTTCAATTAGGAGGATATTACCATGAAGAGAATCACCGTACTTGTTCTTGCCTTGGCGCTCCTCCTGACAGCTTGTACCCCAGCAACCTCAACGAGCAGCGACGCCAGTGAGAAAAGCACGGCCCTTGTCACGACGGCCACGCCGACGGAGATTTCATCAAAGGCTAATCTTCCGCCTGAGACGACCCCTATCCCATCCGAAACCAGCCCCATTCCGCCAGGCAAACCAAGATGGGTTCCCCTTATTGTTGGGGGAAAGGACCTGGGAATTCAATTGGACTACAGCGGGAAAACGACGCTTTCCGAAGTGGAAGCCGCGCTGAAAGCCCATAACGTGCAATATAGAGGATCTCGCCTGGACACAATAACCTATCTTACCATACTGTGGCCTAACGAATGGCAGCTCTATTTCACTGATGATAACCTCCTCTACCAGATCTTCATTTTTGACCAGAGCTATGTCACGCCCGAAGGCTTCCAAGTGAACAGCACCGTGGGAAAAATGAAGGAGATCTACGGCACTGGCTACGATTTGGTTCTTTCGTCGCCCTTAGAAGACGTCAATAACTACTGCTATGATGGCTTAGTTTGTCGTGCGTTCATTGAGGACAAAGGGCGAAAAGGTGACGACGCGCTGGTCTTTGTGATCGCCTACGGCTCCATCCTGCGGCGCTTCTTTCCCTGGTAAACCGACCAGGCCCCTGCCCTTGGGAGACCGGGGGCGGGGGGGGGGTGCGTACTACTACATCCAGCCGGCCTGCACATCAACCCGCGTGATTTCGCCGCTGAACGGCGGGAACTCCAATGTCGGCATCAAGACCTGTACGCAGAGTTCCGCGCAGAGATGGGTCATCGAGCCCGCGACTACCCTTGGCGCGCCCGGCGGGTATCGGAATGTAAGATTGCGCGACGATATTAATTGCCTTGGGTATGCATTGAAAAAAGCGGATTGGCCGAATATTTCGATCAATGCAAAAGAAGGCGTTCAGGATGTTTATCCGCGCGTAGAAGCTTACGTGAAGAATACCTTAGGCAGAGGCTGCCGAAAATTGTCCGGCAAGGATGACTACATAAGGCCCTCTGAATAAAAAATTGCAAACGGCGCTCTTTGTGAAAAATTTTTCTGTGGACCCGCTGGTTTTTGTTGACATTGTGTCCCCTCGCGTGCTATACTGGGAAAGGATTTTATATCCAAAAACAAAGAAGGAGATGGCAAACGTGAAGAAGAAATTACTGTCCGCCTTCTGCCTGGCGCTGGCGCTGCTGACCCTCGCTGGAACCCTCAGCGCCGCCGCCCTGACCACTCCCACCCGGGAGGACCTGTCCGTCACCGAAGAATCCACCCTGCCGCTCGATGAAATCACCGAGCTCGCCGAAGAAACAACACTACCGGAAAAAACGACCCAACCCGAAGAAACCTCTCAATCAGAGGAGACAACGCAACCCGAAGAAACGACACTGCCAGAAGAAATGACTCAACCGGAAGAGACAACGCAACCGGAGGACCCGACGGATCCAGAAGAGACCACCGACCCAGAAGAAACCACCGACCCAGAAGAAACCACGGACCCCAGCCTGCCGCCGGAAGAGCTGCCGCTGATCGACGGCGGGGAGATTTCGAGGCCCGGGGACGGGTCGCAGCGGGCCGCGGCGGCGGCAACCGGGATGACCGGACTAACAGCGGGGACCCCTCCAAACGGACTCTTTTACATCCGCAACATTGCGTATGGTACATACCTGGCTGTCGGTGCATCCGCGACCGCCGACGGCAGCGGGACGTGCAACTGGACTTTCACGGGAAGCAAAGCGCAGCTTTGGAAGCTCACGAAACTCAGCAACGGGAAATACCGTCTCCAGCCACAGCATGTATCCGGGAAGTCCGCCGCAATCGGTTCAAGCCTTGACGTGGAGGACCGGGCGTTGATCATGTGGTCGGACCTGGAATCCAACGCACAGTACATGACGTTCTACAAAGACAGCACGGGCGCGTACTACTACATCCAGCCGGCCTGCACATCGACCCGGGTAATTTCGCCGCTGAACGGCGGGAACTCCAATGTCGGCATCAAGACCTGCACGCAGAGTTCCGCGCAGAGATGGGTCATTGAGCCCGCGACGCCCTATTCCGACATCTTTCGCCTGGTAGCACTCAGCCGAAGCTATACTTCCACAATGAAGACCAGCAACCGACTGTATTGCCAGTATATCCGGAAGGGGAAATATGATTCTTCTACATGGGTAGAAGTTGCAGGAAACATTGACAGTGGGTTCGTTTCCTATGTCAATGCCAGTGATAGCAATCTAGACTCTGTAGTCACGAGATTCCGAGCCAAAGCGCCCAGCAGCGGATATGGACAGCAGCAAGGAAGGACGAGGAATTTTTCGCGTATCGTGTTGCGATGCCGCGCCACTTTTTTAG
>JAIRXU010000016.1 GCA_031268095.1 Oscillospiraceae bacterium | reverse complement strand
CCATTTTGGCCTCTCTTTTGTATGCTCTTTGCGCTTGCTTCTCTTCCCGGCCCTCTGCTTCTTCCGGCTCTCGTTTTTTGCGCGAAATCTTCCCTCGTTTTTTTCGCGCGGTAACACATGTCCTCCCACGCCAAATCCTCACGGTTCACATAGCTGCCTTTGGTTTGGGAGTAATACAGTTCATATTCGGAGAGGTCGATGCCGATAATCTCCGCCGCCATCTCGTAGGCTTCCTTGGAGCCACCAGAGGGAACGTCATATTCGATTGCTTCACCCTCCTGATAGGTGATTTCGCCCACGTTCATGCCGATGTCCTCGTCAGCCCACCGGTGCCGGAACTGCGCGTCGGGATACATCTCCGAAAGCCGCACGATCACGGGTTCGGGTGGACTCCAAGCCGTTTGGAATTCAAGGCGATTGCTGCCATCGTATTCGTGCGGGTCGTCCATCGGGGTGCTATTCCATTTCGTACCCCAATGTCCGGGTTGATTGCTGGAACACCAGTAGTACCAGTCGGTCGCGCCGTATTTCTGCTTGTTGCTGTACGCCTTTGCGCCGAAAGCAATCAGATCGGCATCTTTCTCATAATTGGGTGAGATCAGCTTTACACGTTCATCCTCAATGCTCATGGGCAGCGGCTCCTGCAAGCCAACACAGCCCGTAAGCTGCGCCGCACGGATAAAATGCGTGTACCGCTCCAAAGCCTGCTTTGTTTTGGTGCCGCTTTCGATGTCCAGTTCAGGCGGCATCGGGTTGATTTTGTTGAAGTCAATTGTGCCGAGACCTTTATCATCGTATGCGATAGCGGTCATGATTTCGTGAAGCCGTTCTTCGGTTTCGGCTTCTATTGTCAAGTGATTGGTTACCCAGTTTGGCATGTCATTTGCCCTCCTTAATCCGCTTTTCAGCGATTGTGATATATTCGGGGTTCAGCTCAAAGCCGATATATTGCCGTCCCAAGGCTTTGGCAACAACGGCTGTTGTCCCTGCGCCCATGAAGGGGTCGAGTACGACTTCTCCCGGCGGACAGCCCGCCAAGATGCACGGCTCAATCAGCGCGGGAGGATATGCCGCGAAATGTCCGTCGCTGATCCCTTTGGTCGCTACTGTCCATACGCTCCTTTTATTGCGAAGCGCCTGTCCGTCTTCCCATTGGCATCGCTGCCGATTCCCACGGTTCAGCGATTGGACGCTGCCGCTCTCGGTCATTGGTCTGTTGTATTTTGCGGAGCCTTTGTGGATGCCGTTTTTTCGGGCATCCACGGCGGGTTCACGGATTGCCTTGTGGTCAAAATAGTACCGCTGGCTCTTGGCGAACAAAAAGAGGTATTCATGGGATTTCACGCAGCGGTCGGTGACGCTTTCGGGAAGCGGGTTCGGTTTGCTCCAAATGCAATCTTGACGAAGATACCAGCCCATCTCACGAAGCGCGAACGCTACAGCCCACGGAATGCCGCAGAGGTCTTTTGGCTTGATGCCGGGGACGCGATTGTTTTTCGCTTTCTTCTGCCCAGTTCGCCCTTTTGGGTATTTCGGATCATAGTAATCGGCCTTGTTGCCGGTGCCGCAGTAGGTATCGCCAATATTGAGGAAGAACACGCCGTCCGGCTTCAGCACCCGGCGAAGCTCGGCAAATACGGCGCACAGGCGGTCGATATATTCCTGCGGCGTGTCTTCCTGCCCGATCTGACCGGCGCAGCCATACGAACGAAGCGCCCAATACGGCGGTGAAGTCACCGCCATCTGTATGCTGTCGGATTCCAGCAGTCGCAGACCGTCAAGGCAGTCCATGTTGTAAATTTGGTTGTAGGCGAGAGGGGTGTTTGTCATGTCAGCGTCATCCCTTCGTCCTGTGATTGCGTTTGCTCCTCCATGATTTCTTCAGGGGTCAGCACCCGAAACGAGTCCTCACCGGGGAAGAGCGAGAGAGAACGGTGGTTGTCCCACGCCATTAAAAGGCTGGGTTGATCGTCATGACCTCTTACGGTTCCGCGCAGTCCGCTGGGCATCCCCGGCTCGTTGTTGCACAAGTACGCAAGCTCGACGCGGGTACCAACGGGATACTGTTTGGCAAGGCGTTCGCGGGCTTCGCGCCCGCCTAATCTGAAATTTGGCATATCATATTTGCTCCTTCCAATGCAAAAAGCCCGCTGGATTTTCATTTCCAACGGGCTTCTAATAGTTTGTATTCAGTTTTTTGATTTCGGCAATCACGCGAAGTTCATACTCGCGCAAGCCTAAATCGGGCGATTTTCATCTGTAAAACGCGGTTTCGAGATTTTGCCCTTTGACATGCGAAAAACCCGCTAAAATAGCGGGTTTTTGGCGAGGCATCTTTTTCAGATTACCTTTTTGGCCCGCCTGGAGGGATTCGAACCCCCGGCCTTCAGAATCGGAATCTGCTGCGATATCCAGCTTCGCCACAGGCGGACATCCCGCGGTCCGCGTCGGTCCGCGTCGGTCCATATCGGCCCTTATTATAGCACAAATCCGCGCGCGGCGCAAGTCTTTTTTTCATTTTTCTCCGGAGAATTCTTCTCCGCTTCCCGTCCGCTCCGCCCAGAGGCCCGTCCGGATCCCAGAGATCTCCCGACCGGCCAAAAAATTTTCCGGGAAAATTTTGTTGAAAGTATGGACAAAAGCGCGTAGATTATGATAAAATAAAGAAGAAGTTTATGGAAAGGAGCCTTGCAATCAATGCTATGGCTTTTTATAGTTGGGGTTATCGTGGCATTTATTTTTTTAATAGCGGTTCTTAATTCTCTCCAGAAAAGTGAATATAAAGATATGTGGTGGCAGATTCTGGGGTTCGTTTTGGGTGTTTGTGCGATTTTGGGCGGGATTTTTTCTGAAGAAATAAAAGGCCTGCTTGTCACCAGGCCTGGCAAGCCTAATACCTCTACGGCAAGTACTACTTTACTGACCTCATCGGCAACGAACGCTCCAACCACCCAACGTGAGTTTACAGATTGGCTTCAAGTTAAGCCTACTGTTGGCGGCGGATGTTATATTGTGGATGGAAGTTACTCTTCAGAAATAGATTTTTATCCAGCATACGAGAACTACGCCATTTTTGATTTGCGGGGACGCTTTTCGCTTCTTACCGTTGAAATCGGTCACGTGACGGCAAGTCGAAGCGGTCTTTCCGACGATACGGATGGACTTCTTCATATTTATTTGGATGACAAGGAATCTGAAACCATCATCCTAGTTGGTGTTGGAGATAGAATAAAGACTTATTCTATAAACTTGAAGGGAGCAACATCATTGAAACTCGTCTGTGACGGCGATTCTCATGGTTTTTACAAAGAAACTTGTTTTGAATTTACTCACGGTGTTTTCAGTTGATCATGACCCCCAAAAAATAAAACTCTACAATGGCTATGAACCGGAATCACGCTGCGTTCCTGTCCATTGTTTTTTGTTGATGTTTTCTCATCCTCCGTTTTCCCTCGCCGCCATCTCCCCCGCCGCTCTCTCCCAGTCCGCCATCGTCATGGCCTCCGCCCGGATCTCCGGCGGGATTCCCGCCCTTGCCAGCGCCGCCAGGACGGCCTCTTTCGGCAGGGCGAGCCCCGCGCTCAGGGCGTTGGCCAGGGTCTTCCGCCGCTGGCCGAAGGCTGCCCGGACCATCCGGAAAAACGCCGCTTCGTCCGGGACGGCGACCGGCGGCGCGGGCCGGGGCGTCAGCTGCATGACGCAGCTGTCTACGTTCGGCGCGGGGAGGAAGGACCCCCGGCTGACCTCAAAGAGCCGCCGCGCTTCGGCGTAGTACGCCACCGCCACGGTGACCGCCCCGCTTTCCCGGCTGCCGACCGCCGCGCAAAGCCGCGCCGCCGCCTCTTTCTGGACCATGACCGTGATCCCCGCGAAGAGAATTTTGCTTTCCAGCAATCGCATGATCACCGGCGACGTGATGTAATACGGCAAATTGGCGCAGACAAACACCCGCCGTCCGGCGAAATGCTCCGCCAGCAGCGCGCCCAGGTCCAGCGCGAGGATATCCCCCCGCGCCACCGTCACGTTCTCCAGTCCCGCGAGGGTTTCCTCCAGCAGCGGCAGCAGCCGTCCGTCCAGCTCCACCGCCGCGACTTTCCCGGCGGTCTTCGCCAGTTCCCGCGTCAGTGTTCCCACCCCCGGGCCGATTTCCAATACGCCGTCTTCCGGCCCGGCCCCGCAGGCCGCCGCCATCCGGGGGCAGACGCTGGGGTTGACCAGGAAATTCTGCCCCATGGCTTTGGAGAACCGGAACCCGTGCCGCCGCAGGAGCGCGGCCAGCGCGGAAAAATTCGCCAGGGAATCGCTCATAGGAAACTCTCGCTTTTCCAAAATTTATTTTAAACTGATTTCGCGTCCGCCATATCATACTTCGCCGGATCGAACTTCTCGAACGTCAGCGTTTCGGCCAGTTCCTCCGCCTGCGCCGGGAGGTCTTCCACCGCCTCGGCCAGCGTCTCCAGCCAAGTCTCTTCCCGGGCGTCCAGCGTGAGTTCTCCCGCTTCGCTGCCCGTCCGGATGGCTTCCAGCGCCAGAGCCGCCGCCGCCTTGCCCCGGGCGTAGTCCCCGCCGTCGATTTTCACCAGTTCCCGGGAAATATCCAGCACCACGTCCGGCCGCAGGACATAGGCCTGGGGGTCCAGACGGCTGTCGGAATCCGCGTGCAGGTCCCGCAGCAGCAGCGCGGTCTCCGTTCCCCGGCCGCTCGCCTCGTTGAACAGGCGGCAGTCGTAGGCCAGCTGCTCGAAGGACACCGTCGGCGCCATTCCGCCCAATAGCTTGATGTTCTGAATGCTCTCGTTGCTCCAAAGGTCGCATAGGCAGCCCGCCACGTTCCCCACCGGTGACAGATGCGCGCAGGCGGCCGTCCGGCCTTCCATGGCAATGGGTGTGCCCGCGATGGCCTTGACGTAAACGCCTTCGTACCCGCAATCCTTGTGGGGTCCCCGCGCGCCGCATTCCGCCGCCACGAGGCTCCGCACCGCCGAAATCACCCGCACCGCCGCGGCGAACACCTTCGGGATGTAGTTCTTTTCCGCCAGCACCATCGCCGTGTTGGCGAAGCCGCAGGCCGTGTCTCCCGCCGGAACCGCCCCCGTCCGCGCGCCGATGTCCCCGACCGCCGTCCATAGCCGTTCCATGTCCAGGCAGCCCGGAACCGTCAGGGCATAAATCGACTTGGCGATATCGCAGTACATCACCGCCTCGTCGTGAATCTCTTTCCCGCCGACGGATTCAATCGCCAGCAAGTCCGCCCCCACCTCTGCGCAGCCCTCGAACGTCTCCAGGATTGCCTCCCAGTGCCGTCCGCGCCACATATGCTCCAGGTCTTCCCCCTCGCGGATGTCGTTGGGCGTGATGCGCACCGCGCCTTTGATCCCGTACTTCGCCTCGTGCTCCCTGATCACGTCCACCACTGTCTTGCAGACCTCGATCCCCCAGGCGGGGCGGAAGGTCATTGGCGGCAGCGTCTCAATTTCCGCGATGAAACCCGGCACAAAAAGCTCCCGCGCCCGCTGGCAGATTCCCTCGGCGATCTCCCGGTAATTGCGCAGCACCTCCGGGAACGTTTCGCCGGTGATCAGCATGTTCGGCAGCGTGAAGTTGATCTCCGGATAGACTGTCCCGCCGCCGATCACCATCCCGTTTGCCAGCGTGACGGGCCGCGCCGCCTTGCCGAACACGAATTCCCCGGCGGTTTGATAGGCTGCCGAGACAAAGCGTTTCCTGCCTGTAGTGCTCATAAAATCATCCTCCGTCCTGATTTTTTTATCGGGGATCATTGTATCACGATCCTCCCGGGAATACAAGTGGGAAACAAAAAAATCCCTCGGAATTCTTTCGCCGCGCGCTCTCTGTTTCTCTATCTCCCGGCCCACATGGCCTCCCATTTCTGCCCGGCAATCTCCGTCAGCCGCTCCTGTTCGGCCTGCGTGATTTCGCTTCCGTCCGTTTCTTCGCCGTGCCGTCCGGCAATCACCCGCCGAATCAGCGCGTGTTCCTCCCCGGTCATCGTGTACTTGCGCAGTGAAAGCAGCGAAAGCGCCGTGAATACCAGCGGCAGAAACGCGTGAACGAAGCGCAGCCCGGCGGCCGGGCCGCCCCATTTCGGCCCGAAGAGGCTGGCCGCCCTGGCCCGGAAGAGGAAACTGCCGGCCCCGCCGTCTTTTTTGGTCTCGACGCCGAACCATTCCAGGATCACGCCGATCAAAAATTGCAGCACCCCGGAGGTCGCCGTCTTGAGGAAGGCGCTGAAGGTCGCGATCACCCCTTCCCGCCTGCGGCCCGTGAGCAGTTCGTCCACGTCCGTCACGTCCGGGAAAATGTTCGAAACCGCGAAGTTGATCCCCGATCCGCCGAAGGGGAACAGCATCTCCTGGGCATAAAGCGCCGCCGTCATCCATGGGATCCCCAGCCAGCCCCGGCCCGTCTGCTTGCCGATCACGAACCCCAGCCCCAGGCTGACCAGCAGGAACGGCGCCGTGAACCACGCCATTTTCTGCTTGCCGAATTTCTTCGTCAGCGCGAAGTTGACCGGGAAGGCCAGCATCTCCGCGAATCCCGCCAGCGTGATCAGCAAATTCAGATGCTGCTTCGCGTCCGCAACCTCATAGAGGAAATACGTTTTGCTCGAAGTGAAAAACGCGGTCCCGAACAGCAGCAGGAAACTCATCAGGAAATACTGCGCGAACGCCTTGTTCCGGAATACCGACCGGTATTCCTCAAAGACAAACGCCGCGCTGACCTTCGGGGTCTCCATGTCCCGCGAGTCTTTCTCCCTCGTCGTCAGCCCGCAAATCAGGATGGGGAGAATGTAGACCGCGCCCAGCGTCAGCCCCAGCTTGAAGAACGTCGGGCGCAGCGCGGGCGTGAATTCCTGGGATTTGATCAGTCCGAGGAAGGAACTCGCCAGCAGGAAGGACGGCAGCATCCCGGTGGAATTGAAGATGTAGCCGACGGAAATGTACTGCGTCCGCTGGAAATAGTCCGGCGCCAGTTCCGGGAGCATCGCCGTGTGAGGCACCGTGATGAAGCTCGCCACCCCCGTGAAGAAGATGTTCGCCGCAATGTAATATAGCATGATCCAGCCGCTCCGTCCCCCGGCGGAGATGCCAAATGAATTCCACAGCATGAAGTACGCGATGCCGAACGGCGCCGCCCCGAGCAGGATATAAATCCGGTGCCGGCCCAGGCGCGATCGCGTCCGGTCCGTCATCAGCCCCAGGAAAGGATCAATCCCCGCGTCCCAGAGGCTTTTGATCAGCATGACGATTCCCGCCTCCCCCAGGCTCAGCCCCTCGACGTACGTCAGGAACGCCTGGTAGTAGAGCCCGATCAGGTACGGCCCCCCGGCGGAAGAAATGTGCTCCGCCGAATACGCCAGCATCGGCAGCACTGTCTTCGCCGTGCTCCCCTCCACGCCCAGCGCCCTCTTGATCTTCTCCCCCAAGGACCGCTTCGCCCCTTCGCTCTCCATGAAATCCCCTCTCTCTGTTTTCTTAAAAAAATGCCCTCAAAATGCCCCCAAATTCTGACCTCTCCTATCGAACGCCTGGATGTCTAGCATTATACCTCATTTTTCCCCTTCTGGCAAGAGTCAGACTTGTACTATTTTAAAAAATATGTTATAATAGGGGAAAAGCTGCGCGGCCCCCCCCCCCCCCCCCCCAAAAAAAACCTGTTCTGACCGCCCCGAAAGCCTCGAAAGGAAGGATTTTCATGATTTCCGCCTTGTTCCGGATGTTTCTTTCCCTGCTCCTCTCCGCTTTTTCCCTGGCGAATGAGCCCGCCGCCGCGGAACCCCTCGCCGCGGAGCCGGCCCCCGTTTCTTCCTCCGTCCGGGAGTTCCTGCTGACCTGGGAGACGGAGACCGCCCCCTTGCGGTACGCTTCCCTCTATCCGCAGGAGGAAGCCCCCATTCCCGTCCGCACCATGACAGATCTGGACCGGATCCGGGAAAACCTCTCCGGCCATTACGTCCTGACGGATGATATCGTCTTTTACGGCAAGGCGTTTGTTCCCATTGGCTCTCTCGACCAGCCCTTCACCGGAACGCTGGACGGGAACGGGTTCGCCATCCGCGGCCTGAAGATCAGCGCCGCCGTTTCGGACGGGGCCGCCGTCGGCCTTTTCGCCGAAAACGCGGGCACGCTCCGGAATCTCTGGCTGGAGGACTGCGCCGTCTCTGTCTCCGTCAGCGCTTCTCAAGGCGAGGTCTGTGCCGTCGGGAGTCTCGCCGGGCGCAATGTCGGCCAAATCGAAGCCTGCTATGTCACCGGAACCGTGTCGCTCTCCGAGCGTGACAGCGCCCAGGCCTTGGAATTCCGCGTCGGCGGCCTCGCGGGCGAAATCAGCGGCGCAGGGGCCGCCATCCGGAAATGCACCAATCTCGCCTCGGTTTCTCTGCAATGCGAAAGCGCCTTCATGGCCTATGCGGGCGGCATCTGCGGCGTTTCGGAGTATGATAGCGCCGTCTTGGCCGACTGCGAAAATCTCGGCACCGTCTCTGCCCAGGGCAATACCCATACCTATGCCGGCGGCCTGCTGGGCTATACCGTCTCCAGCGCCGCCATCAGCCGCGGGGCCAACCGGGGCGCCGTCAGTGCCGTCAGCGCGCAAGGCAACGCCCGCGCGGGCGGAATTGCCGGCTATCTCTTCAGCAGCACCGTCACCGACTGCGGCAGCTACGCCCCCGTCTCCGCTTCCGTTTCCGCCGCTAACCGCAGCGCCCAGGCGGGCGGCCTGGCGGGCAGCGCCGGCGGCTCCGCCCTCTCCTATTCCTTTGCTTACGCCACCGCCTCCGTTTCCGGCGGGAACGCTTCTTCTGTCCGGGGCGCGCTCGTCGGCGCCTCCTCCGGCGGAACCGCCGCGTCCGTCTGCTTCTTCCTGACGGGGATCGCTCCCGCCCCGGCGGGCAGCGGAACACTGACCGCCACTGCCCGCACTGAGGAGGAGTGCAGCCTCCGCGCCAATTTCCCCGGCCTGGATTTCCTTTCTGTCTGGCAAATGATTTCCCTGCCCGGCTTTTCCGGGGACCTGCCCTATCCGAAGACCCTTTTGTCCCCGCCCGTCCGGGTGCTTCCCCCGGAACCGGAACCCCCTTTCCTCCGCGCCGGGCAGGAAGGCATCGTCGTGGACCGGACCTTCCACTACATTTACGGTATCCCCATGGGAACAACGCAGGGGGAACTGGCGCAGACGCTGCTGGAGGTCGTCGGCAACGGCAAAGTGCTGTTCGTCGGCGAGAATTATGACGCCCTGGTCGGCACAAACCTCACCGTCCTCTTCGTCGTCAACGACGCCACCCTGACCATTCTGGAAACCTATCAGGTCATCCTCTTCGGCGACGCCGACGAAAACGGCATCATCAATTCGCGGGACTATAACGCCATGAAAGCCATGGTCAGCGGCGCACCCTTCGATGCGATGCAGGGATTTGCCATGAATCTGGAGGGCCGGCCGTCCCTTGCCCCTTCTTCCGGCGGGCTGGCCATGCTCAAGGCCTTCGTCAACGGCGGCCCGGCGCTGGACCAGCAAGGAATCGCCAGCCGTGTCCGCGCTTATACCGGCGCGTAACTGTCCCGTCAGCAGCGCAGCCCCCCGGGTGTCGGGGGGCTGTGTTTTTTTGGATTGTGCGGCGCGTCAAACCCCACCGGACTGTCCCAAACGCCTATTCCGCCTTCACGTCCGTAATTTCCGCCACGGAGCAGCCCTGGTCCTCCAGCGTCTTGCGCAGCCAGCCCGCGCACTTGCTCTTTCCGCTGCCGGAAACCAGCGTCACTTCCACCGTCTTTCCTTCCGGGAACCGCTCCAGCACGGCGTCGACCGCCGGAGGGACGTTGCCCGCCCAAATCGGCGCCAGCAGGAAAATCCGGTCGTAGTCCGCCAGGTTCACGGGCAGCGGGCGGATGGGCCATGCTTTGTGACCCATGGCCGCGGGACATCCCGCCAGGAAGGATTTCAGCGCGCCGGGCTTTTTCCAGTCCGCAATCTCCGCCCGCTCCGCGTCCTCCCGTGCGGCCAGCGACTGCGCCAGGGCCTTCGTGTGTCCCGTCAGGGAATAGTACAATACCAACGACTTCATCTTGACTCAACACCTTTCGGTTTATAATAGTCTGCGCTTCCGATTCATTCTCCCGCGGGCGCCCGCTGCGGAGCATCGCTTTCCCCGCCGCTTTCCCCAGTGTCTGCGGCGCCGCTCCGGCGTTCCCCGGCTTCCACCACCAGCATCAGCCCGTATTCCGCCCAATTTTTCTTCCGGGCAATTCGCACCGCGCAAAGGTACGTTCCCGGCTCGCTCGGCGCGGCCGCGCGGCTGCGGTCCGGGTCTCCTTTCAGGAATGGGGATACCTCCGGATCGTATGCTTCCCGGTCGCTGTACCGGTAATACTTCACATACTCGACGGTCCCGGGATTCCCCGGCGTCTCCCGGAGGGAAAACCAGAGCGTTTCTCCGGGCCGGACGAAAAGTGTCTGCCGCGCCCCGTATTCCCAGTTCTCCGGCGGCGGTCCCTTCAGGGTTTTCTCTCCCCACAGAAAGCTGAGCGCCTGCGCGGATCCCCGGGCGGTCTCCTCCCGCGCCGTGCCAAAAAATAGGTTAGGCGGCAAGGTATGCGCGCTTCGGTACTGCGCGCCGGCAATCCCCGCCAGCACGGCGACCACGACCGCCGCCGGCAGGATCCAAAGAACCTTCCGCCAGCCTCTCTTCATCGTTCTCTCTGTTTCCCTTCTTTCCCTCTCCGTTTCCCAGGAAATCTTCTCTCTTCCCGGAAACACCCCCGCAGGCGCGGGGAAGCGGATACCATCTATGGAATTGTCCGCGGCGGCAGAGTCTTGGCGCGCTGCTCAGCCCTTCGCCTCCCGGATCTCTCCCCCCGCTACCAGGAACGCTTTCCCGACCTTTCCGTGCAGCAGGTGCGACGGCTCGCAGCATGTCAGAAATATCTGCCATTCCCGCAGGCAGCGCAGCAGGTCTGTCTGCCGCCGGCCGTCCAACTCGCTCAGTACGTCGTCCAGCAGCGCCGCCGGGCATTCTGCCGAAAGTGCGCGGATCACGTCCGCTTCCGCCAATTTCAGCGCCAGCGCGGCGGAACGCTGCTGCCCCTGGGATCCGTAAGCCCGGACAGGCTGCCCGTCCAGCGTCAGCAGCAAGTCTTCCCGGTGGGGGCCGACGCTCGTCAGCTGTCTGTGCAGGTCTCCCGCGCGGCTGGTCCGGTATTGCGCCGCATACGCCTCTTCCAGCGCCGTGCGGTTCTCTTCGTCGGGCCCGCCCCCCTGGATCGATATCCCCATCGCTTCCCGGCCGCCGGACACGCCGCCATAGAGTTCTTCCGCCCGCGGCGCCAGCTCCCGCAGGTATTGCCTGCGCGCCAGCGTGATCCCCGCCGCCTGTTTCGCCAGCTCCTCTTCCCAAGCCTCGAAGAGCTCCGTCCCGTCCTGCGTCCGTTCCGCTCTCCCGGCTTTTCCGTATTTCCGCAGCAGGGCGTTGCGCTGTGCCAAAGCCTTGATGTATTTCGACAGCGTCACAGCGTACGCCGGGCGCAGCATGCTGACCGCCACGTCCAGGAACCGCCGCCGTTCTCCCGGCCCCCCCTGGATCATCGCCAGGGCCGCCGGAGAAAACACCACCGCCGGAAACACGCCCAGCATGCGGCGCGGCGTGTCCTGCGCCATGCCGTTCAGGATCAGTTCCCGCCGTTTCCCGTTTCTTCCTTTGGATCCCATGGCTCCCAGAATCCCGGCCGTTCCCGTGGCTTCCCCGGCCCTGTTCTGTTCCCCTCCCGTGCCGAGGGCCAGGGCCGCCGTCTGTTCCCGTGCGTTGGAGACGAACTCCGTCCGCAGCGAAGCCTTCGCTTCCCCGTGCCGGATCAGCTCCCCGAGGTTTCCTGTCCGGAAACTCCGGCACCCCGTGAACATCCAAATCGCTTCCACGCAGTTGGTCTTCCCCTGCCCGTTCTCGCCGTAGAGCACGTTGATCCCCGGACAGGGCTCCATCTCCGTTTGCCGCAGGTTGCGGAACCCTTCCGCCCGAAACCGCCGGATGACCACCGCCAGTCCCTCCCTTCCTCCCGTTCTTTCCCCGCAAAAGCTTGCAAAGGTTTGCAGGGGTTTGCAGAGGGATGGAACCGCGGAGGAATCGTATTACGTAGAGATCTCTTCTTCCCCGTCCTCTGTCTCTATCTGATACCGTTCCCCCCGGAACCCGACGACGTCTCCGGCCCGCAGCTTTTTTCCCCGCTGGGCGCAGATTTCCCCGTTGACGCGGACCTCCCCGTCTTGGATCACCTGCTTGGCCTGTCCCCCGCTCTCGGCGGCGTTGGCCAGCTTCAGCAGCGCGTCCAGCCGGATCTCCGCCGTGCGGATCCCGATCGGGACGGCCGTCTTGATCTTCCCAACCACGCGTTTCATCCGCTCACCCGCTCTCCAAAAAATTCCTTTCCCGTTACCCGTCCGCCTTCAGCCGCACCGGCAGCACCATGAACAGGTACCGGTCCCCTTCCGGCGGCAAGATCACCACCGGGGACACCGCGCCGTTGTACTGGATCCGGACCTCGTCCGTGTCGCAGGCCCGCAGCGCTTCCAGCAGGAATTTAAAGTTGAATCCCACCTCCAGCGCGTCGCCGGAAATGTCGGCCCCGACGCTGTCCCTCGCCGTCCCCAGCGCCGTCACGCAGGAGATTTGCAGCCGCCCCTGCTCGGGCAGCACGTCGCAGCGGATCGGGCTCTTCGCCTTCTCCGTGATGATCAGTGAAATCCGCTCGATCCCCGCAATGAAGCTCCGGACGTCCACCGCCGCCTCCGTCGCGTGATTGACCGGAATCGCCGCCTTGTAATTCATGAATTCGCCTTCCAGCAGCCGGGATACCATGTGATACGTTCCCACGTCGAAGACGATGTGCCGCTTGCCGACGCCGATCGAAACCTCCGCCTCCTCGTCGCCGAAGAGCTTTACCAGTTCGTTGAGCGTCTTGCCCGGGACGACGAATCCGATCTCGTCCCCGCTGTAGTCGATCACTTCCCGGCGCACCGCCAGCCGGAAGCCGTCGATCGCCACCAGCCGCAGTTCCTTTTCCGCGATTTCGAACTTGACCCCGGTGTGGACCGGCTTGCTGTCGTTGACCGCCGCCGCCGCGAAGACCGTCTGCCGGATCATCTCCCGCAGGATCCCCTGCCCGATCACCAGCGGGAACCCGCCCGTGATCGACGGCAACTCCGGATATTCCTCCGCCGACATGCCGTTGATCTGGTACAGCGACTCCCCGCTGCGGATCCTGGCCAGGAACCGCGCGTCCGCCTCAATCTCCACCGTCTCCCCCGGCAGCTTCCGGAGGATGTCGCAGAGCACCTTCGCGTTGATGATGATGGTCCCCTCGTCCTTGACCTGGGCGGGAATCGTCGTCTGGATCCCAACCTCCAGGTCGTACCCCGTCAGGGCGACGGTTTCTCCCTCCGCCCGCAAAAGGATGCCTTCCACGGCGGGGATGGTGGTTTTGCCGGATACAGCGCGCTGGACATTCTGGCAGGCCTCCGAGAGATCGGCCACGGGACAAATAAATTTCATTGCTGACAACCTCCGCTCACTGCAATACATCTGATCTATCTATATTATAGTAGTCGTAGTAGGGCCTGTGGAAAATCCGAACAACACCGCTTTTCCTTGCGCCAAAAGGCTTTTCGCCCCGCAACAGAACCAAACAACCCCGGAACAACTCCCAGTTGTTCCCTGCTTTCCTGCGTCAAAGCGGAAAAACAAGGGAATTTCACCGGTGGAAAAGGAAAACTTCGGTGGAAAACGCCTGCCGCAGGCCCCCGCGCCCGCGGCGAGCCTCCGCTTCGCGCGTCTATGGGAATCTGTGCATACCTGCAGGGAAAATCGTCCGGCGCCGCATTCACAGCGCCCGTCTGCCCTCCAGCGCCCGGGCCAGCGTCACTTCGTCCGCATACTCCAGGTCCGCCCCGACGGGCACCCCGTACGCCAGGCGGCTGACCGTCAGCCCCAGCGGTTTCAGTAGCCTCGAAAGATACATGGCCGTCGCTTCCCCCTCGACCGTCGGGTTTGTCGCCATGATCACCTCCCGGACCGCCGCGCTGTCCCGGAGCCGGGCCAGCAGCTCCTTGACCGTCAGCGCCTCCGGCCCCACGCCGTTGAGCGGCGAGATCACCCCGTGCAAAACATGATATAGCCCCCGGTATTCGTGCGTCCGTTCGATGGCCGCCACGTCCCGCGGGTCCTCCACCACGCAGAGAGTGGCCCCGTCCCGTCCCGTGCTGCGGCAGACGGCGCAAAGCTCCTGGTCCGTCAGGTCGCAGCAGACGGCGCAGCGGCGGACGGCTTCCTGCGCGGAAACGATGGCTTGGGCGAAAGTCTTTGCCTCCCCGGCGGGCAGGCTGACCACATGGTATGCCAGGCGCTGCGCGGTTTTCCGTCCGATCCCCGGCAGCCTCCCGAATTGCTCCGCCAGCGTTTCCAGCGGCGGAATCATCCTGTCCATAGCACCATCCTTTGATTTTTTCTCAAAGCAGCCCCGGGATGCTCAGCCCGCCCTTGGCGTTTTCCATGCCTTGGGTCATCGCGTCGTTCGCTTTACTCAGCGCCTCGTTGACCGCCGCCAGAATCAGGTCTTCCAGCATCTCGACGTCCTCCGGATCCACGATCTCCGGCTGGAGCTTGACCGACAGCAGCTCGTTCTTTCCGCTGACCTCCGCCGTCACAGCCCCGCCGCCCGCCGAAGCGGAAAACGTGCTCTCTTCAATCTCCTGCTGGACCCGCGCCATTTCTTCCTGCATCTGCTGGATCTGTTTCATCATATGGTTGGACCCGCCGCGGTATTCGTCCGGCAATCTCGCCTTCATAGGAATCAGCCCTTTCTGTTTTTTTTGGAAGTAGGAATGTATCTGGAAGCGGAAGGACCAAGGATCACGGCTCCGCAAGCGGACAAATCATAGCTCCGCTTGCGGACGGATCAGAGCTCCGCTTTCCCTGCGAGGTTTACCAGATTCGCGAACGGGTCTTTGGTCTGCGCGGGCGCGGCGGAGCGGTAAATCCCCAGCCGTGTTTTTCCCCCCGTGACCTTCGTGATGGCCTCTTTGATCACGCTGGCGTGAACGGCCTGCCGCAGGAACTGGTCCACCGTCGGGTTGTCCGACTGGATCAGGACAATGTCCCCCCGCTGGAAGGCCCGCGACCCGTGCAGAATCCCCGCCAGAGGCGCGTTGTCCGTCAGGATGGCTTCCAGCACGGCGGGCCATGCGGCGAATGGCAGATCTTCTGTCGCCGCTGGCGGAATAGGCTGAACAGATGGTGCTTCTGCGGCAGGTGTTTGCTCAGCGTTGGGACGAGCGGGCGAAGCCAGGGCCGGCGGTGCAGCCGCCGAAGCCGGGGCAAGCGGTGCAGCCGCCGGCGCGGCCGCCGCGCATAGCTTGATCATCGCCAGCTCCAGTTCCATCCGCCGGTCGGCGGAGCGGCGCAGGGCGTCCGCCGCGGCCTCCAGAACGTCCAGGCCCGCCAGCAGGGTTGCCGCGTCCGCCTTCGCCGCCTGTTCGCGGTAAAGCGCCAGGTCGTCCTTCGTGCAGAGAATCAGCTCCTGCGGCGCTGTGACCGTCTGGGTCACCAGCAGGTTCCGGAAGTGTCCCGTCAGTTCGGCGCAAAGCCGTTCCATGTCGCACGCGTCCTGGTAGAGTTCATGGATCCCTTCCAGGCATCCGGAAATGTTCCCCGCCAGGCAAGCCTCCGTCAGCGAAAATAAATACCGCCGGTCCGCCATCCCGATGCTTTTTGCCACGGAAGCCGCCGTCAGCGGCTCGCCTCCGGCGCGGCAGCGGTCCAGCAGGGAGAGCGCGTCGCGCATCGCCCCGTCCGCCACCCGGGCCAGCAGCATCGCCGCGTCTTCTTCCAGCGGGATGGCCTCTTCTTTCGCCACCAGCCGCAGCCGCGCCGCAATGTCTTCCGCGGCGATCCGGTGGAAGTCGAAGCGCTGGCAGCGGGAAAGGACCGTTGCCGGCAGCTTGTGCAGCTCCGTCGTCGCCAGAATGAACAGCACATAGCTGGGCGGCTCTTCCAGCGTTTTCAGCAGCGCGTTGAACGCCCCGGCGGAAAGCATGTGCACTTCGTCAATAATATAGACCCGGTATTTCCCCTGGGACGGCGTGAAGTTCGCCTCATCCCGCAGGTCCCGGATATTGTCTACCCCGTTGTTGCTCGCCGCGTCGATCTCAATCACGTCCAGGATCGTCCCCGCGTCAATGCCCCTGCAAAGCTCGCATTCGTTGCAGGGCTCCCCTTCGGCGGGGTGCAGGCAGTTGACGCTTTTGGCCAGCAGCCGGGCGCAGGAGGTTTTTCCCGTTCCCCGCGGCCCCGTGAATAGGTAAGCGTGGGAGAGCTGTCCGGCCGCCAGTGCCCTGCGCAGCGTCGTCGTGACGTGCGGCTGCCCCACCACTTCCGAGAACGTCCGGGACCGCCATTTCCGGTAAAGTACCTGATACATGCTGCGGCTCCCCCTTATTGGTATCAAACTCAGGTTTTCCGACTGTCCGCGTTTTCCAATAATAATATGTATAATATGTAATACGCGCAGACAACAAATCCTTTCTTTCGGTCATATGGCACACAGGCGGACTGTGGCGCGCGGGACTGCCCGCTGAATGCTGCTCGGTTCCCCGCCTGACATGGTTCACGGCGTTCCGCCGCACAGGACCCATGTGCCATATGACCGGAAAAAAGCGCCCATTATCTGCGCCATCTTATTATACCCTATCCGTCACCAAAAAGCAAGAAAAATTTTCGCTCTTCCCGCGCCTCTCTCCAAAGAAAACGCTTGACCTTCCCTCCGTTTCCTGTTATCATATCTCATGTATCGCAATCTGGTGATGTCGTTGACGGCTCCAACGAAAAAGTGTAGCGCATCCCAACAGGGGTGCGGGGGTTTTGGCGCGGGGGATGCGTGGAGCGCAAAAGGCCTGTCATAACGGTTTTACTTGGCGCAGTCATTTATAGTTATGAAAAGCATTAAACAGTATAATTATCGCAAAGAGAGGGGCTTCCGCTATGGTCGTCGATTTCCATGTCCACTGCTTCGCCGAAAAAATTGCGTCCCGTGCCCTGCGGCAGCTGGCGGAGGTCAGCGGCGCGCGTGAACCCCGTTACGACGGCACCCCCGCCGGCCTGCTGGACGCCATGGCGCGCTGCGGTGTGGACCGCAGCGTCGTGCTGAATATCGCCACCAATCCCCGTCAGCAGCGGGCCGTCAATGACTTCGCCGTCTCGCTCAACGGCCTTTCCTCCCCTGACGGCGCGCGCCGCCTGCTTGCCTTCGGCTCTGTCCATCCCGCCGCCCCGGACGCCCTGGAGGAACTTCGCCGGATCCGCGAACGCGGCCTGCGCGGCGTGAAGTTCCATCCGGATTATCAGGATTTTTTTGTGGACGAGCCCCGTATGCGTCCCCTCTATCAGGAAATTGCCCGTCTCGGCCTGATCACCGTCTTCCATGCCGGCGTGGATATCGGTCTGCCCGGAGAGGTGCACTGCCGTCCGCGGGCCTTGGCGGCCGCGCTTCCCTGGTTTGAAGGCGCGCCCGTCGTCGCCGCCCATTTCGGCGGCTATCTCTGCTGGGAGGAGGCCGAGCGTTTCCTCTGCGGCGCGGACGTTTATCTTGACTCCTCCTATTCCGCCTCGCGCCTGCCGCCCTCCTGGGCCCGCCGTCTGCTGGACCGTCATGACCCCGCCCGGGTCCTTTTGGGCAGCGACCTTCCCTGGGCCGATCCCCGCGACGAGATTTATTTTCTTTCTTCCCTCGGCGCTTCCCCAACGGAAACCGCCGCGCTGCTCGGCGGCAACGCGGCGCGGTTGTTGGGCATAGAGGAACCCCGAGAAGAGAATTGAGAAATTCCCAGGGAAAACTCTCGGGAAAAATTCGCGGCTTCTATTTTCCCCCGTCCCGGTAGTACTGCGTCTTCGGCTTCGGGTGCGGGTTGTCTTCCCAGATCCGCTCCGCCACCGGCGCCCAAGCCTTTGCGTATCGTTCGCATTTCGCGCACAGCGCGTCTACGTCCTCCGGCGCGGCCAGGTCGGTGCTCTTCGCTTCCGTCCGGTGGACCAGCCCGCGCAGCAGTTCCGGATTCTCCAGCATGGGGCACGGCCGCAGGTGATTGTCGTTGAACGGCTGCCCCTTGTAGTACGCCTGGAACAGCGGCCGCTGCAGCGCCTCCAGCAGCGTGTGCTGCCGGATGTTCGAATCCGAGTAGTGGATGAAAACGCAGGGCTCGATGTCTCCCGCGGAATTGATGTGGAAGTAGTTCCGTCCCCCGCCGATGCATCCGCCCACATACTCCCCGTCGTTTTGGAAGTCCATCACAAACAACGGCTTGCCCGTCTTGCTGCTGCGGATCCTCCGCAGCCAGTGATACATCTCCTGCCGCTGTTCCGGCGTCGGGATCAAGTCCACCACCGCGCTTTGCCCAACCGGCATATAGTTGAAGTAGAACGCGAAGCGCGCCCCTTTGCCAATCACCATGTCCAGAAAACTGTCGCTCGTGACCGCCGAGAGGTTTTCGCTTGTGTAGCATACCGAAATCCCGAACAAGCACCGCTCTTCCCGCAGCAAGTCGATCGCCGCCATCGACCGGACGAAAGCCCCGTCTCCCCGGCGCGCGTCGTTGCTCTCTTCCCATCCTTCCAGACTCACCGCGAATACCACGTTCCCCAGCTTCCGTGTCTGCGCGCAGAGCTCCCGGTCGATCAGCGTCGCGTTGGTGTAAATCAGGAACGCGCTCTCCTTGTGCGCCGCGGCCAGCCGCA
Organism: Oscillospiraceae bacterium; assembly: GCA_031268095.1. Taxonomy (GTDB): domain Bacteria; phylum Bacillota; class Clostridia; order Oscillospirales; family Acutalibacteraceae; genus WRMQ01. Next base: position 41,308 of record JAIRXU010000016.1, on the reverse strand, counting down.
GGATGTCCTTCTTCCGCACCAGCGGCTCCCCGCCCGTGAGCATATATACCCGCGTCCCCATGGCAGCCCCCTGCCGGACGATGGAGTCCATCTCCCCGTACGTCAGGTTCTCGTGTTTCTGATATTCTCCCGCCCAGCAGCCCTTGCAGTGGAGATTGCAGGCGCTGGTGGGATCAAACAGGATCTGGAAGGGTATATTACATTTATATTTCTCCCGGTTCTTGCGCACCAGCTTTGTCCCGTTCAGGATCCCCAGCCCCAGCGAGAGCGCCAGCCTGCGCAGCGCGTCCCGGTCCACCTCCCGCAGCAGCCCCGCCGCCCAGCGCACCCAGACGTTCTCCGGGTCTTTCGCCCCGGTCCGGATGTTCTCCAGCGTCTTCGCCGGGAAGGTCCCCTTGACCAGTTTCGTTGCCGTGTTGACCAGCTTGCCCAGCTTCGGGATCGGGTCCGAAGTGACATAGCGCAGCAGCGGCCGCAGCGCGGCGGAAGCCGCCGTCCGCTGGATTGCCTCCTTGATTTTCATGGTCTTTGCTCCCAGAACTCCGTTTGCGCCCATGATCATGCTGTACCTCCCCGGTTATTTTGAATTCATATATGCGAATAGGAATACGAAATACGGCATAGGACATGCGGGCGGAAATGAACAGGAAACCGCTGCCTCAAAAAACGAACGCCGCTCTGTAGGGGAATGGTTCCCATGCCCGCCCGCGGACGGAACGAAAGGAATTTTCCAATGCCAAACCATCGCAAACTCACCCGTCTGCTCCAAGTCTTCCGTGTCCTCGTCGCCCTGGCGATGGCGGTGTTCGCCGTCCTCTATTTCAAGCGCCTGCGCGCCCTGGATATTTCCGTCCTGACGGCTGGCGTGAACCTGGCCCTGGCCGTGCTGATCGTCCTGGCCGTCTATCTCGTGAAATCTGTGCTCTTCGTCGTCCCGGCGATGCTTCTCTATGTCTCTGTCGGCATTGCCTTCCCCGTCCGGGAGGCCCTGCTGATCAATCTCGCCGGCATCCTCCTGGAACTCTGCGTGACCTATGGCATGGGGGTCTTCCTTGGTGGGGATACCGTCGTCCGCTGGCTTTCCGGCAACAAAGCCGGCCGGAAACTCCTCTCGTTCCAGCGCCGCCGCGGCGCGCCGGTGCTTTTCCTGACCCGTCTGCTCCCGGTCTTTCCCCTGGATTTCACCGGCCTCTACTTCGGCGCGTCCCGTCAGCCCTTCGCGCTGTACCTGCCTCTGTCGTTGCTGGGCGTGTTTCCCCGCGTCGCGCTCTTCACTGTCCTCGGCGTAGAGGCCAGAAAGCTCTTCCCGCCCCAATTGCTCCTGGGCGCCGTCGCCGTTGCCCTCCCCGCCGCCGCCGTCCTGACCCTCCTGCGGAAACGCCGCTCCCCAAAATCTGAAAAACCTGAAGAATGGGAAGAAGCGGACTCGCCGGAACCGGACACGTAACGATTTTCTCCCGGTTGACTGTAGGTTCTTAGAACGCGAGCTCTTAGCCTCCCAGCCGGTCCTTGCCCCCCATGTACCCCCGCAGGGCTTCCGGAATCGCCACCGTCCCGTCTGCCCGCAAGTGGTTTTCCAGGAATGCGATCAGCATCCGCGGCGGGGGGACGACCGTGTTGTTCAGCGTGTGCGCGTAGTAGTTCCCGTTTTCTCCTTTGATCCGGATCCCCAGCCGGCGGGCCTGCGCGTCGCCCATGTTGGAGCAGCTGCCAACCTCGAAATATTTTCCCTGCCGGGGCGACCAGGCCTCCGCGTCGGCGCTCTTGACCTTCAGGTCCGCCAGGTCTCCCGAGCAGCACTCCAGCGTCCGCACCGGAATGTCCAGCGTCCGGTAAAATTCCACCGTGTAGCCGAGGAGCCTGTGGAACCACGCCATGCTGTCTTCCGGCTCGCAGATGACGACCATTTCCTGCTTCTCGAACTGGTGAACCCGGTAGACTCCCCGCTCCTCAATCCCGTGCGCCCCGACCTCCTTGCGGAAACACGGGGAATAGCTCGTCAGGCACAGCGGCAGGCTCTCTTTCGGCGCGATCGTGTCAATGTACCGTCCGATCATGCTGTGTTCGGATGTGCCGATCAGGTACAGGTCTTCTCCCTCGATCTTGTACATCATATTGTCCATTTCCGCGAAGCTCATTACCCCCGTTGCCACGGCGCCCCGGATCATGAACGGCGGAACGCAGTACGTGAACCCCCGGTCGATCATGAAGTCCCGCGCGTACGTCAGTACCGCCGAATGCAGCCGCGCAACGTCCCCGATCAGGTAATAGAACCCGTTCCCGCTGGTTTTGCGCGCGCTGTCGAGGTCCAGCCCCCCCAGCCGCTCCATGATCTCCGTGTGGTACGGGATCTCGTAGTCCGGAACCGTCGGCTCCCCGAACCGTTCCAGCTCCACGTTCTCGCCGTCGTCTTTGCCGATCGGGACGCTCCCGTCGATGATGTTCGGGATCACCAGCATGATCTCCCGGATCCGGGCGGAAAGCGTCTTCTCCTGTTCCGTCAGCTCCTCCAGCCGTCCCCCGATCTGCGCGACCTCCGCCTTGGCCGTTTCGGCCTCGGCGAATTTTTTTTGCCCCATCAGCGCGCCGATCTGTTTGCTCGCGCTGTTGCGTTTCGCCCGCAGCTGTTCCGCCTCCTGGAGCGCCGCGCGGTAGTCCGCGTCCAGCGCGATCACTTCGTCCACCAGCGGCAGCTTCGCGTCCTGGAATTTCTTCCGAATGTTCTCTTTCACCTCGTCCGGGTGGCTGCGCAGGAATTTCATGTCCAGCATATGCTTGTCCTTTCTGCGTTCGTCCGCCGGGCTCTCCGGCTTCCCCTTCCCCGCCGGACGCGCGCTGTTGATAGGATGTGTTCTTTTTCCATATTTATCCGCGCCTTGTCTCAGGTTTCCCGAATATCTGGCATGCCGGCGCGCCCTACTCCTCCAGCGCCGCCAGCGCCTGGACGATCCTCGTCAAATCCGCCTTCTCGTAGAAATCAATCACCAGCCGCCCCGCCTCCTCTTTGCCGGACGTGACGACCTTGATCTTCCTGCCCAGCGCCTGCGCGAGGCTCAGTTCCACTTCGTCAAAGTAAGCCGGCCGGCGGGAAACCGCTTCCCGGACCGTGCGTCCGTTCCCCTCCGTCTCGAGCGCGCGCAGCGCGGCTTCCGTCCGCTGGGCCTCAATGGCGCCGCGGACCAGATCTTCCGCTTCCCGGACCGACATGTCCTGCGCAATGATCTGCGTCGCCAGCAGCTCCTGTCCCAGCGTGTCCTGCTCCAGCGCCAGCAGCGCCCGGGCGTGCCCGGCGGAGAGCTGTCCCTCCCGGACCAGTTCCGCAATCGGCTCCGGCAGCTTCAGCAGCCGCAGCGCGTTCGCCACCACCGGGCGGGATTTCCCGAGCCGCCGCGCCGCCTCCTCCTGTGTCAGGCCGCAGCTGTCCATCAGCTGCCGGTATCCCATCGCCTCTTCCATCGGGTTGAGGTCCTCCCGCTGGAGGTTCTCAATCAGCGCGGCCGCCATCGCCTCTTCGTCCGTCATCTCCCGGATCACGGCGGGGATTTCCGCCAGCCCGGCCGCCCGTGCCGCCCGCCAGCGCCGTTCCCCCGCGACGATCTGATAGCTCCCGCTCGGCATGGGCCGCACCAGAATCGGCTGCAAAATCCCATGATCCGCCACACTTTTGGCCAGTTCCACCAGCGCGGTTTCGTCGAAGTGGCGGCGGGGCTGATCCCGGTTGGGCTCAACATCCATCATCCGCAGCGTGACCGCGCCGCCGCCCGCCCCTTCCGCTATGCCGTTGTCCTCAAACAGCGAATCCAGGCCCCTGCCCAGTCCGCTCTTTTTTGCCGCCATAAAACGCCTCCATCCCCAATCTCCCGTCAACGTCCTTTCCCTGTCTCTGTCCGTGCTCCCTCCGCGCGCATCCCCCTGCGGCGGTTTTCCGGCCCAATGCGCCGAGGCCTCTCTGCTTTTTCTCTGTTTCTGGGGAGCGGCCGTTGGCTGGGCGCGGAGAAGGGAGATCCCCCAGTCCTAGGCCTCCGCCAAAATCCCATTATTTGCCAAGAATTCCCGCGCCAGGTCCTGGTACGAAAGTGTCCCCCGGGATCCTGCGTCATAGTACATCACCGGCTTGCCGTAGCTTGGCGCCTCCGAAAGCCGGACATTCCGCGGGATCACCGAAGAATACACCCGCCGCGGGAAGAAGCGCTTGACCTCGTCCACGACCTGCTGCGTCAGGTTCAGCCGTCCGTCGAACATCGTCAGCACCACGCCTTCAATGTCAATCAGCGGATTGTATAACCTCTTCACCTGCCGCACCGTGTTCATCAGCTGCGACAGTCCCTCCAGCGCGTAGTACTCGCACTGGATAGGAACCAGTACCGTGTCCGCCGCGCAGAGCGCATTGATCGTGATCAGCCCCAGCGCGGGCGGGCAGTCCATCAGTATGTAATCGTAGTCGTCTTTGATCAGCGACAGTGCGGTTTTCAGCCTCGTTTCCCGCTTCTGTAATTCGACCAGCTCCAGCTCCGCCCCGGCCAAGTTCATGCTCGACGGCAAAATCCAGAGGTTCTGGAACGCGGTCTGCTGGACCGCTTCCGCCGCCGGGACAGATCCGGCAATCACTTCGTAGCTTGAGCTTTGCAGCTGCTTTTTGTTGATGCCGACCCCGCTGGTGGCGTTCCCCTGCGGATCAATGTCCGCCAGCAATACCCGCTGCCCCATGGCCCCGATGGCGGCAGCCAGGTTGACGGCGGTGGTCGTCTTCCCGACTCCGCCCTTCTGATTCACGACGGCGATGGTTTTCCCCATTTTTTCTGTCATCCTTCCCTGTTTCAAAACATAGTCCCAGTGTAGCAATCGATCCTTTTTATTATACCATTTCTCGGCGCAAAACGCAACAGAAAACGCAAGATAACCGCGGATTTTTTCCGTCGTTTGTCCGACAAATGTTTCACGTGAAACATTTCTGAATTTTGTCACAAAAAATCGCGCCGCGTGAAGCAAACACGCGGCGCTTTTTCGGAAGTCTTTCCTCCTGAACGTGAGGATTGCCTTCCCGCAGGAGTCAACCCCATGCTATCTTATGCAAGAACCGGATCAAGTGACCCAGGTGAAGAACAATATCTGGAATTTGTTCGTCATCTCCAGCCTTCCCCACCTCACCCATGACAAACGGACAGGCCGTAGCCTGTCCGTTTGCCGGATGTGGGGGTGTGAAAGAGAAAGAAGAAGGTGAAGTTAGGATGCGTTCGAACAGACAGCTTCCTGGCCGTTCTCGGCGGTCTTGGGAATGCGGACGGTGTACTCCAAATACTCGTCGGTTTCCCGCTTGTCCGCGTCGGCGGGAATCCCGGCGCGGCGCATGGTGTCCACCGCGCGGTTGATCGTATTGACAAAGATCCGCAGATCCCGGAACAGTTGAATCGTGTTGAGTTTCTTGCTCTTGGGCTTTTCGGCCAGCATCCGGTCGATCAGCTGGTCTGTTTCGCCGACGTTGAGGTTCCGTGTCAGAATCAGTTCCATCGCGCGCCTCTGCCGGGTTTCGTCTTCCAGCCGGAGCAGGGCGCGGGCGTGCCGCTCAGTCAGCTTTGCCTCGTTGATCTGCTCCCGCAGGTCTGCGGGCAGCTTCAGCAGCCGCAGTTTGTTCGAAAGCGTGGACTGTGCTTTGCCCAAGGTTCTTGCCATGTCTTCCTGGGAGAACCCGTGTTCGATCATGAGTTTCTGCACCGCCTCCGCCTCCTCGAAGTATCCGAGGTCCTGCCGCTGGAGGTTCTCGATCAGCGCGAGCACCGCCGATTTCTCTTCCGATACGTCGGAGAGGATGCACGGTACTTTCCGCAGTCCGGCGATTCGCGCGGCCCGCAGCCGCCGTTCCCCGGCAATCAGGACATAGCCGCCGTTGTTTCCGGGCAGTTTCCGGACCGTCAGCGGTTGCAGAATTCCGTTGTGCCGGATGCTCTCAGCCAGCCCCGCCAGCTCCTCCTCGTCGAAGACGCGCCGCGGCTGGTGAGGGTTGGGGAAAATCTCATCGGGGGTGAGCAGTAGCACATGCCCAGCTGTGGCGGGCTTGCTTTGTCCGAGTGATCCGAGTCCAAGCATGCTGATTCCTCCTGATTCCCGTAGAAAGATGTTCGGGAAAGCGTCTGCTTCCGTCGCGGGAGAACGATGAGCGGCGCCGGGTCTTTGAACTATGGGGAATTTTCAAGTTCTTGGTTGTTGAGAAAAAGCGTTACCGCGTTAGGTTGCCGCTGTTCCTTGCCGTTCCCGCTGGAATACTGCAATTATAGCAGATTTTCCTTGGCTTGTCCATCAAAAAAGATCGCCGTTTTTCCGGGCGATCCGCGCTTGTTTGTCCCGCTACAACGGTTTTTTTGTGATCAGTCCGCCGTTTCGTGGATATTTTGTCGGTGTTTGCGATATTTTTCGGATCAAAAGCAGCGTTCTTTGCCCAAAACACCCATTCTCCCCCAGCGTTGCTTCCGCAATCTCTGTTTGTTCCGCCGTTTCGCCGCCCAGCAGCGCAATGGCCCGCGCCGCCTGGGCCAGTTCTTCCCGCCCCTGCTGCCCCTTCAGCGCCAAGAACGCGCCCCCCGGCTTCACCAGCGGAAGACAGTATTCGCAAAGGACGGGCAGTGCCGCCACCGCCCGCGCCGTCACCAGGTCAAAGCGCCCGCGCAGCTCGCCCCGGGCCAGTTCCTCTGCCCGCCCCTGGAGCGTCCGCGCAGGGACGCCCAGTTCACACGCCGTCTCCGCCAGGAAGCGCACCTTCTTCCCTGCGCTGTCCAGCAGCGTAACCCGCAAGTCTGGCCGCGCAATGGCGATCACCAGCCCCGGGAATCCCGCCCCAGTCCCGACGTCCAGCAGTGACGCTCCCTCCGGCGGCGGGAACTTGGCCAGCGGCAGCAGGCTGTCCAGGAAGTGCTTATACAGCACCTCTTCCGGTGCGGTAATGGCAGTCAGGTTGTATTTCTCGTTTTCGCGCAGAAGCCGCAGGGCATAGTGCTCCAGCTGCTCCGCAGCCATTCTGTTCAGCGCAACGCCGGCGTCGGCCGCCGCCGCGCGGATGGCCGTGGCGGTGAGTTCCCTTCTGGATCGCTCTGTTCCGGCTGTTTCAGTCCCAGCAGCCGGCCTTCCGGCCAGCTCGTCCCTGTGCGCCATGGGCCCCTCCTCCTGTGACAATATTCAACATTGTTTCACGTGAAACACTTTCAGGGCTGTGCAGCCTCTTCCGTTTGTCCTCTGTGGGCTCTGCCTTCCCTGCGTACCTTTTCCATCCAGATCAGCAGAGCCGAGACGTCCGCCGGGTTGACTCCGGAAATCCGGGAAGCTTGCCCGACGCTGAGCGGACGGACCTTGGCCAGTTTTTCCCGTGCCTCCGTCCGGAGGGAAGGGATCACGGCATAGTCCAGGTCTTCCGGCAGAGGACATTCCTCCAGCCGTGCGGCGTCCCGGACCTGGGCTTCCTGCCTGCGCAGGTAGCCTTCATATTTTAGATCAATCGCAACGGTCTCCATCACGGCGGGATCCAGTTCCGGCCGTGATGGATCAAAAGGCGCCAGTAGGGCATAATCCAGCTGCGGGCGGCAGAGCAGGTCAGCCAGCCTTGCGCCGGAAGGGAGTTCCGCTGTGCCCGCTGCCCGGAGGACTGCCTGGAGTGCCTCAGTGGGGGGAAGGACGAGGGCTTGGACCCGCTGCCGTTCGGCAGCGATGGCGGCCAGCTTTGCTTCGAACCGGGAAGAGTGCTCGGCGGAAACCAAACCGATCTCCTGTCCCAACGGGGTCAGGCGGCGGTCGGCAGTGTCCTGCCGGAGCAGCAGCCGAACTTCTGAGCGGGAGGTCATCATCCGGTAAGGTTCAGCGCAGCCCTTGGTGACCAGGTCGTCAATCAGGGTGCCGATGTAAGATCCTGTCCGGGGGAGGATCACCGAGGGGAGGCCCAGGGCCTTGCGCGCGGCGTTGATCCCCGCCACCAGACCCTGGGCGGCGGCCTCCTCGTACCCGCTGGAGCCATTAAACTGTCCGGCCCCGAACAGGCCGGGGTGGTCCGCGAACTCTAGGGTCGGGCGCAGGGCCAGGGGATCGACACAGTCATACTCGATGGCATAGGCCAGCCGCATGACCTGACAGTGTTCCAGGCCGGGAATGGTCCGCAAAAAGGCGAGTTGCACGTCCTCCGGCAGGGAGGAGGAGAGACCTTGGAGGTACATTTCTTGGGTATCCGCCCCGCAGGGTTCAATAAAAACAGGATGCCGCTCCCGGTCCGGAAAGCGAACCATTTTGTCTTCTATGCTGGGGCAGTAGCGCGGCCCTACGCCCTCAATTTGTCCGCCGAAGAGAGGCGAGCGGTGGAGGTTTTCGAGGATCACGCGCCGGGTTTCCGCATTGGTATAGGTCAGGTAGCAGTCGGAGCGCTGTTTTGGCGGGGCGGAGGCCGAGAAGGAGAAGGCGACCGCCGCCGCATCCCCTGACTGAGGGGTGGTTTTCGAGAGATCCAGGCTCCGGCGGTGCACCCGGGCGGGCGTGCCGGTCTTAAAGCGGCGCAGCGGCAAGCCGAGCGCACGCAGAGAGTCCGCCAAAGCAGCGGCGGGAGGCATGCCGTCAGGTCCGCTGGCGTAGTGCAGTTCCCCGAGGTGAATCTGCCCGGCAAGGAAGGTTCCCGTTGCCAGGACGACGCAGCGGGCCTCTTCCCGTGCCCCGGTCCGGGTGAGGACAGCCCAGCCGTCCTTGTCCGCTAATTTTTCCAGAGAGACAATTTCCGCTTGCCGAAGTTCCAGTTTTTCCTGCATTTCCAGGCGGCATTTCATCCGGTCGGAGTAGGCGCGGCGGTCCACTTGCGCCCGGGGACTGTGAACGGCAGGTCCTTTGCCCAGATTCAGCAGGCGGGATTGGAGGGTAACGGCATCGGCCGCCCGGCCCATCTCTCCGCCCAAGGCGTCGATCTCCCGGACCAGATGCCCTTTGGCGCTCCCGCCAACGGAGGGATTGCAAGGCATGTTGCCCACCCAGTCCAGCTGGATAGTGTAGACGGCAACCCGGGCGCCCAGCCGCGCCGCCGCCAAACCGGCCTCAATGCCGGCATGACCCGCGCCGATGACGATGATATCGAGCATGAAACCTCCTATCAAAAAACGGGATGAAATGTTTCACGTGAAACATTGTGCGATATAGTCACAAATAAATTACTTGCCGACGCAGAAGCGGGAAAAAATTTCCGCAGTGGCGGCTTCTGTCACGCGTTCCCCGGTCAACTCAAGCAGAGCAGCAATGGCGTCGTCAACCAAAATTTGGACAACATCGAGGGTAAATCCGTCCTCCAGCGAAGAAAGGGCCTCTTGCAGGGCGGAATGTGCGCGAAAAGCACAATCGCGCTGACGTTCATTGGCCAGCATGGCGGCGGCCGGGTCGAAGGCAGCGGTATCCAAGGTTTCCTCGACGGCTTGACGAAGATCATCCAAGCCGTTGCCCGTCGCGGCGGAAAGGGAGACCAGACGGGGAACGGAGGCGCGGACGGCGGCAAGATCAGCGCGGCGGGAGAGATCGGACTTGTTGCAGACGGCGACACAGGGACGGCCGGCGCAGGCGGCCAGCAGGGCAAAGTCGTCTGAAGTCAGGGGGGCGGAGGCATCCAGGACCAGAAGGATCAGCTGGGCGTCTGCCAGAGCGGCGCGGCTGCGCTCGACACCGAGGCGCTCAACGGGGTGGTCCGTAGCACGGATACCGGCGGTATCCTTCAGGCAGAGCAGCACACTGCCGAGATGAAGCGTTTCCTCGACAGCGTCGCGGGTGGTGCCGGGGAAGGCGGTGACAATGGAGCGATCATAGCCGGCGAGGAGATTCATGAGGGTGGATTTGCCAACATTGGGGCGGCCGGAGAGAACGGCTGTCACGCCGTGGGTGACGGCGGCGCCGGAATCATAGCGGGAGAGAAGATCCGCGAGGGGGGCGCAAGCCTGGGCGACGGCATCGCGGACTTCCGCCGGGGTCAGGTCGGGAATCTCTTCGTCGGCGTAATCGGTCCAGGCGGAGAGCTGGGCGGAGAGGGCAAGAAGAGGGGTGGCGAGGGCGCGGGCGACTTCGCGCAGCGCGCCGCAGCGGGCGGACCGGGCGGCGGCGGCGGCTTGCTCACTCCGCGCACTGACGAGATCCAGCACGGCTTCGGCGGCGGTCAGGTCTAATTTTCCGTTCTGGAACGCCCGCTGGGTGAACTCGCCCGGCGCAGCCAGCCGCGCTCCCGCGGCCAGGGCGGCTCGGAGGACCCGGCGAAGGATCACGGGGCCGCCGTGACAGGAAAGTTCCACGACATCTTCTCCGGTGTAGCTCTTCGGCGCACGAAAGAGAAGACAGATGGCCTCGTCTACAGCCTCTGCATTTTCCAAAACCGTTCCATACCTCATTTCATACCCACGCCATTGGCTCCAGTCGAGCGGGTTTTTGGGGCGAAAGAGGCAAGAGGCCGTAAAAATTGCGTCCGGACCACTGATCCGGACGATTCCGACGCCGCTCGGGGCGGTCGCGGTGGCAATGGCGGCGATGGTATCCTGGCGGGGGGGAAGAACGGGGGCGTCCTGAAGCATAAACGGATTTCCTTTGCATACGGATTTCAAGAAGAAGGCCGACGACACGCAACGCGGGGCAGCGGCGGCAGATTGCAGCCGCCAATCATTCCGCAAAATCAACGACCAGGGGAACGTCCTCGCCCTCGATGCGGGCGGCGATCCGGCGAGCGGCGGCGCGGATGGGGCCAGCGCCTTGCAGGACGGACGGTTTCACGAGGACGGGCGCGCCAGACTGGAAAAGACGGCTTTCCTGCGGGACGACGCCAATGAGCTGGGTTTCGGTGCGATCGATGATGTCGTCAATCGGCAAAACTTGGGAACCGCGCCGGAGGGCAGCTTTGCGGTCAAAACGATTGACGACCAGACGGAGGTCCTCGCGGCCGAAACGGATCAACGCCCGCGCCGCCAGCCCAACGCTTCGCACACTGACGGGGTCCGGGAGGGTGACGAGCAGGGCGCGGGTCGCGGCCAGGGCAGCCATCCGGAAGCCAAAGCCGAGACCTGCCGGGGCGTCGAAGAGAATAACGGCATAATGCGGACAGAGGGCGGCGAGGCGGGACAGCATATCGTCAGAGAACGAACGTTCGGGGGTCAGCGGGGCGCAAAGGAGGTCCACCCCAGCGACGTGCAGCAGGGCCTGATCCAGGGTACAGCGTTCCAGCAGAACGTCCGCCCAGGAGAAAACCACCCCTGTTTCGACGCCGAGCATCAAATCCAGGCTGCGAAGGCCAATGTCGCAGTCCACAAGCAGCGCGGGCATTCCCCGGGCGGCCAGTTCCCGGGCCAGGCAGACGCTGAGGGTCGATTTGCCAACGCCCCCTTTGCCGGAGGCGACAACGATGCGTTGCTGGGTCACATGGGGTCAACTCCTTTTTACGGGCGTCCGGGGTGAATCTGAGAGAATCTGAGAGAATCCGGAAAGAATCTGGAAAGAAGAAACTATTTTGGGTGGGGCGCGAAACGAGGGGGATCAGAGGAGAACGTTTTCGGACTGGGGAGGATCGACATGGGCGAGGGAACCAAAATAGTAGGCGTAGATATCATGGACGATGGGAACGACGGGTTCGGAATTTTTGCAGCCCTCCCCCACGACGATGACCGCGATTTCCGGTTTATCGAAGGGGGCAAAGCTGACGAAGATGCCGTTGGTGGTCAGGACACGCTGGCCGTTGATGGTGCGGTACACCTGGGAGGTGCCGGTTTTCGCGCCGACGTCGATGGGGAGGTCTTTGAAGAGGCGGCCCGCATAGGAACTGGCGTTTTTGCCGTTGCGGTACATGGCTTGCCGGACGATGTCGTAATATTCTTTATCGACGCCGGTGGTGCCCAGAACGGTGGGTTCCGAGGCTTTGACCATCTCCATGGTGCCGGCTTTGCGGATCGACTGGATGAAATGGGCCTGATAGCGGGTGCCGCCGTTGGCAACGGTTGCGGCGTAAACGGCCAGCTGCATGGGGGTAAAAAGGTTGTTCTGACCGATGGCGGTTTGGACGTTATAGCCGGCAAACCAGTCTTGGCCCTGCGCGGCGCGGCGCTCGGGAGAATCCATCACGCCGACGGCTTCCGGCAGCTCCGTGCCGGTGTCCTGGCCCAGGCCCATGGCGGAACGGTAAGCGTTGATCCGCTCATAGCCGAGGCGGCGGCCTTGCTCATAAAAGAAACTGTTGCAGGAATCAACGATGGCGTCTTCGACGTTCAGGCTTTGGTTCGGATGCAGGTAGACCTGGGGGCATTTGAAGGTGCTGTCCAAAAAATGATAGGTGCCGGTGCAGCGGAAGGTGTAGGTCTTGGTGATCAGGCCTTCTTGCAGGGCGGCGAGGGCGACGGAAAGTTTAATGGTGGAGCCGGGTTCATAGGTGGCGAGCAGGGCACGGTTCCAGGCGGGGGAAAGGGGGTCTTTCTCCAGCTGGGGGCGCTGCTGCAAATATTTTGAGATATCGTAGCCCGGATAACTGACGCAGGCGAGAACCTCGAAATTATTGACGTCCAGGACGACCACGGCGCCGGCGGGGTCCACATCCCAGCGGTTCGTGCTGGCGTTCATGACCCGGGGGAAGGTCTCCTGAACCATTTTTTGCAAATTGGTATCGAGGGTGAGAATGATGGTGTCGCCCTGCTCGGGGGCCTGAACGACGGAGGAAGTGGCATTCCCGGCGGGATCGACGGAGACCTGCTTCATGCCGTCCTTGCCGCGGAGGAAAGATTCCGCCGCGCGCTCGATGCCTTCCGCGCCGTATTCGTCGGTCAGGACATAGCCTTCGTCCTGATGGGCGGCGAGGTCCGCGGGGCTGATGGCCCCCACACGGCCAAGAATATGGGGCGCGACGGCGCCGTCGGTATAAAGGCGGATGGGGACGATTTCGGTATTGACGCCGCGGTAGAAGCCGCTGCGCTCCTTGATTTTGGAAACAAGGGTTTCGCCGACGTCCTGGGCAAAGGTATAGGGCGTGGTAGTGGAATAATTGAGACGCTTCATATTGACGCAAACGGAAGCGATTTTTCGGGCCATATCCAGCGGATAGTCCTGGAGCTGATATTTTTCGACTATGGCGTCCATGCAGTTCTGGGCGGTGGCGTACTGGTTGAGGCCCAGGACCTCCCGGCTTTTAAGCCAGGCAATGTCCTCCTCTTTTCCCTCCAGGAAGGACGCGGCGCCGGCTGCATCCAGGGTCAGGGGCAGCGCATCGATCCAGGGGGTTTGATTCTCCTCGAACAGGGCGATGAGGGAAGCCAGGAGAGTGTTGCGCTCCGCCTGCTGCTCCTTGGAGGGGAAGAAAGGATTTTCGAAGATAATCGAGACGCTCTGACGGTTCTCGACCATGGGGACGCCGTTGCGGTCGAGGATAATGCCGCGGGCCGCCTTCATCGGAACGTCCCGGGTGGAGGCGGCATGCTGGGCAACGTATTTCGGGCCGTCGATGATCTGGACTTTGGACAGAGTAATCCCAAAGCCCGCCAGAACAGCGACCAGCAGGCCGATGATCAGAAAATTACGCTGGTTGAGTTTTTTGAGTTCCATACACGTACCTTTATGGCGGAAAATATAGCGGGAAAGATGGTATCGCTCCGTTATGCCGTCTGGTTGAGGGGGTGTTCCCCTTCTTCGGCAACGGCGACGCGCTTGCGGGCCGTGCGGCGGGCAGCGGCATGGAGGATGGCATATTGCAGGGGAAGAAAGAGGAGGGTATAGCCCAGGGCGGGGAGGTCATAGCGCAGGAGCAGATAAAAAGGACGGTCCAGGCCGGCGGCGAGGGTCCCGAAAAGCCAGCGCCCCAGAAGATACAGCGCCGTTGCGGCGGCGGAAAGGAGCGCCACGGTCAGCAGGTTGCGGTTGAGGAGATAGCGCATCAGCATGGCGCAGACAAAGGCCGCGGCGGTGAGATAGAGGGCATGAAAGCCGCGGGGAGAGGCGGTAACGTCCCAAAGCAAGCCGCCCAGCGCGCCAAAGAGCACACTGGGGATTTCCCGCTCCTGCACAGCGGCACAGATCACCAGCGGCAGCAGCGGCAGGGCGCGGACGCCCCAAAGGTCCGGCAGGAGGGGAACCGACTGGGCCAAAGCCGTCAGAAGAATCATCAGCGCGAAGACGGCCCAGCGAAGCGCCCGGCGCTTTTTTGCCTTATCAAGAGCCATGGGGCGAAGCCTCCTTTCAGGGGGATGGCGAGAGGGAACGGACGGGGCGCGGCGGGTCAGAAATTGGTGAGGACCATGACGTCACGAAGGGAGGAGAAATCGACGGCGGGCTGGATCACGGCGAAGGCGGAGATCGTGGCGGTATCGTCAAGGACCTCGGTGACGGCGCCGATGATCAGATCTTTGGGGTAAATGCCGCCCAGGCCGGAGGTGCAGATCAGGCCGCCCATGGCGATGGCGGTGCTGCGCTTGAGTTCCGGCAGACGGCACAGTCCCTGCTCCGCCAAGACGGCGGTGGTATTGACGACGCCGATTTCCCGGGTGACGGTTTCGTAGGCGCTGACATTGACGCTGGGATTCAGGATGGTGCTGACGACGCAGGAGGTGGGTTCGACGCTGGTCACCACGCCGACAAGATACTGCCCCGCGCCGGAAGCGCCGCTGGCTTGGCCGGAAAGAACGGGATTGTTGACTTGAATGCCGGAGAGGCTGCCCCGGTCGAGGGTGAAGGTATAAAGGCGCTCGGCGGGGTCGCGGGCAATGATGGAGGCGGGTTCAAACTGGTCGTTGGGCTGCGATTTTTTCAGTTCCAGAAATTCTTCATAGAGCGCCAGTTTCTGCATGGCCTGGTCGTACTCCACCTGCCGCTGCCGCAGATTGGCCAGCTCGGTTTCCTGCCGGGCCAAGCGCTCTTGCAAGGCATGAGAGGAGCGGAAATAGCCGCAGAAATCCTCGGCGACGCCTGCTGCCGATGCGGAAAGCCCCTGCACAGGGCGCAAAAGCACACCCATTGCAGAGGTAAAGGGATTGCTTTTGCCGCGCAAGGCCAAAGAGAGCAAGGCCCCGGCAGACAGCGCAGCCATCACGGCTACGACGGCGCGGAACGCCGCGCTCTTCAAAATTCGACGCAAGGCGGGCTCCTTTCTTGGGGGAAGGGCTAAAGACCGCGCGAACAACCCGAAAGCGCCGCAAGGGACGATCAGTCCTCGTCGCTGGCGGGATAGAGACGGGTGTTTTCGAGGCAGATGCCGGTGCCGTCAACGACACAGTCCAGGGGTTTTTCCGCGACATGGACGGGAATTTTTGTTTCGGCGGAGACGAGCCTGTCCAGCCCGCGGAGCATCGCGCCGCCGCCGGTGAGCATAATGCCGTGATCGATGATGTCCGCCGCAAGTTCCGGCGGGGTCTTCTCCAGCGTGGCGCGGATGGCGTCCAGGATCTGATTCACGGGATCGGAGAGAGCTTCGCGGATTTCCTCCGCCGTCACCTCGACATGCTTTGGCAGACCATCCATGAGGTTGCGGCCCTTGATGACCATACCGCCTTCGTTTTCATACGGATAGGCGGAACCGATCTGAATCTTGATATCCTCGGCGGTGCGCTCACCGATGAGAAGGTTATATTTCTTTTTCACGAAGGAAATGATGGATTCATCGAAATTATCGCCGGCGACGCGGGCGGAACGGGAGGTGACGACGTCGCCCAGGGAGATCACGGCGACTTCAGAGGTGCCGCCGCCGATATCGACCACCATGCTGCCGGTGGCCTCGCTGACGGGCAGGCCCGCGCCGATCGCCGCCGCCATGGGTTCTTCGATCACGCGGACTTCCTTTGCCCCGGCGCCTTTTGCTGCCCCATAAACCGCACGGCGCTCCACTTCCGTCACGCCGGAGGGGATGCAGATCAGCACCCGGGCACGACTGAAAGGGGAATTATTCATGGCGCGGCGGATGAAGGCTTTCAGCATGTCCGCCGTAATATTGAAATCGGCAATGACCCCGTCCTTCAGCGGACGGACCGCAATGATGGAACCGGGGGTGCGGCCGATCATTTCCTTCGCCTGCGCGCCGACGGCGACCACCCGGGGCGGATTACTTCGCTGGTCCACCGCGACGACAGAGGGTTCCCGAATGACGATGCCTTTGCCTTTGACGAAAACCAGGGTATTCGCTGTACCAAGATCGATGCCGATGTCCTGAGAAAATAACATATATCCAATCTCCTTTCAAGGTGAGAAATCAGCGAAACGCAACGAAGGGGAAGGCCGGGGTCATTTCCAGGCGAAGCCGGAGAGGACGGAGGGGAGGAAGGAGGCGTCGTACTGGTCCGAGGGGGCGGCGTAAGTGACGCGCAGGGCAGCGCCGCCGGAGGATGCGGACGAAGAGAGCAAGAAGACGTCAAGATAGTATTCCCCGGAACTTTCCGGGCCGGCGGGGAAAACGTAGTGATAGCCGGAGAGAGTTTCTCCCAGGAAGGAAAGGGAGATCTCGGTCTGGGAAAGGCCCGCGCCGTCATTGGCGGCGCCGAAATACTCTGTCATTTGCTTGTCCAGCTCGGCCTGGGCCTCCGCCAGGGGCTTGCCGGTATTGATCCACTCGATAAAGTGGGAATTGTCTTTTTTATAATAGATCTTCAGGGTAGAGAGCGTGGTATCGGGGGTCCAGGACTTCGGCCGGGAGAGAGAGAAGAGGGAGGTCTCCAGCAGGTCGGGCTGACCCGCGCGCGCATGGAGAAAATAGCCGGGGTAAGCGGAAACTTTGGTGACCTGCTTACCGTCGGCATAAGCGGCGTACCCGCCGGGGCGCGTCTCCAGTTCCACAAAGGAACCGGGTTCCGCAGGGAGGGTCTGCCCATCACGGTCCGTGGCGAGCAGACGGGTTTCTCCCTGGCTATCTACATACGGCAGACCGCCGAGATTTTTTTTGCCGCAGCCGGAAACGACGGAGAAGAGGCTGACCAGCAACAGAGCAAACGCCAGCGGCAACGCAGCGCCGCAGACAAAACGGGAAGGTTTCAAGACAGTTCGGTCCTTTCAGGAAAATCTCGGAGAAAGAGCGGCGGACAAAATTCTTCTAATATAAGAGTAGTATACCAGAAAGGCCGGAACTTGTCAAATAAAAAAGAGAAACTCCCCTTATTTTTTGGCTTTTTTTCCGGGAAATATGCATGACGGGAGAGAGATCCCCAGAAGAAGCGCGGGAAGGTTCCCGTTAGGGCGAGACGGCGCTAGGGTCCGCAGACACTGGGTCCGTCGCAGACACTGGGGCCGCCGCGGGGACAGGCCGGTTGCGGGACCAGGTGCCGGTATCGATTTTGCTCAGTTCGTCGATGCGCTTCATGAAATCCAGGTAAAATTGCCGGGTCCAGTCGAGGGTTTTGCTCATGCCGATGGGGGTGCCGTGGTCACCGCGGAGGGTTGGGAAAATGTTCCACTGGGCGGCGGCGGGCAGCTGATCGGCGTAGTCTTTATAATGGAAATTCTCGGGATCGTAAGCCGGAACGGGGGCTTGGGCGGGATCCCATTCCGCGCTGGGCTCCCGGAAGGGCGCGGTGGCGGAGATGGTATTGACCAGGCCGTCGTTGGGCAGCCAGCGGGCGTCAATCACTTGGGAGCCGACCAGATCTTTGCGGTAGCTGCCGATGACGGTGGCCAGCGGGCGCAGGAACCAGGACATGTCGCTGCCGCCGGAGCGGTTGCCGGAAAGGGAGTCTTCCGTACCGTCCACGGGGAGGGAGAAATAATAGACGCCGGGGAGGGGCGCGCCCATGGTGGCATTGAGGGCCTCCGCGCCGGGAATGCTGAGATCGTAATAGGCGTTGTCGCCGGTCTGGAGAGCCGCTTTGATTTCTTCGAGGGACTGGCCGCCGCTGCGCATCAGGCCGGCGTCGGCAAGGCTGCCCAGCAGGCCGGTGAAATCGAACTGGCCAAGGAGCCCGACCAAGCTGGAGACGCCGGACAGACCCGTCATGTCCAGGAGATTGGCCAAGCCGGAGAAGGTGCTGTTGGCGTCAAGGATGGCGAGGGCGGAGGTGCCGTTATGGGGCGAGGCCAGGGCGGTCAGGCTGAAGACCCAGCTGCCTTTCCCGCCCTCGAAGAGAGGGGAGAGGGCGGACTCCTCGAGCGGGGCGGGGACAGTCGTGTCCGTATTATTTTTATTTTTGGCTTTGACGGCTTTCATGGTGGTCACCGGGGGGAGAGCGGCCTGCTCCGCGGGGCTGCCGTTGGCAAGGAGGTTGAGCAGGGTCCGGACCACCGCGCCGCCGAAGCTATGGCCGACAAGGTTGATTTTGACGAGGTTGCCGTTCGCGTCCTCTGTTCCCCAGCCGGGGACCAGGGGGGTGGCATAGGTTTCGCCGAAGCGGTCGTGGCCGTACTTCTCGCTGTGGGCCTTGCCGTAGTCCACCCGGCCGCCGCACAGCTGGGCGTAGAGCTCGCAGGCCTCGTCCCAGGCGCTCCCGGCCAGGCTGAGGGTGGGGGCGACGCAGGAGAAGCCCGCTTCCCGCAAGGAGGGGAGGAGATTGCCGGCGGTGGAGCCCCAATAGTTGATGGAGCCGCCGTTTTCGCCGGAGCCGTTGAGGCCATGGACGAAGACGAAGGGATAGGTCACGGCGACGGGCTTTTTATCCCAAGGGAGGTGGTCGCAGCCGGTCAGGGCAAAGAGGCCGGCCAGCAGGGAGAGGCAGAGCAGCGCCGAAAGCAGCCGGCGGCGGAAAGGCTGGGAGTTCAACTTCATGAAAAAGACCTCCTTTGGGAGTGGGGTGAGTTTTTGGGGAGCGGTCACTTACCTTCCGGAACGGGGGGATCCTGGAGTTCCGCCTTGATTTGGGTGATGCGGCGGTCCTCCATGCCGAGAACCGTAAACAGAAGATTCTGGAAACGGACCTGGGGGGTTTCGCCTTCCTGGGGAAGATAGCCGAGGAGCTGGAGGACGAAACCCGCGACGGTGTCATATTCCCCGTGGGGCAGGGTGATATTGAGACGCTCGCCGAGTTCCTCAATATCCGCCGCGCCGTCCAGCAGGAAGGTGCGTTCGTCGATGCGGGAGATCTCCTCTTCCTCGTCGTCGTACTCGTCCTGGATATTGCCGACGATGCTTTCGAGCACGTCTTCCAGGGTGACGATCCCGGCGGTGCCGCCGTATTCGTCGACGACGACGGCGATTTGGAGATGCTTGGCGGTCATTTCCTGAAAGAGAGGGCCGCAGCGCATGGTTTCCGGGACATAGTACGCCTCGCGCATGACACGGCGCAGGGCGCCGCTTTCTTGGGGCAGGGCGGCGCCGACGAAGCGCAGCAGGTCCTTGACGTAAACGACGCCGATGATGGTATCGAGGTCTTCTTCATAGACAGGGATGCGGGAATAGCCTTCCTCCATGGCGGCGGCAATCACTTTATCCAGGGGTTCGCCGGACTCCACGCCGACGATCTCCGTGCGGTGGGTCATGATATCGGCGGCGCTGATGTCGTCAAACTCAAAGATATTGTCGATCATCTCTTTTTGACTGTCTTCGATGACGCCGCGCTCGCCGCCGGCTTCGACCATCAGGCGGATTTCTTCTTCCGTGACGGAGGCGTCCTGCTGGTTGGGGTCGATCCCGAGCAGGCGCAGGATGCTGTTGGTGGAAGAGCTGACGAGAAAGACCAGGGGACGGAAGGCGCGGGAGAAAAACAGCAGCACACCGGACACCCGCAGGGAAATCCGCTCCGGGTGCGTCATGGCGAGGCGCTTGGGGACAAGTTCGCCAAAGACCAGGGAGAGATAAGACATGACAAGCGTGACGAGGACGGTCGCGGCCCCGCTGAGGAGCCCGGCCCAGCGCGGGGCAAGGGGAATCAGCGTACCGGTGAGCATCTCGCCGAACGACTGGGCCGCCGAAGAGGAGGCCAGGAAGCCGGCAAGGGTCACGCCGATCTGGATGGTAGAGAGAAAACGGCTGGCATTGAGGGTCAGTTTGCGCAGGCGCACGGCGCGTTTATCGCCCTGGGCGGCGAGGCGCTCCAGTTTAGCGTCGCTGACGGAGATGACGGCAATTTCACTCATGGCGAAAAAGGCGTTGACGAGGATCAGGACGGCCAGCCAGATGAGTTGGCCTAGAATGCGCGCGGCGGAGGGGTCAGGGTCAGAGGGCATAACTATGTTCGTTCCTTTCTGCTGTTCGGAAAATGGGGTGGTAATGGGGTTGTTAAAGATAGGATATGGGACAGTCAAAACTATTATACAATAGAATGGGGGGAATGTCAATTTCGGAAAGAAAGAAAAATCATGTTTCTAGCGCCGCGACGCCCGCGTTCCCCTTTCCCGCGGCAGGAGGGCGGCGGCGGGGATCAGGAAACGACGGACAGAGAAGATTCCAGTTCGTCGAGGTAAGACATCGACAGGGGGAGGGCGCGGCGGCCGAAACGGGTCTGGATGAATTCCCGCAGGGCGGGGAGCTCATAGGTCAGCGCGGCAGGGTCCGCCGCGGCCAGACGGCGCAGGGCGCGGTGCGCCAGCCAGCCGTCCATGGCCTCCCGGTCTGAGAGCCCGCAGGCGCGGCAGACCGGCACGAAGCGCAGCATCTGCCAGGCCAGCTTCGGCCCGAAGATGACGCGCAGGCGATCGGCGAGATACTGCTCCAGCAGCTGGACCCGGCGGCGGAACTCTGGGGGGGTCGGATTGGTTTCCCGCGCGGCGGCGAAGAGTTTCCGCAGGGTGGCCGCCTGCAGGGGCAGTGCCTCGGTCCAGGGGGCGGGAAAGGAATGGCCGGGAGCGGGGAGATGGAGTTCCATCGCGCCGGAAAACAGACGGCCGCCGGGGAGCGGCTCCCCGGAAGGGAGCGTACCGAAGAACCAGACGGTTTCCGGCAGGACCAGCTGGCCGTCCCGCAGCAGACGGGGATCCGTCGGCCACTGGGAAGGGGCGAGGGCGACGCTGCGCCGCGCCTCCCCCAGCAAGGGATCCAGGAAGGCTCGCTCCCCCTCCGGAGAAGCGGGGGCCCAGGGGTTTCCGCCGCTCACGCCGGGAACGGCAGCGGAGACGGCAGAAGACAGTTCCCGGTCGGGGAGGTCGAGCATCCGCAGCCAGGGGGCGAACCAGTCTTCCGGAGGAGCGTTGGTGAAGCCGTCCAGGACGACGCCGCAGACCTCCCCGCGCCAGCCGGCCTCATAGACCGCGCGGAGGAAGGGGGGTTCCTCGTACTGCTTGGTATGGGGATGGAAACGGCCCAGCAGCGGCGAAGGGTCCTGCCAGCCGGGCTGCACAGGCACGGAGGACGCGCCTGCGCCGAAATGCGCGGAAGCGGGGCCGAAGGCTTTGCAGAGCGCGTCCGGATAAGCGGCGGCGCGTTCGCCGGAGAGAAGGACGAGGTCGGAGACCGCCATGGCCGCCAAGAAATAGGCGGGGAAGGCGCGGTCGGTATAGATCCCCAGATGGGCCGCGGCGTAACGGTGCAGCTGGTCCGCGGCGTCCGAAAGCGTCAGGTCCGTCCGCCAGGCAACGGGGGAATCCTCCGCGCGCTGCCGGTCGATCTCTGACAGCCCGGGAAACCTCCCCCCTGCGGGGACGGCGGGGGCGCCGCCGCTGCGGACGGAGCCGGAAGAAAGAGGGGATGGTTCCGGGGGAGAAGGGGAATCGGAAGACGGGCCGGGCTGGCTGACGGGATCCGGAGAGGGGGCGGGGCCGTCATCCGGGGAACGGAGGGAAGGGACCGCCCGGGCAAGCAAGGCGCGGTGAAGCGCGGCAATCTCGTCCAGGAGAATCTGCCGGTCCACCAGCAGCGGCTTCCAGCGGAGCAGTTTCCAGCCCAGCGCGCCGGCCCCGGCCAGCGACAGGAGCAGCGCGGCGATCCAGAGAAGGCGTTCCCAGAAGAGGGGAAGCTGGGAGAGACGGGAGAAAACAGAGAGAATGGGGATCACGTCCTTTGCGTTTTTTGATGATTCAGGGGCGCGGCGATTCCGGCAGGGTAGTTTCGAGGAGACGGAGGCGGCCGCTGACGGCGAAGGGGCCGGAGGCGGCGGGCAGCAGGAGGCTGCCGCCCTTGCGCAGGGGGAGCGTCTCGCCGCAGGAGGACACGAAGCCCGCGCCCTCCAGGGCCAGGAGGGAGACAAAGGATGTTTCCCCGGCGGCGCCGCGGTAAGGGTCGGCACGGAGGGTCACTTCCGAGACGTCGAAAAGAGGGCAGCGGACCAACGGACGGAAGCCGGGCCGGGGGGAGGGCAGGGCGGACGGGGAGACGCAGGGAAGGGGATAAGGCTCGCGCAGGGCGACGTCCAGGGCCTGGGCGACATGGAGGCCGCGGGGCTTGCCGTTTTGCAGACGGCCATAGTCATAGACACGGTAGGTGGTGTCGGAATTCTGCTGGACCTCGGCCAGCAAGACGCCGCCGCCGATGGCATGGACCACTCCGGCGGGGAGAAAGAAGAAATCCCCCGCCCGGACAGGGACCGGCTGCACCAGGTCCAAAAGGGTATGATCCGCGACGGCGGCGGCGAAGGCCTCCCGGCTGACAGATTCCCGGAAGCCCAGCAGCAGGCGCGCGCCCGGCGCGGCGTCGAGGATATACCAGCACTCGGTCTTCCCCGCTTCCCCGGGGGCAAGGCCGGGATAATCGTCCCGGGGATGGACCTGAACGGAGAGATCGTCCCTGGCGTCGATGAGCTTGATGAGAAGAGGGAACGGGGCGCCGGAAGGAGCGCTCTGGCACGGGCCGAACCAGGCGGGCGCCCGGCGGAACAGGTCCGCCAGGGAGAGGCCCGCGCAGGGGCCGTTGACGACGATGCTGGAGCCTTTGGGATGGGCCGAAAGGACCCAGGCTTCCGCGCAGTTCTGGCGGCCGTCCAAGGCAACGCCGTATTCTTCGGCCAGCCGCCGCCCGCCCCAGACCGTTTCGGAGACATACGGGCGCAGCAGGAGGGGATAAGGGGAAACGGGGGATTCGGCGGGCAAAACAGGCATGGGAATATTCCTTTCCGGACACATTTTCTGCATTCCGCACGGCATGGAAAATTTACTGATTAAGTATAGCATATTCCGCCCAAAATTGCTATAGAAATATTACGGAAGGATGATGTTATGTTACTCCAGCCAGAAGAAGGCGCGCAGCGCCGCCTGAGAGAACTCCTGCGCCGGCGAAAAGCCGCCGCGCAGGGCGCGGAGGGGCCCTCCCATACGCCGGACGCCCTGCGGCTGATCGAGGACATCCGCGGCTGCTGCCGCCAAATGGACCAGTGCGCGGCGCTGTTTGAGATGGAGACCGACGAAGACCTGCTCGAAGCTTCAATTTATCAGATGAAGGCCCTGAAATCCCGCTACCGCTACCTGCTCCGCCTGGCCAGGGAACGCAGGGTTGAGACCTCGGCGCTCCCGGTTTGGGAGGAAGAAGAGGAACGGTGGGTAAACTGAGGAGGAAGGGGGCTTAGTATGAGTATCATGGAGGTTGTTGTATGCTGAAAGTCGTACTATGCTCCCTGGCGGCGGCGGGGGCGCTGGCCATCCTGCTGTCCATGCTCCGGTCGCGGCATCTGCTGCGCAACCTCCTGCTGACGGCGCTTTCCGGCGTTGCGTCGCTGTACGCCGTCAATGCCCTCGGCCTGCTGACGGGCATCAAGATTGCGGTCAACGCGCTGTCCCTGGGCGTGAGCGCGGTGGGCGGCATGCCGGGGGTAATCTCGCTGCTGCTGCTGAACACCATTTTCCTGCGGGGATGAGCGGGACAAGAAGACACAGCCGCCGGGAAACCGGGGGCTGTGGTTTTTTTGGGGACGGAAGAGCTTGACATCTCCGGACAAACGGATTATAATGGACAAACAAAGCAAAAACAGCGACAGTATGTCGAATCGAAAACAAGCGGCGCAAGCAGGGCAGGAGGGACGCGGGATGCGAGAGAAACAACCGCAGCCGAGCAAAATGGGCGCTTTCTTTTCCAGATGGAAGCTCTGCGCTTTATTGCTGTGTCTGGGGGCGCTGATCGTCACCATTTCCATACTGATGGATGTTCTGCCAACCGAACCGGCGTCCTACGGAAAGCTGTACTGGTTTTTTCAGCAGTTGGTCGCCGCCGTCGGAGGGACGTGCTTGACGGCAGGCATCGTGGACTTGTTCCTGGGGTTCAGCAATGTGCGGGAGTTTATTGACCAAGTTGTCGGGAAGACTTACCGGAAATGGACAGGCCAGCTGCTGGGGGAAGAGCCCATCGACTTCGCCGGTCTGTCGGAATTCAATTTGCGGCAATTGCTGCATTCGGTTTCCCTGGCCTTGGCCGAGACAGAAGGCGAAAAGGACGGGCGGGGGCAGAACGAGGGGATTGACGAAACCGCGCTGGAACTGATACCGCGCGTTTTATCGTTGATCGCGAAGCGGGAATACTATGTATACAGCTCCTTGAAGACAATTATCATTCCCAATTCCAAGGAGGGGAGCACCAGCGTCAAGACGATACTGGATGCGGAAAGAGTGACGGGGGAACGTGATTACAGCGAAACAATGTGGTTCGAGTCGGAACAAAACAGAAATGCGTATGTTTGCCAGAAGCTAATCATTGACGGGATTGATTTGACGGAGGCGTATCAGGAATCCAAGTCGTTTCCGGCGGTAACCGGCGCAAGAAGATTCAGCGACAGCCAATACGGCTTGACGTTTTCGGTTCCCTATCCCGACAGCCATCAGAAACGGCATACAATCGAGAGAATATCGCTGCGCAAAAACTATACGCGGGGATTTGTAACGATGACGGCCAAGGTGGATGTTTTAACCAAGAGGTGCGATCGGACGTTCACGATTGACGGCGGGGAAGCCTTGCGGTGGAAGTTGTTTTCCGTGGCAAACGCGGCGTTCCAAGACGGGCAGCCGTCCGCGCGGAATTATGTTACCAACCGGATTACCAACCAAACCGTGGAGTATAATTTCTACGATTGGGTGCTCCCGGGCGCCGGATTCACCTATGTCATCTTTCCTGTCCCTCCGCCGGAACCGCAGCGTGGGCCGGCGCCGACGGACGAAGCGGCCCAAAGCGATGAAAGCGCACGAACGGATGAGGAATAGATCAAACAACCAGCCGCCGCCGGGAAACCGGGGGGCGGGTGTTTTTTTGCTTGCTTTTTGGGACGGGATGGCGTATAATAAAGAACAAATAAGCGGGACCTGTGAGAGTTGTATCTGAGATGTGTCCGAGAAAGGATGATACTATGCCTACCCTCTCCTGCGCGGTTGACCTTGGCGCGTCCGGCGGACGGGTCATGCTCGGCTGCTACGACGGCGGCAAGCTCGCCCTGGAGGAACTGCACCGCTTCCCCAACGAACCCGTCGGGCTGGGCGGGACGCTCTACTGGGACATCCTGCGCCTGCTGCACGAAATCCGGCAGGGGCTGCGCCGCCGGACCGCCGGTGCGGCCGGGATCCGCTCCATCGGGATTGACACCTGGGGGGTGGACTTCGGGCTGCTGGGCGCGGACGGACGGTTGCTGGAAAACCCGGTCCACTACCGGGACGCCCGGACGGCGGGGAGCATTGAAGCGGCGGGGGAGATCTTTCCGCTGCCGGCGTTCTACCGGGAGACGGGGCTCCAGTTCATGACCGGCAACACGGTGTTCCAGCTCTTCGCCCTGGCCAGGCAGCGGCCCGCGCTGCTGGAGCGCGCGGAGCGGCTGCTGTTCCTGCCGGATTTGCTGGGGTATTTCCTCACGGGGGAGCGGACGACGGAAGAATCGATTGCCCGGACCTCCCAGCTGCTGCGGGTCGAGGACGGCGCGGGGCCAGTGTGGTCGGAACGGGTGTTCGAGACGCTCGGGCTGCCAAGGCGGCTGGTGGGGGAGATCGTCCCGGCGGGGACGCCGCTGGGGCCGCTGCTGCCGGAAAGCCAGGAGGAAACGGGGCTGAGTCCGGTGCCGGTGATTTCCGTCTGCGGGCACGACACACAGTCCGCTGTCTGCGCCGTGCCGAGCGGGGAAGCGGGGTCCGAATTTGCGTTTCTGAGTTCCGGAACCTGGTCGCTGCTGGGCACGGAGCTGGAGAGGCCGATTGCGGACGACAAGGCATATAAATACAACATCACCAACGAAGGAGGGCTGGGAAAGACCCGGTTCCTCAAGAATATCACGGGGCTCTGGCTGATCCAGGAAAGCCGGCGGGCCTGGGCCCGCGCGGGGGAGAGCTACTCGTACGCGGACTTGGAGCGCCTGGCGCTGGACGCGCCGGCGTTCCGGCGGTTCCTCGATCCGGACGACCCCGCTTTCGGCGCGCCGGGGGACATTCCCGCCCGGATCCGGGACGTCTGCCGGCGCGGCGGCCAGCGTCCGCCGGAAACCGTCGGCGAGACGGTCCGCTGCATTTACGAGTCTCTGGCGATGCAGTACCGCCGGACGCTGGAAAGGCTCCAGGACTGCACCGGCAAGCGCTACGCGCGCCTGCACGTCATCGGCGGCGGGGTAAAGGACACGCTGCTTTGCCAGATGACGGCCAACGCCTGCGGGATTCCGGTGCTGGCCGGGCCGGCGGAAGCGACGGTGCTGGGGAATCTGGCGGTGCAGCTGATGGCCCAGGGGGAGCTGACGGGGCTGGCCGAGGCGCGGGAACTGATCGCGCGGTCCTTCCCCGTCCGGGAATACCTGCCCCGGGACGAAGCGGCATGGCAGGAAGGGTACGGGGAATTTCTGAGGAAGGTAGGGTAAGGGAAGCGCGCCGCAGGCGGGGAACACGGTTTGCCCCGCGATTCACCGGGCACACGGTTCCTGGCCTGACGGAAGAAAGCAAAAGAAAACCCGCCGGCCGGAGGAGGATCCGGGCGGCGGGTTGTGGGTTGTGCGGGGAGACAATTCATAAGAAAATCGAAATTCCGCTTGCAATATTTGACGAATTGCGCTATACTGTTCGTGGCGCTTGCGCGGCAGCGGCGGTTGCTCCCCTTCCCTCCGAAAGGAGGTGAAAAGATTGGATTTTGGGCTCTACTTATTGGCTTTCCTTGTGATTGCCACCGGGTACCTCATGACAGTCAAGGGCAGTAAGAAGTAACCGCCCCGAGCCGTGACAAGCTGGGCGGTTACTTCCGTAATTCATTTTGAACGAGGGGTAGGGAGGCCGTCTGTCGCGCGGCGCTATTCCCCTCTTGCTTATTATAAACCGAACGCATTGGTTATGTCAAGTGTTTTTTTTGAAAAAAACCGCCGACCGGAGGAGGATCCGGGCGGCGGGTTGTGGGTTGTGCGGGGAAGGCAGAGGGGCCAGCGGGTCAGTTGAGGTAATCGCGGTAATCGCGCTGGGGCTCCGCGAAGGGCAGGGGCGCGTCCGGGCTGGGCAATATCGGGTCCGCGGCGGAGTCCTCGTTCAGTTCGGCCAGCAGCTCGTGCTCCAGTTCTTCCCGCAGGCGCTCGTTCTCCTCCAGCAGCGCGGAGAATTTGTCTTTCGACAGGCGCTGGCTCATCCCGCTCTGCATGGACATCAGCTCCCGCTGGAAAGAGGAAAGGCCGGAACGGATCTGATTGACATTGTCATTGAAGGCGCGGACGATGGTTTCCACCTGCTCCAGCAGGACAGCGGCGGACTCGCTGGCCCGGCCGATGTTTTTCGTCGTCGCGTCGGAAATGACCTGGGCGGTCTTGAGGTTATTTTCCACATAAAGGTTGGAGTAATTGAAAGACGCGAGCATCATGGAACGCAGCGTATCGTTGCCTTTTTCGCTGGCCAGCTGGGCTTCCAGGTCCTCGATCCGGCTGCGCAGCAGGACGATTTCCGCGTCCAAGGCTTCTTTGGCCTGATGGGCGTCTTCCAGCGCGAATTCCAGACGGGAGGTTTTGGCGTCCTGCTCGGTCTCGTCCTCGGCGCGTTTCGCCTTGAGGGCAGCGATGGTTTCTTCGAGTCCGGCGGTGATGCCCTCCAGCCCGGCAATGGTTTCCTGAAGGGAAGCGATGTGCTCGGTCAGGGCGATTTTCTCCAGCTCCAAGGCTTCGGCATGGGCAGCTTGCCGCGAGAAAGAATCGGCTTGGCGGCTTGCTTCCGCCTCAAGGGCGGTGATCCGCTCCGTCAGCACATCCTTTTCTTTTTGGGCGGCCAATTCCAAGGCGGTGATTTTATCTTTGGCGCTGTAGGCCGCGCCGGTCTGCTCCAGCAGTTCATCGTCCAAATGACGGGCGTGTTCCTCGGCCGCGGCCTTTTCCTCGGCGAAGGATTCCGCGCGGGCCTTCCATTCGCGGGCGGACTGCACCTGCGCTTCCAATTCGGCGGCGGTCTGGTTGACCCGGTCCGTCAGCTGGAGGATTTGGGCATGGAGTTCCTGGGTCCGGGCGCTGTCGCCGTTTTCCGGCACCAAAGAGAGCGCCGGGCGGGCGGGCTCGGTGAGTTTCGCTTCTTTCAGGGAGGAAAGCTGCTCTTCCAGCGCCGCGACCTTCGCGCGCAGTTCGTCGGCCTCCGCGGGACCGGCAGAACCGCCGGGCGCGCCGCCGTCTTTATCGGCCAGGGCCCATTCCAGCTCCTGCCGCTGGGCGGCGCCGGTCATGCGCTCCTGGTTGAGCTGCTGTTCCAGCTCCTGGTTGCGGGACTTCAAAACCCCCAGCTCACGCTCGAGGGTTTTCGCCTGGGCCTGCCAGGCCTGTTTGGCGGTTTCCAATTCCGCCAGCCGGGCAAGGTGCTCGTTGCAGCTGGCCTGAGCCTGGGCAATATAGTTGATGACGTCGTCGCGGTCAAAGCCATGGCGCCCCCGCGCGCGGAACGGATATTCCTGATCCATAACTGCTTTCGGTCCTTTCTGTTTTCGGGGAGAAATCAGAGAAGCGGCCCGGTTCGCCGCCGGGAGATCCAACACCCCAATCATATCCAAGGGTATTATACCGGATTCCGGCGCGTTTGTCTATAGTTTTTGCGGAATTTTTGCGGGGATTTTTCGGCGGCGCAGGAATTCTCCGGCTATCCGGCGATGGCCGCGCAGAGAATTTCTGTGGCCCGCGCCAGCAGCGCGTCCGGGACGGTCAGGGCGGGAAGGAGGCGGAGGCGGTCTTTGGCGGTCAGGACGAGCAGCCCTTGGGCCAGGCACGCCGCCTGAATCTCCGCCGCCGGACGGTCCGTCTCGATCCCGACCATCAGTCCGAGGCCTGTGACGCGCCGGACGCCGGGGGCCCGCGCCAGCCGGGCCCGGAGGAAGGCGCTTTTCTGGCGGACCGAAGAGAGCAGGGCTTCATCCAGACGGCTGAGGACATAATTCGCCGCGGCGGCGCAGACAGGGTTGCCGCCGAAGGTAGAGCCATGGGAACCGGGGGTGAGGACGCCGGCGGTCCGGGGGCCGAAGAGCGTCGCGCCCAGGGGAAGGCCGCCGGCCAGGCCCTTGGCGGTGCTGACAATATCGGGTTCGATCCCGTATTGCTCATAGGCGAAGAGGGTTCCGGTGCGGCCGTTGCCGGTCTGGACCTCGTCCACCAGCAGCAGCAGGTTTTCTTCCGCGCAGAGGGCCGCCAGGTCCCAGACATAGGCGGGGCTCAGGTCCAGCACACCGCCTTCCCCCTGGATCAGCTCGATCATCACCGCGCAGAGCGCGCCTTTCTGTTCGGCAAGGACGCTGCGCAGGGAAGAGAGGTCGCCCGGCACGGCGTGATAAAATCCCGGGAGGAAGGGGCCGAAGGTTTCGTGATAGTGGGTCTGGCCCGTGGCGCTGAGGGTGGCCATGGTCCGGCCGTGGAAACTGCCCAGCAGGGTGACAATGCCGGGGCGGGCCGCTTCTCCCCAGCGGTGGGCCGCCCACTTCCGCGCGGTCTTGATCATGCATTCGTTGGCCTCCGCGCCGGAGTTGGAGAAGAAAACCGTTTGCAGCCCCGCACGGGTGCAGAGGGTTTCCGCCAGCAGGGCCTGCGGCTCGGTGTAGTAGAGATTCGAGGTATGGGCCAGGGCGCCCGCCTGGGCGGCGACGGCGGCGGCCCAGCCCTCATCCGCCAGGCCAAGGCCGTTGACGGCGATGCCGCTGCCGAGGTCGATGTATTCCCGCCCGGTTTCGTCCCAGAGCAGGGAACCGGAGCCGCGGACGAACGTCACCGGCGTCCGGGCGTAGGTATGGGCAAGGTATTGGTCGGTGAGGGATTGGGTGGACATAGAAACGACTCCTTTGGTGCATTTTTTTGGGGGGACGCGTTCGCTGAAAAACCGTCCGGCGGTCAGTCGTCCAGGGCCGCCCAGCGGGATTCCGCGTAGAGCCAGTCCCCGGCGGAATTGATATAGCCCTGACGGGGGCCGCGGATCACCCAGGCGGCAAGGGGGGCGGCGCCAGTCTCGTCATAGACGAGGGCGCTCACCCGGGAAATCCCGGCGAAGGGGGAGGCGGCGGGGAGAGGATCGCCGGAGAGGGTATAGAGGGCAGTGGTCTGCTCCTGCCAAAACGGCGAGACAAGGAATTGATCAAAGAGGGCGCTGGCGTTCTGGGCGAGCTGTTCCGGCAGCCGAAGGAGGGTTCCCGCGGACAAATCCAGCAGGAGGCGGTCGGGGCCTGGAACGGCTTCTTGCCGGCTGAGCCAGAGCAGACGGCCTTCCAGATGATCGGGCGTATACCCTGCAGGCCATTGCGCAACAAAGGTGTTGCCGTCCAGCAGACGGGTCGGCTGACCGGACGCGCCGAGCGCCAAAAGGGAGGTTGCGGTATCCGCCGCATAAACGGCGTCGATCCGGTCATAGACCATGGGAACAATATCCCGGAACTGAGCGTCCATCAGGCCGAGGTGCGCGTCATCGGTGGAGTAAACGCAGCGGCTGCCGTTCCATTCCAAGCGGGTGTACCCTTGGGCGAGCACGGTTCCTTCCGTGTCGATGAGCCGGCAGTCCCCGGCCTGAACGACAGCGCGGCCGTTCTGAAACCGATCCGCGCGGGAATACTGCGGCGGAATCACCCACTGGCCGCTGGCATCGATGTAGCCGTACCGGCCGTCTTCCGCCCGCGCGGGCCAGGGCGCTTCCCCTTCGAGAAAATAGACCTCGATCCCCGGCAGGTCCGTGCGCCTGCCTGTGGCCGGATCAAAGAGCCAGGCGGGTTTAACGTCCGGAAAATTCCCGTCTGCGTCCATCCACTCCAGCGCCAGAACCAGGCCGGACGGGGCATAGCGCAGTTCCAGTTCCCTGCGGCCGGGAATCAGGGTTTCCCCGGAGGGAATCCCGATCAGTTCCACGCGGGAAAGGCCGTCGGAAAGACCGCCGGGATACCGTTCCAGGATGGCCGCCTTCCCGCCGGGGAGAACCTCGGCGCGGCTGATATCGTCCCCGGGGACTTCGAGAATCACCCGGCCGGAGAGATCATAGAACAGGCAGCCGCGGGGCGGGACGGCGCGGAGCGCCGCGAGACCCAGCGGGTGACCGTCTTCGTCAGAATAAAACTGCACGGCGCAGAAGACTTCCGGCGCGACGACCTCGCCGTTCTGGTTGATCAGGCCATAGAGGAAGTCGGGCGCAGATTGCCGCCAGACCGTCTGGGTGCGGCCCTCCCGGTAGGTGAGATAGAGGGCTGGGCCGTCCCGGAGCGCCGCGAGGGACGGGACGGGGTCCTTGGGGGCGGGAGGGGGAGCGGCGGGTTCCGCCGGCGAATGGCAGGCGGAAAAAGAGAAGAGAATAAGGAGCGGCAAAACGAGGAGAGAAAGCGGCGCGGGAGATTTTTTCATAGGAGAGCTCCTTCCAGAGAAAGGCGGAAAGGACAGCGTCAGATGGTCCGGTGCGTTTGGTAGAGGAGATCTTCCCGGCTGTCAAAGCCGAGGGCGGACCAGAAGGCGTTGCCGGGGTCATTGTCGCGGAAGACAAGGACGGCGGCCTTGCGGATCCCCTCGGCGCGCAGGGCGGACAG
Organism: Oscillospiraceae bacterium; assembly: GCA_031268095.1. Lineage (GTDB taxonomy): Bacteria > Bacillota > Clostridia > Oscillospirales > Acutalibacteraceae > WRMQ01. The sequence goes on along the minus strand of JAIRXU010000016.1, from coordinate 9,582 downwards.
GCAAGATTCCGCCAGCGCCCGGCCGACGCCCCGGCCCCGGAAGGCGGGCGCGGTCACGGCATGGTTGAGGAACCCGCGGCGGCCGTCATGGCCGCAAAGCACCGCGCCGACGAGCAGCCCGTCCGCCGCCGCGACGAAGCAGGTGGCGGGGTTCCGGCGCAGGTAAGCCGCGATTCCCTCCCGGGAATCTTCCGCGTCATGCAGTCCGATCCCGGGTTCCGCCGCCCAGAGGGCATGCACGGCGTCATAGTCTTCGAGGGTCATGAGGCGGATGGTCACGTTTGTCATGGCTGCCACTCTTTCTTATGGAACAGAAATATTGGGCTGCGGCGATGCGGCGCTAGAAGAACATGGTGCCGATGCCCGCGTCCGAGAGGACCTCGATCAGGATAGAATGGGGGACGCGGCCGTCGAGGATGAACACCCGGCGGACGCCGCCGCGGATCGCCTCCACGCAGCAGTCCACCTTGGGGATCATCCCGCCGGAAAGAATGCCTTCCTCGATCAGACGGGGCACTTCGTCCGCCCGGACGCGGGGAATCAGGGAATCCTCGTCGCTGACGTCCCGCAGCAGGCCGGGGATATCGGAAAGAGAAATCAGGCTTTCGGCGCCCAAAGCGGCGGCAAGGCGCGCGGCGGCGGTATCGGCGTTGATGTTATAAACGTTGCCGCTGCTGTCCCCGCCGATGGTGGAGATGATGGGGATATAGCCATTCTCCAGCACGGCCAGAACAGGCGCGGCATCGACGCGGGTGATCTCCCCGACAAAGCCCAGGGCGGGGTCCAGGACCTTGGCCTCGATCATCTGCCCGTCCAGGCCGCTCAGACCGATGGCGTGCCGCCCGAAGGTCTCCATCAAGGCCACCAGGCCTTTGTTGATTTTGCCGGCCAGGACCATCTGGACGACTTCGGCGGTTTCCCGGTCGGTGACCCGCAGGCCGTTGATAAATTCCGAGGGTTTCCCCAGCCGCCCGAGCAGTTCGGAGATCTCCGGTCCGCCGCCATGGACGACGACGACACGGATGCCGACCAAATGCAGCAGAGCGATATCTCCCATGACCTGCCGTTTGCGTTCCTCGTTGAGCATGGCGCTGCCGCCGTACTTGATGACGACGATCTTGTTATGATATTTCTGGATATACGGCAGGGCCTCCATGAGAATGGTGGCCCGCAGGGCGGTTTCGGTTTCGCTGGCGTGAGACATGGTTATTCCTCCGATTTTCCCTTGTATAGTGAATCTTTTCTTCGGTCTTCTGGGGATTGGGCCACTTTGCCGGAAAGCCCGTCAATATGTTACAATGTACCACATAAAAAAGCGGTACATTTCTTATAGCCCATTTTCGCGGAATGTCAACCCCCAGAGGAAGAAATATTTTTCCTCCGCGAAGTATTCTTTTACGTCCGGTAGTCGCCGTTGATTTTGACGTAATCGTACGTCAGGTCACAGCCCCAGCATTCGCACCAGCCGAAGTCGCCGGGCGCGGTTTCTTCGCCGAGGCTGACGAGAACCTCCACTTCGGATTCGTGCAGCACGGTTTTGGCCAGGGCTTCGTCAAAGGCGAGGCCGCGGCCCTGGCGGCAGACCGCGATTTCCCCCGCCGCGGAGCGAAAGGAGACGTCCACACGGTCGGGATTGAAGGGCTGGCCGGCATAGCCCATCGCGCACAGCACCCGGCCCCAGTTCGCGTCTTCGCCAAAAACGGCCGCCTTGAACAGGGAGGAGGAGATGACGCTTTTGGCGATGGCCTCGGCTTTGGCCTCGGTTTCCGCTTCGGAGACTTTGCAGGTGATCAGGTGTTTCGCGCCCTCGCCGTCGGCGGCCATGGCCCGGGCCAGTTTGACGCACAGGGCGCACAGCGCGTCGTCGAAGACGGCGTAATCGCTGTCTTCCGCCGTGAGTTCTGGGTTGCCCGCGAGGCCGGAGGACAGGAGGACGGCCATGTCATTGGTGGAGGTGTCGCCGTCAACGGAAATCCGGTTGAAGCTTTCGCGCACGGCGCTGCGCAGGGCCCGGTCCAGCAGAACGCCGGAAATCGCGCAGTCGGTGGTAAGGAAACAGAGCATGGTGCCCATATTCGGATGAATCATGCCGCTGCCTTTGGCAATGCCGCCGATGCGGACAGATACGCCGCCAATCTCGCATTCCACCGCGAACTCTTTCGGGACGGTATCGGTGGTCATGATTGCCCGGGCGGCGGCGGCGGAGCCTTCCGCGCCGGAGGACAAACCGGCGGTCAGCCGCGGCAGGGCGTTTTCGATGACTTCGGCGTTGAGCCGCTGGCCGATGACGCCGGTGGAGGCGACGAGGACGTCTTCTGCCGCGAGGCCGAGGGCCGCCGCCGCCGCGCGGCACATGCGCAGGGCGTTGACCTCGCCGTCCGGCGCGCAGGCGTTGGCGTTGCCGGAGTTGACGACGATGGCCCGCGCCGCGCCGGCGCGCAGGTGCTCCTTCGTCACGAGCAGCGGCGCCGCCTTCACGATATTTTTCGTATACACCGCCGCCGCCTGGCAGGGGACGTCGCCGGCAATCAGCGCCAGGTCGGGTTTGCTTTGATTTCTGCGGATCCCGCAGTGGATCCCGCCGGCCCGGAAGCCGCGGGGCGCGCACACGCCGGAAGAGAAGAAGTTGAGCATGACAAAAACTCCTTTTATAATAAATGATAGAGAGAGAGGAGAGCGATCAGAGGATGAGGCGATAGATGGTTCCGTCCAGCACTATCCAAGTGCTTGACGAGGCGCCGCTTGCGTCGGAGGCCTCAAAAAGATCGGTGGCTTTTCGGATATCCAGCAGGACATCGGCGCCAAAATCGGCGGTCGTTTGTATGGCGTCATAATAGTAACGGAGCATCAAAGCCGCCGTCGCGTCCGGCATCCGGGTAATCGTATCGCACGGCAGGGGGGGTCCGTCCGGGGGAAGACGCTCCCAATCAGACGTCCCCGCGCCCGCAAGCACCGCGACGCCCTCCAGCAGCGCCTGGTATTTTTCAAAGTCAAACGGCAGGAACTTCAGCTGATCCGCCGCCGACGCCGCGCTGTTGTACTGCCGGATGGCCTCGCGGACGTCGCTTTCCGTAGCGCCGCCGGGGGAAGCTGTGGCGCCGGGAGGGTCCGTGGGTGCGGAAACAGACGGGGATGGGGGCACAGAGGGCGCGTCCGCAGACGATGCGTCTGAAGAGGGTCCGTCCGCAGACGGTCCGTCCGCGGACGGTGAGCAAGCAGAGAGAGAAAGAAGCAGGGCTAGAGTGAGGATGAGGACCGGAATGCGTTTCATGGGGAGGCCTCCTTATGCTTCGGTGTAGGTATAGAGGGCATAGCGACTGAGCTTGCCGTCGGAATCGTAAGAATCTTCTCTGATCTTGTTGCCGTTCTTGTCGTACCGGTACGTTCCATAGGAATGACTGCCGTAAAAATACTCATCAACCCTGGTTTGATTTCCGTTCTTGTCGAACTGGTACGTTCTATAGCCATGACTGCCGTTAGAAGAATAACTATCACACCTGGTTTGATTCCCGTTCTCGTCATACTGGTATGTCCGGGAGGCATGATTGCCGCCGGAATCATAATTATCAACCCTGATTTGATTCCCGTTTGCATCGTACTCGTACGTCGTATAGGAATGACTGCCGTCGGGAGAATAATTATCAGTCCTGGTTTGATTCCCGTTCACGTCGACTTGGTACGTTTGATAGAAATGACTGCCGTCGTAAGAATACTCATCATACCTAGTTTGATTCCCGTTCGCGTCGTACTGATATGTCTGATAGGAATGACCGCCATCGGGAGAATACTCGTCATACCTAGTTTGATTCCCGTTCGCGTTGTACTGATATGTCTGATAGAAATGACTGCCGTTAGAATAATAATAATCAACCCTGGTTTGATTTCCGTTCGCGTCGTACTGGTACGTTCTGTAGTCATGACTGCCGTCGAAATAATAATCAGACCTGGTTCGATTCCCGTTTGCGTCAACCTGGTACGTTTCATAGGAATGAAAGCCATCGGAAGAATACTCATCAGACCTGATTTGATTCCCGTCTGCATCGACCTGGTACGTTCTATAGGAATGAAAGCCGTCAGAATCATAATTATCCAACCTGATTTGATTCCCGTTTGCATCGTACTGGTGTGTAAAATGGGAACCAAGGGTTCCGTCGGCAGAATAACTATCCGCCCGCTCCAGCAGCCATTTTTTCTTGGGGGCCTCGGTTGTTTTTTCCGCCGATGCCGCGCTGTTGTATTGCCGGATGGCCTCGCGGACGTCGCTTTCCGCAGCGCCGCCGGGGGAAGCCGTGGGGGCGGAAGGCTCCGTGGAGACGGGAGGCGCGGCGGCCGAGGAAACGGCTGGGGCGCTTCGGTCGCCGGCGGGCTGGGGTTGGGGGGAACAGGCGAAGAGGCCGACAAGCAGGGCAAGGGCGAGGATGAGAGCGGGAAAGCGTTTCATGGGGACCTCCTTAGGCTATAGGTATGGAAAATCGTAAGTCAACGTAAGATAAAATGTTAGAGTCAAAATGCAGGGAAAGAAAAAAGTGCTTTTCTTCCTCTAAAAAATCATAATAAACATAGAGATGAGGGTCATTATCGCTATAAAACACGACCTGCCAGGTTGCCCGGCTATGGGAAAAACGATATATATTACCTTCTGAGTTTTCGGAGAGTCGCAACGGATATAACGTACTATCTGGAGAGACATAAAATAGACCGACCGCCTCTTCAACCCCCATTCCAAAATGCAATCCAAAAGGTAATTTGGTTTGATCGGCATATTCAGGATACTGGATTTCAACAGATTGCGCACTGCCCTCATAGTCCTGTGGATAGTAAACGATAGCAATGCCGACATCGTAAAGTAAATAGGTACTGGCTGCTTCTGATGTGTTTGGGCCCACTATACGGCTTTTTGGATATCCAAGTTTTGCTGCAATGGCGGACGCCGACAAAGTGTAGTCGATATCTCCCAGCCCGATGGCATCCAAATCTTTTTTGCTGAACACATTGTCTGGCACTTTGGACTCCGTGGTAGCCGCGCCACCAGAGACGGGAGGAAGCTCCTTCGCGCGCGCCAGCTCCGTTTGGAACAGCGGGATCTCCGGCCAGCGCTCGGCCAGCCGTTCGAGCAGCTTTTGCAGGAAATCGAGCAGGCCGTGGTCCTCGAGCCATTTCAGAATCGGCGGCAAGATGATTTCCGGATCTGGATTGGCCGGGTCGAGGGGGTTGGCCGGGCTGTCCGCGGGCAGCGGCGGCAGGTCCGACGGCCAAACGGGCGGGGCGGCAGGGCGGTCGGGATTGAGCACCCAGACGACGACGGGCCCGATCTGCGCGCGCGGATTTTTCGGGTCGATTTTGATGGCCTCGTCGAAGGCCAGAATGGCCTGCTCGTAGTCGAGGTCAAGCAGGTATTTTTCGCCTTTGGCAATCCAGGCGTCGGCGGTCAGGGGTCCGTCCGCAGACGGTGAACAGGCGAAGAGGGACAGCAGCAGGGCGAGGGCGAGGAGGGAAGCGAGGAGTTTTTTGGGAACGGACATGGGAAGCCCGCCTTTCTTTCCTGGACTGAACATAAAATTAGGGAAGCGCCCGGAGCATGCGCGCGACGGCCTCGCTGACGGACAGATCCGCGGTCAGGATCTGTTCCCCCGGGACATGCAGCCGGTTGTCCGTGTTATACCAGCGGCGCATGTCCTCTTTTGTGAACAGATCTTTTTGCGGGCGCGTGTCGTGACGGTCCAGCGTGATTTCCAGCGGAACGTCATAATAGTATACGTGGGTTTGGCCGCGCGCCGCCTGACAGACCGGGGCAGAGGGATCGGCCGGCGGGGCGGGGCGCTGCCAGCGCGCCAGGAGATCCGAGAGCATCGCGCCGTATTTCCAGCGGTCAAGAATTCCTTCGAGAATGACGTGTTTTCCAGCCCGCTGCCCGTAGGCGCAAATCTCGCGGATCAGCGTGATGGATTCGTTGTCGCCGGTATCCCTGACGTCGAGCAGGTCGATGCGGATCACGTCCTGGGACACAAGCATGGTGCCGCCCCGGCCGAAGCGTTCCCGCATGGCGCAGCGCAGCGCTTGGGCGGCGGTCGTTTTGCCGCTGCCGCTGTTTCCGCGCAGGAGGATCAGGTGCTGAAACGAGGGAAGGGGCGCGGGCGTGTCTTTCGGGACGGGCATGGAGCGGATCCCCTTTCGGACAGATTAAGAACTCGTATTCACAATCTTGCGCGGCGTCTTTTCGGATCTTTTTCCGGAACTCTGCGTCAGAAATTCTTGCCTTGCGTCAGCAAGGCTGCGGATTTCTTCCTTGATTTCCGAAAAAAATCTCTCGAAAACCCACCCCCCAATCTTGCGAATACAAGTTCTAATATTCATGGGTTTATTGCGGATAGCTTCAGCGCGACCGCCAGCGCCGCCGCAAGAACCCGTTCCTGCGTGTCCTGCGTTTCCGCGCCCATGGTGCGTCGGTCCCATGTATTGCCGGTCAGGCAATCGTCCGCATAAAAAAATTGGTAGACCTCCGCGCCGCGCAGCTGCGCCACCGCCATCAGGGAAGCGCACTCCATCTCCACGGCAAGGCATCCCTGCTCTCGCCGCAGCTGCGTGTTGCGCGGCGTTTCGCGGAAGAACGCGTCGGTCGTCCAAGTCCGCCCTTTCGTGTAGGGTAGGCCCAGTTCATCGAAGATTTCGCCCAGCCTCTGCGCCGTCGGCACACGGATCCAGTCGCCGGGCGGGGCGTAGTGATAGCTCACGCCCTCGTCGCGGTAGGCCTCCGTCGGCAGGATGAAATGCCCGCTGGTCAGATCGGGCCGCAGCGCCCCGCAGGTGCCGAAGACAAGGATGCGCCGGCCGCCCATGGCGATGGCTTGTTCCAGCAAAATGGCGTTCGGCGCGCCGCCGACCAACGTATTGTAAAAGCCGAACGGTTTGCTCTCGCACACAAAGCGGTAGAGCTGCACCGTCCGCCCCAGCGCGCACGCGCCGACGACTTCGGGCGCAAAACGCTGGAGCAGCCGCTCCGTAATCTCCTTGCGGAAGGTGACGAGCACGGTTTCCGGCAGCGGCGTTTCCGCGCCGCGCGCCGGACGGATGAGTTTGGGCATGATGATAGCCTCCGGGCTGGGATCGAACGTATCCAGAATACTCATGGGCAAAGGCCCTCTGTTTCCGGCGCGCCCAGGACGAGGTTGAGGCACTGGACCGCCGCGCCGGACGCGCCCTTGCCGAGGTTATCGAAGCGGGCGATCAGCAGCAGACGGTCAGAACTGCCTTCGACGGTGAGTTCCATGGAATCCCGGCCCCGCAGCGCGCCCGCGGAAAGGAAGCCGTCTTCGTCCGGCGCGCCGACGAGGATCAGGGGTTCATCCCGGTAAGCCGCGCGGTAGCAGTCCAGCAGCGCCGCTTTCGGGTCGCGGCGGGAACTTGCGGCGGCGGGGCTGCCGCTGAGCTGCGCGCGGTGGAGCGGGACGGTCACTTCCATACCGCAGTCAAAATCCGCCACGACCGGGCAGAAGAGCGGCGCCGCCGCCAGATTTGCGACGGTCCGCATCTCCGGCAGGTGCTTGTGCGACTGGCCCAAGGCATACTGACGCGGGGCGGCGAGCGGGTCCTGCCCGACGCGGCCGCCGGATTCGTAGGCGGCGATCATGGATTTCCCGCCGCCGGTGTAGCCAGTCAGGGAGAAACAGTGGAGCAGGGCGTCCCGGGGCAGGAGGCCGGCCCGGCGCAGCGGCGCCGTCAGAGCCAGAAAGCCGCTGGCATGGCAGCCGGGAACGGCGACACGCGTCCCGCGCCGGATGGCTTCGCGGAACGCCGGGCCCAGTTCCGGAAAGCCATAAGCCCAGCCGGGCGCGGTGCGGTGCGCGGCGGAGGCGTCGATCAGCACGGCACGGCCGTCCCCCAGCAGGGACACGGCCTCCCGCGCGGCGGCGTCCGGCAGGCAGAGGAAGGCCACATCGGCGGCGGCGAGGGCTTCGGCGCGGGCGGCAGGGTTCTTGCGCTGGGATTCGGACAGCGTGAGCAGCCGGATATCCTGCCTGGCGGCCAGCCGCTGCTCAATCCGCAGGCCAGTGGTTCCTTCCCGCCCGTCGATGAATACGATCATATCTTTCCTTCGATCTCCTCTCTGGAATATACACAAAATATACAATAAAAATGAATAACAACGAATACTACGGAAGCTTTATGGTATAGTATAGCATATTTTTCGGAAATGTCAAGGGGGCAGGGGAAGAAAAACGGGAGATCGTGAAAAAGCTTGCAATGTCCGGCGCAATCCTGTATAATAGAAAGGGAATCCGGAGGACCGCCATTGAGGGGGACAAGTGTTTTGGAGAAGAATCGGATACAAATCACGATATGCGGGGTAGAATACGTTCTGGTTTCCGAGAACGAGGAACCGTACGTCGCGTCGCTGGCCGCGGAGCTGGAAAATAAAATGCGTGCGCTGCTGCAGGAGCAGGGGCGGATGTCCGCGACCCAGGCGGCGGTGCTCTGCGCGCTCAACGCCATGGACGAGGCCCGCCAGGCGCTCGTTACGGCCGAGGGTCTGCGCGCCGGGATCCAGGATTATTTGGAAGACGCCGCGCGGCTGAAGAAAGAAGCGGAGCTTTCCCGTCACGAAGCGGAGCGGCTGCACAAAGAGCTGATGGATTTGAAGCGGAAGCGGTAAAAGAGGCAGGATAAACGAAGAAAGAGCCGCGCTTTGGCGCGGCTCTTTCATTGAGAACAGGAATTTAGGCACTATAAAACTGGAACAGAGTAGCGAGAGCATGCGGACGGAAGAGCCCGTTCGCCCCCATATATGTGACAACGGCAACAACGCAAGCCGTAAGGATGGCGACGGCGCGCTTCCGCTTCGCTTTTTTAGAAGCGTTCGGAAATGGGATCACGTTCGCCGCTGATTTTTCAGGCGGTTTTATTTTGTCATAGAGCCAATTCGTCAAAAGGCCTGTTGGGATGCTGAGGACACTAGAGGCAGCCAAGCCACCGACAGGACCTTGGAGGAAATTTTCTGCACTCGCCAGGAGAGACGACTTCGTTCCTGTTTCGCCCTCCGTAGCGGTTCCCCCGCTCAGGTTGCAGTACCACCATCCGGCGGTGGGGTTTGCGATGGAGAGAACACAAAGGTTTCCCATAAGGACGGCGTCGCTCTTTGTATATGTTTTAGCGCCGAGCGGGTCCGTGAGTTCAAACAAAGCGTCCGGAGAATCCTGCTCAAAAATAAAGTTGAGCATGTTTACCCCGTTGGGAGGGACAGTGATGATATTTTTTCCGGCGCCCAATTCGCGCTTGGCAGAATCAAACAAATCAGTATGGATTTTATTGAATACATCCGTCAAGGCGCTTGCGTCCCTGACCTCATAAAAACGATCGGTTTGTGTGATACCGGAAAGTTCGGAGGTCCGTAAGTTATAGCCGCCATATTCGAGAAAAATGGTTGCAAGCTGCACACGGTTGTCTTTCAAGTCAGCTCCCAACGTTACTATACAGTGTCTACACGAGTTTCAATTTTTTCTGCGCCCAGATGGCAAAACAGCGAATTTGGACGGCGGCAAGGAAAGAATCGGTGGTTTTCGCGTAGCGAGTTGCGATGCCACGCCA
>JAIRXU010000066.1 GCA_031268095.1 Oscillospiraceae bacterium | reverse complement strand
TTGGCAGTGGCGGCACTTCATGCGCTGTGTTCCCGACCGGTTTTTTCCGCTTTTCATTTGCCCGTCCGCTGCGCCGCAGCCGGGGCATTTCAGTTCGTTCTTTTCCATGTCCCTATTATCTCATACTAAACGCTATTTGTCCTCACCTAAAAACATTTGACAATTTTGGTTTCAACTATTATAATATAAACAAACATGATGGTAAAGGAGCGTTTTAACATGCGGATTTTGATTGCGCTGGCAGGGTCTGCGGGCGGGGTGCTGCTGCTTTGGCTGGTATTTGGCTTTTTGGTGTTTCAAAAATTCCTTTCGCGCAAGGCCGCCGATCCCTGCCGCGAGATGGCAAAAAAATGGACGGCAGGCGAGGCAACGGATCCGAACAGTCCGGACGAACGGTTTTTGATTGATTGGGCGCTGGCGCACCATACCGAACCGGTCAGTATGCAGTCGCGCGACGGGCTGAAGCTGATTGGCACGATGTTCCGCCAGTCACAGCCGGGAAGCCCCTGGGTGATTTTGGTGCACGGCTATACCTGCAACAAAGAGACCATGGCTTACGCCGCGCAGAAATTTTATGACGAAATGGGCTGGAATGTGCTGGCTGTTGACCTGCGCGGTCACGGGGAAAGCGAAGGAAAAACCATCAGCATGGGCTGGCTGGACCGTCTGGATTTGACGCGGTGGACCGAATGGCTTGCGGCGCAGAATCCCGGCTGCGACATCACACTGTTCGGTATCTCCATGGGCGCGGCGACGGTGATGATGACTTCCGGCGAGCAGCTTCCGGCGGCAGTGAAGTCCATCGTCGCCGACTGCGGTTACACCAGCGCGGCGGACGTATTCGCCCACAACGCCAAGGTCATTCTGCACTTGCCCGCATGGTTCGTGCTGCCGCCCGCCAATCTGTTCTCGCGCCTGCTGGCAGGATTCGATTTCTGGGAAGCCTCGGCGCTGGAGCAGGTCCGGAAAAACACGCGCCCGCTGTTTCTGATTCACGGCGGCAGCGACAATTTTGTGCCGACGAAGATGATCTATCCGCTGCACGAAGCGGCAGGCGGCGACGTGCGCATGCTGGTCGTGCCCGGCGCGGGACACGGAGAAGCCGTCCAAAAGGACGATACGTACTGGGCGCAGGTATTTGCGTTCGTCGGGGCGCAATTGGACCGGGTTCCGGAGCGGTCCTGACGAACAGGCCCGGCTGGCTTGTCCGGTCGGTGAGACATGAAAAAGCAACGGCGCCGGCGGCGGAATCCCGCGCGGCGCCGTTTTGTTTTTTGGATGGCGGCCCGCATGGCTGGCCGCGCCTACACTCCCGCCGGAAACTTCAGGAAGAGGTTGGCGAAGCCGAAATAGATCATCAGTGTGATGGCATCCACAATGGTGGTGATCAGCGGACCTGCCATCAGCGCCGGGTCCAAGCGCAGCGCCTTCGCGAGGATCGGCAGTCCGCATCCGATGGTCTTCGACACCAGAACCGCGCAGATCATTGCCAGACACGTGACAAAGAACACCGTCGTCGAAATGGGGGAATGGGTCACGAACCGGAGGACCGCCATGCGGCCGAAGTTCACCACCGCCAGCGCGAGGCCGCAGAGCAGCGCGATCCGCACTTCTTTCCAGAGCACCCAGGCAAAATCCTTGCTCCGGATTTCCCCCAGGGCGAGGCCCCGGATGATCAGCGTTGAGCTTTGGCTGCCCGCGTTGCCGCCGGTGTCCATCAGCATGGGAATGGACGCGGCCAGTCCCGTGATCAGTGCCAGCTTATGCTCAAAATTTTCAATGATAAGGCCCGTGAATGTGGCGGAAATCATCAGCACCAGCAGCCAGACAATGCGGTTCTTGGAGGATTCGAGGACGCCGGTTTTGAGGTATTCTTTTTCGGACGGAAGGACCTTCGCCATCAGTTCAAAGTCTTCGGTCGCTTCCTCGTCCATAACGTCAATGATGTCGTCGATGGTGACGATCCCCACCAGCCGCTGTTCGTTGTCCACCACCGGGATGCTCAGCAGGTCGTATCGCCGGGCCAGCTGGGCAACCTGCTCCTGGTCGTCCAGCGTGCGCGCGTAAATCAGGCCGTCGTTTTGCAGCATGATACTGCGCACCGGGGTTTCCGCGTCACAAAACAGCAGCCGCCGCAGCGTCACCACCCCCAGCAAGTGCCGCTGGGGATCGATGCAGTAACAGGTGTCCAGTGTTTCCTTGTCCACTCCGGTGCGGCGGATCTGGTCAATGGCCTGTCCGGCGGTAATGTCGTCGTGCAGCGCCATGAATTCCGCCGTCATGATGCTCCCGGCGGAGGAATCCGGATAGGACAGGAAGGCGTTCAGCAGGGAACGTGTGTCCGGCGAGGCCTGGGCCAGCACACGGGTAACCACATTGGCCGGGACCTCCTCCAGAAAATCCACCGCGTCGTCGATGAACAGGTCATTGACCAGCGCGCTGAGCTCCCGGTCCGTGATGCGCTCCACTACCCGGCCCTGGGATTCCGGCTCCAAGTAGGAGAAGACGTCCGCGGAAATATCTTTGGGCAAAATCCGGAAAACCAGCAGCAGTTCTTCCCCCTCCAGTTCCTCCAGCGCCTGGGCAATGTCCACGACACTCTTGCCGCGAAGTTCCGCGCGCACCGCAGAAATCCCGTTGTTTTCCAATAATTGATGCAAATGCACCGTCGTCTCTTCCAACCGATACCCACCTTTCAGCCGCGTCCGTCGTGCATCCGGAACGCTGTGCGATCCTTCTATTTTTCATTATAACAAAATTTGCGGCATATGTCAAAAGAAATTCCCCCAAACACCGGCGGCGGCCGCTTTTGATTAAAACTTTTCTAAGGCCGCTTCCGCTTTCTCTGCGTTTTGCAGCAATTCTTCCAAATAGCTGTATTCGACGAACAATCCCTCGGCGGCCATTCGGCGGATCTCCGCCGGGGCTGCGGTTTTGGCGTCCACGGTCTCTCCCGGCTGGAACCTCACATCTTCCAAGCGGAAGTCCTGCCGAAACAGCCATATATCCGCGAAGTTGTCGCCACGGCAGAGGGTCAGGACGTTGGCGCCGTTTTCCGGCCGGAGGAGCAGCCCTGTTTCCTCCTTCACTTCCCGGACGGCGGCGGCCAGACTGTCTTCGCCCGCGGCGGCGGATCCGGCCGTGCACTCCCAAAACAGCGGATATCCCTTCGTCGGCGCGCGCTGGGTTGTCAGCAGTTCCCCCCGGGAATTCCTGACCCAGACATGAACGACCAGATGATACTCTCCCGGCGGCAGAGGATCGCCCCGCCGATGGGTGCGGCCGGACGGGCGGCGCTTGGCGTCATAAACGTCCCAAATTTCTTCCGGCGCGCTTTGCCGGTTCCGCCAGTTTTGCGTCTCCTCCCAAGCCGTCCAGGCCCGGCGGAAAAACGTCCGGAAACCCGGCGCGCCTTGGGAGCGGGGCCGGCGCGCCTCCGGCAGGTTGTAATAATATTCTCCCGTCGGGAGGTAAACCGACAGGCTGTTGAGAGGGAAGCCCGGTTCCCGCTTGGGATGGGGCGTTCCGGCAAGGCAGAACGTGTCGCTGGCAATGTCGTCATCCATATGTTCCAACAGGCGGTCCTCGTCCAGGACCAGGCAAATGGCGTTCCGGTAGCGGGCAGTCAGCCGGCCGCCGAAGCGCCGCGCCAAAGCGGCATAATAGACGATCATTTCTTCGTCGTTCAAGGGTTTTCCGCCGACTCTGCGGATATGGACCCCCGGCTGGAGTTCGTCCGGAACGCCGTCAAAATACAGCCCGGAATCACAGGAGAACACCGGAACGGTCTGCCCCGTTTGCTCCCGCAGCGCGCGGAAGTAAGCCAGGGCTTTGATTCGGGCATTCTCCAGGGGATCGTTTCCGCTTTCGTCAACACCGGGCCAGGAGACGCCGGGAAAGTCCTCCAGCCCTAGCATGCTCACGCGCAGCGGTGCTGTTTTCTCCGGCGCGAGCCATTCCCGCATGGCGGCCAGCTTGGCCGGGTTGCCGGTGCCGTAAAGGACGCTGAAGATCATACGCCTGCGTTCTCCATTCCATCTTCCTTCCTTTTATTATAACAGGACCGGCGGGAAAAGTCAAAAGAAATTCAGCCCGGCTTCGCCGTCTCCCGGTCTGACTGACCGCGCTTGGGGTTCGCGGGGAACCATCCTTTCCGGACGCGTTCTTCCTGTTCAAAGAGTTCCTTGATCGTCCAAAACGAGGTGAAGCCGAACACGGCCAGCAAGGCGGAAGCGGTGCCGTTCCCCGTCAGCAGGGAAGCGCCGCAGGCGAGCAGGCCAACCACAAGGAACACCGGCCATGCCTTCTTGCCGGCATAATATTCCGTTTTGACCACGACGGGATGAAATAAGCCGATGATTGCGAAGGACGCCAGTCCAACAAGAATCCCCGTAAGGTGCATGAGAAAATCCCTCCCTAAAAAATACGGATACGTTTATTTTGAATGGAACGGAGAAAAATATACACATAAAGAATAGGTTGAGACAAGAACGACAAGCCGCTGTCTTGACTTTTTTTATATTTTAGAGTAGAATGTTTTTCAAAAAGCAATTGCAATTTTATGGAAAGAAGGCCCGACCATGAGAAAACGTTTTGTCCCTGCGATTTCCGCCGTACTTTGCTGCCTGCTGTTGCCGCTCGCCGCCTGCGAGCCGAAAACGTCCCATCCCGGCGAGACAAAACGAAGGAACCCTCTTCCGTGTCCGTCACGGGCGAATCCGCCCTCAGCGGTACGCCGGAAACACTGATGGCGCAGCTCAAGCAAGCCGCCGGCGAAAAGCTGGGGGAGGGCAAGGAACTGCCCGGCAGTTTTGACGAGGCCGTGACCGTCGACAAGGCAAAGGATTCCCTGGGCCTGACGGAGGAACAGTTCACCCAGTACGTGACCGCCGCCTTCGAAGCCAAGGCGATGATCACAATCCAGGCGCAGACGACCGTTCTGGTCTAGTGCAAAGACGCCAGCGCCGCCGCCGAGGTGAAGCGGCTGATCGCTGCGGGTTTCGACTCCGGCAAGTGGATTTGTGTGCGGCCGGAGCGGAGCGCCGTGCTGGAGAGCGGCAATTACGTCTTGCTGGCCGTCGGCGGAGCGGAGAGTGTTGAAGCATTGCTGGAGAGCTTCCGCGCGCTGGCGGGAGGAACCGCCGGGGAAGCCAATATCTTCTTCCAGGAGGACGCCTTGGAACCGGAAAGCGGCGCGGGCGGAGACGCGTTCATCATGCGCTGATTAAAGGAGCCGCGGCATGCTGTTTTCGAGTGTTACGTTCCTGTTCTATTTCCTGCCGCTCACGCTGGCGCTTTATTTCCTGACCCCCATGCCCCAAGGTTCCCCCCGGTGGCGCAATCTTGTGCTGCTGACGGCGAGTTTCGTTTTTTACGCCTGGAGCGGCCCCCGCTATCTCCTGCTGATGGCGGCGCTGGGGCTGGCGATTGCCCGCTGGCGGGGGCGCTGGCTGGGCCGGTTGGCTTTCGCGCTGTCTTGCGGCGTGAGCTTCGGGAGTCTGCTTTTTTTCAAGTACGCCGACTTTGCCCTGGAAAACCTCAGCCGTTTGTCCGGTGCGGACATCCCTTTGCTCCACCTGGCGCTGCCCGTCGGGATTAGTTTTTATACCTTTCAGATCACCAGCTACACCTTCGATCTGCATCGCGGGGATACGGAACTCCAGCGAAATTTTTTTACCTTTGCGGCCTACGTCACCCTCTTCCCGCAGCTGATCGCCGGTCCCATTGTGCGCTATGCCGACGTCGCCAGGGAGCTCCGGCGGCGGGATCACAGCCTCGACCGGTTCTCCCGGGGAGTGCGGCGCTTCGCCGTCGGCCTGGGGAAAAAGGTATTGCTGGCTAATACCCTGGACAGCCTGGTGGAAGCACTGGACCGGGGACAGTCCGGCGCTCCCGCCGCCTGGCTCTATCTGGCCGCCTATGCCCCGCACATTTATTTCGATTTTTCCGGATACAGCGACATGGCCATTGGTATGGGTCACATGGTCGGTTTTCGCTTTCTCGAAAATTTTGAGTATCCCTACACCGCGAAGAGCATCTCGGAATTCTGGTGGCGCTGGCATATTTCCCTGTCGACCTGGTTCCGGGACTATGTCTATATCCCCCTCGGGGGCAACCGGGTCAAGCCTCTGCGCTTTTGTCTGAACATTCTGATTGTCTGGAGTCTGACGGGATTCTGGCATGGGGCGGAATGGACGTTCTGCCTTTGGGGGCTTTATTACGCCGTGCTGCTGCTGGCGGAAAAATTCCTGCTGCGGCGCTGGCTGCCCCGCTGGCCGAAGGGTCTGGCCCACTGCTACGCTCTACTGTTTGTACTGCTGGGCTGGGTCTTCTTCGACGCTCCCAGCGTTCCCGCCGCGCTGCACATGTTCGCGGCCCTGTTTGGCGCCGCGGGATTCCGTGCCGCGCCGGCAGTCCTGTATTATCTGCGCAGCTACGCTGTCCCGCTGCTGGCTGCCGCCGTCGGCGCGACCCCCCTCCCGGCCAAAGCCGCCCACACCTTGGAACAGAACCATCCCCGGCTTTGGACTGTCCTCGAGCCCCTTGGCGTCCTGGCGCTGCTGGCGCTGTGCGCCGCCTTCCTGGTGGACGGCTCGTTCAACCCCTTTATCTATTTCCGGTTCTAGAAGGAGCCTGTTTTTTGATGAAAGTCTCTCTTCGCGCCCTGCTGACGGCCCTGGTGTTCTGCCTGGGCCTGGGCGGCTGTTTCTTGGCGCAGGTGATCTCCCCGCCGCCTTCTGTCCTGACCAGTGAGCGCCGCCAGCCAGCCGACCCGCCGAAACCGCAATCCATCGGATCCGCCGACTGGATGGACAGGTTCGAACGGTACGCCGCCGACCGCTTTTTTCTGCGGGAACCGGCGCGCCGCCTGCGGGCAGGGGCGGTGCTGGGCCTGTTCGCTATGACGGACAAAGACGGACTATACCTCGACCCGGCAAGCGGCAGCGCCGGAAAGTTTGAGGCAATCGACAGCTCTTCCGCCGCGCAGTTTGCGGAAACCATCGCACGCCTGGCCGCCGGGATGCCGGAACAGCGGGTGTACTATGCCGTCGTGCCGGACAAAAGCTGGTACGCCGCACGGCGCTATCCGGGGTATGACCCGGCGCGGCTGCGGGAAATCCTCGTGCCGAAATTATCCGGACTGACGGAGATCGACCTGACCGGCGCGCTGACGCTGCGGAGCTACTACCGCACGGACCTGCACTGGGATCAACGGCAGCTGGGATCGGTGGTGCAGACGCTGGGGGAGGCCATGGGCATTTCGTTTGCCAGCCCCGAGGAAGGAAGCTGGCGCGAGGCCGGCGCGTTCCTTGGCGTCTATCCCGGTCAGCTGGCGCTGCCTCTCCCGCCGGACACGATGACGTACTGGGGCGGCGGAGCCGCGGAGGACGCGCTGGCGCAGTACCTCGACCCCCGAACGGCGCAGCTGGTCCCAGGGGTTGTTTATGATTTGGAGAAATTCGTCGGGCGGGACCCCTACGACCTGTTCCTTTGCGGCGCGCAGCCTTTGGTGGTGCTGGAAAATCCCTCCGCTGTGACGGAACGGGAACTTTTCCTGTTCCGGGACTCCTTCGGCTCCAACCTGGCGCCGCTGCTGCTTTCAGGCTACCGGCGGGTGACGCTGATTGATCTGCGCCTGATAAATGCCCGCGCCCTGCCGGAATTTTTCAAGTACCCCGACGGCGCGGACGTCCTGTTCCTCTATAGTACGCAAATCATCAACCACGCCGGAACTCTGATGACATAACAAAAGAAAGAAGGATCCGCCATGCGCTATTTTGTCGTCGATGCTTT
Source organism: Oscillospiraceae bacterium (assembly GCA_031268095.1). Taxonomy (GTDB): domain Bacteria; phylum Bacillota; class Clostridia; order Oscillospirales; family Acutalibacteraceae; genus WRMQ01. The sequence continues at coordinate 45,854 of JAIRXU010000066.1, read as the reverse complement.
TACAGACCAACGCTTTCGCGGTAACCCGGCAGGGGTCTGCCTGCCGGAACATCCGCTGGGCGATCCGCTGATGCAGGCCATCGCCGCCGAAAATAACCTGGCCGAGACGGCTTTTGTCTTGCCGGCGGAAGAGGGTTACGCGCTGCGCTGGTTCACCCCAACAAGAGAAATCGACCTTTGCGGCCACGCGACATTGGCCAGCGCTTTCGTGATCAGCCAATTTTCAGAGCCCGGCGCGGACCGGATCGATTTTTTCTCGAAGAGCGGGAAACTGTCTGTCACCCGCCGGGATGATCTGTATGAAATGGATTTTCCCGCCCGGGCGCCGGATCCCATCGCCGTAACGGAGGGGATGCGCGCGGCGGTCGGCTGCGAAGTGCTGGAAGCGCACCTCTCCCGGGACGTTCTGCTGCTGGTTACGGATGAAGCCGCCGTGCAGGCGCTTGCGCCGGACATGGAACAGATCCGCCAGCTATCCGGTCACGGCGTGATTGTCACGGCCAGGGGGGAAAATGCCGACTTCGTCTCGCGTTTTTTCGCTCCGAACATGGGAGTTCCGGAGGACCATGTCACGGGTTCGTCCCACTGCACACTGATTCCCTTTTGGGCCGCGCGGCTGGGGAAAACGGAGAACGAAACCATGACGGCAAGGCAGCTTTCCCGCCGGGGCGGAACACTTTACTGTAAAAATAGCGGCGCGCGGGTCAGGATCGCCGGGCGGGCGGTGCTCTACCTGCGCGGAGAATTAACGGTGGACTGAGCCGGTCCAAGACAGCGTACTGTAAATGGCGGCATTTTTCATCCGCCGGCGTCGTTTGACCGCCGTTTCCGGCATTGCCTTCCAGGTTCTTTACTTCAGTTTTACTCCAAAAAGTATACAATTTTCCGCCGCAGAGCAGCGGCGGGGCAGCAAAGCATAAAAAAACGAAAAAAAATCAATGTTTTTTTGAAATAACTATTGCTTTTGCCGTAGGGATGTGATAAAATAAGAAAAATGAGTGGTGAGGTGCTTTATTATGTTAAATGAGACCCATATCCAGCAACTGAAACAGAGTAACATCAGCGTGGACAGCGACAAAGTCAGAGAGCGCGTTGAAACCCTCTGGAAGGGCGCGAACAGCCAGCAGAAGCAGGCGGTCAAGGCCCTGGCGGATATCGTTGCGCAGACGGTTTACCGGGTGTACAACACCGGCAGCATTTCGGCAAAGTTGGCGGTTTCTCTGGGGCAGGTCTTCAACGTCGATCCGTTCTATCTGATCGGCGAGGTGGACGAACCCGGCGAATGCACCGGCGCAACCATTGTGGCACTGCTGCAAAAGTGTGGATACAAAAAGCTCCTCGCTGAGCTGGAACAGGCCGAGAAGCGGGTTCAGCGCGGGCTGGCGCGGCGGCAGAAGGCAGTAGAAGCCGAAGAAGTTGAGGAACCCGAGGAAATCGACGCGTTCGCAGAGCCGGAAGATCTGGCGGCGCCCGCCGCAGAAGCGGATTTGGCGGCAGAAGAGGATTTTGCGGACGAAGCGGATCTGGCGGCGATTACCCTCGTGGAAGACGATCTGGTGGTGTTGCTGCAAGCATTGGTGATCCGGGCGAGCGCGGGCATCTGCGGCGCGGCGGAGAAACTGGCGCAGGTGCAGCAGTTGCTGCTGGGCTGAGTTCCCAGACCCGAATCAATGATCAACCTGGCGGAAGGGATTCTGCCGGGTTGCTTTGGTTATGAAACGACAGGAAGGCGGTGCGCACTTGCGGATCGAAATTTTGACGCTGTTCCCGGAAATGTGCGAAGCCGTGCTGGGGGAAAGCATCGTCGGGCGGGCGCGGGCCCAGGGGTTGGTGGAACTCCATGCGCGCAATATCCGGGACTACACCGTCAGCAAGCAGAAGCGGGTCGATGACGCTCCCTACGGCGGCGGGTACGGCATGGTGATGCAGGCCCAGCCGATCTACGACTGTTTCCAGGCTCTCTGCGCCGAATGGGGTTCCCGCCCGCGGCTGATCTACCTTTCTCCCCAAGGGCCGACCCTCACCCAGCAAAAGGCCCGCGCGCTGGCCGCGCTGCCGGAAATCGCGCTGCTGTGCGGGCATTACGAAGGGGTGGACGAACGGGTGCTGGAAGCCATCGTTGATGAGGAAATTTCCATCGGGAATTATGTCCTGACCGGCGGAGAGCTGCCGGCGCTGGTCCTGGCGGACTGTGTGGTCCGGCTGCTGCCTGGGGTGCTGGCGGCGGACGAAGCCTTCGAACGCGAGAGCCACTACGCCGGGCTGCTGGAACACCCGCAGTACACCCGCCCCGCCGTCTGGGAGGGCCGCGCCGTCCCGGAGATCCTGCTGAACGGGCACCACGCCAAGCAGGAGGCCTGGCGGCAGGAGCAATCCCTGCGCCGGACCATCGAAAAGCGCCCGGATCTGCTGACGGAACGCAGCAATGAATTGTGAAATGACTGAAAATACTTCCCGCCGGGTATTGCTTTTTCCGGCGGATTTCTGTATAATAAACATATCTTGTTTGAATGACTGGTAAAAGGAGGAACCCCCTTGGACGACTTGGACAATGTAGAGAAAAATGAAAAAAAGATCTGCCCGTCCTGTGGATACGAGAACGACCCGGAAGTGCGGGTTTGCATCATGGACGGGACGCCGCTGGATCCGGAGGCGGAGGCCGCAGACCAATGCCCGGCGGCGGAAACTTCTGCGGACGAACTGAGCGGCGGAGGTTCGCTGCGGGAGTTGGTGGAGGAGGCAGAACAGACCCAGGAAGATCTGGACGGGGCACTGGCGCCGGAAGAGACCGGTACGCCGAAGGAGATCCATAAAGGGCCTTCGGTCGTGGCGTGGCTGATTGCCGCGCTGATGGGTGTGCTGTGTCTGGTCGCCCTGCTCTTCGACGTAGGGATCAAAGGCGGCTATGTCTCGCTTGCTCTTCCCGCACTGCGGGGGATGTGGTACGAAAGCGGCAAGCGGATGTATTCCGCCGTGGACTGCTACGAGACGCTGCGGGTGCGCGCGCAGGAGGTCGAGCAATGGCGGAAGGAGAAATTCCGGCTGGGCGGCGGCAGCAGCGGACAGCTGCTGACTGAGCAGCAGGACAGCTCCACCATTTATAGCGCCGACCGTTTCTATTACGAACGCACACTGCTGGCGGCGGCGAAGATCAATCCGCTGGACGTGATCCGCCAGAATAGCTACGGCCAGTCCTACCTCGACAGCTGGTTCCCGGAAGACGCATACCGGCCCCGGGCCGTCCGCCGTCTGGCCGCGCAGGTCGCGCCGCTGCTGAAAGTGGAAGAGAGCTTCAGTACGGCGTATCAGGCATATTATGAGGCGCATCCTGAGCTGGAAGAAGCGCCGCCCTACGAAGCCGTGGTTGACCTGCTCCGGAAGACCAAGGAGGGCGACAAGGATGCGAGCCACGCCATCTTCTATGATTACTATTTGCTTTTAATCACGGCCAACGACCCGGATCAGAAGGAAACGGCAGCCAAGGTGCTGGAGGAGCTCAAGAAAACTCCGGGCGTGAAGCCCTGGATGTATCTCGATACGCAGCTTCAGCTGGCGCAGGCGTCGGCGGACTACGGCGCCATTCTGGAGGCTTGCAAGGAGCGGCTGAAGACCAACAAAGAAGATCCCGTTGCGCTGGAATCCGAAATCCGGGCGCTTTATCTCCAGGGGAAGACCGACGAAGCCAGCGCGAAAGCGAAGTCTCTCGCCGCTCTGCACAACAGCCAGCTGGCGGAAGCCGGGAAACTGATGCAAGCGGAATTGCTTTCCCGCGGCGGGAAATACGACGAGGCCTTGGCGATCTGCGATAAAATCATCGCTGCCGACGAGCCAACCCAGTCCGTCCTCACGGCCTCCATCCTCAAAGCGAAGGCGCTGCTGCTCAAGGGAGACAACCAGACGGCGCTGGACACGCTGCAAAAGCTTTACGACGACCCGAACTGGCAGCAGCAAATTACGCAAGAATTTGTGTATACCATGATGGCCGCCTCGATCCGGGCCCAGAACACGGAGGTTTACGCGGAGCTTGCCGAAATGCTGGAAAGCTATGACATGGCCATTCCCACGCAGATCACGCAGCTGGAGAAGGGGAAAGTGACGGTCCAGGATCTTTACGGGAAAGGATGGGGAGATATCACATGAAAATCGTCTATCTGATTTCGAAACTCTTCAGTTACCCCGGGGCCTTTCTGAAAGGATTCTGGGAGCACCTGACTTGCCGCGTTCTGAAGGTGCCGGTCTACGACCGGGTGTACCTGCTGGCGAACTATCACTGCGGCCACACGTGGCACGGCCCGGTCCGTAAGACGTCAACGCTCTTCCTGCTGGCGTTCCTGCCTTGGCTGGCGCAAAAACTCACCGCGCTGATCTTCCTCTGCGCTTCGGCGATTCCGCTGATCCTCTTCGGGCTGCGCAGCGCGACGGAAACCTCCGCGTTCTTTTTCAACCTGCTCTGCCTGTTTCTGGGGCTGAGCTGCCTGAGCAACGCCTACCCGGAATGGGAAGACGCAAAAGAGCTCTGGCGCCGAGTCTATCACGGCGAGGACGGGACCTTCACCGCGGAAAGCGCCGCGCGGGACGCCCGGCCCGGCCCGATTCCTTATACGGACGGCGAAAAGCTGACCACCGGGGAAGATGAAGCCGCGTACGAGACGTACTTGGGCGACGGCGCGCTGCTGAGCCCCTCGGCCGAACCTGTGGACGAGGAAATTGCCGGCGCCGCGCCGGACGGGGAAGAACTTCTGCCCGTTGCCCCGGTCTCCCTCGCCGCGAAAATTCTGCTGGCCCCCTTCCACTTGGCGTTCGTCATCGGCGCCGGGATGGAGCGGACGGGTCTGCCGGTGCTGCTCTGGTACGGAGCTGCGGTCCTGGCAATGGTGCTGCGATAACGCTGAACGGCGCTGCCATTCGGAAAATTGGGAAAGAAGGAATTTTAATGTCTCTCTATTCTGCTTACTGCCGGACCTACCAGGCAGTCATGCGGCTGGCGGTGCGGTTCTTGAACTGGAACGGGCCGCAGTTGCTGACGGGGCCCGGCTGCGTCCGCGAGCTGCCGCAGCGGATCAAGTCCCAGGGAATCAGTAAAGTGCTGGTGGTCACGGATAAAGTCCTGATGGGACTGCATCTTCCGGAACCGCTGCTCCAGGGGCTGGAAGCCGCCGGGGTGTCCTACGTTCTTTATGACGAAACGAAACCCAACCCCAGCATTGATAACATCGAGGCGGCCCGAACGCTTTATCTCAAGGAGGGCTGCGCGGGGATCATCGCTTTCGGCGGCGGCTCGCCGATGGACTGTGCGAAAATCACTGCGGCGCGGGTCGTGCTGCCGGGAAAGACGGTTCAGAAGATGCGCGGCCAGTTGAAGGTCACGAAGAAACTGCCGCCATTTTACGCAATTCCCACCACGGCGGGCACCGGCTCCGAAGTGACGATTGCCGCCGTTGTTTCTGACCCGGCGACGCATGAGAAGTACCCAATCAACGACCCGCACCTGCGCCCGCGCTGCGCCGTGCTGGATCCGGAGCTGACGGTGGGTCTGCCGCCGCAGATCACCTCCACCACTGGCATGGACGCCCTGACCCACGCTGTGGAAGCGTACATCGGCCGGAGCAACACCAAAGATACGGCGGAAAAAGCCGTTGAGGCCACAAAAATGATCTTCCGGCACCTCGAGACAGCCTACGCCGACGGCAAGAACCTTGCCGCCCGGGAAGGGATGCTTTTGGCGTCGCACTATGCGGGGATCGCCTTCACGCGGGCCTATGTGGGATATGTTCACGCCATTGCCCACAACCTCGGCGGACTGTACAACATCCCGCATGGACTGGCCAACGCGATCATCCTGCCCTATGTGCTGGATTATTACGGCGCGGCAGCTTGGCCGAGGCTGGCCCGGCTGGCGGAAGCGGTGGGAATCGCCGGGGACAGCGACGAAGCCAAAGCCAAGGCATTCATTGCGGAGATCCGCGCCATGAACGCTCGGATGGCCATCCCAGACAACATCCCGCAAATTCAGGAACAAGACATCGACACCATCGCGTCCCGCGCGTTGCGGGAGGGGAATCCCCTTTATCCGGTGCCAAAGCTAATGAACCGTGAAGACTGCGTCGGCGTGATCCGGGAACTGATGGGCTAAACTTCTATCATAAAAAAGTCGGCGGGCAGCAGTATGTGCCCGCCGGTTTTTTTGAATTGTTTTCCGGCTTACTCTCCCGCTTTGATGGGCAGGAGAACCGCGAACTCGACGTAACTGGCTCCGTCTGAATCGGCCTTAATCTGGCCGCCGTGAAGCTCGACGATGGTTTTGACCAGGTAAAGGCCCAGCCCAGCCCCCTTGACATCGTAACTGCGGGAGCGGTCCGCCTTATAGAAGCGCTCAAAGACGCGGCCCAGTTCCTCCGACGAAATCCCAACGCCGGTATTGCGCAAACCAAAGCAAAAAATTTGTTCCTTGCTCCGGGCATCCGGGCGGTCCGCTGGGCGCGGCTGGTGGATCTGAACATAGAATTCGATCCGCCCGCCTTCGGGCGTGAATTTGACGGCATTGTCGATGAGGTTATAGAACACCTGGTGGAGCATATCCTTGTCGCCGGTCAGTTCTGTCGGCTCAAGGGACTCCAGCCCGGCGATCTCAATGTGCTTTTTGGCAATGAGCTGCTCAAAGGAAAGGATGGTCTGAAAAAGTAGCTCGCTGATGTCGAAGGGCACAGGATTCAGGGAAAGCTCCCCGTCCTCAATCTTCGAGAGATTCAGCATCCCCGTCACCAGCCGGGACAGACGCTGCACCTCCCCGGATACCAGATCCAGATAATATTTGTGCCGCTCCGGGGGAATGGTCCCGTCCCGCATGCCGTCGATGAAGCCGCCGATGGTGGTCATGGGCGTTTTCAGCTCATGGGAAACGTTGGCGACAAAGGAGCGGCGGGTACTTTCCAGCGTCGCGAGACTGATTGCCATGGAGTTGAATGCCTTCGCCAGGGTTCCCAGTTCATCGTTTTCCCTGACGATGACCCTGCGGCTGAAATCTCCTTGGGAAAATTCCCGCGTAGCCCGGGCCATGTCGTGCAGCGGACGGACCAGGCGGTACGTGATGTAATAAATCACCAGGAAGGTCAGCGCCAGCACCCAAAGGCCGGAAAGCAGGAAGATGCGCGTAATCCCGCCCAAATACGTGACAATCCCCGGGTTCACAGGCTGCGCCGCAAGGACGAAGCCGACGACCTGGCCCTCCTCCGAGAGCGGGTGCGCGGAAAGGAACATCTGCTCGGGAAAAACACCCTGGAGCGTTCCGGAATCCGTAAAAGCCTCTGCCATCGCCCGCCGGACAACAGCAGGAGGGAAAATGAGGGTATCGTGTCTGTCGCAATTGACGCGAGAAGGCAGCGTCGTATTGGGGACAGAATCCGGGCAGCCAACAACCTCGCCCCGCGCGTCGCAGAGGAAGAAATCCGCTTCTAGCGTCAAGGAGGTGCTGCGCAGCAGATTCCGTACCACCGGCGCGCCGTTGACGTGCCCGCTTTGACGGTAAGTCATCTCTACCGCGGAAGCGACATTGGCTGTATTCTCCGCCAGCAGCCGCTGCTTGTCCTGGGCCCAGTACCGGGCCGAAAACACCAGAAAGGCCGACACAAGGAAAACGAAGCTGATGGAAAGGATGGCGGCAATGGAGGCAAAATATTTCCGGAAGAGGCGGGACCCCAGCCGGAGGCGAAAGGGGCGGCGGGTCATCCGGACAATCTCCTTTCGGTTTGGGGTAATTTTACAGAATGAAACGATCCCGTTGCTGCGCGCCATTCAATGGCCAATCAAGCATCCTCCGCCCCTTCTTCGCGGGTTTCGAATTTGTAACCCACCGACCAGACAGTTTGGAGGCTCCAGCGGTCGGACACTCCCTCCAGTTTCTCCCGCAGGCGCTTGACGTGCACATCAATGGTGCGGGAGTCGCCGTAATAATCGAACCCCCAGACCTCGTCCAGCAACTGGTTGCGGGTATAGACCCGGTTGGGATTGCTGGCGAGGTGATAGAGCAGTTCCAGTTCCTTGGGCGGCGTATCAACCTTTTTGCCCGCCACGCGCAACTCGTAATTGGTTAGGTTGACCAGCAGTTTATCAAAGCGGACTTCTTTGATGGCGGGTTCGATGGCTTCGCCATGCCCAACCCGGCGCAGCACGGCCTTGACCCGGGCCAGCACCTCTTTGGTGTCGAAGGGTTTGGCGATATAATCGTCCGCGCCCAGCTCCAGTCCCAGGACTTTGTCAAAGACCTCGCCCTTGGCGGTGATCATAATGATCGGCACAGCGGAGGTTTTACGGATCTCGCGGCAAACCTGCCAGCCGTCGAGCTGGGGCAGCATGATGTCCAGCAGCACCAAATCGGGCTGCTGCTCCGCGAATGCCCGCAGGGCGGCGTTGCCGTCCCCGGCCAGGGTGACGCGGAAGTTTTCTTTTTCGAGATACAGGCGCAACAGTTCACAGATATTGCTGTCGTCGTCAACCACCAGGATTTTTTGGGACATAGGCTCACTCTCCTTTTGGGGATGTTTCGTTCCGTCGATGCGGCATATTACGAACGGGCGATGGAGGCCAGCAGGCCGCCCTTCTCGATGACATTGCGCAGGAAAGGGGGGAAGCCCTCGGCTTGGTACACCGTGCCCTGGGTGAGGTTTTCAATGATCCCCTCATCCAGATTGACCCGCAGCGCGTCCCCGGCCGCAATTTCATCGGCAGCGGGGCATTCGAGGATCGGCAGGCCGATGTTGATGGCGTTGCGGAAGAAGATCCGCGCGAAGCTTCTGGCAATCACCAGCGACACCCCGGCGGCCTTGATCGCCAGAGGCGCGTGTTCCCGCGAGGATCCGCAGCCAAAATTCTGCCGCGCGACGATGATATCTCCCGGCTGAACTTTCTGAACAAAGTCCGCGTCGATGTCCTCCATGCAGTGCTTGGCCAGCTCCGCCGGGTCGGAGGAATTGAGGTAACGCGCGGGAATGATGACGTCGGTGTCAACGTTGTCGAGGTATTTGTGAACAGTGCCTTGGATGGTCATGATGGCGCAGCTCCTTCTTTCAATGTAGCGTTGATAGGTCCGTGTATTCATAGAATACCCGAAGGTACGTTCGGTAGTCTTCCAGGCTCACGTCCGGCGGGGTCTGGTGGTCCACCGAGGCGACGAAACCGCTGCCGCGCATCAGTTCCCGCAGGCGCTCAAACTCCGCGCGGACGGCCGCTTCCCCCCGGTGAAGAACCCGTTTGTCGAACCCGCCCAGCATCAGCAGGTCCGGATACTGCGTACGCAGAGCGGCGACGTCTACACCGGACTGGCGCTCCAGCGGCAGCAGCCCTTGCGCGCCGCTCTCCAGCAGCCAAGGAACCAGCTGGTCCACCAGGCCGTCGGTATCGACAAAGAAAGGAATCGCATGCGTCCGCAGACAGTCGGCCAGCGCCAAATAATAGGGCCGCAGGAATTCGTTGAAGCTGGCGCGGGAGAGCATCGGCCCGTGATTATAGGACATGTCCTCCATCAGGGAGAGCAAGTCCGGCCGCAGAACCGCGAAGACGCGCCCGAGCCCCCGCAAGGTGAACGCCAGCAGGTCGCGGTTGATCCGGTGCATCAGCTCCGGATGGTCGTAGAACGCCAACAGATGCGGTTCGATCCCGAACAGCCGCCGGGGATACCAGAAAAAGCCGTTGACGACGAAGCGGACGGTGAATTCGCCCCGTTCGTGGCCGGGCGCAAGACGTTCAGCCTCCCGGACGGCGGCGTCCAAGATGTCTTCTGAAAAAAGGCTGTCCCGGACGCGGTCGTAGTCTGCTTCGCCGCCGATTTGTTCCGCCCGGGGCTCGAAGGCGCAGGTCCGCATGCTGTCCAGCCCAAACGCGCGGCAGGTTTCTTCCCCGCCCATGCGGGGCAGTCCCTCGGTTTCCCAGCGGGTGATGGTTTTATCCCACCAGGGAGCCCACTCAATCCGAGGCAGTCGAGGCGCCGCCTGCCGGTTGGTTCCGTGCATGGCGGCATGGTAAATTTCACGTTCAGTCATCGTGTTGACCCTCCCAGTAGATTGCGCAGCTTACGAAATTTTCGAGAAGGCGTCCTTGACGGCATAGTACGCGGGCTTTTCTTTGCCATCCACCGTCAGCAGGCCCCAGCGTGTCTCATGGGGGCAGTCGGCCTGGCCGCAGACGTAGCACATCCCGCTGTCCTGCCAGCAGTAAATGAAACAGCCCAGCAGGAAAGGCAGTTTCGCCAGTTTCGGGAGGATGTCCCGGTAAAAGGCGGCCTGGCCCCGGGGCGTATGGGGGCAGCCGGGGAGAACGGTCTTCGCCGGGAGCTGGCTGTAAAAATGGTTGGTGAATTCTATATTGTTCAGGATGAAATCCGCGTAGCCGCCTGAGGCGTTGTCCATGATGTAACGGTACATCCGCTCGTTCTGGGCTTTCATGGACGCCATGACGCGGTCGACGTCCCGGCGCAGTTCCGCTTCGGACGAAACGCCGTAGCGCTCGAGGACCGCCCGCTTCTCCGCCGCCGTTTTCGGCGCGCCGCCGCTGATGTATCCGAATTCGCACAGGAGGATCGGCTTGCCCGTCAGGCTCCAAAGATAGCGCAGAAGAATGTCATACATATAGAGGAAGTTGCCCTGCTCCAGGAAGCAGCCGATGTAAATATCGATCCCAATCCAGTCGCAATACTGGTGCCAGGGGCGCATTTGGCTATGGAGGTCGGCTTGGGGGCCAGCGGAATTGTACCCAAGGAGAATATTTTCTTTATACGGTGCCATGGCCTTGAGCTGAACGCCGATGAAACGCACGGCCTCCGCCATGGTCAGGGGCAGGGTGAAGCGCGGCAGGCCCTGCTCATTGGTGATCTGCACGGCTTCGATGATCTCCCGGAGATCCCGGATCAGGAAGACGGCAATTTCTTTCAGCCGCCGTTCGCCCTCGGGGGTGCGGGGATCGACGCCGTGCTCGATGAATTCATGCGGGTACGGCGTGACGGCAAGGATACGGATCCCGCCCCGGCGGTAGCCGCGCATACGTTCCTTCCAGTCCGCATAGGCTTGGCGGAGGTTCCCGTCCCGGTCGAATGGCACAGGAATATCCGCGCGGTTCCATTCGATGCCCGCGCCCCGAATCTGACCGTACTGATCCGACGGATGACAGATGCCCTTGATGAAGCCGCCCAGCTGTCCGCGGAGCCGCGCCGCTTCGGGACAAGCTTTCTTTTTAAGATAGGAGGCGGCGATATGAACCGGGGCATACTTCAGCGTCGCAATAACCTGATCTTTGATGAAGGCTTCCATGGAAATCTTCCTTTCTCATATGGCTGTTAGGCTATCAATGATAACAACATCTGTTCCGCCCCGCCGGCTCACTGCGGCTGCGCGATATACCCCAGCAGCGCCGTTTGGGCGGCGACGGCGGGGGAGGCCAGATACACTTCGCTTTCCGGGTGACCCATGCGGCCGACAAAGTTGCGGTTGGTGGTGGCAACGGCGCGTTCCCCCGCCGCGAGGATTCCCATGTGCCCGCCCAGGCAGGGGCCGCAGGTGGGCGTACTCACCGCCGCGCCGGCTTCCATGAAGACTTCCAGCAGGCCTTCCCGCAGCGCGTCCAGCCAGATCTGCTGCGTGGCGGGGATGACGATGCAACGCACACCCTCGGCAACATGCTTGCCCCGCAGGAGCTCCGCCACAATCCGCAGGTCCTCGATCCGCCCGTTGGTGCAGGAACCGATGACCACCTGATCCACCGCGACGCGCTCGCGCGCGGCTTCCAGTTCGTCCACCGTCCGGGTGTTGGAAGGCAGATGGGGAAACGCGACGGTTGGGCGCAGGGCGGACAGATCAATCTGGATCACTTCGTCATAAGGGGCGTCGGCATCCGCCGCAAAAACCCGCCAGTCCCGCTTCGCCCGGCCCCGGACATAGTCCAGCGTGACGCTGTCCACCGGGAAGATCCCATTCTTCGCGCCGCACTCAATGGCCATGTTTGCAATCGCCAGGCGGGAATCCATGGTGATATTGCGCACACCCGGGCCGGTGAACTCCAGCGAACGGTAAAGCGCGCCGTCCACCCCGATCCGGCCGATCAGGTGAAGAATCAGATCTTTGCCGCTGACGTTGGGCTGGAAGGCGCCGGTCAGCACGATCTGGATGGCCGAGGGGACCTTGAACCAGGCCTTGCCCGTGGCCAGCCCGGCGGCCAAGTCCGTGCTTCCAACGCCGGTAGAGAAAGCCCCCAGCGCGCCATAGGTGCAGGTATGGGAGTCCGCGCCGATAACGCAGTCCCCCGGAACGACGATGCCCTGTTCGGGCAACACGGCATGCTCCACCCCCATGCGGCCGACATCGAAGAAGTTCCGCACCCCGTGTTTCCGGGCGAAGACGCGGATCTGCTTGCAGTGCTCGGCAGACTTGATGTCCTTGTTGGGGGTGAAGTGGTCGAGGACGAAGACGGCGCGGTCCGGGTCGCGCAGGGAGGGGATCCCCGCTTTCTCGAACTCGTGGATGGCTACAGGGGTGGTGACGTCGTTGCCCAGCATAATATCCAGCTCGGCTTCGATCAGCTGCCCCGCACGGACGTCCGGCAGCCCTGCGCGGGCCGCCAGGATTTTTTGGGTCATGGTCATGGACATGGCAGGTATCTCCTTTGAAATAAAATACGGTTTATCTTACCGCCGAAACGCCTCCGCCCGCAGCAGCTGCGTACTGCCCTGAGACCACAGCACCATCCCGCAGGCAAACCCGGCTTGACGGAGGACGGACAGTTCATGGCGGAGGGTCAGTGGGGTATCGAAGTGCACTTCCCCGGGCGGAACGCGCAGACGGCGCAGGCGGCAGAAATTCCGGCGCTCGCGGAACGGGGATCCAATGATATAGTCGCAGTTGAGAAATACGCCGCCGGGGCGGAGGGTCCTTCCGACCTTTTGGTACAGCGCTAATTTCTGCGCCGGGCTGAAGTGGTGCAGGGACATAACGGAGATGACGGCGTCGAATTGGGCGAAAGGAAAATCGTAGTCAAAGTAGCTCATGCAGCGGGTCGATACATCGAACCCCGCGCAGCGCGTCCGGAGCAGGGCCAGCATGTCTTCCGCCAAGTCGATGCCCAGCACCCGGGCGTCCGGGAACCGGGCAAAGAGGGCCTCCAGCTCCAGGCCGGTGCCGCAGCCGAGGTCGAGCACGTCCCGCGTTCCTTCGGGCAAGTGCGCCGCGACAAGGTCCTTGCTGGCACGGCCGCCGGCGATGTGTCCGGTGTGGACTTCATCGTACCGTGCGGCGCGGGCGTTGAAGAAGGCGCCCATAGGTTCGGGCATGTCAGTATGCCACACCGCGAAAACCCGATTTTTCAATTTTTTCAAACGGACGCCTCCCTCCCTTGGGACTGATGATCAAAAAGAGGAGTCCCGGTAGGAACTCCCCTAAAAGAAACAGTATCCTATGTTACCATTAATAGTACCACAAAAGGAAAGGGTTGTCAAGCCCCTCCTTGCCTGGATTTCCGCAGACTACTTGTACTGATACGCGCGGACGTAGTCCACTATAAAATCCGTTGCCGGTTCTGTATTCTGGCGGATATCTCCAGCCCAGCCGCCCGTCTGGTGCTCTACGCTGAGGATGAGGTATTCCGGCTCCTGAGAAGCGCCGCCGAAATCCGAGCGCCCGGATTCCCGGCCGTCAACATAAAAAATATAGCCGTCGGCATTCCACTCCAGGCCGTAGGTATGGAAGCTATCGTAGGGCTGAGAGACGCGGTACGTCCCGACGGCGGCGCTGCGCAGGCCCTCTCCGTAGCCGTCGTAATGGATGGCGGAGGAAACGGCGTCCCGCCGGAAGCGGCAGGACTCCTGGAAGTAGGGGCTTTCATAGACATCAATTTCCGCGCCGTCCCGTCCGGAGCCGTCAACGTTCCGCATGCCGTCGTTCAGCAGCCAGAAGGCGCTCCAGAGGCCCTGCCCTTTCGGAAGCTGGCAACGGATTTCAAAATAGCCGTAGCGCTGTTCATAGCGGTCCCGCGTATCGATTCCGCAGCTATAGTAGCCCGCCGGCGCGCCGCCCAGACCTTCCGCAAGATACACAGAAGGGATGCGCAGCAGCCCGCCGCCAACCGCCGCTAAACGGATATCCCACCAGCCGTCCCGCCGGGGGCCCGCGTCTCCGCCATGTCCCGCCCATTTCGTGCGGTCGAGGGCGTCGCCGCCGAACTCATCGGACCAAACTAACGTGAACTTGGATATGTCCAGCGCGGACCCCCGGGCGGGCTTTGGCCAGCCGAAAAGCCCGGCCCCCGCAAGGTAGAGGAGAGAAAGCAGCCAAGAGAACAGTCTGTGGAACATGAGGAAGCCTCCTTCACATGTTGAAATGGAGCCTGAACCCGGAGAAAACAGCGTTCCTCGCCTAGATTTTCTCCAAAAATTCTTTTTCCGAAAGAATTTCGATTCCCAGTGTCTGGGCCTTGGTCAGTTTGCTGCCGGCGTCTTCCCCCGCGAGGACGAAGTTCGTCTTCGCGGAGACGCTGGCGCTGACCTTCCCGCCCGCCGCCCCGATTTTTTCCGCGGCCTCCTTGCGGGAGAGGGTCGGGAGCGCGCCGGTGAGGACGAAGATCTTCCCGGCGAAAGGGCCTTCCGCCTGGCGGGGCGCAATCTCCGCCTCTGTAACGAGGCCTTCCGCCCGGAGCCGGGCCAGCAGGGCGCGGTGCTCCGGGCAGGCGAAGTAGTCCAGCAAGCTTTGGGCGATGACCTGACCGACGCCTTCCACCGCGCAAAACCGCACAATATCCGCCCCAGCGAGGGCGTCCAGGGATCCGAGTTCCCGGACGACTGACTGGGCGACCTTTTGACCGACGTGACGAATCCCCAGCGCGAAGAGCAGACGGGCCGGGCCGCGCCCCTTCGCTTCAGCGATGGCCTGGCAGAGATTGTCCGCCGACCGTTCGCCCAGACCATCCAGCGGGGCGAGCTGCTCCGGGCGCAGACGGAAGAGGTCTGCCGGTCCGGCAATCAGCCCCTGATCCAGCAGTTTTTGCAGGATCGCTTCACTCAGGCCCTCTATGTCCATCGCGTCACGGGAGCAGAAATGGATCAGACGCCGCAGAAGCTGCGCGGGGCAGTCGTCGCCGTCGCAGCGCAGGGCGGCCCCGTCCCGGACGACGGAGGCCCCGCAGGAAGGGCAGCGGTCCGGGAGAAAATACGGGACACTGTCCGGGGCGTGGGCGAGGGAGCGTACCAGTTCGGGGATGACGTCGCCCGCCTTGCGCACCAGCACCCGGTCCCCCAGGCGAAGGTCCTTTTCGCTGATCATGTCCTGGTTATGGAGTGTGGCGCGGCTGACGGTGCTCCCCGCCAGAAGAACTGGCTCCAGCACGGCGGTGGGCGTCAGGACCCCCGTCCGCCCCACAGCGACCTCCACTCCCGTCAGCGTGGTCTCCCGTTCCTCAGGGGGGTATTTGTAGGCGGCGGCCCACCGGGGGAACTTGGCGGTGCTGCCCAGGGCTTCCCGCTGGGCGAAATCGTCCACCTTCACGACCGCCCCGTCAATGTCGTACGCCAGCGTACCCCGGATCTCGCCGACGCGCTCGATTTCCGTCCAGACTTCTTCCGGGGTCCGGCAGTGGCGGAAGGAAGGGATGACCCGGAATCCCAGTTCCCGCAGCCGCTCCAGGGAGGCCCCGTGAGCCGCGGGAGGGGTGCGCTCCGCCTGCCGGATCTGTTGGATATTGAACACAAAAATGCTCAGGCCCCGGCCGGCCGTGACGGCGGCGTTTTTTTGCCGGAGGGAGCCTGCGGCGGCGTTGCGGGGATTTTTAAACGGCGTTTCACCCCGGTCGGCCTGCTCGGCGGTCAGGCGCTCGAAGGCCCGCCGGGGGAGATAGACTTCCCCCCGGACCTCCAGGAAGGGAAGGTCTTCCGCCAGGCGCAGGGGAATGGCCCGGACGGTGCGCAGGTTGGCGGTGACGTCTTCACCGACGCTGCCGTCTCCCCGGGTGGATCCCCGAAGGAAGCGGCCGTTTTCGTATTCCAGAGAGACCGACAGCCCGTCGATCTTCGGCTCAACGATAAATTCCGCCGCCGGCTGCCGCTCCAATATCCCACGCAGGAAAGCCAGCAGTTCCTCCCGACTGAAGATGTCCTGGAGGGATTCCATGACGACGGCATGGTTCACCGGGGTGAAGCGGCTGTCCGCCTCGCCGCCAACGCGCTGGGTCGGGGAATCCGGGACCACCAAATCCGGGTGGGCGGCCTCCAGTTCCTCGAGCTCCCGCAGCAACATGTCGTACTGGTAGTCGTCGATTTCCGGCGCGTCCTCTACGTAATATTTATGGCTGTGATAGCGCAGGACGGCGCGCAATTCTTTCGCGCGCAGAGCGGCTTCACGCGCAGTCAGGTTGTTCATGGCTCACCTCCGTGCCGCATGCGGCGGCGTCATACGTCAATCTCGATCCGGTCATCCGGGATGGGGTCATAAATCAGCGAGCCGAGGAAGGCGGGGAGGGGACGGAGGTTTTCCGGAAGGCGCTCGCCGATCAGCTTGTCCGCCTGCGCGGCGATGGCCAGAATGGCCTCCCCTACATCGGTATCGGGGCCGTAGATTTCTCTTCCCGCGAATATGTTGCGCACCAGTTCCAGAAACAATTCCTTGAAGGACGCTTTGCGGATGGATTTCGGGATCTTGCCGCCGCAGAGCAGCAGCCGGCCCAGTCCCCCGAGGGTAATGCGGTTGACCACCATCCCGCCCAGGTGCAGCGGGAATTTGAGACTGTAAGCCTGTTCCGGCGTGACGCTCATGCCGCCGACGCTGCGGGCAAAATGATCATAGTCTTTGTCGGCGCTTTCGATGATGTCCCGCATGGTGAAATCGAACTCCTTGGTGTAGCGCTCCAGGAGAGAGATTCCGTCCGGCAGGGTGGGGAAGTCGGGAACCTGGCGGGTCTCGGCGCGCAGGCGGCGGCCTTCCAGGGAGCAGACGCGGTAAAATCCGGGGAAGAAGCCCATGCAGGCAGTATTGATATCCCAATAGGGGTTGCCTGCGGGGGTCGTCATGGGGGCGATGTTGTGCATGTGGCTGTGCCCGGTGAAGAGGCAGCGCAGGCCCGCGTCGGCAAACCGCCGGGTCGTCTCCTCGTAATTCCCCAGCATGTCCCGGCGGGAGATCAGGGGGTAGATGGGCGACGGGGGAAGAGACGGATGGTGGGTCATGGCGAGCAGGACTTGTCCGTCCCGCCGCGCCGCCGCGATCTGCTCCAGGGCCCACTGCATCTGGGGTTCATCGAAGCCGCAGAAATCCCGGCCGTCCCCGTCGTCGTTGAGGGCCAGCAGACGGACGCCGTCCTCCAGTTGAGCCACATACGACAATCCGCCGTATTCGGCAATATTGCCCCGGAAGCCAAACGTGTCGTAGAGGCCCCGCAGGTCGCTCTGATAGACTTTTCCGTCCGGGCGGTCCAAGGGGGCGGCGCCGTCGTCGGGGCAAGTCTCCAGATAGCCCAGGCCGTAGTCATGCGTTGCGGTGATAACGTAGACGCGTTTCCCCGCCGCGTGGATCCGGCGCAGGCGTTCGAGCATTGCCCGGTGTTCGTCGGCGTGTCCGTTCTCTGTCAGGTCGCCGGAAATCAGCAGGGTGCCGCAGTCCGGATCCGCCAGGAAAATGTCAATAGACGCGTCGAGGGCCTGCGCGCTGGCGCTGGGGCAGACGTCGCCCGCCCGCGCAGCAATATGGGTATCGGTGAAAAGATAAAACCGGAACATAAAAACCTCCCGAAATTTTAATTTTCGCGCAAAGAATCCCGTCCCCGCATTCTTTCCAGTTTCTCGAAGCCGTTCTTCCGCCGGAGAAAGGCGCAAGGCGGGGGAATCTCCAGCAGAGGAAGAATTTCGGCGTCGTAATTGACGAGGGTGTTGAGGGGATACACGCCGCAATTGCCCGGGCGGGCCATATAGTCCTCGCTCTCGTCCCCGGCCGTGAAACGCCAGCCGCTGTCCCAGTCTCCGTCCGGCGCCTCGCGGTAGCAGTAGCCCACCGGCGCGCCGTCCGCAATGATCCGGTCCGTCGCCAGGCAGCCCGCCGCGCCCTCCCAGTCCCGCAGCAGAGGGCGGATCCGGTGCCGCAGGCGTTTCCCTGCCGCGCCGTCCGGCGCTGCGTCAGGAAATGCGTCTTCCGCAACAGCGCCCGGCGGCGCGCAGACATTTTCCCGCGTCAGGTCCAGCACCGGCGTTGTCCGTTCCCCCAAGCGGCGCAGCAGGGCCTGGGTCCCGAACTGGATTTTGAATGCCAGTTCCTCTTCATAGAGCGGGAACAGCTGATAGAAGCGAACCGCTTCCCCGCCGGGCAGGAGGACGTCCGCCGCCGCGCTCCCGCCGGGCTGGTAAGCGTCCAGCAGGAGCAGGCCGGAGAATGTCGTATTCTCCTCAAAAGGTTCCCCGGCCGGAACGCTGTGTCCCCAGCCAAGCCAGGAATCTTCCTCCAGCGGCAGACGGGCCAGGATCTTCAGCCAGCGCTGCGGCCAGTACCAGCGCTCTTCCCGGGATTGCAGGTCCCAGCCGGCGGGGAGCATCATCACCAGTTCCGCCCGGCTGGGGCAGGTTTCCTGCAACTCTGGCGGCAGCCGCATGGGCCGCGCGCCCATGCCCAGGGTGATGAATGTAACGTACGCCCGACCCGGCCCCGGCGGGATGACGCAAAGATCCACATGGATGTCCGGCGAAATCAGTTCATGGAAGACGTTCGCCGCCGGGCCGAACTGTCTTTCCATCGCCTCTTCCACTGTCGCCAGCGCCGCCTCGCCGTAAACGAATTTTTGGGAAGTCGCTTGCATGTCCCCGCCCCCAACATCAATTGATGAAAAAATATATGTGGAGGGAATCAAAGTTATTCGCACACGCAAATATAGGCGGCGGACAGCTTGCATAGCAAAAAATGGTGTGATATAATAGAGAACAGACGGACGGCGACAGTATAAAAACACCCCAATTCCACCAAACACCTGTGCCGCCGCGCAATGGCGGCGAAAAGGAGGATTCAGATGAAAAACGGAATCGGCAGGATGGGATACATCTTCTTGGCCGTTTTGCTGACACTGACAGGATGTTTCTCTGTCCGGATTCCAGCGGCGGAAGTTCCGGCGCCGCTGACACCGCCTTCCAGTACTGTCTACAATGTGCAGCCGTTCGACGGCGGGGAATTGGTGCAGTACTACACCCTGGAAAGTGACGACTCAGAATGTTATATTGCGCTGTAAAGCGAATCGGGCGGGGAGATTTGGCGGTACAAAACAGACGGTCATATTGAAACGTGCTTCCTGCCTGGCGACGGCAGAATTGTTGTGCGCATCGACAGTTATCACTATGACGTCCTGAACGCGGCGGGGGACCTGCTTTGGCTTTGGCGGAGGGAAGACCTGGCGGCGATCAACGGCTTCTCGAACTTCTCGGTGAGTGCAATCGCTTCGGACCATCGCGGCGGACTACTTTTGCTGGGGCACAGCTACGACACAGAGAAAGCGGTTCCGTTGGTCGGGACGCTCTGCCGTGTGGCGGCGAACGGACAGGTTCTGGGGTTCGAGCCGTTCGCCCCTGTGCCGGACAGTCTGCTGCTGGAGGGCTGGCCGGGAACCGAAGAAGATTACTGGGTGATTGGGAGCGCCAACGACGGGCATGCGGACGCGTACCGCTACCTGGCGCACCTGGATAAGAATCTTCAGGTGATCGGGACGTTCGCGCTCCAGGAAAGCCAATACCCCTGGGTTTGCTTCCTCCCGGAAGCAGACCGGATTGTGCTTTACTGCCAATGCTACCATTACGGTGAGGAATATGGCGCGATCTATGCACTGGACACACAACTGAACCAACTGGCGTACTTGGAATTCCCGGACGACGTGCCTTCCAGCGTTGCGCGGCTGCGGGACGGACGCTGGGTTGTGACATTTTTCCGGCGCAGCAGCGAGGGCATCCGGGACTGCGTTCGGATCTACGACGCAGCATGGAACCAGATCCGCAGCATAGACGAAATCGGTTTTACGGAAGTGACCGCGCTGGACGACGGAGGATTCGCGCTCATCGGAAGTCGGCTTTCCCCTGGGCAGCCGTCCGGTGCGCTGTATATAAACAGCGTCCAGCCCAAGATGGACCTGATATATCACCGCTATGACACGGCGGGGGAATTGGTTCGCAGCGAGATATTCGCCGCGCGGGACAGCCGAAGTGGATACGGGTATGCCATTGCGCGGGTGGACGAACAGGGGACCCTGGGGCTGTATGAATGATCCGGCCGCTCAGGCCTCCGGTTCCTCCGCGGGGGGCTTGCCGTCTTCCGCCCGGGCCGCAAGGGTCTCCATCTCCTCGGGCCGCAGAAGACGGAAGCTGCGCTTGACCGATACGGAATCATAGAGCTTCTTGAAGCCCACCGTCGCTTTGCCGGTGGCGCCGCAGACGGGGCAGCGGAACAGAGCCTGGAACCCACGACCCATGTACCGCCAGTCGTTCAGCCGTTCGGTGGGGACGCCGCAGGTCTGGCAGGTATGGATCAGTTGGGCCTGGTCCACCAGGGGGTTCCGGAGGTCGGTAATCATGCGGGGTTTATACTCCAGCCGGGCGAAAAAGGAGACGTTGCAGGGGCGGACAAAATCCGAAAAATCCGCCGCGCGAAAGAGCTGGCGCAGACACTCGGCTCCCAGGCGGCTGTCGTCCAGGGCACGGTGGTGGTCGAATGGGGTGCAGTCGATTCCCAGCCGCTCCGCCGCCGCGGCCAGGCCCACCTGTTGGGCGGCGGGCAGCTGAAAGCGGTGCATAAAATACTGCTGGAGGTCCATATAACTGCGCAGATAGGGGACTTGGCGCGAGCCGGTGAAATACCGGGTATTCGACAGGAGGACGCGAATGTCCCCATCCCCCCAGGTCAGCAGGACACGATCCAGGCCGCCGATCCATTGCCGCAGGCGCGCGGCCGCCTGCGTAAAAGGGATGCCGTAGTCTTCCAGCTCTTCCCGGGTAATGTTGGTCAATTCCTTGACGAAAGAGCGCAGCCGCCCGCCGCCCAGCTGGGAGCGGACCAGGGCGCTGAACGTGCTGATTTGCCGCAGATTTTCGTCGAGCATGACCGCGCCGATTTCAATGATCTCGTTCATGAACCCTTTGATCTTCCAGCCGTAAGCGGAGTTCCACTCCAGATCCATCACAATATAAATCATGTTCCCTTCAAACCCTTGCCTCTTCATCCATAGTTTGTTCTTTTCTTCAACTTTTCTTCCTTAAAGAAAAGTATACCACAAGCATGCGCGCTTTGCAATGGGGGCAGGGAAATTTTGAGGGATGGGAGACCGAAAAGCGGAACCCCCCCAAGAGGAATCTCTTGAGGGGTTTTTGGGGATGGCCCGGTATCATGCCGCGTCTTTGATTTTTTCGGAGAAAGATTTCCAGCCGGAGATGACGTCGGCCTTGAACTTATCCCAGGCGGTGGTTCCGGCGGCGTACCCTTTCAGCCCGGCGGCGACAACCGTGTTCCGGAACTCTTCGCCAGGGATCAGCGCGACGGGGGCAACGACGGCAGTCACGCCCTCGCGGGTCAGCCAGGCGACGGCGGCGCGGGCCAGCGGATTGTCGGGCAGTTCCGCCTGCGTAAAGGTGTCATAAGGCGCGATTGCGCCGAGCTGGTTCGAGACGAAGTCCTTGCCCTTTTCGGAACTATAGAGCCAGGTCAGGAATGCGGCGGCGGCGGCCTGCTCATCTTCCGGGGCCTTGGCATTGACGGCAAAATACTGGGTTACGCTGACGGTCAGGCCCTGGGTCGCTTCGTCGTCAAAGCCCATATAAAGCGGCAGGAAGCCGAGGTCGTCGCGCTTGAGGGCGGCGGCTGTACTGACGCGGCCCCAAAGCGCGGTGTCACCCTGAACCATCGCGCATTTGCCCGCCGCGAAGGCGTCTGCGGCGTCTTGATAGGAGACGGTCTCCAGTTTATCCGCCGCCAGGGTGCTGTTGGCGGTATAGAGGTCAAAGAGCTTGCGGTAATTGTCGGCATAGCGGAAGGTAATCTCGTTGACGGCGCTGCCGGTCAGGTCCACGTTGCCGTTGCGGTATTCATATGCCAGCGGGACGCTCAGCAACTGGCCGCTCCAGCGGTCGGCTTCGCCTTCTTTCAGGGAAACCGGAGCGAACGCGCCGTCGATCCCCAGGGCGACCTTCTTGGCTGTGAGGTCCTTGGCGAGAGTCTCAAGCTTGGCGAAAGAAGTGACGTCCTCGGCTTTGGCGGCGTCAGAAGCCTTGTCCGTCAAGGCAAAATACTGATCGAGAACCGCTTTGTTATAGATGATACCGAAAGCCTCTATCCCCGCTGGCAGACCAATTATCTTACTTTCGGCGGTCAGGGCAAGATCGCGGTCCAATAGATGGGCGGCCAGATTGCTTTCGCTTAGGTCAGCCAGGTGATCTTTATAGAGGCTATAGTCCCGGTGGCTGCTAAGAAGAAAAATGGTGGGCGGCTCCGCCGCGCCGAGGCGTTCCTTTAGGCGCTCAGTGTAATCCGAGCGGTACTCCGGCAGAATCGTCACACCGGTCTGGGCCTTGTAGTCGGCGGCGAGGGACTCCCACAGGCTCTCCTGCGCAGCATTGGGATGGATAAGGCGGATGACCAGCGCGTCAGTGGCGGGCTTGGATTCTGCCGGGGGCTTGGATTCCTCGGACTTTTTCCGGTTGCAGGCAGCGAAGACGCCCGTCAGCAGCGCGGCGCATAGCAGCAACGCGAGCAGGGGCACACCCTTTTTGACTTTTCCTGCATTTGTTTTTGCATTTGTCTTCATGTTGGATCCAACATCCTTTCTGAATATCGCAATTTCTGGTAACCTTAGGTTGACCCGGGGAAAGGGAAAGTATGCTTCCGGATGAAAATTTCATGAAAGTTCCTGATATCGGCTTGCTATTATCGGAAAAAGATGATATACTTATGGTGGTCTGATCGAGAAAAGGTTCAATTCGCAAAGAAAGAAGATGGTTCCCTCATGAAATTGACGGCGAAGAAAACTGTCGCGCTCTTGCTCGCCCTCACGGCGCTTGCGGCGCTCTGCACCGGCTGCTCCCAGATCAAGGACAAGCTGTCCAAATCCAAATGGGATGCCCTCCGGCCCTACGCCAGCTACAAATTGGCCAATTACATTGAGCTGGGCGATTACAGCGGCATCACGGTAGACCTTTACAGCGAGAATGACACCATTCCGCAGTCGGAGGTCATTAAGCAGGCCAAAGCGTATTTCGATAATTACAAGCAGCAGAACTACGGCCAGGAACTGATGGAGGTCCAGGAAGACAAAGCCAAGACCAAGGTCGCGGAAGGCGACGCGGTGTTGCTGGATTATGACGGCACGGCGGAAGGCGTTACGGTATCCGAACAAACGCAAACCGGCTTGAAGGGCCAGGCGGCCCTGGTCATCGGCAGCAACAGCTTCATCCCGGGGTTCGAGGCGCAGGTCGTCGGCAAAGAACCCAAAAAGGAATTCACCGTCAGCGTGACGTTCCCGGAAGACTACAGCAATGAGCTGGCCGGCAAGCCGGTTACATTCAAGTGCACGGTCCAGAAAATCGGTACAATGGTGATTACGGACACTTCGGTCTCGACCCTCACTTCGGGTCAGATTACAACCGTCAACGACTTCTTTGCCGAAGTCAAGACGCGGCTGCTCGAATACCGCACCGGGACCCTCAATCCAAACCTGGCGTTTGAGGCGGCGTTCAAAAACGCCACCATCAAGGAGGTCCCCGAGCGGGAGGTCGAATATTACCGTGAGCGGATCAAAAAGATGCTGGAATCCAGCGAGGAGACCTTCGATGCCTACCTGAAGGAAATCGGTCAGACCGAAGACGAATGGCTCCAGGACAGCAAGGACCAGATCAGCCGGGAACTGTTTTGTTATGCGATTGCGCAGAAAGAGAAGCTGACGATCACCGCCGACGAAAAGAAGACGTATATCGAACAGCTGCGGCAGAATTATACCGACCTGGCCAATCTTGATGACACGGCACTGATCGAAACGGCGTTTTCCGATGAAGGGACGCTGGAGCGCAACATGATGTTCACTAAGGTTTCCGAATTCATCGCGGGGAAGGCCGTTGCCTCCGGGAAGATGCCCAGCCAGGCAGAAGTCGCCGAAGCGGCATCGGAAGCCGAAGCAGAGTCCACACCAGCCGGAGAAAATTCGACAGCAGCCTAAGATTTCAGAAGAAGAGAGGGAGGTTGGTTTATGAAACACGCGAAGAAAATTCTGGCGGCGGCGCTGTCCGCCTGCTTGCTGCTGGGCTGGGCGGGGCTTTCCGCCCAGGCGGCGCCGGCGGACAAACTGCAATACCGGGCAGACGGCAGTTTCCAGATCCTGGTTTTCACCGACACACACCAAACCGCTGCCGAGCAGCCCCAGATGATCGCTTTCCTCGGCGAAGCGCTGGACCATGTCAAGCCGGATTTGGTGGTTTTCCTTGGGGACAACGCCTATCAGACCGCCTGCGAGAGCGTCGAGACGGAACGGACGGCCATCACGAAGATCCTCACCCCGGTGGTTTCGCGGGGATATCCTTTTGCCTTCGTTTTCGGCAACCATGACGCGGAAGGCAATGTAGACCGGGATACGCTGCTGGAAATCTATCAGAGCTTCCCCGGCTGCCTGATCACGGACGCGGACCCCGCGCTCTCCAACGCGGGAACCTGCAATCTGCCAATCTATAGCGCATCTGACCCGAATAAGGTTGTCCAGAATCTCTGGTTCTTCGATTCCGGCCAGGGTGCGGTGGAGCGGGATCAGCTGGCCTGGTATACCCGCGAAAGCGAAGCGCTCCAGGCGGCAAACGGCGGGGCGAAGGTGCCTTCCCTTGTGTTCCAGCACATCATCCTTCCGGAAATTTACGATTATTTCTACAAGGCGCCGTTTAAGATGGAGGGGCTGACCCAGACCATTCTGGGCGTCGAGCGGACAAGCATCCCTGATCTGCGGAAAATCGACGGCTACGTAATGGAGAAACCTTGCCCGCCCAGCCATGACACCGGGGAACTGGCGGCGCTGGCGGACCGGGGTGACGTGATTGCCGCCGTATTCGGGCATGATCATGTCAACAATTTCGTCGCCCCTATGCGGGGGATCGACCTGGTACAGATCCCGGGCACGACGTTCGGCGGCTCTTACGGAACCGACGTTTACCGAGGCGCGACGGTCTTCACCCTGCGCGAGAATAACCCCTGGAGTTACGAAAAAGAGACGGTCACCTACCGGCAGCTGGTGAAGCTCCCGGACTCACAGATCGGCACCGCGCACATGAAGAACGAGGGCTGGACCTGGTTTTCTTATGGATTCCAGTGGGTGATCAATGGTGTGATTTCCCTGTTCCGGCTGCGCAAATAATCAGCAGAATTTCAGCAGAAAAACCGCCCAACCGGCGGTTTTTCTTTTTCAATTATATAGGCCATACTTTTCGGACAGGGATTTTCACGCCGTGTTTCCCTGCTGCGCGACGCCGGCAGCAGAGGTGGAAATGCCCAAACTGACCGAAAGCGCCCGGTCTACCCGGCTCATATCGCGGGGTTCCAGGTTGCCCATGCGCTCTTTCAGCCGACGCTTATCCAGCGTTCTCACCTGTTCGAGAAGTACGATGGAATCTCGGGCCAGTCCGCAGCCGTCCGCGTTGACTTTGATATGGGTCGGCAGGTCCGTTTTATATTTTTGGCTGGTGATGGCCGCCGCGATGATGGTAGGGCTGAATTTGTTCCCCACGTCGTTCTGCACGATCAGCACCGGCCGGATGCCGCCTTGTTCCGATCCGACGACCGGACTAAGGTCAGCATAAAAAATGTCTCCGCGTTTCACTGTCACGCTTATCACTCTCCGTCATTTTAATGGCAAAACTATTTTTGCCACTTTACCTTGGAAATAATCAGGAAGGCCAAAAAAGTTGGAGAGCCGGATACCTTCCCGTAGGCTGGAACGCCGCCGCCGAGACCCGCGCCTACGCTACTACTATATGTACGACCGGGCGAAAACGGGACAAAAAAATCCCCCACGGAAAGTGGGGGAAATGGGATGATGCGAACGGAGAAAATTGCACGGCGCCGGTCCGGGGCATCACATCCGCCGCCGGAAGCCCAAATACCGCTTGCCTTGGAAGGTCAGGTCTCCCCGGTCACCCTCCCGGAACTGCGCGTATTCGCTGCCGCTGATGTGAAATTCCAGGCAGTCCCCGGAAGGAACCTGAAAGGCGGCGTAATGCGTCGTATCTTCTATCCACATCGGTACATCGCCGCTCATCATCATGAAAGAGCTGTCCTCCGTCCGCTTGCCGGATACAAAGGCTTGCACCGTCAGGACCGGCGCCTGGTTGTTCTTCCGCCATTGGCCAAGGGTGCAGATGAGGGCAATCGCCACGATAACGCCGGCAACGACGAATATGGAAATAACAAGAAAGGGAAGAATTTCAAACACCGCCAGCGCCTCCTCTATTTTTTTATTCTGCGGCTAGCGGGCGGAAGCCCAA
This sequence comes from Oscillospiraceae bacterium, assembly GCA_031268095.1. Taxonomy (GTDB): domain Bacteria; phylum Bacillota; class Clostridia; order Oscillospirales; family Acutalibacteraceae; genus WRMQ01. The sequence continues at coordinate 19,366 of JAIRXU010000066.1, read as the reverse complement.
ATACCGTGTGCCCTGGAACGTCAGTTCCCCTTGGCTGCCTTCCAGCAGTGCATCATAATCTTGCCGGTGGATACGGAATTCCATCCGGCTGCCGCTGGGCACCTGGAAGGTGGCGTAATACGTCGTGTGGCTGCCGCCGTTCGCGTCATGGGAAGTGTGTCTGCTCGTCTCAAGCACGAAGGCCTGCACCGTGAGCACCGGAGATTCGTTGTTTTTGCTCCATCGGGCGATGTTTCGGATGACGTTGACCAAAAATATAATGACAAAAATAATCAGGAAGACCCAAATCAAAGCACCCATCTTGTCCCCCTTGCTCTGCGGTAAATATTCCGTCTCTAGATTTCCAGCGTTCCGTCGAAGACCTTGACGGCGCTGCCGGTGAGATACACCGCCTCGTCCGTATAGCGCACGAAGAGATCCCCGCCGGGGAGCTGGACGCGGATGTCCTCTCCTTTCGGGCAAAAGCCGTTTTCCGCCGCCGCGACCACCGCCGCGCAAGCGCCGGTTCCGCAGGCCATGGTTTCCCCGCTGCCGCGCTCCCAGACCCGCAGCTTGATTGTCCGGTCATCCGCCATGTGGGCAAACTCCACGTTGACCCGTTCCGGAAAAAGTTCGGCGCAGTGCTCCAGCAAAGAGCCGATCCCCGCCACGTCCATCGTGTCGGTGTGCTCGTCCACAAACAGCACACAGTGGGGATTGCCCATCGAAACGCAGGTGATTCGGAAGTTTCGGCCGCCGGCGCAGACAGGATAATCCAAAATGGCCGCGCCCTCCAGCTGAACCGGGAGGCTGGCGGGGTCCAGGCTGGCGGAACCCATATCTACCGTGATGTTGTAAGCCTTGCCCTCCTTGGTGCTCACCTGGAGCTTCTTGATTCCGCCGAGGGTTTCAACGGTCATTTTGTGATGGGGGATCAGGCCGTTGTCGTAGAGGTACTTCGCCACGCAGCGGATGCCGTTGCCGCACATGGCGCCTTCGCTGCCGTCGAGATTGAACATCCGCATTTTTGCGTCTGCTGTGTCGGAAGGTTCGATGAGGATCACGCCGTCCCCGCCGACACCGTAATGACGGTCGGACAGAGCAATGGAGAGAGATTCCGGAGAATCGACCGTCTGGCTGAAGCAATTGAAATAAATATAATCATTGCCGCAGGACTGCATTTTGGTAAAGGCCAGGCGTTGCTTCTTGCCGCGCATTTTGGTGATATTGACCAGTTCGGTGTTGATCTCACTGTAGCGGCTGCGTAGGCTGTCGGCCACGGCGTTGGCGGTGTCGATGCTCGTCAGGCAGGGGATGCCCAAGCGGGTGGAGAGGGTGCGAATCTTGACGCTGTCCCGCAGGGGGTCGCGGCCTTTGGCGGAGGTGGAAATCACATATTGGACCGCGCCGCTCTCGATAAGAGAAGCCGTATTTTCGGCGGCTTCGTGAATCTTGGCGACGGCGGTCACCTCCAGGCCTGCCGCGCGGAGGACCTCCGCATTGCCGTCGGTGGCGTACAGCCGGAATCCCAAGGCGGCGAATTTTTTGGCCAGGTCCGGGATTTCCGGTTTGTCCTGTTTGCGGACAGTGATCAGCACCCCGCCGCCGCGTTCCATCCGGAAGCCCGCTGCCGTCAGGCCCTTGAAGAGCGCTTCTTCCAGTGTCTTGCCAATGCCTAGGGCCTCGCCGGTGGATTTCATTTCCGGCCCCAGCTGGGTATCGACGCCGTGCAATTTCTCGAAAGAAAATACCGGAACCTTCACCGCCATGTAAGGAGAGGAAGCGTAGAGGCCGGTACCGTAGCCCATCTGAGACAGGGCCTCACCCGTCATGGCGCGTGTGCACAGTTCAACCACCGGAACGCCGGTGACCTTGCTGATATAAGGAACCGTCCGCGAGGCACGGGGATTGACCTCAATGACATAGAGTTCCCCGTGATATATAATGTATTGGATGTTGACGATGCCCTTGATATCCAGTTCCAGGGAAATTCGCTTGGTGGCGCTGAGGATCTTTTCTACCATAGCGTCATCCACATGGACGGCGGGATAAACGGCGATGGAGTCGCCGGAGTGGACGCCGGTGCGTTCAATGTGCTCCATGATGCCGGGGATGAGGATGTCCGTGCCATCACAGATCGCGTCCACCTCAATCTCTGTTCCCATAAGGTATTTGTCCACCAGCACGGGGTTCTCGACCCCGTCGGCCAAAATGACCGCCATGAACTCCTGCATCTCTTCGTCACTGTTGGCGATCGACATATTCTGTCCGCCCAAAACATAGGAGGGGCGAACCAGCACCGGATATCCCAGGATATTCGCGGCCCGGACGGCCTCGTCGGTGGTCATGACCGTCGTGCCCGCCGGACGCTTCACCTGCACCTTTTCCAGCAGCTCGTCGAAACGCTCCCGATCCTCTGCCCGGTCAATGCCTTCGAAAGAGGTTCCCAGGATGGGGTACCGGCGGTCATTGAGGAACTTGGCCAATTTGATGGCCGTCTGACCGCCGAAAGCCGCAACCACGCCGACGGGCTGTTCGATCTTCAGGATCGCGTCTACGTCCTCGGGGGTCAGGGGTTCGAAATAGAGCCGGTCTGCAGTATCAAAATCGGTGGAGACGGTCTCCGGATTGTTGTTGATGATGACGGCCTCGTAACCGAGCTTTTGCAGGGACCGGACACAATGAACGCTGGCGTAATCGAACTCGATGCCCTGGCCGATACGGATCGGGCCGGAGCCCAGGACGACGACACGAGGCTTGCCGCTGCGTTTGGCCGGAGCGCTCTCGTCCTCGCCTTCCGGGACGGAATAGAAGTAGGGTGTCGCGGCGTCAAATTCACCCGCGCAAGTATCCACCATCCGGAACGCGGGGCTGGGCTCGCCGGGAAGCGCGTTGCCGGAAAGCTTGCGCAGGGCGGCGTCCGGGTAGCCGTACCACTTGGCCTGGCGGTACTGCGCGCTGGTGAGAGCAGCGTTCTCCAGCGTATGCTCAAAGGCGGCCAGCGCGGCCAATTTATCGAGGAAATAGCGGTCGATCTTCGTGCGGGCATGGACAACGGCAGGGGAAACGCCGCGCCAGAACAGCTCAAAAATCTGAAACAGCCGCTCGTCCGTGCCCTCGGCGATGAAGTCCAGCAGTTCCGCCTCGCTGCACAGGGCCCAGCGGGGAATCCGCAAGGTGTTGCGGGAAATTTCCACTCCCCGGACAGCTTTCATCAGCGCATTCTCGAAGCTGCCTCCCAGGCTCATGACCTCGCCGGTGGCCTTCATCTGGGTACCCAGCTTCCGGGAGGCATAGATGAACTTATCAAAGGGCCATTTCGGGAATTTCAGGGCGATGTAATCCAGCACCGGCTCAAAGCAGGCCATGGTTTTCCCTGTGACAGCATTGGGGATCTCGTCGAGGGTATACCCAATGGCGATCTTCGCCGCGACTTTGGCGATGGGGTATCCCGTAGCCTTCGAGGCCAGGGCGGAGGAACGCGAGACGCGGGGATTGACCTCGATGACAGCATACTCGTAACGTTCGGGATGCAGCGCAAACTGGACGTTGCAGCCGCCTTCAACGCCCAGGGCCGTGATGATATCCAACGCGGCGGAACGCAGCATCTGGTATTCCTTGTCCGCCAGCGTCAGCGTCGGGGCGACGACGATGCTGTCTCCGGTATGGATCCCGACGGGGTCAAAGTTCTCCATCGAGCAGACAGTAATGACGTTGCCGGCGCTGTCGCGCATAACCTCATATTCAATTTCCTTCCAGCCGGCGACGCTCTTTTCGATCAGAACCTGGGTAATGGGACTCAGACGCAAACCGCCGGCGGCAATCTCCCGCAGCTCCGCATCGTTGGCGCAAAAGCCGCCCCCCGCGCCGCCGAGGGTGAAGGCCGGACGGACGATGACGGGGTAGCCGATCTCCCCGGCGAAGGACACCGCGTCCTCTATATCCGTTACGACCTTCGAGGGAATGACAGGCTGGCCGATCTCCAGCATGGTGTCTTTGAACATCTGCCGGTCCTCGGCCTTGTCGATGGTCTCCGGCCGGGCGCCGAGGAGCCGGACGCCGTGACGGCGGAGAAAGCCTTCTTTGGCCAATTGCATTGCCAGCGTCAACCCTGTCTGCCCGCCGAGGGTCGGCAGAACAGAGTCCGGGGATTCCTTGAGAATGACACGCTTGACGGTTTCCACCGTCAGGGGCTCGATGTAGATTTTGTCCGCCATGTGCTGGTCGGTCATGATGGTGGCGGGGTTTGAATTGATCAGGACGATTTCAAGGCCTTCTTCCCGCAGGGCACGGCAGGCCTGGGTCCCGGCGTAGTCGAATTCGGCGGCTTGGCCAATGACAATGGGGCCGGAGCCGATCACCAATACTTTCCGGATTCCGGAGTTCAGCGGCATACGAATTTCCTCCCTTCCATTAACGCGACGAAGCGGTCAAACAAGAATTCCGTATCCCGGGGACCGCCGCGGGCCTCCGGATGGAACTGCACGGAAAAGCCGGGGAATCCCTCGTAGTCCAGCCCCTCGCAGGTGCCGTCGTTGGCGTTGAGGTAGCGGGGCCGGGCGTTCTGGGGCAGCTGATCTTCCTGCAGCCGGACGGCGTAGCCGTGGTTCTGGCTGGTGATGTAAGTCCGTCCGGTGACCAGGTCCCGGACAGGGTGGTTCCCACCCCGGTGACCGTACTTAAGTTTCTCCGTCGCGCCGCCGTTGGCCAGGGCCAGCAGCTGATGCCCGAGGCAGATGCCAAAAATCGGCGTCCCGCTTTCGACGAGCTTGCGGATTTCCGCGATCACAGCGGTATTTTCTTCCGGATCGCCGGGGCCGTTGGAAAGCAGCACACCGTCCGGCTGTTCCGCCAGGATCTGCGCCGCCGTCCAGGACGAGGGGACAACGGTGACGTCACAGCCCCGGTCGGCCAGACGGTGAACAGAGCTGTCTTTCACGCCGAAATCCCACAGCACCACCCGCAGGAGCCGGGAGGCCGTCTGCCGCGCGGGATCCGGGTGGGCAGGGGTGCGCGCTGGCTCGTTCAGCGTCACGCGTGAAACAGCGTCGCCAATCCGGAACGTGCGCAGCATGTCCTGAGAAATTTGCGCCGGATCGTCCGCCAATGCGCCGCGCAGCACCCCGGCGGTCCGGATCAGTTTGGTCAGTGCCCGGGTGTCGATCCCGCAAAGGCCGGGAATTCCCTGGGCTTTCAAAAAGGCGTCAAGCGCCCCCTCGCAGCAAAAATGGGAGGGCGATTGACACCACTGGCTGACGATATACCCTTGTACGAACGATTTCCGGCTTTCCTGATCCTTGGGGTTGACGCCGTAATTGCCGATCAGCGGGAAGGTTTGCAGAACAATCTGCCCTTCATAGCTGGGATCCGTCAGCGTCTCGAGATAGCCGGTCATGTTGGTGGTGAACACCACTTCCCCGATGGCGTCCGCGTCCGCCCCGAAGGCTTGTCCCTCAAAGACGCGGCCGTTTTCCAGCACCAAAAAACGCGGCTTGGTCATGTTGGCCAAAATGAAACTCCCCCTCTTTTCGCCGCCCGGCGGCCAGCAAACGCGCCCGGCGGTGTTCTTCCCTCTATTATATAACAAAAAGGGGGCCGCTGTCAATGTTGACTTCTGACGAGTTTAGGGGTATAATGAAAAATATTATTTTGCCTGGACTTCATCTGCGGTTTGCCGCGCGGCAATCCCGCAGTTTGCATGCCGCGGCGGGAAAGGATGTTCTCCATTAATTTCCAAACCATGGACCGTCTGCTGACCTGGTATGACCAAAACCGGCGTGACTTGCCCTGGCGCGGCACACCGAACGCCTATCACACTTGGATATCCGAAATCATGCTCCAGCAGACCCGCGTCGAGGCCGTGCTGGGGTACTATACCCGGTTCTTGGCGGCGCTGCCAGATGTTGCCGCGCTGGCGGAGGCCGACGAGGGTCGACTGCTGAAGCTCTGGGAAGGGCTGGGGTATTACAGCCGGGCGCGCAACCTTCAAAAGGCCGCGCGGCTCGTGATGGAACGCTGCGGCGGCGCGCTCCCCCGGGACCCGGAAACCTTGCTGACCCTGCCGGGCGTCGGCGCGTATACAGCCGGGGCCATCGCCTCCATAGCCTACGGCCTGGCGGTCCCGGCGGTGGACGGCAATGTCCTGCGGATCCTGGCACGGCTGGAAGCCAGGCAGGAAGACATCACCACCGACGGGGCGAAACGCTCCGCCGCGGCGCGGCTCCAGCCTCTTCTTCCCCCATTGCGCCCCGGCGACGCCAACCAGGCGCTGATGGACCTGGGCGCAATGGTTTGTCTGCCGAACGGGACGCCGCTCTGCGACCGATGCCCTCTGGCGGAAGAATGCCTGGCCTTTCAGCAGGGGAGGACTGCGGAGCTGCCGGTTCGGACGGCGAAGAAACCCCGGCGGACTGAGCAGCGGACGGTGCTGATCCTGCGCTGGGGGGAACGGCTGGCCCTGCGGCGGAGGGAGAGCAAGAGACTGCTGGCTGGCCTCTGGGAACTGCCGAACAGCCTCGGTGACCTGGGAGCGCTGGCGCTAGAGCTGGGGATTGCACAGAAGACGGTGCTGACGACAGAATCTCTTGGCGACGGAAAACATATTTTCACGCACCTGGAATGGCACATGAGCGCCTGGCGGCTGCGCCTTTCCGCCCCGCCGCCGGGGGAGGGCCTGACCTGGGTCACGGAAACAGAACTGCGGGAACACTATGCCCTTCCATCAGCCTTTAAGCCATTCCGGAACAAGCTCTTCGAGGAGGAGAATCTTGGAAGAATCCATCCTGAAAATTGACAGATCCATCCAAGGATATCGCATGGGACAAGGCGCGGACGGGCGGTATTGCCTCGCGCTGCCTCCTGACGCCGAGGATTTTGCCTGGCGCTGCGTCGATTTCGCCCGCTACGAAACAGCGCAGGGGAGGACCGTCCGCACGGACCCGCCGGACTTTGACTTGGCAGGGGTCTCGCGGGACTTTCCGGAAACGGGGAGGATCCTCCGACGGGGAGATCCCGCTTTCGTCGTGCACAGTACTACCCTAGCCGCCTATGATCTCATTCGGCGGGACGGAGCGCTGAAATCCTGTGCGCGGCTACGGAGGGAAGGAACCCCCTGTGCGGCCATTGGCTTTGCGCCGCTGGGCGAGCCGGAAGACTACCTGGAATACATCATGTTCGCCCCGGTAGAGAACGGGGGCGCAGGAAGCGAAATTGTCATCAACTCCCGCTTGCGCGGAGAGGCCTGCTTCGACCCCGACGCCCCCTACCGGCCGCAGGCGCGGCTCTACTTTGATGCGCGGAAAATCATCACTGACGGACTGGCTGTGCGTGACGGAGTCCACACACTAAAGGTCCGGGATCTGCTGCCCCTGGCGGGATACCTGCTGAAAGTGATCCGCGCGGAAAACGTGACGCTTCCATCCGGCGCGGCAAGCTGGATGCCTGCCATCTTCACGACAGCGGCCAACGAAATTTTTTTCAAAAGCAGAGAACAAATGCATTGACAAACCGAAAATTTGTGCTATACTATTTGCGGAAATTAGCCGGGGCAACTTCTTTCCCGATGGAAAGCGCAAAAGGAGAAACATCTTTATGGAGAAAGTAAATTTTCCCATATCCAATGCATTCTGCCCACAAAGTTTATTCCTGTATGGAACATATAAAGAAAACGGCGAGCCTAACTACGGCCTGTTTTGCTGGGCAACCTATTGCTGGAACGAAGGGTTCCGATTCGTGGCCTGCATTGGCGAGGACAAACTGACCCGCGACCGGATCCGCGCCGCCGGGATCTTTTCCGCGTCGCTTGTTTCAGAACGCCTGCTGCCACTGGCCGATTACTGCGGCAACAACGCAGGCTATACTGTTGACAAATCGAGAACCATTGCATCTGAAAAAGGCAGCGTACTGGAGGTACCGATTCCGGAACTGAGTCCTGTGAGTTTTGAGTTGCGGGTAGACAAAACCTTGCACCTGGACGAACGGGGCAGCAGTGAAATTTACATTTGTGACATTGTCAATGTACGCGCAGACGAGCGGCTGGCGGACGAATCCATCCCTCTGGAAGCGCGGCTACACCGGGCCGCGCCGGTGGTCACGACAACGGAGACCTATTATTCCATCGCACCGACTCCGCTCGGCCGCTGGGGACAATGGGGAACATCGGAGAAATTGGGGAAATGACAAAAAAGCGGGAGGATTTATGCAGAAAGATCTAACCATCCAAGGCGCGCGGGAACATAACCTAAAAAACCTGAATCTCACCATTCCCCGGGACAAATTGATTGTCTTCACGGGGCTTTCCGGATCAGGAAAAACCTCCCTGGCTTTTGATACCATTTACGCCGAAGGACAGCGGCGTTATGTGGAGTCGCTGTCGTCTTATGCGCGGCAATTTTTGGGACAAATGGAGAAGCCTGATGTTGACAGCATCGACGGGCTCTCTCCGGCGATCTCCATCGACCAGAAAACCACGTCGCGGAACCCCCGATCTACCGTCGGGACCGTCACGGAAATTTACGATTACCTGCGGCTGCTTTACGCGCGGGTCGGTGTGCCGCATTGCCCGGAATGCGGGCGGGAAATCAGCCGTCAGACGGTGGACGACATCGTCGGCAAGCTGGAAGAACTGCCGGAAGGGACAAAATTCCAGTTGCTGGCTCCCATTGTCCGGGGGCGCAAAGGGGAATATCAGAAAGAACTCGAGCAGGCGCGCAAGAGCGGCTTTGTGCGGGTGCGGGTAGACGGCAGCGTTTATGAGCTGTCGGAACCCATCCCAATGGACAAAAATAAAAAACACAATATTGAGGTCATCGTCGATCGTCTGGTGATGAAACCGGGGCTGCGCAGTCGCCTGACGGATTCGGTGGAGACGGCAACCCGACTTTCGGAAGGTCTGCTGCTGGTGGACGTCGTCGAAAAAGAAGAACTGCTGTTTTCGCAAAACTACGCCTGCCCGGACCATGGCTTCAGCATGGAAGAACTGGCGCCGAGAATGTTTTCATTCAACAATCCCTTCGGATCCTGCCCCAAGTGCAGCGGGTTGGGGGTATTTCTGACCCCAGATCCGGACCTGATCCTGCCGGACAAGTCTCTGTCGATCCGAGGCGGCGCGGTTAAGGCCTCTGGCTGGACAGTGGCCGAAGGCGGCACCATTGCGCAGATGTACTTTGAAGGCTTGGCAGCATACGGGAAATTTTCACTGGAGATGCCTGTGGAGAAGCTGTCCCCGGCAGCAATCGATTTGATCCTTTATGGAACAAAAGGGAAAAAAATCACGGTTCACCGCAGCGGCAGCTACGGCAGCGGCACGTATCTGACGGAGTTCGAGGGGGTAGCAAATAATCTGACCCGGCGCTACAAGGAGACTGGCAGCGATTGGGCGCGGACGGAAATCGAACAGTATATGAGCGAACAGCCATGCCCGGAATGCCATGGGATGCGGCTGAAAAAAGAGTCGCTTTGTGTTACGGTCGGCGGATTGAACATCAGCGAATATACAAGATTTTCTATTTTGCGGGCACTGGATTTTTTGGATCAGCTGCATCTTCGTGACCGAGATCAACGCATCGCACACCAAATTTTACGGGAAATTCGCGCGAGACTACAATTTTTATCGAGCGTCGGCCTCGATTACCTCAATCTTTCGCGCGGGGCAGGAACGCTTTCCGGCGGGGAAAGTCAGCGGATCCGGCTGGCAACACAGATCGGTTCGTCATTGATGGGGGTGCTCTACATCCTTGACGAACCCAGCATCGGACTGCACCAGCGGGACAACGACAAACTGATTGAGACGCTCAAACGCCTGCGGGACCTTGGAAACACGCTGATCGTGGTGGAACACGACGAGGACACCATGCGCGCGGCGGACCATATCGTCGATATCGGACCGGGGGCAGGAATTCATGGCGGAGAATTGGTCTGTCAGGGCACGGCAGAGGACCTCATTGCCTGCGAACGTTCGCTGACTGGGCAATACCTCAGCGGACGAAAGCGAATCCCTGTACCTGCGGCCCGGCGACCGGGCGACGGACGGGAATTAACGGTATGCGGCGCGCGGGAACACAACCTCAAAAATCTCACCGTCCGGATTCCGCTCGGCTGTTTTGTCTGCGTAACGGGCGTTTCCGGCTCGGGAAAATCTTCCTTAGTCAATGAAATTCTTTACAAAACCCTTGCCGCGAAACTCAACGGAGCACACACTTTCCCTGGAGATTATGACCTGTTAGAAGGCCTAGAGCACTTGGATAAAGTGATCAACATCGACCAGTCCCCCATCGGACGAACGCCGCGCTCTAACCCGGCGACGTATACCGGCGTTTTTAATGATATTCGAGAATTATATGCTTCCACCACTGACGCGAAACAGCGGGGCTACAAGGCCAACCGGTTTTCCTTCAATGTCAAAGGAGGGCGCTGCGAGGCCTGCCAGGGCGACGGGATCGTGAAAATTGAGATGCACTTTCTGGCAGACGTCTATGTGCCTTGCGAAGTCTGTAAGGGCGCACGCTACAACCGCGAGACCCTGGAGGTCAAGTATAAGGACAAGTCGATTTACGACGTGCTGGAAATGACCGTTGAAGAGGGCATGCAGTTTTTTGAGAATGTCCCGAAGATCGCACGGCGGCTGCGGACCATCTATGAAGTCGGCCTGGGGTACGTGAAAATAGGGCAGCCCGCGACGACGCTTTCCGGTGGTGAAGCGCAGCGCGTCAAACTGGCAACGGAACTTTCCCGCCGTTCTACTGGAAAGACCATTTATATCCTCGACGAGCCGACGACAGGCCTCCATGCCGCTGATGTGCACCGTCTCATTGAAGTGCTGCAGCGGTTGGTAGAAGTGGGCAATTCCGTGCTGGTTATCGAACACAACCTGGACGTAATCAAGACGGCTGATTTCATTCTTGATCTGGGCCCTGAGGGTGGCGACGGCGGTGGAGAAATCGTCGCGCAGGGGACGCCGGAGGAAATTTCATCCAATCCGAACTCTTACACGGGGCAATATTTAAGAAATATGTTGGAAAAAACGGAAGAGAAATCGCCCTAAATATGCAAGACAACGTCCCCCGTTTTAAACGAGGGAATCTCTGTTGACGAGGTAGCACGATGAACAAACCCGAAGGATCTGTCAAGACCGTAGATGTGAAGGCCGACCTGCCTACGGCAGACCAGGCGCTGCGCCGATTGGTGGCGGCAATTGATACCGGCAGATTGACCGGAGCAACGGCGGTGAAGATCGTGCACGGCTATGGCTCTACTGGCAAGGGCGGAAAAATCCGCACAGAGTCCCGCCGACTCCTGGAGGATTTACGCCGGAAGGGGAAGATCCGGGATTTCCTCCCCGGCGAAGAATTTTCCATCTTTCATGCAGCTACCCTGCGGGCATTCGAACGTTGCCCCGCGCTCCGGCGAGACAGCGATTTGGATCAGCATAACAATGGTATTACGATCATTCTTCTGTAACAAAAAAGCTCCCTTGTCAAAAATAAGGGAGCTTGTCGTTTTCTGACGCGCCGTTCAGAGCCACTCCTTGAAGCGGCGGACATAGAAGAATTTAAACAGCTGCACTGCAGCGCAGTAGCCGACCAGCAGAAGCGCCATCCATGGCGCAAAAAGCAACGGCAAAGCGACAAAGTCCAGCGTTGCGGCGATTCCGGTGAATGCGGCAACCACGGCGAGGATGCCAACGCCCAAGGTGGAAAGTGTCAGCGGGAGCGAAGCCCGGCTTTGCAGCAAAGGAATTCGCTGGGTGCGAATCATATGCACTACGACAATCTGCGAAAGCGTCCCGAAGATGAACCAGCCTGTCTGAAAAAAAGTGGAATACTCTGCGCTGCGGAAACCGAAGGCCCACCAAAGCACCGCGTAGCAGGCAACATCGAAGATAGAACTCAGCGGCCCCATCAGCAACATGAAGCGCCGGATGCTTTTGGTTTCCCAGCGGCGTGGCTGCTCAAGGTACGCCCGGTCCACCCGGTCGAAAGGAATCCCGATTTGGGAAAAGTCGCAAAGCAAATTTTGGACTAGAATATGCACTGGCATCATCGGCAGGAACGGGCGGATAAACAGACTCGCGAACATGACGGAAATCATATTGCCGAAGTTGCCGCTGGCCGCCATTTTAATATATTTCATGATATTTCCAAAGGTGCGGCGCCCCTCCACAACACCTTCTTCCAGCACCATCAGGTCTTTTTGGAGCAAAATCAGGTCTGCTGTTTCTTTCGCAATGTCTACGCCGCTGTCTACGGAGATTCCGACATCAGCCTGCCGCAGGGCGGGCGCGTCGTTAATACCGTCGCCCATGTAGCCGACGGTATGGCCCGCTTTTTGGAGGGCCTCGACCAGCCGCTGCTTCTGGGACGGGGAAAGTTTCGAGAAAAGGTCACAGCGCTGGATTGCCTCGGCCAATTGCTCGTCGCTCATGGCCTCTACATCTTTGCCGCTCAGAATATGCTCGGTCGCTACGCCGACCTTTTTGCAGACTTTCACTGCCACACCCTCGCTGTCTCCCGTGAGGACGACGGTGCGTACTCCGTGTCCTTGCAGCGCGGCAATGGCAATCTTCGCGCTCTCTTTCGGGGGATCCAGGAAACCGACGAAGCCAAGCAGAACCATGTCGCTTTCGTCGGCCACCCCGAAAGTAGTCGCATCGGCTACGTCATTTTTCTGAGCGACAGCGATAACCCGCAGGCCGTCTCGGTTGTTTTCTTCATAAACCCGGCGGGCTTCCTGCAACAATTCGCCTTGCAGCGGCAAGATATCCCCGCCATATTCCACATATTTACAAATCGCCAACACTTCATCGACCGCGCCCTTGGTGATTAGCTGCCGCTTTCCATCCTTACTTTCCAGCACGACGCTCATTCGGCGGCGGGTGAAGTCAAATGGAATCTCGTCGATGCGTCCGTAACGATCCAGAATCTGCTCCAGATCATTTTCCCTGGCGCGGTTGATGATGGCCAGGTCAATCAGATTTTTCAGCCCCGTCTGATAGTAGCTGTTGAGGTAAGCATGGCGGAGAATTCGCATGTCATCCTTGCCGTGGACGTCCATGTATTTCTCCAAAACAATTTTGTCCTCGGTTAACGTACCGGTTTTGTCGGTGCAGAGAATGTCCATCTCACCGAACGTTTGGATGGCGCTGAGTGTCTTGACGATCACCTTATGCTTGGACATCGACACTGCGCCTTTGGCCAGGGTAGAAGTCATGATCATCGGCAGCATTTCTGGCGTTAGGCCTACCGCCATGGTGACAGCGAACAGCAACGAGTCCATGAGCTCACCTTTTGTGACGATATTGACCACAAAAATCACGGGAACCATGACCATCATAAAGCGAAGCAGCAGCTTGCTCACGGCATCCACGCCACGTTCAAAACTGTTTTTTGCTTTGTCTCCCGAAAGTGTCTTGGCCATGCTGCCAAAATAAGTGTCGTTCCCTGTGGTGAGCACCATGGCTTCCGCGCTGCCGCTGACCATGTTGGACCCCATGAAGCCAATGTTGCAGACATCCGTCAGGGTCTCAGCCGCGGAGCTGCGGACTTCGCTGAATTTTTCCACAGGCGCAGATTCTCCCGTCAGTGCCGCCTGAGCAACAAAAGCATCCTTCGCGCTGAGAAAACGCACATCTCCCGGGATCATGTCGCCCGCCGACAGTTTCACCAAATCTCCCGGGACAATCTCGTCAATGGGGATTTCCACTAGTTTTCCGTCCCGCCAAACATCCGCTTTGTTCGTAATCATGTCGGACAGTTTTGCGGCGGCGGCGTTGGAACGCTCTCCCTGAATGAATGCCACAGCGCTGGAAACCAGAATCAGCGCAAGGATGATGGCGCAAGTCGTGTAATCGCTGGACGGCTGAATGATCACGTCGGTCACAAAGGTAATTGCCGCAATGAGGAATAACACGAGGTTGAAGGGATTGATCAGCGCCTTCAGCAGCCGGCCAAACGGACCGACCTGGTGTCCGGCAACGATAATGTTTGGCCCAATATCTTCCAACTTTTCTTCCGCCAGGTTAACAGAAACGCCCCGCCGGGTAGAGCCCAGCAGGTCCAACAACGTATCTTCTCGGCAAAAGGCGTATTCGCGCAGCAGCGCCTCGCAGGCGTTTTGCTTCAGAGCAACAGCATCATTCTTCTTGTTACGAAACTTCATGGGATTCATCCTTTCATACAATTACAGTATTTGGTCTGGGAATACAGTAATGTGTGAACAGGACGCAAAGAATATTAGCCTATTCCAGAGGAGGAGAAGCCCCACCATAAAGGTGGAACCTCGGCAGGATCGGAACAGGCATGTTTTTCGCGCCTGTCCCCATTACTTCGAGCGGTCACGGCTTCTCACCTCCTACAATATTTGTTACATAATATTATATGCGACGGAGAAAGAAAAGTCAAGGTAAAAATTGTTGTTTTTGGGGAGAATCTGCAAAGCAACGACAAAAAACAACACCTTGCCTGCTTGTGCGGTGTTGTTTTTTGTTGGTGATGTTGTTTTTATTGGCCGCCTGTTGTTTTTTGTGCTTTCCAACACTCCGTCATCATCTTGCCAGCTTTGTAGATATCTCCGCATCCCAAGGTCAGAACCAAATCCCCGTCCTGTGTATGCGCGGCAACGTATTCCGCCGTCTCCTGAAATTCTTCGAACCAAACGCTGCCGGGAATTTTTTCAGCCAGTTGCGCCGTGGAAATCCCATAGGTATTGACTTCCCTTGCGCCCATGATCTTCGTCAGGACCACCCGATCGGCCAAGGAGAGGGCGGCGGCAAAATCGTCCAGCAGCAGCGCCGTGCGGGAAAAAGTGAACGGCTGAAACACTGCCCAAACCCGCCGGAAAGGCATCTGTTTGGCCGCGGTGAGCGTCACCTCCAGTTCCTTCGGATGGTGGGCGTAGTCGTCCGCCAATGTGACACCATGGTAGTTTCCTAAGATTTCGAAGCGGCGCCCCGCCCCCCGAAAAGAGGCAATGCCTTGCTCACAGTTCATTACGCTGCCGCCCGAAAACATCACAGCGGCAATGGCTGCCAGAGAATTCGAGATATTGTGTTCCCCGGGAACTTGCAACCGGATGGTGGTTAGATATTCACCGTGATACAGTAAATCGTAACGGGCAAAAGCTCCTTCCATGATAACATTGATTGCCCGGAAAAAATTCTCTTCGCCGCGTCCGAAGGAAATGAGCCGTTTATCTTGGATACCCTCTAGTGCCCGCCGGGTATTGAGGTCGTCACCGTTATAGATAATGGCTTTTTGGGCCATTTGAGAAAATTTTCTGAAAGATTGAATGATGTTATCCAAATTTTTGAAATATTCCAAGTGATCCTCATCAATATTGAGAATCACCGCAACATCTGGATCCAGTTCCAAAAAGGTGTCCTGAAACTCGCAAGCCTCGCAAACCATGTGTTCGCTTTCGCCAACCAGCCCGTTGCTGTTGGTCATGGGCAGCCGGCCGCCGATAACAGCCGAAGGGGACAGGCCAGCGGTCACCATCATTTGGGTGAGCATGGCGGTGGTGGTTGTTTTGCCGTGGGTGCCGCAGACGCAAATACAGTTTTGGTAGCGCCGCGTTACCGCGCCCAGCAGTTTTGCCCGTTCAAAGGTCGGGATGCCGGAGGCCTTCGCCGCAACCAGTTCGGGGTTGTCCGGCAGCAGCGCCGCCGTGAAGACAATCATATCCGCGCCTTGAATATTTTCCGCCCGCTGCCCCATTTGCACTTCAATCCCCAGCGCGCGGACGCGGCTAAGGGTCTCACTTTCGTTATTGTCGGACCCGGTAATGGTGTACCCCTGGTGACGCAGAATCTCTGCCAGTGGGCACATCCCCGATCCCCCGATACCGATGAAGTGAACGCGGCGGGCCGCTGATAAGGCCTGATCAATGGGTTGCTCTTGCATCATACATCAATTCCTCTTTCCGTCCGTGTTGCTCGACTTTAGATCTCCTTTGGCCATTGCTTCTTCTTAGTATAGCAAATTTTGGCCAGAAAAGCAAGGGGTTTTCAACGACAAAATCCGATGCCCCCCCGAAACGAAAAGGACGGCAGGATTTTGGCCTTTTTTCATCGAAAAATGCTTGCGTTTTCGCCGCGATTGTGCTATGATGATAGCCGACAAAACATAAGAAAGGGCTGATCACATGCATTTAGGTATCATCTCCGGCGCGAGCGAGGCGGAATTTGCAAAGGTGCGCCAATACGGGCTGCATTATGCGGAATTCTGCGTCAACGTCGGCTGTGACGTACGGGAGTACACGGACCATCTGGAGGAAATCCAGGGCTACCAGCAGGCCTATGACGTACAGGTAGCCTCCATCGGCCGCTGGGGCACCAAGCGCCTGGCGGACGACGGCAGCTTCGACCAGCCGGAATACGAAGCGGACCTTGCGCTGATCGATTTTGCCGCAGCACTCGGTTGTCCGGTGTTTGTCTGTGGTTGCAATGAGGTCAAGGGAATGTCCTTCATCCAAAACGCGCTGCGGGCAGCAGACTATTTCCGTTCACTGACAGATCACGCTGCGGGCAAGGGCGTCAAAATCGCCGTTTACAATTGCGACTGGGGCAACGCGATCTATAATAAAGCCGGATGGGACGCCGTCTTGCCGCTGGTACCGGGGCTGGGAATTAAGTACGACACATCCCACTGCATCAACCGCGACGGCGATTATCTCCAAGAGATGCTGGAGTACGGAAAATACATCTATCATTTCCATATTAAAGGAACCGTTCGCATCCACGGCCGCAATATTTCCGATCCGCCCGCCGGTTTTGATGACATCGCTTGGGGCGCCGTGATGGCGATCCTCTATGACAACGATTACCAGGGCGTGTGCAGCATTGAACCGCATTCCTCCGCTTGGACGAAGGGCACCCGCGGGGACTTTGGCGTCCGCTTCACAAAAGCATATTTTGAAAAGTACATCCTTGAAGAGGACGGCGACGACGGCGACAAACAATATATGCCAGGGGACTGAACGGAAATCACTGCCAGAAAAAAGGCCCACCCGTTTGGGTGGGCTTTTTTGTTTCCGCGTCGTTAGCGGCACTCGAACGAGTGGCAGCACGTCGCGTGTTCGGAATTGGCGTTCTTGGCTTCTTGGACGACGTCAATCTGGTTGAGGGAGCAGCACTGATCCGCCTTGCAATTGTAACGGCACTGGGCGACGTTACAGCCAATGTTGGTGTTCTTGTTCTGCGTCTGCGCCATAGTGATAACATCCTTTCCATTCTGAAAATCGATGACCTCGTTCGGTCAAAGATAGGATGCCCGACGCAGGCAGGTTATATTCTGCTATATTTGGGAATCACGTCCAAGTCAATCAAGGCCGCCAAGGCCTGGACCGACATCGTTTCCTCCTGACCCGCGAAGCGCAGTGACATCTGTTCGAAGCCCTGCTGTTCCAGCTCTCCCGCACCGCATAGTTCATAGAGTGCTGCGGCAAACAGCAGCGGATCGATCCCTTCCGGCCGAAGCGCCTCTGTCGCGGGGCGCAGCGAAGGCAGCCGTCCGCAGGCGATCCGGCAGCCGGGCAAATCGGTCCGCCTATCCTGCGTAAAGATCAGCCCCCGTTCCCGGCCCGTGAACAGCGTCAGGTCGTCGGCAATCACCACGCTGCTGTTGGCCAGGCAAGCGGGGGAGTCCCCCAGCAGTAGCGTCGCGCCATAGCGTTCCTGCAACCCGGCCGCAGTGGCGCGGTATTGGGCAATGTCCGGCGTGAAGACCCGCAGGCTGCCTGCCAGCATTACCAGCGGCTCCAGCGAGCGCGTGAGAACACCTTTCCGGTCCGCGACAGCGACGCTGAGATCCTGCGCCTTGGTTTTGCATCGCCGCAGGGCTTGGGTGGCCGCGCGCAGGCAGAGCAGCAGCGGCAACCGCCGGGGAACGAACGCTTGCAAGCCTCCGTTCCGCCCCGCCGAAGTGTCTGCCCCCCCTTCTTCCTGGCTCAGGGGGCAAGGCGGGCGCAGGCCCGCCGGAAATAGCATCCGCGTTCGGCAGCGCCCCGCCGCGTGCTCAATCTCGGCCCAAGGCAGACCGCTCTTGCCCTCGACAGCCTCCAGGCGAAAAAATGGCGCCCCGCCCGGTACATCGACGCGGACAAGCCGCGGAACCGGGGGATGCCGCCAATTCCGCAACCACGCGGCAGGGGACGAGGGCGGGAGCTGCGGCTGGAGGCAAGCGAACACACGGATCATCCTTTCCGTCTCAGTGCGCAAAAAGAGAAACAGCAAGGCTGTTTCTCCCATTGTATGCGGCTCATTCCCCTCGTATGCGATGCGGCAGATTTCTTTTACGAGTACAGCTTTCCTAAGACATAGGCGAAAAATTTCTCCGGCATCACCCGCCGCAGGAAGATGACGCCCTGATAAGGGAGCCCCACTGTCATGCGGACGGGCAAACGGCGGCGGCCGGCGAGACGCAAAACCGCCCGCGCAATGCTCTCCGGTGTGCCGCCGTTCTCCTCGTCGCGCGCCATCCGGTCCACGGCAGAGCGGCAGCTGGCTTCGTAGGGGGATCCTTCCGGCAGCGCCATTTGCCGCGCGGCGGTGAATCCCGTGCGGATGTCGCCCGGCTCCACAATCACGGCCTGGACCCCGAAAGGACGCAGTTCCAGCCGCAGAGCCTCGACGTAGGCGTCCAGGGCATGCTTGGTAGAACTGTAGTGGCTCTGGAACGGAATTGCCACCCGCCCCGCCACGCTGCCCATCACAATGACCAGCCCATTCCCCTGCGCCCGCAGCAAAGGCAGAGCGCAGCGGTTGACCCGGAGCACACCGAAATAATTGACCTCAAACTGAGCGCGGACAGCGTCTTCCAAGGTATCTTCCGCCGCTCCGGCAATGCCCATCCCCGCGCAGTGCAGCACAATGCCCAGGGGGCCGGCGGAAGCAACTTCCGCAAAAACGGCCTGGACCGCGGCTTCGTCCGTCACGTCCACGCGGCGGCAGCGGATCCGATCTTCCAGCCCCGCCGGAACAGGAACCGGGCGGCGCGCCAGCGCCCAGACGGTGTAGCCCTGCCGGGCAAAGCCTGCCGCGCAGGCCAGACCGATCCCAGAGGACGCGCCAGTGACGACAACAGTCGGGGGGGTGGGGGAGGACATGGGGACACCTCATTCCTGCAATATTAAGAACAGTATACCGCTTTTCCCAGAAAAACGCAAGGGATTTTGGGATTTCCATGATCGATCGCAAAAATTTTGGCCGATGATGCGGCAAATATCTTGACTTTTGGGGCAGCCGCTGTATAATAAATCCAGGAAGGAGAGACGCCTATGCTAGATTGTGTAGTCACGAGATTGACAAGTCGGTTGAGATATGCTATACTATAAAGAAAACGGAGGTTTTCTTTGATGGAAGAGCGTTTGGCGGAGTATCATCGGCATGACATTT
>JAIRXU010000061.1 GCA_031268095.1 Oscillospiraceae bacterium | reverse complement strand
GCATTCGGCTGGAAGTCCGCCTGAGCGGTCCTGGAGGGCCCATTGAAAAGACCTGTAGCTTTGTGAGTTTAGCAGTAGCCCCCGCCCAACGGCGGGGGCTACTGCGCGTGGCGGGGGGGCGGGGGGGAGAGGAGAAAATACACATATTTTTTACTTTACATTCCCCGCCGCTTATGGTATGATATTGCTATTAACTTGGAGGGATGTGGGCTTTGATGCGCAAACAAGCAGAGGTTTTGGAAGAAGCGATACAGGTTGTCCCCTCGGAGCGGCAGATGGCCTGGCAAGATCTGGAGTTTACCTCATTTATCCACTTTGGAATGAATACCTTCACTGGCAGCGAGTGGGGCACCGGCAACGAAAATCCGGAGCTTTTTCAGCCGAAATCGCTGGATTGCCGTCAGTGGGTCAAAGTATGCAAGGCGGCGGGTATGCGCGGCATGATCCTGACCGCCAAGCATCATGACGGCTTTTGTCTCTGGCCAAGCGCTTTTACCAGCCACTCTGTGGCGTCCAGTTCCTGGCGCGGCGGACAGGGCGACGTCGTCCGGGAGGCGGCAGCGGCCTGCCGGGAATTCGGGCTGAAATTCGGCATCTACCTCTCCCCCTGGGATCGGTACGAGCTGACATATGGCCAGGGCGAGGCCTACAATACTTTTTATAAGAATCAGCTGCGGGAATTGCTGACGAATTACGGCGAGTTGTTTTGCGTCTGGTTTGACGGGGCTTGCGGCGAAGGAAAAAACGGCCGCAAGCAGGAATATGATTGGCAGGGGTACTATGATCTGATCCGCGAGCTTCAGCCGAACGCCGTCATTTCCGTCTGCGGGCCGGACGTCCGCTGGTGCGGCAATGAGGCGGGCGTCTGCCGCGCGAGCGAATGGAGCGTTGTGCCCAGCTACTACAGCCAGCTGGAGCAGGAGCGTATGAAGGCCGCAGGCGGTCAGCTGCCCCGGGAAATCAATTTCACCCAGATGGACCTGGGCAGCCGCAAGGCAATCCGCGGTGCGGAACAGCTGATCTGGTACCCCGCCGAAGTTGACGTCTCCATCCGCAAAGGCTGGTTTTATCATGAGGAGGAGGATCACACGGTTAAGCCCCTGATGAAACTGCTGGATTATTATTATCATTCTGTCGGCGCCAATGCGTCGTTGCTGCTGAACGTTCCCCCCAACCCGGAGGGGCTGATTTCCAGACGGGACATTGAGGCGCTTCTGTCCCTGGGCGCGCAGCTGCAAATTGATTTCCGCGAAAATCTGGCGGAGGATTCGACCGTCACGGATTCCTGCCGCCTGGATGATCTCCACAGCGGGCAGATGACGCTGGATCCGAATCCTGACTGCTATTGGCACTCCGGGCCGTTCGGGAAGGCCGCCGAGCTGATTCTGGATTTGGGCGACGACTATGACATCAATAAAATCGTCCTGAAGGAGCATATCCGCACCGGTCAGCAAATCGAGAAATTTGCAATCTATGGCGAAGTTGAGGTCAAAGGGAAACCGCAATGGAAACTGCTGGGCAAGGGGACCGTCTTGGGACACAAACGCATTTGCCGCTTTACCGAACTGCGCCTGCAGCGTATCAAAGTTGTCGTCGAGCAAACTCGCGGGTTTGCCACCCTTTCCGCCATCGAAGCCTATTGAATGCCACATGAATTTTGCATTCAGTCATATGCATGACGATATGAATTGTTTTAGGGGGTCCCAGGATTGATTATCAAAGACTATGCGCCTTACCGGGAATTGCCGGTCGTTCCGCTGCGGGGACTGGTGGTGTTTCCGGAATCCCGGATTCATTTCGAGGTGACGCGGGAGAGCTCCGTGGCCGCGCTGAAAGCCGCCATGCAGGAGCAGCAGGAAATTTTTGTCGTCGCCCAAAAACAGATCCTGGCCGACGAGCCGGACCAGCAGCAGCTCTACGCCATGGGTGTCATCGGGACGGTGCGGCAAGTGCTGCGGGTTTCCTCTGGCGAGGGCGCGCGGGTCTACGTTGAGGGCCAGTGCCGTGCGCTGCTGAAGGAACTGCCGCAGACCAGCCCGTACCTCCGGGGTATTGTCGCGCCCAAGGCGGACCGTCCCATCAAGGAGGAGGACCGGACCTATGAACTCGCCCTGCTGCGCCGGGCCCGGCAGTTTTTCCAGCGCTGCGCCCAGCATCTGACCTTGCCGCCGGATATTCCTCTGGCGGTCCATGCCCAAAAATCCGCCGGAAAGCTGGCCAACTTCATCGCCGACTGCCTTCCGTTCTCTTGCGAAGACAAACAGGCCCTGCTGGAAGAAAACGATGCCTTGCGCCGTCTGGAGCAGCTCTGCGTCCTGCTGGCCAAGGAACACGAGCTCCAGCTGATCCAACATAAGATCGACGAACGCGTTCAGTCGCAGATAGAACAGAACCAGCGGGAAATGTACCTGCGTGAGCAGCGGCGGGCCATCACCCAGGAATTGGGCGAAGGCGAGGACGCTGAAGAGGAAACCGACTCCTTCCGGGAACAGATCGTCTCGCTGCATTTGCCGGACGAATCGGAAGAAAAACTGCTCAAGGACTGCGCGCGGCTGGAGCGGATGTCCCCGCAGTCGCCGGAAAGCTCCCTGCTGAGCACCTACTTGGAGACGGTGCTGTCCCTGCCTTGGAAAACCCAGACCAAGGACCGGCTGAACATCCCCGGCGCGCGCAAGGTGCTGGACCGGGACCACTACGGGCTGGAGAAGGTTAAGCAGCGGATCCTGGAGCTGCTGGCCGTGCGCAAGCTCTCGCCGGACATTACCGGTCAGATCATTTGCCTGGTGGGGCCGCCGGGGGTGGGGAAGACCTCTGTCGCCAAGTCCGTCGCCGCCGCAATGCACCGTAAATTCGCGCGCATCTCCCTGGGCGGAGTCCGGGACGAGGCGGAAATCCGGGGCCACCGCAAAACATACATTGGCGCGATGCCGGGGCGGATCATTACGGCGCTGCAGCAGGCGAAATCCTCCAACGCGCTGATCCTGCTGGATGAGGTCGATAAACTCTGCGGTGATTTCCGCGGGGATCCTGCCGCCGCGCTGCTGGAAGCCCTGGACGGCGAACAGAACAGCCATTTCCGAGACCACTATATCGAAATCCCGTTCGACCTCAGCCGCGTCCTCTTTCTCACCACCGCGAACGACGCCTCCGCCATCCCCGCCCCGCTGCGGGACCGGATGGAGCTGATCGAATTGAGCAGTTACACGATGGAAGAAAAATTCCACATCGCGCGCAGCCACCTCCTGCCGAAGCAGCTGGAGAAACACGGCCTGACCAAGCGGCAGCTGCGGCTGAGCGACGAAGCGATCCGCGCCCTGACGGAGGGGTATACCCGGGAGGCCGGGGTCCGCAAACTGGAGCGGCGCCTGGCGGAGCTTTGCCGCAAATGCGCGGTGAAGCTGGTGGAAGACGAGAATTACCGTCTCAGCGTTAAGCCGGAGCAGCTGGAAGAATTGCTGGGCCCCCGAAAATACAAACCGGATTACCGCAGCAAGGAAGCGCTCGTCGGCGTTGTCAACGGCCTGGCCTGGACGTCGGTGGGCGGCGATATGATGCCCATCGAGGCGCTGCTGCTGGAGGGCACGGGTAAGGTGCAATTAACCGGTTCCCTGGGTGACGTGATGAAAGAATCCGCCCAGGCGGCGGTGAGCTACCTGCGCTGCCATGCGAAAGCACTTGCGCTGGATCCCGCCTTCTATAAAGAAAAGGATATTCATATCCACGTTCCGGAAGGCGCGGTGCCGAAGGACGGCCCCTCAGCCGGCGTAACGATCTTCACCGCGCTGCTCTCTGCCCTGAGCGGACGGAAAGTGAACGCCAGCGTTGCGATGACGGGAGAGATCACCCTCACCGGACGAATTTTGCCCATCGGCGGCCTGCGGGAAAAAGCCATGGCGGCGTTCCGCGCGGACGTCCGGCAGGTGCTGATCCCCGAAGAGAACATGCCCGACCTGGAGGACGTAGACGCGGCGGTCAAAGAGGCCGTAGAATTCATCGGCGTTTCGCACCTCTCTCAGCTGCCGGAGTATGCCCTGTTGGCCGAGCCTGCGTCGGCTGAACCGGAACCGCTCCCGCCGCAGAAGAAGGCTGTCCGGGTTCCTCCCGCCCGCCGGACGGATGCCGGAACCCCTGTCCCCGTCGGCACCAAAGAACAGGAAACGGAGTGCCGCCCATGAATCCCAACTTGTTTGCCTTTGAGGCGGCCTACGGCACTGCCGGGCAGCTGCCGGCTTCCGACCTGCCGGAAGTCGCTTTTTCCGGACGCTCCAATGTCGGTAAGTCCTCGCTGATCAATGCGCTGCTGCGCCGCAAGAGCCTCGCCAGGGTCAGTTCTGTCCCCGGCAAGACCATCACCGTCAATTTCTACCGGAGCGGCGGTCCGCCGGAGGCCGCGTTTCGGCTGGCGGATCTTCCTGGCTACGGCTACGCCAAACGGTCCGACGGCGAGCGAAAGCGCTGGGCGGCGCTGATGGAAGGCTACTTCCAGGGCGGCCGCCGGATCGCGCTGGTCATCCAGCTGCTGGACATGCGGCACACCCCCTCGGTGGATGACCGGACCATGCTGGAATTCCTGCGAGAGAAAGAAATCCCGTTCCTCGCCGCGCTGACCAAGGCCGATAAACTGCGCAAATCCGAATTCGGGCAGCGTCTGACCGCCCTGACCGAGGCGCTTGCGCCCTTCGGCCCCGTCGGGGTCCTGCCGGTTTCGAGCGTCACGCAGGCGGGACTGGACGAATTGACGCAGTGCATCGAACGCGCGGTCAATGCATAAACAATATCCAAACGAGAAGGAGAAGCGGAGAAGCCATGTTTGTTTCTGATTGTCTGCAAATCAACGAAAGCGGTCACTTGACCATCGGCGGGATGGATACCGTCGCGCTGGCGGAGCAGTTCGGCACCCCGGCATATATTATGGACGAGAACCAACTGCGGCAAAATTGCCGGGAATATCTGCGGTCCATCGAGCAGTTTTACGGCGGGCACGGCCTGCCGCTCTACGCCAGCAAAGCCTGCTGCTGCACCGAAATCTGCCGCATTATGGCAGAGGAAGGCATGGGGCTGGACGTATGTTCCGGCGGCGAGATTTTCACCGCCCTGCGCGCTGGGTTCCCGCCGGAACGGATGTATTTCCACGGCAACAACAAGACGCCGGCGGAGATCGACTACGCCGTCCGGGAAAACATCGGCCATTTCGTCGTCGATAACCTCGAAGAATTGCGCGGGCTTGGCGCTGTTGCCGTTGCGCAGGGCAGGCGGGTGCGGATCCTGCTGCGCGTCAAACCCGGCATCGACGCCCACACGCATGATTTCATCAAGACCGGGCAGATTGACTCAAAGTTTGGGTTTGCGCTGGAGACCGGCGAAGCGCTGTTGGCCGCTGAGGCCGCGCTGCAAATCCCGCATCTGGAGCTGTGCGGCATTCATTGCCACATCGGGTCCCAGATCTTCGACGCCGCGCCTTTCGAGCTTGCGGCGGAGGTCATGCTGGGCTTCCTGGCGCAGATCAAGGAACGCTTCGGCGCGGAACTGGGCGTACTCAACCTCGGCGGCGGGTTTGGCATCTGTTATGACGAAGACGATCAGCCCCTCCCCTATGCGGCTTATATAGAAGAAGTGTCGAAGGTCGTCAAGGCAACGGCGGCCCGGCTGGGTCTGGCCATGCCCTATATCATCGTAGAGCCGGGGCGCTCCATTCCCGGTTCGACAGGCGTCACGCTCTACCGCGTCGGCGCGGTGAAAGAGATTCCCAGCGTCCGGACATATGTCCTCATCGACGGCGGTATGTGCGATAATCCCCGCTACATCCTCTACGGTGCGAAATACCGTGTCCTCTGCGCCAACAAGGCGGCGGACCCGGCGGACCAGATGGTCACCGTCGCGGGGCGCTGCTGCGAGAGCGGGGACCTGATCCAGGAGTTCACACGGCTTCCGGCCGTAAAGCCTGGCGATGTTCTGGCGGTGCTCTCTACCGGAGCCTATAACTACGCCATGGCCTCGCACTATAACCGCATTCCCAATGCCCCGGTGATCCTGGTACGGGACGGCATACCCCGTGTGGCCGTCCGGCGGGAGAACTACGAGGACCTGTGCCGGAATGACCTGTGACGAAGCGGTGACAGATAGGAGGCCCGTCATGTTGGACGCGGATATCCGTCAGGCAAACCACAGCGCAGGCGCAGGGATAGACCGGGCGTTTTATCGCTCCTTCCTCCGCCTGACCGCGACCATTGCCCTGCAAAACCTGATTCTCTTTGGCGTGAACCTCTGCGATAATATCATGCTGGGAGGCTTCAGCGAGCTGGCGATGAGCGGCGCGGCTGTGGCGATTCAGTACCAGTTCTTGCTGCTGCAAACCGTCGCCGGGGTCGGCACGGGAGCGGCGGTCATCGCCTCGCAGCACTGGGGCAAACACGAGACCGCCCCCATCCGGCGAATTTTCTCGGCGGCGCTCTGGCTGGGGCTGGGAATTGGCTGTGTGATGGGCGCGCTGGGGTACTTCTTCCCAGAGCGGCTGCTGCGGCTGCTGACCAACGAGACGCTCGTCATTGAACAGGGCGCGGTCTACCTGCGCACCCTTGCCCCAACGTACCCTGTCTTCGCGCTGACAAGCGTCGGCATCGCGATGTTCCGCAGTGTCGAAAGCCCGCAGGTCGGCTTTTACCTCTCCCTGGCGGCGCTGGGGCTGGACGCTGTTCTGAATTATATCCTCATTTTTGGCAAACTGGGGTTCCCCGCCTTGGGAGTGCGCGGCGCGGCAATCGCCACCGCCATCTCCTATCTCGTGCAGTTCGGCCTGCTGCTGTTATTCCTTCGCTTCTGGGATAAAAAACTGCACGTTCGGCTGGGGGATCTTTTCCGCGCAACGCGGCGGGACTGGGCCGTTTTCACCCGGACGGCGCTGCCCCTGGTGGGGTCCGCGCTCTCCTGGGGCCTGGCGATGAACGTCCAGAGCGCCATTCTTGGCCGCATGGGGGCGACGTCCATTGCGGCGAACTCCATCGCCACGACGCTCTTCCAGGTCATTTCAGTCATTACCTACGCCAGCGCCGGGGCCGCCAACGTGATCATTGGCAAGGCGGTTGGCGCAGGGGACATCCCCCGCGTCAAACGGTATACCAAGCGGCTGCAACTGCTGTTTCTGGCGATCGGCGCGGCCAGCGGGCTGCTGCTCTTTCTGGCTAGGGGCGCGATTTTGTCGGTCTACCGCGTCAGCCCGGAAACCCAGGCCTTGGCCCGGCAGTTTCTGCTGGTGCTGTGTGTCACCGTTGTTGGAACCAGTTACCAGATGGCGACGCTGACCGGCATCGTCTCCGGCGGCGGCAGTACGCACTTTGTCTTGTGCAATGATCTGATTTTCATGTGGGGGATCGTCCTGCCGCTCAGCGCGCTGTCCGCCTTTGTGTGGCATTTTTCTCCGCTGGTGACCTTTGTCGTCCTCAAATCCGACCAAATCACCAAATGCGCGGTGGCGGCTGTCAAAGTCAATCGCTTCCGCTGGATCCGTGACCTAACCAAACGAGGAGTCCCCGAACCGCAAGAGAGGAGCTGATTTCATGTCCAACGGCAACCCCATCCCTATCCGCCCCGAGCGCAAGCAGATCCGCAAATGGATCGTACTGGGCGTCGCCGCCCTCGCGGCGCTGATTGTTCTGGCCTCCACCTTTACGGTGGTTCCGGCGGGGCACACCGGCGTCGTCGTCACGATGGGCAAGGTGTCCACCAAAGTCATGCAGGAAGGTATGCATATCAAGGTCCCCTTCATCCAGCAGGTGGAAAAGATCTCGAATAAGATTCAGGTCATCGAGGTCGCGGCCGCCGCCGTCTCAAAGGACATTCAGCAAGTCAACAGCACCATCGCCGTCAACTACCGTGTCGGCCTGCAATCCAGCGCCAATATCTACAAGAACATCGGCCCGGCCTACAGCGACGTTGTCCTGATGCCCGCCATCCAGGAGAGTATGAAGTCCGTCACCGCGCGGTATACCGCCGAAGAACTCATCGCCAAGCGCTCCCAAGTCGGGCAGGAAATCAAAGAGACCCTGTCTGGGCGGATGGAGGACTACGGCATCGAGATCGACAAGTTCAATATTGTCAATTTCGAATTTTCGCAGGAGTTCAATAACGCCATTGAGGCCAAGCAGGTCGCGGAACAGAACCTGATCAAGACCAAGACGGAACAGGAACAGGCGATTGTCATCGCGGAGGCGGAAGCCAAAAAGCAGGTCATCGCCGCCGAGGCGGAGGCCAAGGCCATCACAGCCAAAGCGGAGTCTCAGGCCGCCGCCAACCGCCTGCTGACCCAGTCGCTCAGTGACGTGCTGGTGGAGTACCAGAAAGTCCAGAAGTGGGACGGCAAGCTGCCCCAGGCCACCGGCGCCACGCCGATCCTGAACTTGAACCCATAAAAGCAAAAAAACGGCAGGGCGTTTCGAAAGAAACAACCTGCCGCTTTTTATTTTCTCGATAGGTCCCTCAGGTGGCCTTCATCTCCAGCAGGTCCTGCTTGCCGCTGAAAGCATCCACAGACAGTTTCGCGGAATCAAAAATCGCGGACTTAATGTCGTCTTCTGTTACGCCAAGGTCTACTGCCCATTCCCGGTCGATGAACGTATTCATGCACATAATATCCGCCAGCCCCACCGGGTCAATGCCCATTTCGATGTTGGCGGCGGCGGTCTTTTTGCGCATTCCTTTGCCGTACATTCGGAACATCCACTTGGCGATGTGGATGATCTTCCGCTCCGGCTGGCCCATGGCGCTGTGGACAATCGCCAGAAAGTCATCCCAGCGCAGGTTGTAGACGCCGATGGGGTAGGCGTTGCCGCCGGTGTTTTTCTCCGCCGCGCCGACGATGCACTGCGCCGTCTGCCGCACGGTCAGCATCGTCGTGCCGCCCTTGGGATACATCGTAACGCCGCCCGGCATGTTGGAAAGCTGCTCAATCAGGATCGTCCAGACAGGACGGCGGCCCGGCTGGGTGCCGAAAATGTAGGGCAGTTCCAGCACCGCGACGCTCATCCGCTCGTCGGCGAAGGACAGGGCCGTCTCCTCCTGCGCGATGCGGCTGCGGATGTAAGGATGTTTGCGGGTGAGTTCCATTTCCGGGAATTCCTTGGCGAAGTAGGAGAAGTACGACCCCAGCACCACTGTCCGCGTCACGCCGGCTTGCTTCGCCAGGGGCAGCAACCGCTGAAGGGGCTGGATGTTGAATCGTTCATAGGCCTCATAGACGGGCGGCGGAAACTCCACCCGCTCGTCTACCCCGGCGGCAAAAACGAAGCAGTCGCAGCCTTCCAGCAGCGCGAGCAGTTCTTGGTCGCTCATGTCCAGGTAGTTGCCGAAGGTCAGTTCCATCTCCGGAGGAATGGGCGCGCCGGCGGGCAAGGGGGGCAGAGCAACAGAACGAACCTTGTGTCCCCGCTCCAAAAACAGTTGCGCCGCCGCGCTGCCCAGAAGTCCTGTGCCGCCAATCAGAAAAACATGCATGGGGTACCTCCTAAAATAGATTTTTGATTCCAGAATGAAAATTAAGTTTGGGGATCGTCTTCGCCCGCGATTTTCTCGATGAAATAGCGCGGCCGGGCCTTGACTTCCTGATAGATTTTGCCGATATAGCTGCCAAGCACGCTGATGGTGATGAGCTGGATGCCCCCCAGCAGCCAGATGGAGCCCACGGTCGCTGTCCAGCCGGAAACATTGACCCCCAGGATCTTCGTAATGAGCGCGTAGAGCAGCGCCACCACGCTCAGCGACGACACGGCGATCCCCAGCCAGCTGATGATTTGCAGCGGTTTGACGGAAAACGAGGTGATTCCCTCGAAGGCGAAGGCAATCATCTTGCGCAGAGGGTACTTGCTTTCCCCCGCGAAACGCTCGTGCCGCTCGTAGAGCACCGACGTTGACGGAAAGCCGATCAGCGGCACCACGCCCCGCAAAAAAAGATTGACTTCCCGAAATTCGCTCAGCGCTTCCAGCGCCCGGCGGCTCATCAGACGGTAGTCGGCGTGATTGTCCACCACATCCGCCCCCATCGCGGTCATGAACTTATAGAAGCCCTGGGCTGTGCCGCGCTTGAAGACGCTGTCAGTCCTGCGGCTGGAGCGCACCCCGTAAACGATTTCGAAGCCCTGCTCGAAGGCCGCCAGGAACTGGTCCGCCGCGTCAATGTCGTCCTGAAGGTCGGCGTCCATCGAAATGGCGCAGTCGCAGCGTTTCTCCGCGTAATGCAGCCCCGCCAGCAGCGCCCGCTGGTGTCCGCAGTTGCGCGAGAGCTTCAGTCCCTGAATGCGGGGATCCGCCGCCGAGGCCGCCTCAATCAGCTCCCAGGTCCGGTCGCGGCTGCCGTCGTTGACGAACAGGACCCGGCTCCCTTCCCCCGCGCGGCCGTCCGCCAGCAGAGCGTCTAGCTTCGCCGTCAGCCGGCGCAGCGTTTCCGGGAAGACCTCTTCCTCATTATAGCAAGGCACAACGAAATAAAGACAGGTGGACATGAGCGCTCCTCCTTCAGTTTTGTAGCCTTTCCGGATAGTCCGCCGACAAGACGACGGATTCTTTCTCGTAAAACCGCGCCATACCGTGATTGGTCCAATCCCCAGGCAGCATCGTGATATCGCCTAAATAGAGCGATATGGGCCGGTCAGAGAATGGCTCCAGAACAACGTTTTCTTCCCCGGGCGCGAGCAGGAGCTCTTCCCTCTCCTGCTGTTCCGCCAGGTACTGCTGCGCCCGGCCCCAATAAATATCCACAACACACTGCGCGGCCGTCGTGTCCCGCGCGAAGCCGAGGCCGCATACTGCGGCAAAAAGCACCGCCAAACTGCCGCTCAGCAAAGGCCGCCAGGCGTCCCGCCCTTCGGCGCGCTCCGTCCGCCGCTGCCACCAGCCCAGCCAATAGGCTGCATTGCCCAGGAAAAACAGGAAGAAGGAATAATACACGATATTGCGCAGCCGCTGCGGACCGCTTTCCCCATACGCATAAAGCGTAGGCGTATTCTGCGCCGCGAAGAGCAGGAAGGAACCCAGCGTGACCAGCAAAGGTCTGCGGAAATCCCACGCGCATTTTTTCAGCAGCGGGGCAAGCAGCGGCAGCGGCAGGCAAATCGCCAGCAGCGTTTTCGTGTCCGTCCAACGGGCAAGGTCCATCCCCGCCGTCAAAGGCGAACGAAGGATTGCGACGATCGGACCGGGATGGTCCGGATTGTAGTCTACCTGCCGCACCTGGTTCCCCGGCGCCAGCGCGCTGACCAGCAGCGCGGCAACGGCGAGTCCGAATAATACGGTAAAGGCGACGCTGAGCCGCTTCGGCTTTTTCGTTCCCCAAGCCGCTCCCGCACCGAGCCCCAACAACAGGACCGTCAGCAGCGCCGTTGGGTAGTTTCCCCAGCCGACGGCGACTACCAGTAATAGCGCCGGGACCAACCGCAGCAGAAAACGGATTTTGCCGCCTTCGCCGCCCCAAAGACGCAGGCAGAGTCCCAACAGCCAGAGCATCAGCCCATAGAAGAATGTATAATACACCGAGCCGTTCCACCAGAAAAAACTCGACACGGCCGCAACCGGGTACTGCACCGACAAAAAGAGCGCAGGCACGGCGCAGATCAGCGTATGGTACCATTTCCCGCTCAGGCGGCGGACCCCTCCCTGGACGAAATAGAACGTCGGCAAAAGCAGCACTGCCAGCATGATCCAGGGCGTCAGCGCATAGAGCCGTTCGCCGAACGCTGCCGGCTGCAACGAAAACAGGAAGATGGATCCCAAAGATCCCTGCCAATCATGCCAACTTACCATGGCCTGCCGAACCGCCGCCTTCAGCACCGAAAAAATGCTTCCCGTTTGCAGCCAGGCCTGATGCGTCTGTACTGCATAAGAGCTTGTATTCAACCCCAAGATATGGTATAATGGGGGCATGAAAAATGATATAACATTCAAGCCGACAAACTATCCAAGCGACCTGACGGACGCGCAGTGGGAACGCATCGCGGA
>JAIRXU010000040.1 GCA_031268095.1 Oscillospiraceae bacterium | reverse complement strand
TAAAAAAGTGGCGCGGCATCGCAACACGATACGCGAAAAATTCCTCGTCCTTCCTTGCTGCTGTCCATATCCGCTGCTGGGCGCTTTGGCTCGGAATCTCGTGACTACAGAGTCTAGTATCCTCGGCGCTGCGGGCGGTGCTGGCGCGGTAAAAGCGGTCGAAGATATGCGGCAGATCCTCCGGCGATATGCCCGCGCCCGTGTTGCGCACGGTGAGCGCGGCCCGCTTCCTTTGCCGCCGGAAGCTCACGTCAATGACGCCGCCCTCGCCGGCATATTTGACGGCGTTCTCATATAAAACAGCAAACACCTGCCGCACAGCATCTCCATCCCCCAACACCTCGCGCTCCGGCATACCGGCAACGTTTATACGCAGCTGTTTCGTCTGCGCGGCGGCGTCCATCGACCCCACCACCTCGCCAACCAAGCCTCTCAAGTCGAATGGCCGCTTCTCTTCCCGGCGCGTCATCCCCTCCGTGCGCGCCAGCGTTAGCAGACGGCCAACCAGCCTGCCCATTCTGTCGGCCCCCAGCTTGATCGGTTCCAGCCATTCCCGCTGGCTCTTGACGGTTTCCTCTTCGTTGGCCTCCAACACGTCGCAGTTGGCCATGATGGTCATCAGCGGCGTTTTGAGTTCGTGGGAGGCGTCCGCCACAAAGCGTTTCTGCCGTTCCCACGCTTCTTCCACCGGACGAATCACCCGCCCGGCATAAAAACGGCTGAGCGCGAAAATGGCCGCAAGCGCGCCAACCCCCACAAAAACAAGCGTCAGCAGCAAGTTGCCAAGTGTACTCCAGCCGTTCGTCACCTCGATAAACGCGATGCAATACCGGCCATCTTTATCTTCGTAGGTCTGGCAGCGCCAGGCGCTGTTAAAATACTTATAGGCATCCGAGCGGCGGTTCCCCCAAGCAAAGCGGGCGGCGGCCTCGAAGGCTTCCAGCGACTCTGGGTAGTTGCAGCGGGAATGCGCGTCCAGCAAATTCCCCTCGCCGTCCACCAGCAGCATGAAAGACAGATCGTAGGCGGGGGAAAGTGCGTCGTCCTGCTGGTAGCCGGAAAAACCCAGGCGCCCCATGTCGCTCAGCTTTCGGTCAGCCTCCGCCCGCAAATTGCCCGCGGTAATAAAATAAACCGAGGCAAAGGCGGCCAGCATGACCAGCGTGGTGAGGGCAACGCCCAACAGCATGATCCGGGTGCGCAGTTTTTTAAACATCCCCATGTCCGCCGCTCCTTTCCGCCAGGGCGTAGCCCTCGCCCCGTATGGTGCGGATTGCCGTTTTCGCGCCGATGCTTTCCAGCGCCTTGCGCAGACGGGAGATGTGCGTTTCCACATGATTGTCCTCCGCCTCGGTATCAAAGCCCCACACTTTTTCAAGGATCGTGTTTTTGGACACGACGCTGTTGCGCCTGTCGATCAGCAGTTCCAGCAGCCGCGCCTCCTTGGGCTTGAGCTTGGTTTCCCGCCCGCCGCAGGAGAGGATCAGCGTATGGGGCGAAAGAGAGATGTCGTCAAAGGAAAGCACACCGCCGCCCAGCAATTCCGGCTTTCTGCGCTGGAGCGCCCGGAGCCGGGCCAGCAGCTTCGCCGAATGAAAGGGCTTGGACAGATAGTCGTCCGCCCCCGCGTCAAGCCCCTTGACCTTGTCTTCCGGTTCGCCCTTGGCGGTCAGAAGGATGACCGGCGCGCCAATCCGGCTGCCGCGCAGCTCCCGCAAAACCGAAAGCCCGTCCTTTTTGGGCAGCATGATGTCCAGAATAATGACGTCATAAACACCGGTCAAGCCATACGCCAGCCCGTCCTCGCCGTCAAAAACCACATCGGCGTCGTAGTGATTTTTCTTCAAAATCTCCGCAAGCGCCTTTTCCGTATATTTTTCGTCCTCCACCAGCAATATTTTCATGCATTCCTCCGTTGGTACTTTTCACCAGAATAACCGTGAGGCGAACGAACTTCACCTCACGGTTATTGTACCATTTCCGCGGCGCTTTGTCAATCCGCGCCTGCGGTATCTTAACAGTTCAGCTCCCGCATGGATTCCGCAATATTGCTCCGCCGGATTTTTCCTGCGGCAAAATACATGGCGATACCATTGACGGCGAACACGCCGAGAACGCAGGCGAGAATGCCAATATATGGGATTTCATAATGGAATTGGGCTGTGGCCACATCCGAAAGGCGCGTATTGCTGCTTATCGCTAATTTATACATACCATAGGAGAGCAGCAGCCCGGTTGGCAAGCCGTACAGAAGCGATTTGATCCCGTACAGAAGGCTTTCCAGACGCAGCATTCTGTGCAGCCTCTTTGTCTCCATCCCCACGGCCCGCAGCATCGCGAATTCACTTCTGCGCAGGTTGATGTTGCTGTTGATTGTTGCCAAAACACTGGTCGCGCCAATCAGCGCCAGCATGCCGACGAAGCAGTAGACGAACATCATCAGCATGGCGTACAGGCGTTGCTCTTCGCGGGTGTACTCCTCCGTGTTGTGGTGGTAGACGTTATCAAACCCAAAGTCTGCGTCTTGCGTCTTGATTGCCGCAATAAAGTCAACAGCGTTTTCCGCGCTGATAAAGTAATGCGCCTCAATCGGAACGTTAAGTTTTTGTGCCACATCCTTCGGCACAAGAATGGTCGGGTACGAGGTCATCGTAAGGTTTTTCAGGTACGGATTGGTAACGGAAGACTTTTCCGTCACAGGAAGGATAACGCCGCCCAAATCCGCCAGCGCAACGTCAAACGGCACGGTTCTGTCGGATAGGTTAAGCAGTATGTTTGCGCCTTGCTTCACTCCCGCTTGCTTGCAATACGCGGCGTAATCGCCGTCGTCCATGCTTATGATGTAGTACCACTCCTGTCCGTAATAACCATACGAGTAGAGTATGCGCATCCCTTTGGGACCGTGGGATTTCAGCATTGCCTCGTAGCGGTCGAATTTGGAGAAGTCGGAACTGTTCCCGATCACTTGACTGACGACGTTCGCCCCCGTGTTCGCGTACGCTCCAAGCGCGGTTTTGATCAAGGTATCGCCGAACGAAAAGGCCGACAGAAACAAAACAATGGACGTTACAAGGCTTAAAACGGTCACACGGAATTTGCGTTTGCTGCGTTTTAACTGCTTGGCGGCAAGGGTTCCCTCAAAACCGAAAAGTTTGCCGATTAACTTCGAGGTTTTCAGGTTTTTGCCGTCTATTTTTATCTCATTGGTTTGGCGGATTGCCTCAATGGCCGGTAGCTTTGACACCCTTTGCGCGGTGAGCGAGCTGGCGAACCGCACGGAAGCGTAACTCAGGGCTGCCGCAAGAAGAACCGCAACCAAGTTGAAGCGCAAGGCATATTCCATTGTTGATCCGTCCGCACCTTCGCCCGTATAACCGCGCAGCACGAAAAGGGCGATGAAGCAAAGCAAATGCCCCAACACAATGCCTGCGGGTATACCCACCAGGCTGAGCCAACCACCCTCCGCCGTAACCGTGGCCCTGATCTGCTTTTCTTCCGCCCCAACACTTTTGAGTATGCCGAACTGTTGTATGCGCTCGCCGGCCTGAATATCAAACGCGTTTGAGATCACAATGATCGCCGCGGCCGCAATGACACCGCCCAAAAGCACCCCAACCACCGCCAAGCCGCCTATTGAATCGCTCATGGTATCCATCAAGCCGTTGGCCTGCGCAAATCTTACGTACGAATCATAAACACTGAAACAAAAGCTGGAAACAGCAACCAGCATGGAAGTAGCAAGAGTTATGGCCAAAAACGCGGAGAGCGCCTGCTTTTTGTTTTTCTGCAAATGCCGGAGCGCGAGGGAATTCATCAGCTTCATTTACTTCAGCCTCCCGTCCTCAATGGTGAGCACCCGGTCGGCCTGCGCCGCCACTGTTTCATCGTGTGTGATCAGGATCAGCGTTTGCGAAAAGGTTTTGTTGGAATACCGGAGGAGCGCCATCACTTCTTGGGACGATCTGCTGTCCAGGTCGCCGGTCGGCTCGTCGGCGAGGATGATGGCGGGGTCGTTGATGAGCGCCCTGCCAATCGACACGCGCTACTGCTGCCCGCCCGAGAGCTGATTGGGCAGATGCTTTGTCCGGTTTTCCAGCCCGGTGGTTCGGAGGATGGCGTTTAATTTGGATTTGTCCTCCGGCCGTCCAGAAGGCAAGGCAGCAGGATGTTTTCCGTGACTGTCAGCGTGGGGAGCAGGTTGTAGAACTGGTAAATCAGGCCGATGTGACGGCGGCGAAACGCCGCAAGCCCGCCCTCGGAAAGCGCGTAAATGTCGGTGTTACCGATCAATACCTTGCCGCTTGTCGGCCTATCGACGCCGCCCAAAAGGTGCGGGAGCGTGGATTTCCCGCTGCCGCTCGCGCCGACAATGGCGACGAACTCGCCTTTTTCGACGGAAAACGAGACGCTGTCCACCGCCCGGACTTCGTTTTCGCCTTTGCCGTAGATTTTGGACAAGCTTTCTACCTGTAAAATGCTCATGCTTCCGCCTCCCGTCCGGCTGTGGTTTGCGCGTCGCTGATTTGCAGCGCGCGCCGGGTTTTGTGCGCAAGCAGGGCATAAACCGCCAAGCCCAAAAGCAGGGGGATGATGATTGCAGCGCCGGAATCCGGATAAATGTCGTACTTGTGATACAGGGTGGCGTAGACCGTGTTGTAGAACGCCATAGAACCCGCAAAGCAAAGGGCGCTGGCCGCCGTGAAGAGAATGCTGCGCTTGATTTTTGCCGCCTGCCCGGCAAATTTCGCGCCGAACACCCCGGCCAGCAGCATAGCGCCGCAGCTGGCAATCATGCGGTTCATCCGCAATTACCCGTTTCAGTCACCAAAACTGAACGCAGACCGAAAAGGGAAAGCTTGACGCTCAAGGGGGTTGCCTGGCACAAGTTTTATGTAACACGGATTTTTGCGGATGAACCAATCATGCCGAGCACGTGGATCACATTGCAATTGCGCACCTTCGCGACGGCGGCGGCGTCCTGCGAAAAATAGGTCACCTTTTCTGCTTCAAATGTCGAAAGCCCGCCCTGCATCACCTGCAGCAGCACAACGCACAGCAACACAACGGCAACCGCCGCCGCGCCAACGCTCGCCGCTTGGAACACCTTGCTCCTCTTGTTTGTTTTCATTGTAAAAATCTCCTTTCAGGTTTGGGATTACGCTCTCATTATAGTTCCCCAACCTGTGCAGAAGCTGTACAAATGAAAATTTTTTCACGGCGGTTATCGGTGATGTTCCTGTGGATTTAGCCCCTTGGCCGCCACTTCGTCCAGCCGAAACCGCGTGATCTCCGCGATCAAATGATAGGGAACCGGCTTTCCGTAGGGCAATTGAATCGCGCCCTTTGAGGTTTTGCGGTCGCTCAGCCGGTCGGCAAACGCCGCCATACCGCTGGCCGTTGGATAAATCCCGATGTGGCGCTTCATGGCGGCGAAGTAAATCAACACTTCACCTTGCCGGTAAGCGGGCATCCCGTAGCTGATGCACTCCACAGCTTTCGGCGCGGCGGCGCGGACGGTTTCGCGGATTTTTTGCAGCGTCGCCCGGTGTTCTTCCGGCGCGGCGGCAATGTATTCGTCAATTGTAGTCATATATTTCCTCCTGTCCGGTTTCTGCGTGTTTCAGCGTTCCCTGATGTGCCGCTTGATTTTCTTCATCGCCCACTCGTAATGGCTGACGGTGACGGAAACGCAGTAACTGCCCAGGCTCGACGTTCCTGTCCAGGGGAAATGCTTCTTCTCAAACAGTTCTTCGTCCGTGAACGTTTCAATAACCGCCAGCACGTTGCTGTGGCTCTCGCGGAGCACGGCCTGCGCGTCGTCATAGGATGTCGCCTGATGCTTCTCCCAAAACGCCGCGTTCATATCGCCGTAGGTCTTCCAGTTATAGGGCACGGGCAGAAAAGGCGCATTTTTGCCGTTTTGGTTCGCCTCCACCCATGACAGCAGAAGCTGATGCCACTCATAAAGATGCACCAGCACATCCCGCAGATTTTTGTCCCGTGACCAATGCGCTTCTTTATCGGCCGATACATCAAAGGTAAAAGGTGCGGTCTGTTCCTCCAACGGCATGG
Organism: Oscillospiraceae bacterium; assembly: GCA_031268095.1. GTDB lineage: Bacteria > Bacillota > Clostridia > Oscillospirales > Acutalibacteraceae > WRMQ01. The sequence goes on along the minus strand of JAIRXU010000040.1, from coordinate 23,345 downwards.
AATTTATCAGTGCCCACAGTTTGTCCCACTGAGACTGGGCGGCGGTCAGCAGCTCCGGTTTTGTTGTGGCTCTTGGCATGCTTCATTCCTCCCATTTCAATACGTAATCCTCGCCGTTCCACTCGAACCCACTTGATTTAAGCAACCGGTTGGAAGCGATGTTTTCTTTTTCCGGCTGCACGATCACCGCTTTTGCGCCGGCCGCCCGTATCCTATCCAGCAGAAGCCGGAGCATTTTCTGCCCAAAGCCCTTATGCAGAAAATCTGGCTCGCCGATAAGATAATCTATACTAAAAACTTCCCCTTGCCGTTCACTGATGCGCCATTCCTCATTCCAGACCTCGTGCTCCTGCGCAAAGTGCGTATCGTAATACTGGCAAAATCCGATGGGCGCGCCTTCATACTCGGCGATGAAATGATGCAAAAAAGCAAACTCGCCGCGTCGGTGATGTAATTCATTCAGCCAGTGGTCTGGGCGCTGATACCATTTTGCCACATGCGGAACAAACAGCCAGCGTTCCATCAGTGCGATGTCCGCTTCCCAAAAGGGACGAAGGGTGATCTGGCCGGGAAAATTCTCCGTCATAAAACGCCCATGAAAAGCGGCAAAGCCCGCGTCATCGTTCTCGGCTTGTTCAAAGGTGTCTATCGCGTCAAACTGCAGAACCCCGCCGCCGAGATAACCTGGCGTCAGCTCATACACCATAAACTCATCGCCGGATGTGCCGTCCGGCAGCGTCAGCCCAAACTCCCGCCCGCGCCCAAACCCCAGCTTGGGGTAATACTCCGGTACGCCGGTGATGAGCACCGCGCCGAAGCCCATCTCCCGCGCCTTGTCCATACCGTGCCGCACAAGTGCTCTGCCAATGCCCTGCCGGTGGTATTTCGGCAGCACCGACAACGGGCCGAAGGTAAGCGTTGGGAGGACGGAGCCGTCCGGACGGATCACCTTGCTTGCGGTATAAAGAATATGACCGACAATTTCACCGGCGGTCCGGTACGGACCGCTTTGCTCCGCCACAAAGCAAAGCGCCGGGACAACGAACGGCGAGCCTTGCAGCAGGTGAATCAGATAATGCTCATCCATGCGGCGGCGGCCGGGGAAGTCCAGCGTCAGGAACGCTTCGTAAGTCAGGCGCAAGATGGCGGCGCAGTCTTCAGGCCGTTCAAGTCGTATGTTCATTTGGTTGCTCCTTTACATGGCGTACCTCTTGCTCGGCTTCCTTCCTGTGCCATCCGTGATGGTGTCTGCCCATGAACTCATACCTCGCGTATCCGATGCAGGCGAACGCCGCTTCCAGCCCGACGCGGGCCAAATCCGCATAGGCGGAAACGTCCAAGTCATAGCCCACAAGCATCATCGCCGCCAAAAACTGCGTGATCCGCAGTACGCTCACCCGGCTCTGCCATATCCCATAGGTAAAAACCAGCGTGGCCGCCACCGGCAGCAGGTCAATCGGCCTCTTATAAGTAATCGCGCCCATGCCGCAAACCGCCGCGCATGCGACGCCGAAGACCCACCAGGGGATCTTCTTTCCCTCTTTGTCGTACAGATAAAAGATCAAGACACGGACCAGCCCGACAACCGTCGCGACCAGGCCGGGAACCGCGCCCAGCAAAGCGTACTGTAAAATGACAAACAGATCCATGACGCCGATGAACACAAGAGAGCCGTCTTTGCTTTTGCTCTGTGTGCTGGCAACGGTCAGCGCTGCGGCCAGCACGCCAATAATCTGAACGATGATGAATTCCATGTGCATGAACGATACCCCTCAATCTCTCTTATCCCACCGCTTTGTTAAAATAACAGTTCCCTCAGCACCGCAATCGCCGCCGAATTGAGACATGTATTCTTCCCGCAAAAAGACGCTCATAGGCACACCATCCTCCATCATAGGATGATCATAGTGCGGCTTGCTTTCTTTGCGCAGTAATTATGTCCATAAAGATGTGATAAACATCGGGCTTGCGTCGTCGGCTTTTTTGAAACCGCAAGTCTCATAAAACCTCAGCTCGGCGTTATACGCCACCACTGCGATTCGCAGATAATCTTTGTATTTTTCTTTCATGCGGGCGACAAGCCGCTTGCCAACACCTTGATGTTGATACGCAGGATTTACCAGCAAATAATGCACATAGGCGGTCATAACGCCATCGTCCATCGCGCAAATCAGGCCGATCAGCTTATCGCCATCCCAAGCGGAATATACTGTGGCGAAAGTCTTCATCGCCGCAACCAGTTTCTCCGGAAAATGCCCACTCGACCATTCCACCGACAGAAACAATTCTTGCAGATCTGCGGCAATAAATTTTTTTGTTTCTTTATAATTGATGCTCACCGCAAACTTTCCTCCCCGTTTTTGGTAATGGTATTCTTTGGCGTTATATGTTGCTTCTTCCGCCGTCTTCTTTTTTGGCTGGACTGCGTCTGAAAATTGCCGGACAGCACGCTGATGTTCCCGTCCACCTCCAATACGGCCAGATTGACCTCGCCGATTGAGCCAACGCCGTGTTCCCGCACGGTTTCTTCCATCTCCTCCAGGCTGATGCGGGTTTTGCGCAGATTTTCCGGGAGCGTCTTTCCGTTGTAGATCAGCATGACCGTATGCCCCTGCACGACGCCCGACAGCTTTGGAAAACGGTACAGCAAAAATTTCAGCAGCGCGTTGATGGCGAACAGCGTCGCCGCCGCACAAAGCCCGCCGAGCAGAGAAGTGTCCGGCCCGACCATGGCGTTCTGCACGGCGTTGCTGATGAGCAGAATGAAGACCAGGTCGATCACCGAAAGCTGGGCGATCTCCTTCTTCCCGAACAGCCGGATGGCGACGACGACGAACAGGTAGACGGCGGCAGAGCTGCCGGCGATGATGAGGTAGTTCATGCAGATTTCTCCTCCGCTTTGGATTGTGCATTACCTTTTTATGGAATTCGACGCCGAAAAATACGCCCGGCTGTCCAAGAAACAAATCCCGTCAAAGGGCTCTCCTCCGGGAATCCGGAATCAGCCCTCTTTGTTGCTGATTGTACCACACATTTCCTTGAAAATGGCGGCGTATACTCCTATATCCGCGTGTTCGCCGTGCGTTTCGTAATACTCCTTCCCCAAAAAGCAGGCAAAAGACGTGATGATTTCGAAGCCTTTCGCCGCGTAAAACGCAACGTCCGCCCTGGCTGCTTCGGCGCGGAAATGAAACTTCTTGATCGGCTTTCGCCAATTGGAAAACCAGGAATTATCCAGCCAGTAGTCCAAAACCTTGGCGTCTTTGGTCGAAAATGTTTGGAGCAGGCCGTCGATATAGCCCGCGGTTTTTGCGTTTTTTTCGCACTCCGGGTCGTTCAGCGGCCTGCCGATTTCCCGCGCCATCGGCGCGTATTCCAAAAAAATACCTTCCGCCGGCTGCACGTTGCGCGGCGCGTCATACATCGAAGCGTAGGCGAGATAGCACTGCTTCGCGCCGGAATCGACTGCCCGGAGCCCGCGGAGGATCGCGTTGTCCACCAGCAGCGCCACGTCCGACGGCGTGTATCCGCCGTTTGTCAGTTCTTCGCATTTGGGGCAGTGGCAGGCGACTTCCGTATCGTCCAGCCATAAATGGTACCGATGGGTGGTGGGCACAAACAGTTCGGCGGCCAGCTTCGCCTGCTCGGAAATGTATTCCAGCGCTTCGGTGTTGCTATGGCAGAAATGATGGTCGTTCACCCGCTCGCCGCGCTCATTCACGCGGAACCATGCGGGCTGGCGCGCGAACACATCGCGGGGCAAAAGCCAGGAAAGCGCGTGCGATTCGAACTCCACGGCCACACCCGCGCGCGACATACGGTCCAAGCGCCGCCGGGTTTCGGGGTTTTGCAGCCAAGCGGCGGTCTGCTCCAGCGTCAAGCCAAGGCTCCCTTCGAAGGTATGCAGCCCCAACAGGTTTAAATCCGTGTCCAAAAAACGCCCGGCCCAGTCGTCGTCGAATTCGTTCGGGAAAATTACAAGCCCTTTTTGATTGATCATATGAACCGCCCTCCCGCAAGTTTTTATCATTATAGCAGAAACCAAAGCGCCGCATCAAACGCATCTATGGTTTTGTAGCCCAGCCGCTCATACAAACGCAACGCGGGATTTTCCTTTTGCACCGAAAGCGAAGTCTGCCGAAACCCCTTCCCGGCAAGTTGTTCAAACAGCGATTTCATCAGCTTTGTGCGCCCGTATGAATCAGTCTAACCATTGCGCCGCTCCTATGACCAACGCAAAAAATCCTTCAGCTGCGCCTTTGTTACGCCAATGTTCTCAACAGAATCCAGCCGCCGGGCAACACGGTAAGCAGGGACCGCCAGACGGTAAGCCGGGACCACCCACACGCCGGATTGCTCCCATGCGTATTCGTTGGCGCGGCGAAGGTGTTCGCGGTACTGCCCGGCCTGAAGCGCGGTGCGAAACGCGTCTGCATCCAGCAGATCATCCACATGCGCGGCAAGATTGCCGATGTTCTCCACATTGACACGCTGCCGCAGCACCAAGTCATACATCCGCTGATGATACGCGAGAATGTCAGCGCCGTTTTCCTGCGCGAAAAAGAAGCCCTGAATACACAAATCGCTGTGCTGCCCGTACCGCTCGGGGCGGGGATGGGATTCGCAGGGGCGCCAGAGCACCTCCGTCTCCGGGAAGTCCGGCAGCAGTTCCAGCAGGTTGTCCTGCCCTTTCAGGCAATAAGGGCAAGCGTAATCGAAAAAAACTTCCAGCTTCATCCGTCACTCCTGTCTGCTTGCAGCTTTTCAACGCTGCGGTCATCGGTTTTCTCCGCCGTCTTGCTGAAAAAGCAGGCGGGGAATTCGCCGTCACGGGGGTGCTAAGCGATACAGGCGCATATGGGTCATCCTCACAGTCGCACGATCCGCCGGTAAAACGTATAATCCCCGCCGATGTCGTTTTTATATTCCCCGATCATATCTTCTTCCATGGGGGTGCGAAAATAGGTAGCCACAGGCAGATAGCCCATCACAAGCTCCATGCCGCCGCAGAAATTGCAGCCGCCGTCGCCGCCCTTGAGGAAGTGTTCGGAATTCTCGCAGACCTCCCACATATATGGGTCATAAGCGATGGAGAGGCCGAACTGATTTGGTTCCTCTAACGTGTCAGGTTCCTTGTTGTCGCTTTTCATATGATACAGTTTCATGCAAAAATCAAAGCTGTCGCCCCGCGGAACAGCGTCCGGCTTCCGCCGCCGCAGAGATACTCCCATTCGTCCTCCGTGGGCAGGGAAAATCCGCCGCCCGCCAGTCTGCTTTGCAACCAGGCAAGAGGCGTCACTTCATATATGTAAGCAACAATTTCACCGTCGACTTTACGCATCTTACAGCAATTGTGCAGTTCATACCCGCCGTGAGACCGGATATATCGCGCGTTCTTTGCAATGTCTTTCTGATACTTTTCCAGCTCCGGGCTGCCCGGCGGGACTTGCCGCCAGCCGATGGCGTTGACCTCACGCTCCGCCAGCACTGGCGGGACGGTGACCGTTCGCACCGGCGACATGGTTTCCCGAAGATACCCGTCCACATCCGTGATTTCCCATTCCGCCAGCGCTTCCCGCAGTTCCGCGCGGGTTGCTTCGTCCATGCCGGCGGCAAAGCTGTCCCAGCCCAACGTGACCGTTCCGCCGGGAACAAACACGAATTCGGCACCGTCACAGGCATAAACGGCGGTATCGGTACGCATCCCGAACCGCTCGAAATGTTCATAGCGCAGGAGTTGAAACCCGGGGTGTGTTTCGGCGATGGATTTCAGCAGTGCTTCCCGTTCGGATTGGCTGCGCGTTGCCCACCCCGGAGCATCTGGATTTTTGCTGCTCATACCTTTGCTCCAGTCCTACAGATAGTCTTTCGTCCGGCTCAAATCGGTCACCAGAAATGGATTTTTCCGCTTCATCGCGGCGATCAGATCCGGAACCTTCTCCCGGTCTGCCGCAATTGCGTCCAGCTCCGGCTGTGTAATCCCCACAAGCTGGAGGAAGTCCAGCCGACCGTGAACCGTGTCAATGCCTTGCAGCTCCGTGTCTTCCACCACCAATAGCCCGGTCAATTGGCTGCCGGAGCCCACCTTGATGGGATTGCCGCCGCCGGATATGTATTGGTTTGGCTCTACATACCGCTTGGAGGTGAAGGTGTAGCGGGCCAGGTTGGCAAGCATATCCATTGCCCACATATCGTCGGCTTCCTCGCAGGGAGGCAGCTTGAGCGTCATTTCATAGCCCCATTTGCTGAACTCGCCGCCGAAGGCTGCTTCGTTGGTATAAAGCTCGGACATCCCAAAGGTGACGAGGTGCAGATGACCGTGTTCAGAGGTGAAAACGCTGTAGCCGTCCAGATACTGGTCGCCGCCAAAAATCGCCCGTACAGCCATGTTCGTGCCGAAATGCCGGGGCGTTTGGCCGCCGTACAGTTTTTCGGTGCAGGCGTCAATGGCTTCCCAGCCGGGCGCCCAATCCGCAGCCTTTTTTTGCTTTTGCCTGTATTCTTCCAACGTCATATTCAGCCCTCCAGATGCCGCAGGATGACATACCAGTCCTTCCGGTCGAGCTGCACCGAAGCGGCGGCAACTTCGAGGTCATAGCTCCCCTCGAACAGCCCGATGTCATACCGCTGCCCTGCTTGCAGATTCGCCGTGAGGGTGATGTTTTTCGCGGTGACATTGGTGCGGCTCATGTTTGTCGTGGTGATAAACTCGCCGCTGACGGTGTATTCACCCGGCTCTAAAGTAAGCTCAGGCGTGAAACCGCTCAGGAAGCCGCCGCCCTTGTGCGGGAACTCCTTCCAGGGTTTGCCGTTGACGGTAATCTTTTTCCCGCCGTAAACGGTGACTACGGCCTTGTCTTGGGGCACTTTACGCATGGGGTTGCTATCCTTTCTTACATTTTAATAAGCCGGCTCGTCATCCGGCAGAATCACGTCCAGATCCTTGCCGCTCACGTCAAAGAAGCCAACCCGGTGCTTTCGCGCAAGCTCGACAACCTTGTCATACGCGTTTTCCGCCTGCGACCACGCGAACGCCACATAAATCGCATCCCGCGCGACGCAATAATCGGATACGCGGCTTTCCAAATCCTCATCGGCGTCCAATTCCTCGTCCGAAACGGCGTCCGGGCCGTTCATCGCCGGGAAAAAGGTCAGCATCTCCCGGTACCAGCCTTGCAGTTCGGGCGAGCAGATGGAGATATCATCATAGGAATGCCCTTCGCCCCATTGGGTCAGCCCCTCATACCACTTCATGAATTCCGCTTTGTTCTTCGGGGCTTTGGCGGGGTTGAATGCCATTAAATCATAACTCATTTGGTTCCGCTTCCTTTCCGGTTTTGTTCTTGTCGAGCATTTAATGAAAGGCGGAAAGCCCGGCGTGCCGCCGCTCCGTTAGGCGCACATGGCGATAAACGCAATGATAAGCAGCGCGTCCCGTATGCCAACCAGCACAGGCTCCGGCAAAATCCCACGCATATACAGGCCATAGTTGCCCAGTGTGCCGAGCATGGTTAAAACCGCTTTGGTTCCTCCGTTATTCTTCGTGAATATGGTTAAACCCGCGACAAATGAAGCGCATTATGTGTCTGTGCTCACATGATCCCAATCCTGCGGGCCATCGAAGCCGTAGTTAATCAGCCAATTCAGCGCCTTGTGCCGCTCCATCGCAACACCCCATTCCTCTCTGTGCCCTTCTGGGCTGTGGATGCGCTCATCCACACAAGCCCAATCATACCGGTAAATCAAGTCCGCCTGATCCAGAACGGTCTCCTTGTCACGCAATACGGCGGTTTCAAATACCGCGTCATAGGTCGGATGGATTTTGATTGCGCCCATTACCTTCGGCATATCGCAAACAGCGGCGGGAATGCCCAGGGCATCCTCCGTCTCCAAAAGACCAAGCGCCCACAGCAAAACCGTCAGCGGCTCATATTGCCATGAAAAATGGACGCTTTCTGATGGCGCGGGTTCTTCGTTTTCCAAGAACGTTTTTTCTTTGGGCGTGAAAAAATCCGCCGCGCCGTATCGATCAATCAGCTTATCCACCCAAGCCTTGTGGTCGTCACGCTTTTCCCCGGCACACATTCCTTCGGCGTACAGGGAAATCAGCAGCAGGCCCAGCATCCGTTTGACAACCTCTTCCTTTGAGCGGAGCGTGACCTCTCCGGCACTCTCGATGACAGGCAACGCCGCCATTGTTTTGACTCCGTGTGACTTCAAAAACGTTATATTTTCTTGCCTTCGCTGCTCAGGTGATTTTTCCGGCAATACGCTCATATGGTAACCCTCCCGCGGAATTTGAAATGGCTTGCCGTCCGCCTGCGCCCCAACCGGCACGACAGGGCAGGACAACCCATTGGTGGTTACAGTATAGCACACGGACCATCCTATGTCAAGTTGCTATATTCGCAGAATTTGAGCAAAAATTTAGCTCCCGAAGCGAAAATCTCCGAGAGCCAAATCTTCAAAAAAATCCAGTGTTCATGCAGGTTTCGACGCTTCTTTCACCGCCACAGCGTACGCCACGGTCGCGCCGACCAGGGGTTGTTGCCCCTGTCAAAAAACGGCGCAAATATGTTGCATTTAAGACGGCCTCACGCATAGCGTCGGGATGTACAGGATAGGTTTCCACGCGCTGGAGCCCTTCGTAATGAATCAGCCCCTTGAAATATTTATCATAAAGCAAATCCGCTACCTTGTCCGGCCATAAGAATCAGCGAACCGTGAACCTCGTCCTGAAAAACCAGATCGTCGTCGGTTTTGAAGTAGCCAATTTTTACATAGGCGCCAGTCACCCATTTTTCCGGGTCTTCGTGGAAAGTGAGGACGGCGGCGCGTTTGAGATAATCCCCATCCACCAGCTTAAGTGTTTTTCCAAAAGCTGCGCATCGGTGATATCTAAGTCTTCCTGCGTGAGCCTTCCTCTTGCGAGAGACCGTTTGCGGAAATAACGAAAAGCCACAATATCCAAATCATCCGCTGACACATGAATAATCGGAGCGGAATCCCATGTCTTTCCATATTTGCGGAGCAGGAACTCGTCCAGCGCGTTGCCGGTCAACTCCTGATTGGTGCTGCCTACCCTCAAATAATATCTGCCGTGATAGCTGATGGCGTTGGGGTGCGGCATCACTTCAATGACAATGTACTCTTTTTCGTCCTCATAGCAGAGGTTCACCGCAGGCAAAATGCCCATGGTGGATTTGATTTTGTTGGGCAGGTCGTCCAGCAGCTTCTTGAAATTCGGCAGACCGACCACAATGCCATCGTTGTTGCGCCCGATTTCAAGCCTGCCGCCCTGACCATTAGCGAAACCGCATATCTATTTGAGGAACTCGTCGTCCCATTTTTCTTTCCAGTCTATGTTTTGGTGTTCGGACGAGACCCCGCCCGTATTTGTATAAGCCATATGATCATCCCTACTTTCGGTTATTTGTTTTGATTCTACTCCGCGCTTTCCGACCCTTCCGGCAGCATCTCGACCACATCGTCAAATGTGCAATTCAGCGCGCGACAGATTTTTTCGAGCATCTCCATAGTCACATGCAAATTTTTATTAAGTTTAGTCAAAGTGGCAGGTGATATATCCACCATCTGCCTGAGCTCTGGTTTCGTAATATTTCGCTCAATGAGCATAATCCAAAGTTTTTATATGTTACAGCCATAATGGTCACCTCTCCTGAAATTTGCAGCCATATATATTATACTACAGTTACAAGCAATTTGCAAGAGACAATCTCGTAGTTGCACGATATTCTCTTGAGCTTTTCATGCAACACAAACTGTTCTATTGCGACAAGGTTACGCGGGTTTTGCGTTTTGTTGCGCCGAACAAAAAGATTTTGGTGAACCGCCTTTTGCCTCAAGCACGGGATTGGATCAAATCGAGGGGGCAACTCAGCATTGAAACGCAGATCATTTGCCTGACCACGCCGAAGAAACTGCAAAAATGCAATTTGAGCAACGAATCCTGGCTGATCGTTTTCGATATGCGGAAAAGCGAAGAGCCGATCATTTGCAAGGTGGATTTGGATTAGAGCGTGTAAACAGAAAATATGAGAGAAATAAATTTTTCATCCGCACCACTCATGGGTGCTTTATCCGTACTTTGTAAATGAGCACAAAAGTCATACTATCCATAGATTGCGGAAATGACGATTTGGAGATTTTCTTTCCGAAGAGTCGTTGACGTGTCGAGTATAACTTTTTGGAGGTCTCATAATATGAGTAAGGTTTTAGTCACAAAGCGCGGTGATTTCTGGCGGTACGGATTTGAGGGCGCTAAGGCGTTGGCGGAATACAATGAAGCCGGTCTGCACTTCACGCCGTCGGAGCTCAGTTTTCACGATTTTCTGGATTTGATGGATGGATACATATTGCAAAATCAACCTGAAAGAAGTCACGGTCACAAACTACAAGAAGAAAATCAGGCTGCACATCAAGCCGGAGCTGGGCGCTTATAAGCTCAAAGCCTTAACACCCACGGCATTACAAGAATTCATCAACAAAAAGGTCAAAGAGAATGACAGCCGGACTACTTTATCGGTAATCAAAGGCATTTTGACCGGTAGCTTGAGTTATGCCGTGAAGCAGAACTTGATCCGATACAGCCCCATGATCAACGTGAAGCTACCAAGTCCCCGAAGTGAGCTTTTGCGACCGCGTACTGCGCCGCACGTCTATATTCCGCCGGATCGGATAGTCCAAATCTTCGAACGTTTTCCCGAAGGTTCGTCGCCGCACTTGGCGATGATGCTTGGCTATAAAGCGGGGCTTAGGCTTGGCGAAGCCTTTGGCGCAGTCTGGGATCATGGGATTGCTTACGCGGGAAAAGGAGCGGCAGGAAAAAGCCAAAGCCTACTATACCGAGCATTATATGATCATCTATGCGAACAATCTGCGGCAGTTGAACACGGTGGGAGATGGCGAACCCGTTCATCCGATTGCTGTGAGAGAAAACGGAGAATACGTCATCCCGCGCAGCATGCAGCATACTTCATCCATCGTTCACGGCCCGCTGAATTTTCCGCAGTTCGATTTTCACAGCCTGAGACATACCCACGCGACCATGTCGGCGGAGAACGACGCCCCTCCCAAATATCTGCAAGACCGAATGGGACACAAGAATCTGGAAATCACGATGAAATTTTATCTCCACCTAACAGAGAAGATGAAAGAAAAAGGGGCGGGTGTTTTGCGGAAGATGTATCCGCTCCCTCAAGAGAAAATAGAGGATTAAGCTTCAACCGGCTCTTTGGAAGGAAAACGCTGTTGCCCGATTTTTGTTGCCCACCTAAAACCGTGGGCAACAAAATGGCAACAAAAGCGGGTTTTGACCCAAAAAAGAGGCTCTCGGAGAAAATCCTCCGGGAGCCTCACTCTTGAAAAAGTCTTATTCTACGCGCCTTTCCCCGCTTCTTCCACCGCCACAGCGCAAGCCACGGTCGCCCCGACCATCGGGTTGTTGCCCATGCCGATCAGACCCATCATCTCGACATGCGCCGGGACGGACGAGGAACCCGCAAACTGCGCGTCCCCGTGCACACGGCCCAGGGAATCCGTGAAACCATAGGACGCGGGACCTGCGCCCATGTTGTCCGGATGAAGGGTGCGGCCCGTGCCGCCGCCGGAAGCGACGGAAAAATACGGCTTGCCGTTTTCTATGGCCCATTTCTTATACGTCCCTGCCACCAGGTGCTGGAACCGGGTGGGGTTGGTGGAGTTGCCCGTGATCGACACATCCACCCGCTCACGCTGCATGATCGCCACACCTTCCAGCACGTCGTTCGCGCCGTAGCAGCGGACCTTGGCGCGCTCCCCCTGGGAATAGGCCTTGGTCTCGGTGATGTTCAGCTCATCACGGAAAAAATCATACTCGGTCTTGACGTAGGTGAAGCCGTTGATGCGGGAAATAATCATGGCCGCGTCCTTGCCCAGGCCGTTGAGGATCACTTGCAGCGGCTGCTTGCGGACCTTGTTTGCGGTCTTGGCAATGCCGATCGCCCCCTCCGCCGCGGCGAACGACTCGTGCCCCGCCAGGAAGGCAAAGCAGCGCGTTTTTTCCTCGAGCAGCATTGCGCCGAGGTTTCCGTGTCCCAGCCCGACCTTCCGCTGTTCCGCGACGGAGCCGGGAACCGTGAAGGCCTGGAGTCCCTTGCCGATCGCGGCTGCTGCCGGCGCAGCGGCGGTAACGCCCTCTTGCAGCGCGATTGCCACCCCCAGGGTATACGCCCAGACGGCGTTTTCGAAGGCGATGGTCTGTACGCCTTTGACGATGGCTTCCACATCGACGCCCCGCGCAAGGCAGAGCTCCCGGGCAGCTTCCAGGCTGGCGAGCCCCGCTTCGGCCAGCGCGGCCTCAATTTTCGCCATGCGGCGGTCTTTTCCTTCGAACATTACATCATTTGCCATATTGTCAGTCTCCTTTTTCATAAAACTCTTAGGCCTTGCAAGGGCATCCAGATCCAGCCGGAGCGTCAGCTGATTTCTGTCGCATGAAAATTCTTCCAGAGCCGAAAAGTGCTCTAACCTCGCAAGGCTCGCGATCTTGCCGGGACTTCATAGTTTCCCAAGGACAATCGCCAAACCACGCTTCATCGCGCTCGCCGGGCTGATCGCTTGCGCTTCTTTCACGGCTCATTCTTCCCGCGGATCCACGTACTTGGCGGCCTCGTCGAAGCGGCCGTAATTGCCGGTGTTTTTCTTCAGGGCCTCGGCGGGATCCGCGCCGCGGCGGATATCCTCCAGGAACTTGCCCAAGCGGATGAATTCGTAGCCGATCACCTGGTCTTCCCCGTCCAGCGCCATGCGCGTAACGTAGCCTTCGCTCATTTCCATGAAACGAACGCCCTTCGCTTTTGTGCTGTACATTGTGCCGACCATACTGCGCAGTCCCTTGCCCAAGTCCTCCATCCCCGCGCCAATGGGCAGCCCGTCTTCCGAAAACGCGGACTGGGTCCGGCCATAGGCGAACTGCTGGAAGATCTCCCGCGCGGCGACGTTGATCGCGTCGCACACCAGATCCGTATTGAGCATTTCGAGCAGCGTTTTGCCCGGCAGAATCTCGGCGGCCATGGCGGCGGAATGGGTCATGCCGGAACAGCCGACGGTTTCCACCAGCGCCTCCTCAATGATGCCGGCCTTGACGTTCAGTGTCAGTTTGCAGCAGCCCTGCTGCGGCGCGCACCAGCCGACCCCGTGAGACAGGCCGGAGATATCCCTGATCTCGTATGCCTTGACCCAGCGGCCCTCTTCCGGGATGGGCGCGGGGCCGTGGTGCGGCCCTTTGGCGACGACGCACATTTTCTCGACTTCATGGGAATAGTTCATCGATAGTCTCCTTTCGCTGTGTGTTACTTGTTCAAAAAACCATAATATTATACCACAAGGCTTTGCCAAAAGCAAGGGGCAAAACGAAAATTCACGCCGGCAAACGTGTCCCCGGCCAAAAGTTCACTTGACAGAAACGCCGAAAATGCGGGGAAAGCGCGCCGCGGAGCAACAAAATGCCTTTCTTGGGATTGCGCCAAAAAACCGGCGGCGCTTCGTGCTCCGCCGGTTTGCTGTTATCTTTTATGATTTTGCCCAATTCCCCTTGTCTTTCCCGCCGTCTTGTGTTATACTATACCAAAAATTCAACCGCCTTGGAGGTCGTCTCATGCCGCTGTACTGTGAATTCCCTGATATCACCATTCTCGCCGCCCCTGGGGAGGCCGCAGCCGCTGCGGCGGTCCTCGCCATGGAACTGGAACTGCGGACGGGCCGCCGCCCCCCTGTTTCCTCGGAGCCCGCGGGGACCGGGGCGCGGATTCTCCTGCGCGCCGACCCGGACCGACCCGCGAAGGATAGCTTTGCTCTGACGCTGACCGGACAAACCCTGACCGTCACCGCCCAGAACCGCCGGGGCCTGCTCTATGGCGTCGGGCGCTTCCTGCGAAAAACAGAGATCCGGGACAGCGCCGTCTTCCTGGTCGCGGACATTACCGGCGACTACGCGCCGGCCAAGCCCATCCGGGGGCACCAGCTGGGTTACCGGGGCAATAATAATACCTACGACAAGTGGACCCCCGCCCAGTACGCGCGATACTACCTGGACATGATGTATTTCGGAACGAACGTCTGCGAGCATGTTCCTGACGAACACCACAACCGCAGCCCGCTGATGGCATACGAGCCCAATGAACTGCTGATTCTGGCCGCCGCGGAGGCCGACGCGCTGGACCTTGATATTGGACTGTGGTATCCAAACGACACGCACCAGCCGCCGGACGAGGCTTTGGCGGAACATGAGCGGGTCTTCCGCAGCCTCCCCCGGCTGGACGCGGTGTTCATCCCCGGCTCGGACCCGGGAGACCTCCCGCCGGACGAACTCTTTTCCCGCATGACGCTTTACAGCCGCCAGCTCAAGGCGGCCCACCCCCGCGCCACCATGTGGGTCTCCGCCCAAATGCCCCACAACGCCCCGTCTTGGCCGGCGGAATTTCTCCGCCGCCTCCAGGCGGAACCGGAGGGACTGGACGGCGTGATCATCGGCCCAAACCATGCCTTCGGGGTGGAAGAGCTGCGCCGCGCCTGCCCTGCCCGCTATCGCTACCGCCTTTATCCCGACATCACGCATAACGTCCGCTGTGAGTACCCCGTCCATTACGACCGGGACGACTGGCATTTCGCCCTGGCCTCTACGCTCAGCCGGGAGAGCGTCAACCCCCGCCCGCAGGAATTCCAGGCCCTCCACCGGGCGACGCGCTCCTTCCTCAGCGGCAGCGTCTCTTACTCCGAGGGGGTCAACGACGACCTGAACAAGATGATCTGGGGCGACCTGGACTATTTCGGCGACGGGATCTCCCTGCGGGAAAGCGTGTTGGATTACGCGCGGCTATTTTTCTGGCCCCTTCCGGCGGAAACGGTCGCCGACGGGCTCTTTCTCTTTGAGCAAAGCTGGATCGGCGACCCGGCGGAGAACCCGGCGATCGGAACAGCTTGGCGGCTCTGGGAAGGCCTGGCGGAAGATTTCCCCAGCCAAATGGACAACTGGCGCTTCGTGCTGCATCTGTTCCGCGCCCGGTGCGACGAAGTGGTCCGCCGCCGCCGCCGCTGGGAACTGGAGCTGCTGGACGAGGCTGCGCCGCTCCTGCGCCGCGGGGAAACCGCCGCGGCCAAAGACCTGCTCTCCCAGCCCTTCCCGGCAGACTACCAAGCCCTGCGGGGCTCCCTGTTTGATCTGGCGCGGCGCCTCTATGACCAGATCGGGATCCAGCTGGACGTGGAACACTTCGGCGGCGAAAGCTGGGAGCGCGGCTGCACACTGGATACCATCGACCGGCCTGTCACCGACCGCGCCTGGCTGCTCGGGCAGATCGCAAAAGCGGAAGCCCTTCCCCCGGCCGAAGGCGCTGCGCTGCTCCTGCGGAGCCTGGACCGGAACCTTGTGCAGCCGGACGAATGTTACTTCTCTTTCGCCGCGCACGGCTGGCCGCCCCTGGGCCCCCGGCAGGAGGGGGAATTCTACCTCAACTTCCAGGGCGACCGCCCCGCCAACGACGGTTCCCTGCCCACCTGTCTGCTGCAGGTCTACGACCATTTCACTTTCCGCGCCCGTCTGGGCGGCTTCGCCGCCGGGGTCCCCTACCGTCTGCGGGTCACTTGGTTCGGCACGGGCAACGCGCAAGCCGCCGATTTCGTCTTCACCGCCAACGGCCGCGAGATCTACCGGGGCAAACCCTACGGCGGCGAGGCGGACCCTGCCTTCGACGCGGAGCAGTTGGGCAAAAATTACCACAGCGCGTCGTACCTTCTTCCGCCGGAGGTCTTCGAGAACGGCTGCCTGGCCCTGGTGTTTTCGGAACCCCGCGCCGGGGTGATGCTCAGCGAATTCTGGATTACCAAAGTCCAGGCGAACGAAACGACGGCTTCAGTCACGGCCGTTCGGCCGAAACAGAAATGAGGCGCGTTATTCTTGTATCAGCACCATACGGAGACCTTCGAAAACCTGCCCGCCGAGAAGCGGGAGCGGGTATTGCGCGCCGCCGGGGAAGAATTCGCCCTGCGGGGGTATGAAGCCGCGAAAATGTCGGTCATCGCCCGGGGGGCGGCGGTCAGCGTCGGCGCGCTGTATAAATATTTCGAAAACAAGCAGGATCTGTACTTGGCTGTGATGCATCACAGCGTTGCCGACATGGAGGGTCTGCTGACCTCTCTTGCCCATACGGACGAAGATATCCTGGTCAAGGCCGAGCGGATCATTCGGGAGATCCAGCGTTTTTCCCGCCGGGACCAGCTGCTGATCAAACTCTATCAGGGCGCAACGTCCCAGAACGACCCGGCCCTTGCGGCAGCTATGGCGGAGGAGATTGAGTCCGTCGCGGCGCGGATCTACCGCAGCGCCATCCGGGAGGCCCAGGCCGCCGGGGACATTCGTCCGGACCTGGACGCGGACTTTATTTCTTTTACGCTGCACAGCTTCTTCATGATGCTGCAATTTTCCTATTCCTGCGAATACCACACCCAGCGCCTGAAGATTTACGCCGGGGCGGATATTTTGCTGCACGACGATTTTGTCGTCGAACAGCTGCTGAAGTTCTTCAAGGCCGCGCTGCGCTGACCGCCTGCCCGTGCCCGGTATGTTCCGCCCGGTATTCCGCATTGCGTTTTTATATTATAATATATACATTTAGTAAAATATATATCTTACAAACAACCCATATATCATTTAGTATCTATTTTTTGGAAAGAAGGCATCTTCATGTACGTCCTAGCGTATGACATCGGCACCACCGGGGTCAAGACCTGCCTGTTCCGCATCGGGGAAACCATTGAGCTTGTCAGCGGGGCGAGCGGAGGATACCAGCTCTACGTCTTGCCCGGCGGCGGGGCGGAGCAGGATCCCCAGGAATGGTGGGACGCCATGGCCGTCACCACCAAAGCCGTCCTGGCAGACAGCGGCGTCTCCCCTGCGCAGGTTGCCGGAATCTCCTTCTGTTCCCAAATGCAGGGCCTGGTGCTGGTGGACCGGGCGGGCGCTCCGCTGCGCAGGGCGATGAGCTACATGGATCAGCGGGCCAGCGAGCAGCTGAAAGCCGGGATGGCCTACGGACCCCAGGTTGCCGGGGCGAACCTGGTGCGGCTGCTGCGCTCCCTGCGGGTGACGGGAGCCGTGGCCGCCAGCGTCAAGGACCCGGTCTGGAAATACAAATGGGTCGAGGCCAACGAGCCGGAGATATTCGCACGGGTGCATAAGTGGCTAGACGTCAAGGAGTCCATCATTGCCCGCATGACGGGCCGCTGCGTGATGACCACCGATTCCGCTTTCGCGACGCTGCTCTATGACATCCGGGCCGGGCGCCGGGGCTGGAGCAAGGAAATTTCCGCTATGCTTGGGGTCCGCTGGGAGCATCTGGCGGAAATCGTTTCCTGCGCGGCGAAGGTCGGCGAGCTGCGCGCCGAACAGGCGGCGGAATTGGGCCTGGTCCCCGGAATTGCTGTCTACGGCGGCGGCGGCGACGCTTCGCTGGTCGGGGTCGGCGCGGGGGCCGTGGAACTGGGAGACACCCACATCTATTCCGGAACCTCCGGCTGGGTGTCTACCGTGGTGAACAAAAGCATGGTGGATACCTCCGCCATGATTGCCGCCATCGTCGGCGCGCAGGAAAACACCTATAATTACTTTGCCGAACAGGAAACGGCGGGGAAGTGCGTCGAATGGGTCAAAGACCATCTGGCGCTGGACGAAATCAATCTGTATCTGAACAAAGAATTCGACCTCAAACATCAGACGCCCGACATGGAGGCCGTTTATTCCAATCTTTACGACTACCTCATGGCGGTCATCGGCGCGGTCCCCATCGGCTGCGGCGGGGTGATCTTCACTCCCTGGCTGCACGGCAACCGCTGCCCCTTCGAGGACCCCAACGCCCGGGGTATGTTCTGGGGAATCAGCCTGGAAACCGGCAAGACGGAGCTGATCCGCGCCGTGGTGGAAGGCGTGATCTACCATCTGCGCTGGCTGCTGGAAACGCAGGAGAAGAAGACGAAGACGTCCGATCCCGTCCGCTTCGTCGGCGGCGGCGCGCTTTCGGACGTCATGTGCCAAATGATGGCGGACTGCCTGGGCCGGACAGTCGAGACCGTCGCGAGCCCGCAAAACGTCGGCGCGGTGGGCGCGGCGGTGCTTGTCGCGGCGGGGAACGGGATCATCGACGGCGTCGCCCAGGCCAAGCGGCTGATTCCGGCGGTCAAGACCTTCCGCCCCGCTGCCGGCCGCCAAGCGCTCTACGACAAGAACTACCGCATCTTCCGCCGGCTTTACGCCGCGAACAAAAAGCTTTTTGCGGAAATGAACGGGTAACCCCGCGTGTTCTTTATGGATTCATCCATTCTTTATTTTTCTCTATTTTTTTATGGGAGGTTTTTCTATGTCATTCCAAAACGTCAAGCTTGCCATCGCCCCCATCGCCTGGACCAACGACGATATGCCCGACCTGGGCGGCGAAAACACCTTTGAGCAGTGCGTCAGTGAAATGGCCCTGGCGGGCTTTGCCGGCTGCGAAGTTGGCAACAAATATCCTGCCGACCGGGAGGTGCTGAAGAAGGCGCTGGACCTGCGGGGCTTGACGATCTGCAACCGATGGTTCTCAAGTTTCCTGCTGACCAAGCCTTTCAGCGAAGTCGCGGCGGAATTCGAGGCGCAGCTGGACTTTCTGTCCTTCTTGGGCGCAAAGGTGATCGGCGCGTCGGAGCAGAGCTTCGGCATCCAGGGTACCGGCAAGGCCGTCTTCGATGAGAAACCGGCGCTGGGCGACGGCCAATGGGCCAGGCTCTGCGACGGACTCAACCGCCTCGGCGAACTCGCCGCGCGCAAGGGCATGCGGCTGACGTTCCATCATCATATGGGTACGGTGGTCCAGACGGAAGAAGAAATCGACCGGCTGCTGGCCGGGACGGATCCCGCGCTGCTCTGGCTGTTGTTTGATTCCGGACACCTGAGCTTCGCGGGGATCGACCCGGAAGCTGTCCTTCGCCGGCACGCCGCCCGCGTGGCGCACGTTCATCTCAAAGATATCCGCCCGGCGGTGGTGGCGAAGGTCCGGGCCGAAGGGCTGAGCTTCCTCCAGGCGGTGCGGCTGGGCGCCTTCACTGTCCCCGGCGACGGGAGCGTGGACTTCGCGCCGCTGTTCCGGATCCTAGACGAGGCCGGGTACGAAGGCTGGTTCGTCGTCGAGGCAGAACAAGACCCCGCCCGGGCCAACCCGTTCGAGTACGCGCTGAAGGCGCGCGCGTATATCCGGACAACGGCGGGACTTTAGGAAGGCGGACGCGTCTTTTCTGATTGATCCCTTCGCCCTTCTCTCCCTTGCCCGCCAAAACCGGAAACGTGGAAAGCCATACCATACGCATCCATAAAAATAACGTAACTGTTGGGAGTGGTGTACCGTGCCGATCACGGAATTCCTCGCGCGCAACGCCGCGCATTACGGCGATGAAGTCGCCCTGGTGGAGGTCAACCCGGAACTGCGGGAAAAGACGCCGCCGCCGCCGGATTGGAAAGAACTGTCGCTGGTAGAACGGGATTTCCATACCGGCTGCCGCAAGTCTCTGACCTGGCACGCTTTCGACGAGCAAGCCAATCAGTTCGCCCATCTCCTGCTGGAAAGCGGGATTCAGAAGGGCGAAAAAGTAGCCATCCTGCTGATGAACTGCATCGAGTGGCTGCCGATTTATTTCGGCGTCCTGAAGACCGGCGCCCTGGCCGTACCGATGAATTTTCGCTATTCGGCGGACGAAATTCAATACTGCCTGACGCTGGCTGACGTGGACGCGCTGGTATTCGGACCGGAATTCGTCGATCGGGTCAAGGCGGTCCAAGGCCAGATCCCCCGGGTGCGGCTGCAGCTTTACGTCGGAGAACCCTGGGAGCGCCCGCCGTTCGCGAAACCTTACTCCACCCTGGCGGCTCGCTGCTCCGCCAAACCGCCGCTGGTGACGCTTCATGACGAGGATGACGCCGCGATTTACTTCTCCTCCGGAACCACCGGTTTCCCCAAGGCGATCCTGCACAGCCACCGCGCCCTGGTCTGTGCCTGCGCGGTGGAGCAAAAGCACCACAGCCAGACGCACAACGACGTATTTTTGTGTATCCCGCCGCTTTACCACACCGGCGCGAAGATGCACTGGTTCGGCAGTCTCCTTGCCGGCGGCCGGGGAGTGCTGCTGCGGGGTACGCAGTCCCGCTGGATCCTGGAAACCGCCTCCTGGGAGGGGGCGACGGTGGTCTGGCTGCTGGTCCCTTGGGCGCAGGATATCCTGGACGCCATCGAGAGCGGGGAACTGAAGCTGGAGGACTACGACCTGAGCGCCTGGCGGCTCATGCACATCGGGGCGCAGCCCGTTCCGCCGAGCCTGATCAAACGCTGGAAACAGGTCTTTCCGCAGCATGCGTACGACACCAACTACGGCCTGTCAGAATCCATCGGGCCCGGCTGCGTCCATTTGGGCGTGGAAAACATCCATAAAGTCGGTGCCATCGGCAAAGCCGGCTATCTTTGGGAAACCAAAATCGTGGACGAGCAGGGCCAAACCGCCGCCCCCGGCGAGGTTGGGGAACTGGCGGTCAGCGGCCCCGGCGTCATGAAATGCTATTACCGCGACGAAGAGGCCACCGCCGCCGTCCTGCGCGGGCAGTGGCTGCATACGGGAGACATGGCCCGGGAAGACGAAGACGGCTTCCTCTATTTGGTGGACCGCAAGAAGGACGTCATCATCACCGGCGGCGAAAACCTCTATCCCGTGCAGATCGAAGACTTCCTCCGCGCTCATCCGAAAATCAAGGACGTGGCCGTCATCGGCCTGGCGGACTACCGGCTGGGCGAAATCGCCGCCGCGATTGTCGAGATTAAGCCCGGCGCCGGCTGCACGGAAGAAGAGATCAACGCCTTCTGCCGGGAGTTGCCGCGTTATAAACGCCCCCGAAAGATTATCTTCGCCCCCGTCCCCCGCAACGCCACCGGCAAAATCGAAAAGCCCAAACTGCGGGCAATGTACGCAGGCGGGAGCGTGGTGGAAGAACAGGTGACAAGGTAGCGGCGGTCGTGGGAGAGTCAGGCGGTTGCGATTTGGATCTGGCGGAAAGAGTGTGTTGCCATGTCAAGCCCTTCCCCGAACTATTACTGCACCTGGCAACTGATGGAACAGATGGCCGAGCGGGAGAAAAACCGCCGGTCCGTCCGGGATTTCCTGAACGACAGGGATCTTTTCGGCCCGGACGGCATGGCTGTGCGGATGTATCCCACCATCCGGGACCGCCTGTTTTTTGTGGTGGACGACGGCTGGGACCTCCCATCCAGCCATGGGAAACTGGACCAGGAAGACCGCTGGCTGCGGCCGAATCTCGGCAGTTTCCTGCTCAGCGAGGAGAAGTTTCCCGGCTACGGCAACACCCCCGTCCAGCGTCTGCGTACTCTGGCCCGGAAAGTGGAGGCCCTGGGCTGGCGGGGGCTTGGCGTATGGGTCAGCCCGACGGTCGCCTATGCTCCCCGGGTCCCGGACCGGGAAGCGGATTTCGCTTCCTACTGGCGGACGCGTTTGGTATGGAGCCGGGAGGCGGGGCTGTGCTACTGGAAAATCGACTGGGGCGACTGCGATATTTCTGACCGGCACCGCCGGCTGCTGAGCGAACTGAAGGAAGAGCTCTGTCCGGACCTGCTGCTGGAGCATGCCTTTGTCCGGCGGCCCGTCAACCGGCGCCGCACGGAAGGGTTCTTCTGCCTGGCCGCGCACCGGAACCGCTTGGGCTATTCTGACGTCCTGCGGACGTATGACGTGCTGCACCCGCTGTCCATCCCCACCACCCTTTCCCGGGTTTCCGCGCTGCTGACCCATACCCCGGCACCGGCGGCAAGCGCGGCGGGACTGATCAACGCGGAAGACGAAGTCACCCTCTGCGCGGCGCTGGGCCTGACGATGGGAATCATGCGCTACGACGCGGGCGATTTTTACGGACCCCAAGGCGATGGGCTCAGCGACGGGCCCCGCGCCCATTTTCATGCCAGCCGGAATCCCTACCGGCAGTTGGCCGAAGCCGTCCGCGCGGTGCGCTGGCAGGAAACCGCGCCGGCCTTCCCTGTTTCCCTGGGAACCGCCGCGGCGGCAGGAGAAAACGAGGACCGCTGGCGCTTCGTCCCAGGAGAAACTTGGCTGCCCTTTGAACGGAAGCCTTTCGTTGCCCAGGCCGCGCCGCGGATCGTCGCCCGGGCCTGTCCCCTGCCGGAGCTGCGCCATGCCCCGGATGCCCCGCCCTACCTCCTCGCCTCCCGCAACCCCTCCGGCGCACTGAGCATCGCCGCCCTGGGCCGGGTGACGCCGGAGCGAGGCTACTTCGCTTCCCCGGCGCAGGTGCGCTGGGCGGCCGGCCCCCTCAGCGGCTCCGTTGGGATCTTCGGACGGTTTGCCCGGCTGGACCTCTGTTTCGACCGGCCCTTGGACGGCCTGCGCGTCACGGCGGTCAATCTGCTGAACGGCGCGCGCCGGGACATCACCCCGCACGTGCGGCTCTGCGGCCCGGTCCTCTCTTTGCCCGGTGAACTGCTGGCGCGGGACGGCACGGAGGGCCAGGCGCCCGGGGACCTCTCCGAACCGGGGCTGATGCTGGAAATCGGCGGCCCCGCCGACTGGGTCCCCTGTCCCGTCCTCCCCACCGTCCCCCGGGTCGTTCCTTTCGGCCGGCTCAGCGGCGCGGCGCTGGCGCTGGCGGCGGAAATCCATACGGTTCACGCGGCAAACCTGCGCCGCAGAAAACGCACGGTTCTAGATCAAACAAAATCAAACAAAGGAGAGACCCGAATGAAACTTCTGCTTTCCTGCTGGAAGAGAGCCGTCGCCTGCCTGACGGCGGCCCTTCTGTGCCTCGGCTCGGCGGTCGCCGACTGGATCAGCCCACCCACTTGCCCGCCGGAAGCGGCCCTCCCGGCGGACCATCCCATCCTGGCGCGGGATGCGCGGACGGACAATTACGCCGCCACGGATTCTCTGGGGCGCAGCCTTCCGAATTATGAGCAGGTGGGCAAAACCCGCGAAAACCGCACGGTCGGTCTGTTCTATTGGACATGGCACACGCCGCAACCCGCGGGAACGACAGCTTCGCCGGTGGTAAACGTGCATAAAACCGTGCAGGAACATCCCGAAGCTATCAACGACTGGAATTCTCCCGTCTGGAACGCCAACCAATCCTATTTTTGGAACGAGCCGCTGTTCGGCTATTACGACGGCGACGACAAATGGGTCCTGCGCAAACATGCCGAAATGCTCGCGGTCGCGGGCGTGGATGTGATCATTTTCGACAACACCAACGGGCA
>JAIRXU010000020.1 GCA_031268095.1 Oscillospiraceae bacterium | reverse complement strand
GCTTGCGCCACCTCGTCGAAAATGCCTTTTTGAAGCTAAAAAAGTGGCGCGGCATCGCAACACGATATGCGAAAAACACAGCTTCTTTCCTTGCCGCCGTCCACATCCGTTGCTGGGCGATTTGGTTGGGTGTCTCGTGACTGCACTGTCTACAACGGCTCTGTCACCGCGACGCGCAAGGGCAGCGACGCCAGTGTGCGGGGCAGATTCCCATGACCGCCGTACAGGGCTTCGCCTTCTTCGAAGACAAGAACTGTATCGTATCTGACGGCTGCGATTGCGCGATTCCGCATCCGGTGATTCAGACCGTCATCCGCCCGGGCACGAATGAACAATGGCTGCGCGCGAACATCTACGGCAAACCGCAGCCGGGCGATCGGCTCTACCTGCGCCGCCTCTCCCGCTCCGGCCCCACATCGGATAAGCGCCGCATCAGAGTCAAGCGCATGGCCCATCCCACCAATCCCAGCGGCGCGGCCGGCGGCGACCTGCCCGAGCACTTGGTCAACCGCGCCTATTTCCATGGCTCCGTCTGGCAACGCAACGGCACCGAGATCCGCACGGAATGGGAGCTCCACCACCACAACGAAACCATCTTACTGATGCCGCTGGATGTTTTCGCGGAAATGTACTATTTTAACACTGATCTGGGAAAATTCGTTACGGAGGGGTCGCATGCACACATCAGCTTTGCCCTTGACTTTGTCGTTGCCCGGCCCAATGCGGAGCGCACACACGTCACCTACGGCCCTTCTTCCTCGTTCCTGCGTATTCGCCCCGTGAAGTACACTCTCAAAGAAGGCATCCTGCGCTGGGGCGTCGAGTTCCGTTAACTCTGGCTAACTCCAGCAAAAACGCCCCGGATCCGAAGTGATCCGGGGCGCACCGATGTATCACAAGAACATTTGCCGGATCGCTTCTGCGATCTCCGCCGAGTGGGTATGCACAATATCGTGCATCGCCCCGGGAATCCGGAAGGCCTTTACCGTGCGGCCCAGCAGGCGCTCCCATCT
Source organism: Oscillospiraceae bacterium (assembly GCA_031268095.1). GTDB lineage: Bacteria > Bacillota > Clostridia > Oscillospirales > Acutalibacteraceae > WRMQ01. The sequence goes on along the minus strand of JAIRXU010000020.1, from coordinate 8,359 downwards.
CCGCTGCACCTTGCGCTGCGGCAGCATGGGATCGTCCGCCCCCCAGGTCAGCAGCACCGGCGCCTGCACGGGAATTTTCCACTGCCGCGCCAAAAAACGCAGGAACCAGGCGGTGTCTTCCCGCAGGCGCTCAACCTCCTGCCGCCCCAATTTAATTTTCCGTGCGCTCAGCCGCTGCAGCGCCCGGTTGGCCGCCGCGACGCTCCGTAGCCGCCAAGGATTGAACCAGCGGCCATAGAGCCGCGCCAGCACGGGCGGCGTCGAAGCCGCAATGACCAGACCCGCCAGCTTTCGCCTCGCCTCCAGCCGCTGGGCCAAATCCGCCGCCAAGCCGCTGCCGACACAACTGCCCATCACCAGCCATTGATCCCAAGGAAGCGCCCTCAGTTGAACCAGCAGGGCTTCCGGATCTTCGTGTGCGCTTTGGACAGCGAAGAAGGGCGCCGGCAGCCTCCGCGCCACGTCTGCCCATGCGCTGAAGCTTCCCCCGCCATAGGGCACACCCACGCAGGCAAGACCGGTGGGCAGGTTCTTCGCCGCGGCGCTGTCCGGCGCGTCTCCCGCAATTTGGTGCAGCAGGGGCCGCGGCGCGTCCTCCGCCCGGGCCGCCAGCGCGCGGAAGTTCGCGGCGGCATAGAAATCGTTGGCGCTCAGCCGCAATCCCTGGGCCTCCAGCTCCAGCGTAACGCTGACGATATCCAAAGAACTCAGGCCGCAGCGGCTGGGGGAGTCGTCCATGCCGACGAAGCTCTCCGGCGGCAGGTGCGCCAGCACCGCCGCAAGAATCTGCCGCTCCCGCTCCGTGACCGGCGCGGCCAGGGGCTTCGGCGCCGGGGAATCCGCTGCTGGCGCGGTTTCCGCCGTGAGGGCTGCCAGCCGCTTCCGGTCCAGTTTTCCATTCGGATTGAGCGGAAATTCTTCCACCGTTCGCAGCTGGTCCGGAATCATGTAGGCAGGCAGCCGCTCCCGCAGGAACCGCCCGACCCGTTCCTGGTCGAAATCGTCTTCCGCCAGAAGGAAGGCCCGCAGGCGCGCGCCGTCGAAAAGCGCCGCCGCCCGGGCAACCCCTGGAGCCTGTTCCAACTGCCGTTCAATTTCCGCCAGTTCCACCCGTTGCCCCCGGATCTTGACCTGCCCGTCGTTGCGGCCGTGATAGAGGATCTCTCCGTCCGGACGGAGACTGCACTGATCTCCGGTGCGGTAGAGACGGCCCAGCGTGAGATGATCTACGAATCTGTTCTCGTCCAAGGCCGGGTCGGCGTAGCCTTTGGCCAGCTGGATCCCCGCAACGCAGAGTTCCCCGGCCTCCCCCGGCGGAAGCATGTTCCCCTGCGCGTCCAGAACATAGACCGCCGTATTCCAGACCGGACGGCCGATGGGGATTTCCGTGTCCTCCGGCCCGCAGTCGTAATATAGCACGTCCACCGTGCATTCCGTCGGGCCGTAGAGATTGTACAGCCGGGTGGCCGTCCCCGCGAAGCATTGGTAGAACCGCTGGTTCAGGGCCGGGGTGAGGGCCTCGCCGCTGACGATTACCCTGCGCAGAGATGGCAGCGGCTGGCCGGTGACCCGGAAATCATCCAAAAACAGCGCCAGCATGGAGGGCACAAAATGGATGGTCCGGATGCCGTGCTGCCGGATTAGTTCCGCCAGGCGGCGGGGCTGCCGCTCCGCGCCGGGTTCCGGCAGCAGCAGAGCCCGTCCCCGCATCAGCGGCCAGAAAAGCTCCCAGGCGGAAACGTCAAAGGCGTAGCTGGTCTTCTGAATCAGGATCTCGTCCGGCGCCAGCGGATACGTGTCATCCATCCAAAGCAGGCGGTTGCAAAGCCCGGCTTGCCCAACGCGCACCCCCTTGGGCTGTCCGGTGGACCCGGACGTATACATCACATAGGCCAGCAAATCCGGGTCGCCGCTGCTCTTTTCACCGTCCGCCGCCGGCAAGTCATGCAGGTTCTCCGTGGAAAACACCGGACAAGGGGCATCCTCCAAAACCCATCCCGGCTGACAAACCAGCAGCGCCGCCCGCGCGTCCCGGAGGATAAAATGGACCCTGGCCGCAGGCGAGGCAGGGGACAGGGGCAGATAAGCGCACCCAGCCTTCATAATTCCCAGCAGCAATGGCATCATCTCCGGGCAGCGTTCCAGCCGCACCGCCACCACCCCGCCGGCGGCCAGGCCCTGCGCCTTCAGCCAGGCCGCAATCCGCGCCGCCCAGCCATTCAGATCTCCGTACGTCAACCGCGTCTCCCCCGCAACCACCGCCAGTCGGTCCGGACGGACGGCGGCCTCGTCTTCGAAGAAACGGTGCACGGGCCGGAGGTTCAGCGGACGCTCCGTCCGGTTGAAGCAATCCCAATCCCGGCGGTCTTCTCCGCAGAGAATTGTCAGCTCATCCAGCGGCACATCCGGCCGGGCAATTCCATCCGCTAAGAGGGTCAGCAGCCGCTGATGCAGCCGTTGAATTTCGGTTTCCGTAAACTGCTCGGTGTGATAGTCATAAGAAAGGTACAGCCCGCCGGTATTGTCCCGGTCGCTGACCTGCAATTGCAGCGTTTCCGGCTGAACGCCGCAGGAATACCACCAAGTTCCCGCGAACGTGTCGTCCATTCCCGCCAGCGCCGCATTTTGGTAGTTGAGCAGGACGTCATACAGCCGGCCTTCGAAACCGTCGCGCACCCGCAGAGCCTCCTGGAGATCCGGCGCACCGAATCCTTCGTGGCGCAGCGCCGCCAGCAACGTTTCCTTGAGGGCTGCCGCGTTGCTGCCGAACCCCGCCGCCGGATCCAGCGAAATTGGGGCGGGCACCGTCCCAACGAACATGCCAAACGTATCTTTCAGCGCCCGGTTCGCCCGTCCCAGCGTCGTCGTTCCAATGCAAAACGCTGTCTGCCCCGGGTTGCCTGCCGCGTCCGACTGTCCCCGCAGACGGTAAAGGTACACCCCAAGCGTCAGCATCAGCAGTGTATAAAGAGAAACCTGCCGCTTCGCCGCAAAGTCGCGCAGGGGTTGGGCTTCCACCGGGGTCAGGACCGCGTCCCACCGGGCGGCGGCCAGGGAAAGGGAGGGCTGTTTCGCCAGAAAGCCGGGGGCTGGCGCCGCAGGGAATTTTCCCAGCCAGAAATCCCTGTCCCGCGTAAAGCGCCCGCCCTGCAAGTACGCCGCCTCTTTCGCGGCATACTCCGCGTAGGAAGGTGCGGGCTGGGGCGCCGCGCCGCGGTAGTAGGCGTACGCCAGACTGGCGAAACGCGCCACGCTCCAGGCGTCGGCAATCAAGTGATGGAACCGCAGAAACAGCCCGAAGCAGTCCCCCACCGTGATCATGGTGAAGCGGTACAGCGGTCCGGCCATGTCCAGCGGCTGTCTGGCCTGCCGCGCCGCCCAGGTGTGCAGCTCTTCCGGACTGCTGAACCGCTTGAACGGAAACCGCTCTTCCTGATACGGCGCAACCGACTGCAACACCCTTCCGCCTGTCGGCGGCGCCATCCGCAGTCGAAGCCCGTCATTTTGTTCCAATAAGCGCTGCAACGCCTGCTGCATCGCGCCTTCTTCCAGCGTTCCGCGGAAGAGCACACTGGCGGCAATGCCTGCTGCGCCCGCCGCGAACCGCTCCAAGTCATAGATCCGCTGCTGCGGTCTCGTGAGAGGAAAGAAATCCATATATGCCCACCTTTCTTTGGGTGAGTTTATTCCTTTCCACATCCCGTTTTTTATATTTTTGCCGTCCTGGTTTACTGCGCCGTGTTCCGCGCGATATACGCCCCCAAATCTCCCGCCGTCAGCATCTGCGCCAGGACTCGGTCGGGAATTTCTATGCCGAACCGGATTTCCGCCTCCGTGATGAGCGAAGCGACGTCGTAAGAATCCAGTCCAAGGTCCGCGGTCAGCAAAGTTTGTCCCGTGATTGTAACGCCCGGGTCACCCAGATATTCCCGCACCAAAGCTTGCAGTCGGTCCATCGTCGACTCCATGGTGGTTTCCTCTCACTTCCGTTTAATCTTCTTGGTGGTGGTTTTGGGGAACTCCGTTTCCCGCAGAATTGTCTTGGTGATGCGCTCGTAGGCTGGCAGCTGCCGGTTGATCGCCAACAGGTCCGTCGGCAGCCGCGCGGCCGCGCCCGGATCTGTCTCGTCTAAGTAAAGCTCCGCCGCAATCTCGCCTGCGTCGTCATAGACCAGAACTTCTTTTACATAATCCAATTCCAGCAGCCGCTGCTCCAGCGGTTCGGGGGAAACATTCTTGCCGTTGCTGAGGATGATCAAATTCTTCAGGCGTCCGGTGATATATAAATATCCGTCCCGGTCCCGCTTTCCCAAGTCGCCGGTCCGGAACCAGCCGTCTGTAAACGCGTCCTGCGTCGCTGCTTCCTCTTCCAAGTACCCGCCGAAAACATTGTCGCCCCGCACGAGGATTTCCCCAACGCCGTCCGCGTCCGGCGCGTCAACGCGCACCTCGCAGCAGTCCAGAACCTGGCCCACACTGCCCAGCCGGTGCTTTGCGAGAGAACTGACCGAGATCCCCGGCCCGCATTCTGAGATGCCGTAAGCAGGCAGAATCTCCACTCCCAGCCGGGAAAACCCGGTTACGCAGTCGTCCGAGACCGCCGCGCCGCCGCAAAGCATCCAGATCATTTCTCCGCCCAGGGCGGCCAGCACGTTCCGGAACAGCCGCCGCCGCAGGTCGATGCCTACCCTGCGTAGCCCGTCGCTGAGCCGCAGCATCCGCCGCAAAAGTTGTTCTTTGCCTTGTTTTCGGGCAGTATCCCAGATCTTGCGGTACATCCCCTCCGCCAGCAGCGGCACCACCATCGTATATTCCGGCCGGAAGACCTCCATGTCCTTTGGCAGGCGTTTGATGCCGCCGCCGATACAAACCGTGCTTCCGCCGGGCAGCTGGGCCAGCATGCCAGGGGTCAGGCTGATGGTATGGTGAAACGGCAGCACCGCCAGCATGGTGTGGTTCGCCATGTCCTCGCAGCGGCAGCCGCTCAGCGCGGTGGAGAGCAGGTTCCAGTGGCTCAGCGGCACCCCCTTGGGTTCTCCCGTCGTACCGGACGTGAAGACAATCGCTGCCAGATCCTCCGGCTGAGGCGCGCAGGGCCAGTCCGCCGGGGCGGGAATTTCCGCAAAGAAAGCGGGCAGGTCCGCCAGGGCAACCGACCGGTTCTGCGGGGCTGCGGCCGCGAAGTCCGCCGCTACATCGTTATACCCTGTCCCGAAGAAGAGCAGAACGGCGCCGCTTTTTTGCAGCAACGCCAGGGCATCCGCCGTCGGCAGCGCCGCGTCCAGCGGGACCGCCGTCCGCCCCGCGCAGACAGCCGCGAACCAGCACAGCAGCCAGGCGTAGGAATTTTCACCGAGGATCGCGATTCTTGCCTTGGGCGGCGTGGCGGCGGCCAAGGCGCAGGCCAAAGTACGCGCCTCCCCGGCGAATGCGGCGTAACTTTTGGCGAGGACATCTTCTCCCGTCCGCCAGCGGAAAATATCTCTTGGCCCATAAGCTTCCGCACAGCTGTCTAGCAGAGCATTGACCGCCCTGTTTTTGTCATAATTCCCCACATCACCGCCCCCTTTTTACATTTGTTCCCAATTATTATAACACTATTTGTCACATCTGTCAAAGGTTTTTTGAAAAAAAGCGAGCGGCCGGTATTTTTCCAGCCGCCCGTGTTATTTTTCCCATTTTAGAATCGTTTTCCCAAAGCTTTGATGCACGTCCAGCTGAAAGGCCTGATGGATGTCTTCCAGCGCCCGAACCTTGACTTCGCCGCCCACCAGACTTTCCAGATACTGCCCCAGGCGGGGATTCTCGTCCAGCAGCGCCGCCGCGTCCGCGAAATCCCGGACCCCGCTGCGGGAGGACCCGAACAGTCGCAGACCTTTTTCGAGCACCAGACGGGTGTTGATCTCCACAAAATTTTCACTGACCCCCAGCAGCGCCAGCGCTCCTTCCGGGGCGGTCAGGTCGATCATCTGATTGATTGCCGGGCGGCACCCCATGCCTCCGACGCATTCGAACGCATGGTCACACAGAACGCCGGCGGGGACCCGGTCCACCAGGTACCTCCGGTCGGCAAAAGAGAAGTACGAAAGTTTTTCTTCCACTGTCCCCAGAATGATCAGTTCCGCCGCCGGGAAGCGCGCCCGCAGCAGCAGCGCCGTAATGTATCCCAGATTCCCGTCCCCCCAAACGCCGATCCGATCCCGCCGCCCATGTGAAAACCGCTCGAACCGGCTGACGGCATGCATGCTCACACTGATCAGCTCCAAGAAGGCGCTGACCTGGGGGCTGACGCTCTGCGGGGCCCGGACCAGCCGGTCCGGCGCCGAAAGAACATACTCCTGGAGGAAACCGTCGGTCCCGCTGGAGCGGAAGCGGCTGCTGGGCAGGTAATTTTCGGCAATGAACGCGTCTTCCTCCGCGGGAAGGTTCGGCACGGGCACCACCCGTTCCCCCACAGCGAAGGTCTCCGTGGGGTCCCGGACCACCCGCGCGACGCATTCATGGATCAGCGCCATGGGCAGTTTGGCCTTCAGGGCCTCCTGGCTGCGGTTGCCCTGGTAGTAACGCTGGTCCGCCTTGCAGATCGACAGGTATTCAGGCCGCAGCAGGACCGACTGCCCGTCCTGCCGCAGTTCCTCGCAGTGGACTTCGATCATTCCCGGCGCGGTCAGTCGGTAGACGAAGTTAATCATGCTTTGCCGTCCCTTCCAGGTTCAGCAGCGACTGCGCCACCTTCAAGTCAAACGGATAGGTAATCTTCATATTGTACGTCTCCCCCGCCACCAAGGCCACCGGTTCCCCTCGCAGGGCATAAATCTTGCAGGCGTCGGTGAGGATCTCCTGTTCCTCCGCCGTCAGCGAGGCCATCAGCTCCCGCAGCTTGTTGACCCGGAAACTCTGCGGTGTCTGGCCCTGGAACATGGTCTTGCGGTCCGGAATGACGGAAATGGTCTGCCCGTCGGCGCTCTGGACGATGGTGTCCGTGGCAGGAATCACGGTGTCGCAGGCTCCATACGCCGCGGCCGCCGCAATGTTCTCGCTGATGATCCGGTGCGTGACAAAGGGCCGGACGGCGTCATGGGTCAGCAGGAGATGATCCTCCTGTGTTCCGAACTGCTCCGCCGCGTAGTCTAACGCCCGCCGCAGCGTATCGTTGCGGGTCTCCCCGCCTTCAGCAACAGCTGCGCGGGGTTCCCCCGGCAGCTGCTCACGCATCAGATCCTGGGTGTAGCCCACCCAAGCCCGGGGGCAGAGCACCACCACCTGATCGACTTGCGGATGCACCAGGAATTTTTCAATTGTATGGATAATGACCGGTTTGCTGCCCAGGGGAAGAAACTGCTTGGGCAGGGCGGAATTGCCCATCCGGCTGCCGATGCCGCCGGCAAGAACGGCTGCGATGACCATAACGGAACCTCCGTTTCGCCTTATTTTTTCTCCACTAACTTGTCGTATATGTCACATACTTCGTCTGCGCCGCCGGAGGCAATCACCTGGCCTTTGTCCAGCAAAATTGCCTTTGTGCACAGACGGCGGACCTGGCTGGTGTTGTGGGAGACAAAGAGCACCGTTACGCCAGTCTCGAACATCTGCCGGATTCGTTCCTCGCTCTTATTGCGGAATTTCGCGTCGCCGACGCTTAGCACCTCGTCAACAATCAGCACTTCCGGTTCCACCGCCGTGGCGATGGAGAAGCCCAGCCGCGCCCGCATCCCGGAGGAATAGTTTTTCACCGGCGCGTTGATGAATTTCTGCAGCTCGCTAAAGGCCAGGATTCCGTCGTAGCGTTGCTGGATGTAGCTGCGGGAATAGCCCATCGTTGCGCCATAAAGGAAAATATTTTCCCGTCCGGAATAGTTCATGTCGAATCCCGCCCCCAACTCCAGCAGCGGCGCAACAACGCCATCCACTTCCACCCGCCCCTGCGTTGGCTTCATCACCCCGGCAATAACCTTTAGCAGCGTACTTTTACCCGCGCCGTTGAAGCCTAGAATCCCCATCCGCTCGCCCTTCTCAATGACGAAAGACACGTCGCGCAGCGCCCAGAACTCTGTGAAATGGAGCTTGCGCCGCAGCAGACGGATGACGTATTCTTTGAGGTTATCGATCTTTTCAGAATTGAGGTTGAACATCATGCTGACGTTGTCCACCAAAACGGCCGGCTTGCTCATGAAAGAGACCTCACATTTCTTCCTTCAAATGGATGGGGAATTCCCGGAGCGATCCGTTTTCTCTGTCTCTCTTAGAACCTGTATTCAACCCTATGACCGACGCAGCAGGGTGCGAAGATGGGAGATGCGAACGATGGTTTCGGCGGATTCAACGGAGATTTCGAAGTCTTTCGCAAGGCGGCGGGAGT
>JAIRXU010000070.1 GCA_031268095.1 Oscillospiraceae bacterium | reverse complement strand
TTTGTGTGCTTTCTTATTTTTCGCTCTGTCTTTCCATGGCTTTTACTCTCGTTTTGCGCGGGTGGTAACAACAGTTTGGCCGTTTTCGCCCGCGCTCCGCTACGTGACGGTGCTGGTACTGCTCGAGGGCGGGGCGATCCCGGACGCGGACTTCCTCGCGGGGCTCTATGATTTTTTGAGCGAGAAGGATCGGCGGCCGCTTTCGGACTGCCTGATGGTGGCCGCGCCGCTGGAGGTGGATTATGAAATCGACGTTACCTATTACATTTATCAGGATTTTGCCTCTACGGCGCAGCGCGTCATAAAAGAGGCGGAGCGGGCCGTCGACGACTATATCAAATGGCAGCGGCAGATCCGGCTGGATATCACGCCGGGTGAGCTTACGCACAGGCTCCACAGCGTACCGGGGATTAAGCGGGCGGAGATCCGGAGCCCGGCGCGGGATATCGTCATCGACGACCGGAGTATTTCGCGGATGACGGCCAAAACGGTCAGTTTCGGTGGACTGGAGGAGGAGTAATGGAGACTTTGCTTCGCGACGCGAAATTCACGGACGCGACGCCGGAAATTTTGGCCGAAGAGCCCTGGATGGACTGCCTGGCGGAGACCGCGCGGGAGGAAATCCGGGGTTTGCTGGATCGGGAATTTTTTTGCTCGATTTATAACCGCCTGGACGATCTGCCGGAATGGGCGCTCGACGCCATCGCGCCGAATATCCGCTGTGATTTTTACCGCGAAACAGACGATATCCAGACAAAGCGCGACAACATCCGCCTCGCGCTCTGGGGCAACAACATCAAGGGGACGGTCGCGGCGACGGAGATGCTGGCCGGGGCGGTTTTTGGGCGAGAAAAGGCCTGGGTCGAGGAGTGGTTTGACTACGGGGACGATCCGGGATATTTCCAGATCGTCATTTACAACTGGGGGACGACGGACGCGCAGCTGGAGGATTTCATCGTCCGGATGGACGGCTACAAGCGCCTTTCGATCTGGCTGCGGCGATTTTTGATCACGGTGACGGCACCGATGGAGGAACTAAAATTCGGGGCGGGGCTGCTGCGGTCGCGGCGGACGATGCTTGTGCGGATGAACGGGATGGAATTTTTGCCCGGCATGGCGGCGCTGCGGCTGCGGCGGAGCATGTACGTCATGGAGGGGCTGCCGAAGAAGGCGGATCTGGTGCGGCGGACGAACGGACCAGGCCATCACCGACATGATCGAGGACGCGCTAAGCGCCGCCAAGCTAGCCTGGGCGAAGAACCCCAAGCTGCTGGGGTGACCACCGCGCTGGGCGCGGCATATACTGTACTGGGCGGGCGCGCCCGCCTGGATGTGAAAACGCAGAGCAACGAACTGCCCCCCGCTGGCTTCGGCCGGCGGGGGGTGGTTTTTTGCAAAAAAAATTTTAAAAACTTTTGAAAAAAGGTTTGACATCGCTACCATAAAGTAGTATAATATAGATACAGAAAGGAGGTGACAAGGTGCAAGCCAAGAATTGGATCCTTGGAATCGCGGCCCTGGGCAGCATGATCACCAACGCAATCATGGCAGCCCACATCATCCGGCGAGACGCACAGGAAGATGCCAGGCGCGAGACCAACAGGAGCACCGCCCAACGCAAAGCCCCGACCAAGAAGCGGAAGCGCTAGGCGGCGAATCGGAGGGAAAGCCCCGGGAAACCGGGGCGAGTACCCTCACCAATCCTAGTATACACCGAAGCGATGAAAAAGTCAAGAATGGCCATCATGATTTCCGTTTCCGTGACGCTGACGGTCGCAGGGTGCATCTTTTGGGCGCTAAATTGGTACCCATTGGCGTTTTTTGGAATTGCGCTCGGGCTGGTTTCGGCTGTGGCGACGGCTATCCGTTGGCGCAGGAGGAACGCATGAATATCCCAGACATTGGGCTAATCCCGCTAAAGGAGTACGCCCAGAAAAACGGTCGGGATCCAGCCGTAGTGCGGCAAAAAGCGCTTCGCGGCGGATTCCGAACGGCGGTCAAACTGGGTCGAGATTGGTTTATCGACCCAGAAGAGGAATACGGAGACAACCGAATCCGCAGCCGAAAATATATCGGCGCGCGCGAAAAAAAATCCGAAAAAACACTTGACAAAGATACTATAAAGTAGTATAATAAGAGTGTAAGAACCGAGCAGCCAGGATCATCTTGGCGGAGGACCTGACTGCTCAACGCACCACCAGCACCCTTGCAGGGCCAGCAGCATAATTATTATAGCAGATTATGCGCCCTCCTGCAAGAGGTCAGACCAAATTTTTTTGCAGGAGAATTTTTTTATGAAAAAATCGACATCGAGGCCATGAAGGCCACCATGGGACTATCCGAGATCACCAAAGACGGCCAGCTCGTGTACAAGATCGACCTGAAGACCGCTCTGGGCTTGGCCATTAGGATTCTATCGCGGCGGGGGGATCTCCGCAGCAAGCCTGCGCGGCGAGCCCATCAAGAAAGCCGAGGCGGCCCGCATCGTCAACAAGCTGAAGGCCTGGATCACAGCAGACGGTGAGCTCCTGACGGAAGGCATGGAAGACGCATGGATGCGCCACTACGCTGAAGACCTCCAGGCCATGATCGACGCGGCGGCCATCGAGGATGCGCCGGAGACGACAGACGCGGCCGACGAAGCGGAAGATCCGGACGCGGCAAGAGACGCCGCACGCGCATGCCAAGCCACCCTGGAACATCTTCTGACCACCGCCCCCCTGCGCGCCTACCGCGGAGACGGGCCGGAGGAGACCCCGGAGGGCGTGATCCTGACGGTGGACGGCGAGATCGTATGCAGGACGCGGCTGATCACGGACATCCAAGGAGCCAAGAGCTGGTATGCCTTCCCGGACGGGCCAGATGGCTGGGGCTGCGAGCTTAGAGGATACCTGTACACAGCAAAAGCCAAGACCGGAAAAGACACGCTCCACTGCAAGGGCTACGATGTATGCAGCCCGCGCAGGATCGCGGAGACCGTCGCGCGGGAGTTCCGGGGGTATGACGGGGGTGGCGTCCATGCGTAATTCACTCCCGCCCAGCTTGCGGCGGACGCGTTCAACGACGTCCAGCAGATTCTTAAAAGGAGGAGGATATGACGAACGCGGAGCTACTAAAAACCGCCCGCGAGGCGATGGAGGCGCTGTATCGCCAACTCGACAGCGTGATATACAGGGAAGACGCCCTGTCGGAGTGGGCAAAAATCGTCACGGGGATTGACCCGCGCAAGCTTAACGGGCACTGCGTGATGGGCGATTTCATCAACCGCGGCCTCGCACTTGTGCCGCAAGGCGCTGTCGTGCTGGAGCGTAATGAGTATGGGCTCAATGTCATTTTTCGCGCCGTTGACAACGAGCGGAAAGCGCGGGTTGGCGCGTCAAAAGACTGGTACGAGACGCAAAAAATCCTGCGAAACGCGCTATACGCGGAGGATTGGATGCCATCCGAAGAGCCGGCTGACACCCAGGAAGGTCACCAGATGGCCGCCTTCGCGAAGCTCAGCCGCCTCAACTTCGGCGCGCTGTTTATGCGCATGGGCAGCGGAAAGACGAAGGTGGCGCTGGATCTCTGCGCGCACAGGGCCGCAGATGTGGACGTGATCCTGTGGATCTGTCCGCACTCGATCCTTCCGGATTTCGAGGCGGAGCGGGCCAAGTGGCGGCCGGAGTTGTCCGTCCGGGCCTATGGGATCGAGTCTATCTCCCAAAGCGACAGCACATATATGGAGATTTTGCGCCTGCTGGATGGAAAACGCGCCGTTTGCGTGATCGACGAAAGCCTGACGATCAAAAACACGGGCGCAAAACGCACACAGCGTATGGTTGAGATTGGGAAGCACTGCCAGTATCGCTATATCTTGAACGGTACGCCGATCAGCAAGGGCGCGCGGGATCTTTTCACGCAGATTAACTTTTTATCTCCTAAAATTTTGAGCATGACATGGGGAGAGTTCTGCAAGAATTATATCATTTTCGATAGTTCCCGTGAAGAAGGTCATAGGTATATCAAGGGGTATCGGCATCTGGATCACCTGGCGGAACTGGTCACGCCATATAGCTATGAATGCGATCTTGAAATCGACGTTGCCGCGAAATATAAGACCATTTATTATGGCAATGATTTTTCCTCTGAGTATGGGAAAATCAAGGCAGAAATTCTGTCCAGAATGGCGTACAGCGACGTGGATTTTTACGAAATGTGCACCCGCCTACAACGGTGCTACACCCGCAGCGGCGGGAAACTGGACGCCGTCGAGCGGGCCATTGCGGCGCACCCAGGCGGAAAGTCGCTGGTGTTTGTCAAATACTTGGACAGCATCCCGGAGGGCGCGCCGCACATCACCGGCACGGGAAGCCTTGCGCAGCGCCAAAAAATCCGTGAAGATTTTAAGCGCGGCGACGCGCCAGCGCTTTGGCTGACCTACGGGGTCGGCGCGAAAGGGATCAATTTACAGTTCGCGGATCATGTGATCTTTGCGGAGCAGACGTTTGACTTCGCCCAGAAGATCCATGCCGAGCACCGCGTCCTGCGGACCGGCCAGCAAAGCAGCGCGGTGTATTTCACAAACATTGTTTGTGTGTGCGGGATGGAAAATATTTTCGTGCGGAATATTTCCAAGAAGGGCACTTTGCTGGGGGAGATCAACCGCAATCTAAAAGACAAGGAGGCGCTGCGGCAATGGGTAAGCGGTATATAGACAAAAACGTATATGAGGCCGCAATGGAGCGTATCGCGTATTGCTTCGAAGAGTTCCCGCAAGTGCTGGTGGCATTCAGCGGCGGGAAAGACAGCGGTGTGCTGCTCAATTTGTGCCTGCAATATGTACGCGATAACGATTTGCTTGATTGCTTGTCGGTGTATCACATCGACTACGAAGCGCAATATCAAATGACGACTGATTACGTTGCGGAGACGTTTGCCGCACTGCCGGAGCGGGTTGGTAAGTATTGGATCTGCATCCCCTGCAAAGTGCCGTGCAGCACATCCATGTACCAGGATCACTGGAGACCGTGGCAGCCGGATTTACGCGATATATGGGTGCGGCCCATGCCAACATATCCTTATGTTATTAACGCCGAAGCCGCCGAATTTGATTGGTCAGCCTGGGATTACGATATGCAGGAGGCGTTTTGCTCGTGGCTGTCCGCGAGGTTCGGCGGAGGCCTTTGCTGCCTGACGGGGGTGCGCAGCGACGAGAGTTTAAACCGGCTAAGCGCCATTACAAGCGCTCAAAAAGTCAACCAACACAGCGGATTGTGCTGGTTAAGCGATCGCCAGGGCTACGCGCTGGGCCATCCGCTCTACGACTGGGCCGTCGAGGATATTTGGACGGCCAACGCCAAATTTGGGTTTGCTTACAACCGCCTGTATGACCTGTTTTATCAGGCCGGCGTCAGCATCCACAAAGCCCGCGTAGCAAGCCCCTTTTTGGACTACGCGAAAGGCAGCCTGCATTTGTACCGCGCCATAGATCCGGACAACTGGGGGCGCATGGTCAGCCGCGTCAACGGCGTGAATTTTACGGGAATTTACGGCAGCACGGCAGCAATGGGGTGGCGATCCATCACAAAGCCGGATCACTTTACCTGGCAGCAATATATGTATTTTTTGCTGGACACGCTGCCGGATGACACGCGCGAAAATTACTATCGAAAATTAGAGGTAAGCATCAAATTTTGGCGTGATCACGGCGGCGTTTTGCCGCAGGAAACCGTTGCTGAGCTGCCAAACGGCATCGTCTCAGTGCAGCGTCAGGGCGACAAGTTGGCGGCCCGCTTCGTGGATTACCCGGACGACCTGCCGGAGGTAACGGATTTTAAATCCGTGCCAAGTTACAAGCGCATGTGCGTTTGCATCCTGAAAAATGACCATACCTGCAAATACATGGGATTTACGGCCACAAAACGCGAGGCGGAAAAGCGCAGAAAGGCGGTAGAAAAATGGAGCAATCTTTTGTGAGCCCGGTCTACGGTGTGCGGCGTGTGCCGATAGGGAAGATTCAGGCGAATTCGTACAATCCAAACCGCGTCGCCCCTCCAGAAATGAAGCTGCTGGAAAAGTCCATTTGGGAGGACGGCTACACGATGCCCATCGTCTGCTATTACCTGGCAGACGCGGATCGCTACGAGATCGTGGACGGCTATCACCGATACACGGTCATGCTCAACAGCACACGGATCCGCGAGCGGGAAGGCGGTTGTCTGCCCGTGTCGGTGATCAACAAGCCGGTCAGCGACCGCATGGCCAGCACCATCCGCCACAACCGCGCCAGGGGGACGCACTCCGTGGAACTCATGACCGATATCGTGCGGCAAGTCGTCGAAGCGGGAATGGGCGACGATTGGATCATGAAAAATTTCGGCATGGACGCTGATGAGCTGCTGCGGCTAAAGCAGATTTCCGGGCTGGCCGCGCTGTTTCGGGATCGAGAGTTTTCCAGGGCGTGGGTAGGGGAAATTTAGAAGATATCCATGGCACGAATTCGGCACATCCGGCACACGATTGGCACGTTAAAAACGGGCAGATTCGGGCCGATTTGGAAAGATGAAAAGAACCCAAAGAATACAAACACCCGCCCTCAACGCCTTACATATCAAGGGTTGCGGGCGGGGTTTCTGGTACACCCTCAGGGGCTCGAACCCTGGACAGCCTGA
>JAIRXU010000014.1 GCA_031268095.1 Oscillospiraceae bacterium | reverse complement strand
GGGAGACCACCGGCGGGCTACAGATCCAGCTCCCCGCCGACGCAGCGTACGGTATTCTAGTGGATTGGTAACAGCAGCCCTCTCCCGCCCGTCGGTCCTCCATGGATCGCCGGGCGGGTTTCTTGTAGGTCAGGAAGAAAATTGGCTTTTTGCCAAATTGCAATTGATTTTTTCCAACAAATGCAGTATAATAATAATGGAAAGAGCAAAGCGCAGGGGAAGGATTCCTCTGCGCCATTACCTTGTGGATCTCCATTCGGCGCATTTGGGAGGAAAAGCATGATTTTGAATATCATCTTCGACATGGGCGGCGTTTTGTTGGATTTTTCGGAGGACCGCGTTATCCGCTCTTTTTTCAGTGATTTTTCGCCGGAAGAGCAGAATTTGCTTCGGGCTGCCATTTTTGGGACCGGTATTTGGCGGGAAATGGACCGGGGCGTTTACCATGAGGCGCAGACGTCTTACGCAATCTGTCAAAACTTGCCGCAGCATTTGCATGCTGCTGTCACCAACATGATTCCCCGATACTGGGAATGTCTCGCGCCAATTCCCGCAATGAATCGCTTGGCCAGAGAGTGGAAGGCGGTCGGCCGGCGGCTTTATTTGCTGACCAACGCGCCGCATGCTTTTCACCGGGAGCAGGGCCGAATTCCTGCACTGCCTTGTTTTGATGGCATATTCGCCTCTTGCGATTACCTGCTAAGTAAACCGGATCCGGCCATCTATCGGAAATTTCTGGAGACATTTTCCTTGCGGACAGCGGATTGTTTTTTCATTGACGACACCCCGGCCAACATCGACGGCGCGCGTTCCGTCGGGATTGCCGGTCACTGCTTTGCCGACCGGGACGTTGCCGCGCTGCGGCAGGCGATGGAAGCAGCGGATTGATCATAGGAGGGAATGTATGCCGCAACCCAACGGCTTTTCCGCGCTCTGGCGGGAGACGCCCGAATTTCAAACGCTCCAGCGGGACATCGCTCAGCGGCGGCTGCCTCTGGGCGTGTTGGGATTGTCGCCTGTGCACAAGGCGCACCTCGTCGCGGCGCTGCTGCAGGAGTCTCCGCAGGGCCGCACTGCGGTGCTTGTCGCGCCAGACGAGATGCAAGCTGCCCGTCTGACGGCGGATCTGCGGGAATTTGGGCTGCGGGCAACGCTTTTTCCCGCCCGGGATTTGGCGCTGCGCCCGGCGGAGGTGCGGTCCCGGGAATACGAGCACCAGCGGTTGGCGGCGCTGGCGGCGCTGGACAGCGGAGAGACCGATATCGTGCTTTGTTCTATGGAAGCTGCGCTGCAGCGCACGATTCCGTTGGCGGTGTTGCGCCGCAGCCGGTTTTCTCTGCGGGCGGGGGAGGAGATCGGCACCGATGAGATGATCCGCCGTCTGCTCCGGGCCGGGTATGTCCGCAGCGCGCAGGTTGACGGCCAGGGGCAATTCGCGCTGCGGGGAGGCATTCTGGACGTTTTTCCGCCGGGGAGCGCCGCCCCGTTGCGGGCCGAATTTTGGGGCGACCAGATTGACGCGCTGGCTTGGTTCGATCCGGAATCCCAGCGGCGGCTGGACCCAGTGGAAGAAGTGGACATTCTTCCCGCCAACGAGATCGTGCCGGAAAGCCGGGACGCCTTGCGGGAGGCGCTGGAACGCTTCCGGGAAGGCGTCCGGGGTAAGGGCGCGACCAAAATTCGGGCATCGTTGCAAGAGGACATTGACCTGCTGCGAGGCGGTGCGTACCCTGCGTCCATCGACCGCTGCCTGCCGCTGATTTATGCCGAAGAAGTGACGCTGCTGGACTACCTCCCGGAAGGGGGATTGCTGTTCGTCAGCGAGAGCTTCGCCGTCCGGGAACGGGCCAAAGCCTGCGAACAGCTCTGGCTGGAGGACGCGAAGGGGTTGCTGGAAGAAGGCGTCATCACTGCCGGGCTGGACCGGTTCTCCCTGCGCTGGCCGGAATGGCTGCGCCAGGCGGAGGCCCGCGGCGCTGTCTACCTCGACAATTTGCCTCGGGGCAGTTTCGATACCCCCGTCCGGGACCTCATCAGCGTCACCGCCCGGCAGCTTAGTCCCTGGAACGGCGCCTTGAGCCAGCTGACGGAGGACCTGGATCACTTGCGTGGGCGCAGCAACGCCCGGTGCGTCATCCTTGCCGGCGCGGAAAAGCCCGCCCGGTTGCTGGCCGAAGACCTGGAAGGGGAGGGAATTCCCGCCCTTTACTGCCCGCTTGTCCCGATGGAATTTCCGCGGGGCCGGGTGGCGGTCCTGCCGGGGACGCTCTCCGCCGGCGCGGAATACCCGCAGGAAAAGTGTACCGTGATTGCCTTCGGGGCGCGGGCCGCCAGCGGAGCAAAGTCCCGGGTGAAAAAAACGGCGGCCAAAGATGCGTTTCATTCTCTTTCGGAACTGAAACCAGGTGATTATGTGGTCCACCGGACCCATGGCATCGGCATCTTCGAGGGGATTGTCCGGCTGGAGGCGGGCGGGACGGAGAAAGACTACATCCACATCCGCTATAACAAAGGCGACGTGCTGTATCTGCCCGTGACGCAGCTGGACCAGGTGTCGAAGTACATCGGGCCCCGCAGCGAGGGGGCGGTCAAGCTCAACCGCCTGGGCGGCCGGGACTGGCAGAAGACCCGCAGCCGTGTCAGCCTCGCGGTGAAAGATCTGGCGAAAGAGCTGACGGCCCTTTATGCCAAGCGGCTCCAGTTGCCGGGATTTGCCTTTTCTCCGGATATTGACATGCAAAACGACTTTGAGCGGCGTTTCGAGTTTGAGGAGACCCAGGACCAGCTGCGCTGCATCGCCGAAATTAAGCAGGATATGGAGCAGCCGTACCCGATGGACCGGCTGCTGTGCGGGGACGTAGGCTTCGGCAAAACGGAAGTGGCCCTGAGAGCTGCCTTCAAATGCGTCGCCGACGGGAAGCAGTGCGCGTTGCTGGTGCCGACGACGATTCTTGCCTACCAGCATTACCAGACCATCCAGCGGCGCTTCGAAGGCTTCCCGATTGAGGCTGCAATGCTTTCGCGCTTTGTCCCGCCGCGGGAGACGAAGGCCGTCCTGAAGCGGCTGGAACGCGGCAATGTGGATATCGTTGTCGGCACCCATCGGCTGATCTCCAGCGACGTCAAGTTCCGGGATCTGGGGCTGATCATCGTGGACGAGGAACAGCGCTTTGGGGTGGCGCAAAAAGAGAAGCTCAAGGAACTGTATCCGAATGTGGACGTGCTGACCCTGACAGCAACGCCGATTCCCCGCACACTCAACATGGCGATGTCCGGGATCCGGGATATGTCAGTACTCGAGGAAGCGCCGCAGGACCGTTTCCCGGTGCAGACTTACGTCCTGGAACATAATCTGGAAGTGCTGGCCCAGGCGATAAGCGCTGAGCTGCGCCGCAGCGGGCAGGTCTACTATCTCCACAATCGGGTGGAAAGCATTGAGCGCACGGCGGGGCGAATTAGGGAGCTGCTGCCTGACGCGGCAGTGGAGTTCGCCCACGGGCAAATGAGCGAGGACGAGCTGAGCCAGATTTGGCGGCGGCAGCTGGAGGGGGAAATTGACGTCCTCGTCTGCACCACCATCATCGAAACAGGCATCGACGTGCCGAACGTCAATACGCTGATCATCGAGGACGCGGACCGGATGGGCCTGGCACAGTTGCACCAGATCCGGGGCCGGGTGGGGCGATCCACCCGCCGGGCCAGCGCTTACCTCACCTTCCGCCGGGGCAAGGAACTCAGCGAAATTTCCACCCAGCGCCTCAATGCCATCCGGGAATATACAGAATTCGGCGCGGGGTTCCAGATTGCGATGCGGGACCTGGAGCTGCGGGGGGCAGGAAGCCTGCTGGGGGCGCAGCAGCACGGGCACCTGGAAGCGGTGGGATATGACCTATATATGGAACTGCTCCAAGAGGCCATCCGGGCGGAACGGGGCGAGGAACCCCGGCAGAGCGCGCCGGTCCGGGAATGCCTGATTGATCTGCCGATCGACGCGAATATTCCGCCGAGCTACATGGAAGCCGTGCCGCACCGCCTGGCCATGTACCGCCGCATTGCGGATATCCGCAGCCAGGAGGACGCGGACGATGTGTTGGATGAGCTCATCGACCGTTTCGGAGAGCCGCCTGCGCCGGTGATGGGGCTCGTCCAGATCTCTCTGCTCCGGGCCATGGCGTCCCGCTGCGGAATTTTTGAGATCGGCCGGTCGGAGAGCCGGCTGGCGCTCTACATCGAACGGCTGGAGATGCCCCGGATTCAGGCGGCGGCCAAAGCGCTGCCGGGCCGGGTCAGCGTCAGTTCCGCCGGGCGGCCCCATATTGCGGTCAAAACGGCGGCGGGGGAATCGCCGCTGGCTCCCCTGCAAAAGGTACTGTCCGCCATGCAGGGGATGGAGACGGGATAACGGTGCGCTGACGCGCTAAATCAGCTATATTTTTCCTTTCTATGGGAAAATCATGGACGGCATTGACATTCGGCCGCCAATGCGGTATAATAAAGAAGGATGCCTGAAGGGGACGCCTGAGAGGGCGTGTGTGTGTTTGAGAGACGATATTGAAGGGATTCGTCCTCGTGAGGGAGCAGAATAATGTGTTAAAAAAGAAAAGAATTACGGCGGGGCTCCTGGTGCAGCGGGCATTTTTGCCGCTGCTGGATATTGTATTTGCCAATGCGGCCTTCTGGGCGGCGGCGGCCCTGGTGAACAACTTTCATGAATTTCCGGCGGACCTTCTGGCCTCCTTGCGGGGACGGGAGTTCTATGTTACCCTGATTTTTCCGGCAATATTTTTTCTGTCGCGGCTCTACCGCAGTTTATGGAAATATGCCGGGACAGACGAGCTGGTCCAGTTGGCCGGCGCTACCGCTCTGGCAGATATGCTGAGCTATATCGTGGATCGTATGTTCGAGCTCAGCCGGTGGAATATTACGCGTCTGCCAACCAGCCTGTACTTTATTGCCTGGCTGCTGATCCTGTCGCTTTCCGGCGGGGCGCGGCTGAGCTATCGTCTGGTTCGGCGCAGTCGGCGCGGCGTGGCGCGTACAATCCGCCGGGCCGACGGCACCAAGCGGGTCATGATCGTCGGCGCGGGAGAAATGGGATATATTGTTATCAAGGAATTGCGGGCAAACTATTACCGCGACGCGGTGCCGGTGGTGATCGTAGACGACAATCCCGCCAAGCAGGGGAGTCTTTTGGTCGGGACGCCCATCCGGGGCGGATGCGACAAGATTCCGGAAATAGCGGAGCATTACCGGGTAGACGAAATTATGATCTGTATTCCAACGGCCAGTGAGCAGCGGCGGCAGGAGATTGTCCGCTTGGCCATCGGCGCGAACCGCCCGGTGAAAATCAGTCCGTCTCTGCGAGAAATGAAGGAGAGCGGCGAGGCGGCGGCTTCCCTGTCTCAGCTGCGGCATGTCAGCCTGGAGGATCTGCTGATGCGCCCAGAGGTGCAGCTGGATCCCAACGTCTGCGCCTATTTGGGCGGGCAGACGGTGCTGGTCACCGGAGGGGGCGGCTCCATCGGCAGCGAGATTTGCCGTCAGGTTGCCCGGTACCATCCGGGCCGCATCGTGATTTTTGATGTGTATGAGAATAACGCGTTCTCTCTCAAAAATAGCTTGGACCAGCAGTACGGCGGCGCAATGCCCCAGGTGGAAATCCGCATTGGCTCGGTGCGGGACAAAGAGACGCTCCGCCGGGTTTTCGGAGAATTCCGGCCGACGGTGGTTTTCCATGCGGCAGCGCATAAACATGTTCCGCTGATGGAGAACAACCCCTGTGAGGCGGTCAAGAACAACGTTTTTGGAACACTCTGCACAGCGGAAACGGCGATGGAATTTGGTGTACAGCGCTTCGTCCTTCTCTCGACGGACAAAGCCGTCAATCCCTCCAGCGTCATGGGTGCGACCAAACGGGTGACGGAACTGATCATCCAGCGCATGGCGCGCAGGACGAAAGAAACCCGCTTCGCCGCCGTGCGCTTCGGCAATGTCCTGGGCTCCAACGGCAGTGTGATCCCAGTGTTTCAGGAGCAGATCCGCGCGGGCGGTCCCGTGACGGTCACCCATCCGGAAATCACCCGCTATTTCATGACGATCCCGGAGGCGGCGCAGCTGGTGGTGCAGACGGGCGGCCTCTCCCGGGGCGGAGAAATTTTCGTGCTGGACATGGGCCAGCCGGTGCGCATCCTAACCATGGCCGAGGAGCTGATTCGCCTGACAGGCCTGCGGCCGTACGAAGATATCCCGATCGAGATCACCGGTCTGCGCCCCGGCGAAAAGCTGCACGAGGAACTTTCCCTGGAAGAAGAAATCGCGACCCGGTCAATGACGGAGAACAATAAGATTTTCGTGACGTATCCTGTCTCAGTCCAGGATGAGCAGCTGGATGAGGGCCTGGAGCGTCTGCGGCATTCGACGCCGGAAACGGTTCGCGACGACCTGCGCATACTGGTGCCAAATTACCAGGAAAGGTAATATATACTAAGAAAAAGGGGGCAGTTCATGTATCGGTACTGTAAGCGGGCGCTGGATATCGCCGCTTCGCTGGGGTTGCTGTTGGTCTGCGCCCCGTTGCTGGGCCTCATCGCGCTGCTGATCCGCGCCGGGCACGACGGGCCGGTTCTTTTCCGGCAGTCCCGCCCCGGATTGCACGGAAAAATTTTTGTCTGCCGCAAATTCCGCACCATGCGTTCCGGGGCCGATCCAGACCACCGGCGCTTGACCAAGTTGGGCCGGGTGCTGCGCCGCCTGAGCCTGGACGAACTGCCGCAGTTTTGGAACGTCCTGTGCGGGGACATGAGTTTCATCGGTCCCCGGCCGCTGCTGGAGGAGTATTTGCCCTGCTATACGCCCCGCCAGGCCCGGCGGCATGAGGTCCGCCCGGGGCTGACCGGTTGGGCGCAGATCCATGGCCGCAACACCTTGGACTGGGATACCCGGCTGGAAATGGACGTCTGGTATGTGGAGCACTGCTCTTTTTTCCTGGATCTGCGGATCTTTGGGCGTACGCTGTGTAAAATCATCACGGGACATGGGATCAACAGCAGCGACACCCTGACGATGGAAAAATTGACAGATTACCTCGTGCGGACCAAAACGGCCGCAGACGTCAAAAAATAATCGATCCGGGAGGACACGCCACGAAAAAAATTTTATTTGTTGCCACCGTCGCGCGGCACTTCGCCTATTTTCATCGGCCCTGTTTCCGGGCGCTTCGCGCTGCGGGCTGGCAAGTGGACGCTGCTGCCGCAATGGACCGCCCCTTGCCGGAGTGCGCCAATACCTATGATCTTCCCTTCGCGCGGGTGCCCTGGCGGACGCAAAATCTGAGCGCCTACCGGCAGCTGCGCCGTGTTTTGCGCGATGGGCAGTATGATGCGGTGCACTGCCACACCCCGGTGGGAGGGTTGCTGGGTCGCTGGGCAGCCCGAGGTACCGGCGCGAAGGTGCTTTACACCGCGCACGGCTTCCATTTTTACCGGGGTGCGCCGCTTCTCAACTGGCTGCTGTATTATCCGCTGGAGCGTATACTGGCCCGGCGCACGGATGTGCTGATCACCATCAACGACGAGGACGAGGCTTTGGCCCGGCAGAAGTTCCCGGCCGGGCGCGTCGCCAGGGTTCATGGCGTCGGCGTCGATATGGCGCGGTTTGCTCCTGTTCCGCCGGTGGAACGCATGGTGCTCCGGGTGCGGCTGGGTCTCCCGCCGGAAGATCCGGTGCTTTTGTGCGTCGCGGAACTCAACGCCAACAAGCAGCAGAGTCTGCTGGTCCGGGCGATGCCCTCCGTGCTGACACAGTTTCCGCGGGCACGGCTGCTGCTGGCTGGGCCGGATCATTTCGGCGGCCGGATCCAGGCGCTGGCACGGGAGCTGCGGGTCAGTCACGCTGTGACCTTCCTCGGGGAACGCGGCGATGTGCCCCAGCTGTTGGCGGCGGCGGATGTGGTTCTGGCGGCGTCGCTGCGGGAGGGGCTGCCGGTCAACGTCATGGAGGCCATGGCGGCGGGCCTGCCCGTGATTGCTACCGACAACCGCGGGCACCGGGAATTGATTCGTCCGGAGGAAACGGGGCTGCTGGTTCCGCCGACCGATGCCTGCGCCATGGCCGGGGCCATCCTCCGCCTGCTGGGGGACCCCGCGCTGCGGGCGCGCATGGGGCAGTTTGCCCGGGATCGGGCGGAGAACTACGCGCTGCCCAAGGTTCTGGCCGAATTGATGGAGATTTATCAAGAAATATAACGGGGAGGGATTTTCATCCGGCGGGTATTGCATGTCCTGCATTCCATGAACTGCGGCGGGGTGGAAGCCCTGCTGATGAACTTGCTGCGCTGCGCAGACCGAGACAAACTCCGGTTCGATTTTCTGGTCCATGTGCCGGACGAAATGTATTATGAACCGGAACTGCGCCGTCTGGGCTGCGAGGTTTACCGTCTGCCCGCGCTGCGGCAGCTCGGTCCGGTCCGCTACGCCCGCGCGCTGCTGGATTTTTTTCGCACCCATCCGGAAATGCAGATCGTCCATTCTCATCTTGAAACCACCACGGGCCTGATCCTTCGCCAAGCCAGGCGCGCGGGTGTGCCGGTGCGGATTGCCCACAGCCACAATACCCGATTCCCGCGGGCCGGCCCGCGCGCTTTGCCGGAAAATCTGCTCAAACAATGGTGCCGCCGGTGGGTTGTGCCTTGCGCCACCCATCGGCTGGCTTGCTCCCGGGAGGCTGCCCGCTGGCTCTTTGGCCCGGCGGAGGCAGAGATCTTTCCCAACGGGGTTGACACTGCCCGCTTCCGATTTTCCCCGGAAATGCGGGAGCGCTGCCGCGCCGAACGGGGAATCCCGCCGGAGGCGCGGGTGCTGCTGCATGTCGGGCGATTTCAGGCGCAAAAGAACCACTCTTTTTTGCTGGGAATTTGGGCGGACAGCGCGCCGGAGCACCCGGACGACTGGCTGCTGCTGCTCGGAGACGGCGAGCTTCGCCCGGAAACCGAGGCGCTGGCGCAGGGCCTGCCCGGCGCAGACCGGATTTGCTTCCTCGGTCAGCGCAGCGACGTTCCGGCCTGGCTCAGCGCCGCCGACGTGTTCCTGCTGCCCTCCCTGTTTGAGGGTCTGCCGGTGTCGCTGGCGGAAGCCCAAGCGGCGGGGCTGCCCTGTCTGGTTTCGGACCGGGTTCCGCTGGATGCCTTTGCGTCCCGGGTCCGGCAGATTCCGCTGGGTGCGGCGGCTCCTTGGGCGGCGGCGCTGGCAGAACTGCGTCCCGCGCAGCCGGCCGAGCGAGCGGCCGCGCCGGAAGCGGTAGCCGCGCTGGGGTACGATATCCGTGCCTCGCTGCGCCGGCTAGAAGAGATCTATTCGGCATAGATATCCCCCTCCCGATATCCCTACCCGCCCAAGCCCATACGAAGGCAACTGTGGCGGTCAGCTGCGACAGGCTATTCGCAACTTTATTGCAGGAGGTGATTCCTTTGCAGCCGCTGTCCGTCAGGATGTATTTTTTCTTGTTTGCCGCCGTCAGCATTGGCAGCAGTTGGTTGGCGCAGCGTTTCCCGCTGCGGCGCCGGAGCCTGCTGCGCAACGAGGTGCCGAACCCCTTGGGCGTCCTTCCGCCAATGGTGCTGTTGGTTTGGTTTTCCGGGATGCGGCGCGGCGTAGGGGATACGCCATACTATGTTCACTCCTATCTTCGCTACTGGGTGGAGGGAGCGCCGAAGCCCCAATGGCAGTTCGGGGAAGTATTTCTGAATTGGGTCTATTACTTTGAGGCGCACACCAAGCCCATCGGCATGTATGGGCAATGGATCATCTTAATTATGGCAATATTTTTCCTAGTGCCGACGGTTCTGGTCCTCTACCGCTATGCGGAATCGCTTTCCACCGCGCTTTTTTTCCTGATTGCCACCGGAACCCTCGCGTATTCCATGAACGGCATCCGGCAATTTGCGGCGGCGGGAGTGTTGCTGCTGGGGTCGCATTTTTTCTTCGGGAAGCGCCTGATCCGGTCGTTCCTCGGGTTTCTGCCGTTTGTGCTGCTGGCGTATCTGATTCACAAAAGCGCGCCAATTATGATTCCTGTGTTTTTCCTGGTGCGGTTCCGCGCGTTTTCCTGGATGTCCTATACGATGATCGTGGGCGCGGTGGGTGCGGTTTTGTTCGCCAGACTCCTGATGCCAGGGTTTTTAGACATGCTGCGGGGCAGCGATTACAGCGTTTATGCGGAAACCGGATGGTTTGAGGAGACGCACGGCAGTTCGCTCCTGCGGCTTCTGATTGCCGCCACACCGCTGGTTTTTGCGTATTTTTACCGGCGGCAATTCGGGGCAATGGGGAAAAGCGGCGATATTTTGATCAACCTGACATTTTTGCACGTAGCGATTCTGACGCTCTCGCTGTACAACTGGATTTTCGCGCGGCTGAGTATTTATTTCTACGTCTATTATATCCTGTTCCTTGACCGCGTTTTCGCGTATCTCCGGCAGCAGTACGGCAGCCCAAACGTCGCCACCGTGTTGGGCTGTGTGCTGTATACGGTATGGGGCTGGCGAGAAAGCAGCGGCGGATTCGACGAAATGCTCAATTTTCACTTGCCGGGCTATACGGTTCCGGACATACCGATCCCGGACGTTTTCGGATAAAGCAAAGGAGGATTCGGATCCTATGATACCTCGTGTTTTGCACTACTGCTGGTTTGGCCGCGGGAAAAAACCGCCGCTGGTGCTTCGCTGCATCGAGTCCTGGCGCCGCTTTGCGCCGGATTTTACCATAATGGAATGGAACGAAGATAATTTCGACGTCAATGCCTTGCCGTTTGCCCGCGACGCCTATGCGGACAAAAAATATGCCTTCGTCAGCGACTACGCCAGGGGGAAGATTCTCTGGGAGCAGGGAGGCGTCTATTTGGATACGGACATGCAGCTGCTGAAACCCCTGGAGCCGTTCCTGGCGGATGATTTTTTTGCGGGGTTTGAGCCGGGGGATTTTGTTGCTGCCGGGATTATCGGTGCCGGACCGGGGGATCCGATGGTGGGAGAATATTTGCGGTATTTTGAAACGGCGGTCTATTGGAACGAAGACGGCAGCCGTTACAGCTCCTCCAATGTGCCGATGCTGACGGCGCTGCTGGAGGCGCGCGGGCTGCGCCGGGACAATACGCGCCAGCGGCTGCCGGGGATTTCGGTGTACCCGTCGTCCGTGTTTTATCCGTTGGATTACCGGACGGGAAAGACCCGTGTGCAGGAAGATACCGTCACGCTGCACCATTATGCGGCGCTCTGGCTTCCCTGGTACCGGCGGCTGCGCCCGCAGCTCAAGAAACTGTTCAGGAGGTTGATGCCTTGAAGCGCCGGATTTTATTTACGGTTCACAGCCTGGCCATCGGCGGAATCGAGCGCAGCCTGATCGAGATGCTGCGGGCGCTGGACTATGACCGGTTTGATGTAGATGTCCTGCTTTTCGCGCACCAAGGGGAACTTTTGCCGGAACTGCCGCCCCAGTGCCGTCTTCTGCCGGAAATCCCGCAGCTGGCCAGTTTGCTGCAGCCCATCCGGAGGGCGCTGCGGCAGGGGCATGGGATCCTGGCGGCGGAGCGCCTGCGGGCCAAGGGGCAAGTGCGCCTCCGTTATGCGGCGGTTCCCCCCTCGTCCGCCGCGGACGATGGCGCCGCGTTCGCGCTCTACCAGCAATACTGGGAGAATGTCATTCGCTGGCTGCCGGCGCTTCCCGGGGAATATGACGCCGCCGTCAGCTTCATGTGGCCTCATCACTATGTGGCGCGGAAGGTACAGGCCAGGCGGAAGCTGGCCTGGATTCATACGGACCTCCGGGCGGCAGCGCTGGACGAGACCGGGGATGAAGCGGTTTGGCGCCAATTCGACCGGATCGGTGCGGTATCTGCCGGGGTGCTGGAGGGCCTGACCGTTCGGTATCCCGCGCTGGCGGACCGGTGTTTTGTGTTTGAAAATCTCCTGTCCCCAGCGGATCTCCGGGCGAGGGCAGAAGCCTTTGTGCCGGGCGATATGCCGCCCCAACCGGACGGATTCCGGTTGCTGTCGATTGGGCGGTACTGCTATGCCAAGGCTTTCGAGCTGGTGCCGCTCCTCTGCCGCCGTTTGGTCGAACGGGGCCTGCCGGTGACATGGTACCTCATTGGGTACGGCGGCATGGAGGAAGACATTCGGCGGGCCGTTGGGGCGCAGGGGATGGAGGGCCGCGTTGTCCTGCTGGGTAAGCGGGAAAATCCCTGCCCCTACCTCAAGGCTTGCGACCTCTATGTCCAGCCTTCGCGGTACGAGGGCAAGGCCGTGTCGGTGATGGAGGCGCTGAGCCTGGGGAAACCTGTGGCGGTGACCGCTTTCCCCACTGCCGCCGCCCAGGTGACCGACGGTGTGGACGCGCGGATCGTTCCGCTGGATCCGGAAGCTGCCGCCGAAGGAATCGCCGCGCTTCTGCGGCGCCCGGAAGAGATGGCGCGCTTGGCCGGGAATGCCGCCGGACGAGACTACAGCGGATACGAAAATCTAGAAAAATTATACAAAGAATTGGAGCGGGAGAGTCCTGCCCAAACATAACTTTGGAGGCACTATGGCAACACTGACCGAAGAAAAAAAACCGTTCCGCGTCATGCGAACGCTGCGGTCCCCGCAGCAGGATCCGTCCGCCAAAAGAAAAAAACGCCGCAGACCGCCCCGCTGGCTGCTGATCCTGGCGGGGGCGCTGGTGCTGGCAGGGATGGTCGCGGCCTCGGTGCTGGCGGCGGCGGGGCCGGTGGGCCGCTCGAACCTGACGGACAGCCTGCGGAGTCTCGGCCGCAGGGGCGGAGCCTTTCCGCTGCCGAGCGGCCGGGCCGGGATCCTGGCGGCGGCGCAGCCGGGAAACAGCGTCGCTCTGCTGAGCCGCACGGTGCTGGAAGTTTACGCCAACAGCGGGGTACAGACGCTGCATCAGCTCCACAACTATGGCAGCCCTGTCCTGCGGGAGAGAGGCGGCCGTCTGTTGCTGTTCGACCGGGATTCCGGACAGTACGCGCTGCTGAGCAAAACCGCGGAACTGCGCAGCGGCGTCCTGCCGCAGAATCTCCTGGCGGGGGATCTTAACCGCCGGGGCAGTGTCGCGCTGGCGAGCCTGGCGGACGGAGCCCTCAGCGAAGCGGTGGCGCTGGACCGCGAGGGGAAGGAGCTCTTCTCCTGGAGCAGCAAAAAGGAATATATTGCGGATCTTTCGCTGGGCGACGACGATGGTTCCCTGGCTTTGCTGCTGACCGGCACCGAACAGGCAGGGCTGTATTCCAGGCTGGTGGCGTTCACGTTCGGCCGGGAAGAACCGACCGTTGATCTGCGGTATGATCATACCTGGCTGCTGCGGCTGGAACCCCTGGCGCAGGGCGGCTGGATTGCCGTGGGCGAAGAGATGCTGACGGTGATCGGCAAAGACGGAAAAAAACAGGACTTCTCCTACGACGGGCGAACGCTGGATGGCGTTTCGGCCTGGGAGGGGAAGCTGCTGGCTGTGCTGTTGCGGGACTGGGGCCGGGACCGCTCGCTGCTGCGGCTGTACGGTCCGGACGGGGTCTTGTTGCAGGAGCAGGCGTTCCCGCAGCGGGTCTTGGGGATCAGTTGCGCGGGCGGGAAGGTCCATCTGCGCCTCGAGGACCGGGTGCTGCGGCTGGGACGCGACGGCGTGTTTCTCCAAAGCCAGCCCCTCCCGGCCGGGACCCAGGACGTACTGGTCGCGGGGCGGACGGTCTACGCCCTGACGGTGAACGAGGTCGAGAAGTTCCGGACAGACTGGACGGAAGCAGAAGCGGCGACGCTGGGGTAACGTCCCGGCTCACCATAAAACAAACCGAAAGAAGGTCTTCGTATGCCTGAAAAATTGCGGATTGGCATCATTGGTACCGGCGGGATCGCCGGAGCGCACATGCGCTCATATCTCAAGCTGCCAGACGAAGTGGAGGTTGTGGCAGGGGCGGACATTGTGCCCGGCAAGGCCCGGGCGTTCTTCGATGGGTTTGAGCAGTTCCAGGCCTTGGCGTTCGACAGCGCGGAAGAGATGCTTCGCGCGGTGGAACTGGATGCCGTGAGCGTTTGCACTTATAACCAGACCCATGCCTGCTGCGCCGTCGCGGCGTTGGAAGCAGGGCTGCCTGTCCTGCTGGAGAAGCCTTTGTGCGTCACCATGGAGCAAGCGGCGGAGATCCTCCGGGCCGAAAAAGCCAGCGGGAAGTTCGTCTCCGTCGGGTTCCAACCCCGCTATGATCCCAATTCGAAGAAGATCAAAGAGATTGTCCAATCCGGCGCTCTGGGGAAGATTTACTATGTGCAGACCGGCGGCGGGCGGCGGCGTGGAATCCCGGGCCACACCTTCATCGAGCAGAAGACCGCCGGGATGGGCGCGCTGGGGGACATTGGCTGCTATGGACTGGATATGCCCCTCAACTCCTTGGGATACCCCAAGCCCCTGACCGTCTCCGCCTCGAAGTTCAATTATATCGGCACGAATCCCCAGCTCAGCCCGCAGCATGCCGCGCGCTTTGACGTTGACGACTTCGCCGTGGCCCTGATCCGGCTGGAAGGCGGGATCACGCTGGATTTCCGCATGTCCTGGGCCATGCACATGGACACCACCGGCGCGACGTTCTTCCTGGGCGAGCAGGCGGGGTTCAAAGTCCTGCCCGCGGGCGGCGGCGCCTGGGACGGAACCGTCGGCGGGATGACGCTGTATCATGATGAATTTGGCCTCCAGACCGAGACGCCGATTCCCTACGTGACCCACAAGCTGGATCTGTTTTATGAGAAGGTCAGCGACTTCGTCCGCGCTGTGCGGGCAGGCGGCCCCGCGCCCATCCCCACCAGCCAGATCATCTATAACCAGGCGATCATCAGCGGCATTCTGGAGTCCGCCGCGCTGGGCCGGGAAGTCGAAATCACCATTCCGGAACGACGACGCGGCATTGCAATGCGGCAGGAAGGGACTGAGATATGACCGTCGCCATCCTCTCCGACATCCACGGCAATCTTCCCGCGCTGGAGGCGGTGCTGGCCGACGCGGCGCGGGAGCCGGTGGACCACATGATGATCCTGGGCGACATCCTCACCGATTTCCCGCAGTTCACTGCCGAGACGCTGCGCCTGGTCCGTTCCCTGCCGGCCTATGTCGTCCGGGGCAACCGGGAAGACTACATCGCCGACCACACGGCGGGGCGCGACGGCGACGATTGGGAACGGTACGCCTCCTTCGCCGGAAATCTGGAAACGTTCCGCCGGCTCTCCGCCGCCGACCTGGCCTGGATTGACGCGCTGCCCGTTCAGCTGGCCCTGACCTTTCGGGACTTCTCTTGCCGGATGGTTCATGACGCGCCGGTCTCCGGATCCGAACCGCTCAAAGCGCAGAACAAGCGCGCCTTGCGCCGCGCCGCCCGGGCGGTCCGGGAACCGTTGCTGTTTTGCGGCCACACGCATCGCCCCATGGTGGAGCGCGCCGCCGGGAAGTGGCTCGTCAATCCCGGGTCCGTCGGCGTGAATTTCGACGGTACGCGGGGAGCGCGCTACGCCCTGCTGCGCTGGGAAGACGGGGAGCCGCGGGTCGAGACGCGCTCTGTGCCCTACGACCTTGCCGTCCTCCGCGCCAGCTGCGCGCCGGACGACAGCTGGGCCCGCGTCTGTCTGCGGAGTATCGAGACCGGGAAGAACTGCAATTTGGAGCTCATCCGCGAGGCGCAGAAGCGCGCCGGATGCTGGCCGGTTCCGAACGACATCTGGAACGCCTTGCTCCGGGAATGGCGCACGGAAGGGAAAATTTGAAAAAATCAAAAAAACGCAGCCGCCGGTTAGGGGGTTGCGTGATTTTTATCCCGCGGCCTTGAATGTCCAAAGGTCGCTGTTGAAGCTGCGGACGTAGAGCTGGAAAGGTGCGGCTTTGACGGAGCCGGTGGCGTAGCCGTCCCGGATGTCCATGGCGATTTGCTGTTCATCCTGAAAAAGGAACGCCTCATAAATCTCCCGGACGGTGTCGCCGGAGGCCTTGGCTTTGAGCTCGATCCGGCCGCCGGCGGGGAGCGCGACCTGATTCATCAGGGGCTTCCAGTCCGCTTCGCCCTCTCCCTGCACCCGCCACCAGACCATATGCAGCAGCGCAGTGCCCTGGTAAAGCGAACCGCCCCGGTAGACGCTGAGGAAGACGGTTTTGCGGGGCGCCGTGCTGGCGGCGGTGGCAGAAGGCGGCGCCGCAGTGGAGAAGACAG
This sequence comes from Oscillospiraceae bacterium, assembly GCA_031268095.1. Lineage (GTDB taxonomy): Bacteria > Bacillota > Clostridia > Oscillospirales > Acutalibacteraceae > WRMQ01. The sequence goes on along the minus strand of JAIRXU010000014.1, from coordinate 6,552 downwards.
TTGGCGGTGGCTTGGGGGTGCAGGAGGCCAGCAGGCAGAGCAATCCCGCCGTCAGCACGGCGGCGATGCGTTTCATCATGCGGCCTCCTTTCGGAACGAATCGGACGGCGGTCCGGGAGCCATAGCGCGGGGCTATGCCGTGGCGATCTTGCTTTCGGATTGCAGCCCGAGCAGTTCCACCGCATCCTCCCGCATCTTGTACTTGAGGATCTTCCCGGCGGCGTTCATCGGGAACGCGCCGGTGAAGTGGACGAAGCTGGGGACCTTGTGCTTGGCCATGTGGTCCAGGACAAATTGCTGAATCTCCTCCGCGGAGGATTCCTCGCCGGGCTTGAGGATCACCCAGGCCATGATTTCTTCGCCGTAGGCTTTGCTTGGAACGCCGACGACCTGCACGTCGGAGACCTTCGGATGGGTGTAAATGAAATCCTCAATTTCCTTGGGATAAATATTTTCCCCGCCCCGGATGATCATATCCTTGATCCGGCCGGTGATTTTATAATTGCCGTTTTCGTCCCGGCGGGCCAGGTCTCCGGTGTGCAGCCAGCCGTCCGCGTCGATGGCGGCTGCGGTGGCCTCCGGCATTTTATAATAGCCGCGCATGATGTTGTACCCCCGGGCGACGAATTCGCCGTCTACGTTGTCCGGCAGGTCCTCGTTTGTTTCAGGATCCACAATTTTGCACTCTACGCCGTAAAACGCCCGGCCGACGGTATTGACCCGGGTGTCAATGGAATCGGTGGTGCGGCTCATGGTGCAGCCCGGGGAAGACTCCGTCTGTCCGAAAACGATGGTGATTTCATTCATGTGCATTTTCTCGATGACCTCTTCCATCACTTTGATCGGGCAAGGGCTCCCAGCCATGATGCCGGTGCGCATATGGCTGAAATCGGTTGTGCTGAAGTCTTCGTGTCCCAGCATGGCGATGAACATGGTGGGTACGCCGTGAAAGGCCGTGATTTTTTCCCTCGCGATGCATTCCAGCCCCTTGGCCGGAGAGAAGGCCGGGATGGGGCACATGGTGACGCCGTGGGTCATGGCGGCGGTCATCGCCAGGACCATGCCGAAGCAGTGGAACATCGGCACCTGAATCATCAGCCGGTCGGCGGTGGAGAGATCCATGCCGTCGCCGATGGTTTTGCCGTTGTTGACGACATTATAGTGGGTCAGCATGACGCCTTTGGGGAAGCCGGTGGTCCCGGAGGTGTACTGCATGTTGCATACGTCGTCTTTGTGCAGGGCGGCGGCCCGGCGGGTCACTTCCTCCGGGGTCACCTGCGGGGCCAGGGCAGCGGCCTCCTCCCAGGTGCGGCAGCCAGGGAGCGCGAAGTCAACGGTTACGACGTTGCGAAGGAAAGGCAGACGCTGGGCATGAAGGGGTGTGCCCTTTTCCAGGGTCTCCAGCTCCGGGCAGAGCTGGCGGATGATCCCGGCGTAGTCGCTGTCCTTGTGGCCTTCAATCAGGACCAGGGTGTGCGTGTCGCTCTGCCGCAGCAAGTATTCCGCCTCGTGAATCTTGTAGGAGGTGTTGACCGTCACCAGCACCGCGCCGATCTTGACGCTGGCCCAGAAGGTGATGAACCAGGCGGGGACGTTGGTGGCCCAGATCGCGACATGATCTCCGGGGCGGACGCCCATCGCGATGAAGGCCCGGGCAAACGTGTCAACGTCCTCCCGGAATTCCCGGTACGTCCGGGTGTAGTCCAGCACGGTATACCGGAAGGCGTACTGGTCCGGAAACTCTTCCGCCACCCGATCCAGCACCTGCGGGAAGGTCAGATCAATCAGATGTTCCTTCGGCCAGATGAATTGGCCCGTCTTGCGGGCGTTGTCCTGGAGCCGGACGGGCGCGGACGCGTCCTGCCCAATGAACTGGCTGACGTAGTGGATGAACTGCGGGAAAACAATCCCCGCATCCTCCAGCTCCGGCGCGTAGCGCTTGAGCCATTCCAGGCAGAAGAAGCCGTCAAAATTAATCGAGCGCAGGGCGCGGAAGAACAGGTCGAACGGCAAGTCTCCTTCGCCCATCAGCTTGTATTTGACCCCTCCGTCTTCTACGGCAGAATCCTTGCAGTGGACGTACTTGATGTAGGCGCCCAAATGCTCCACTGTCTGGGCCGGAGATTCCCCGGCAAAACGGTAGGGATGGTGCAGATCCCAGAGCGCGCCGACGGCGTCGCTCGAAAGCGAGGCAAGCAGCTTCGCCAGGCGGGTGGTGTCGGCGAAAACGCCGTTGGTCTCAATCAGCAGCGTCACGCCAAGTTCCTCCGCCAGGGGCAGGAGAGAGCGGATCGCTTCCAGGACCTCGTCTTCCTCCACCGGGTCGCAGGGCTGCGCCGTCCGGTCCGCCAGCAGGCGCACGTACCTTGCTCCGAGCGCCTCCGCCAGTCGGATGGCCTGCCGGGCCTCCGCCAGTGCGGTTTCCCGGGTTTCAGGATATTGCAGGCTGCTGCCGCAGGAGACGCAGGAGATTTCCAGCCGTCCGGTGCGCAGTTTGCCCAGCGCGCGCAGCAACTCTTCCACGGGTGTGTCCTCGTATCTGCGCAGCTCAATCCCGGAAAAGCCGAGGTCCTTGGCCATGGTGATCATGTCTGTCCAGGACAGTCCAGGACAGCCCAAAGCCGAAAATACCAACTTCATTCTGTTTTCTCCTTTCGTGCGCTAACCCCCATCCAGGACGGCAGCGCCGCCCCGGGATTTTTTATCCAGTCATATTTCGCGCGGCGGTCCTGCTCGCGCTGCGCATAAGAACGGTAAAACCAGCCAAAGGCCATGATGTCGTCCGGGCCGGACTGGATATCCCGGTAATCCCGCAGGGCGAACCCCGCGCCCAGCAGCGCCCGCAGGATATCCTCCACCCGCCAAGGGTACTCGGGCGGGTCATGGAACGGCTGCGTCGCGGCATAAGGCCTGACGACTTTGAGGCGCTTGCCGTGGTCGTCGAACGGGCGGTTGAACGGGTGCGTATCAAAAAACACATATGCGCCCCCGGGCCGCAGCGCGCGGTGAAAAGAATGGTACATCTGCCCCAAATCGCTGATCCAGACATGCGCGCCATTGGAGGTGTGGATGAGATCATATGTGCCGTCCGGCAGGCCGTCCAGCGTCATGCTGTCCGCCTGGCGGAATTCCATATCCCAGCCGTGGGCGTCGGCGATCCTCGCGGCGTTTTCCAGCTGCTTTTCGGCAAGGTCCGCGGACGTTACCTTCGCCCCCAACAGATGAAAGCCGAACGCGGCCAGGTTGTCCCCGCTGGACGGCACCAGTACGCGTTTGCCGCGCAAATCAGGCGTCGCGGCGGTGACCATATCCCAAACGTCCCGCGGAAACGCGCGGCGGGGGTCCTCCTGAATGAGCTCCAGTGAAATTCTGTCATTTTCAGTCAGGCAGGTTTCAGCCCATTGGTTCCAGCTTTGCCGTGCGGATTCATTCATCCAGCGATTGCCTCCTTATTGGTTTGTTTTTTATTTTATCATATTTTTGGGATAAAAGCAAGGAGAAATATGACGGGTCTGGAGCCCGGAAACACGGCGCGGAGAAAAAACGGGGGCAGAAAACAAAACGGCTGCCGGGCCGCACATGGCAGCATTGACAAACGGGCAGGGAAGGTGTAAAATAAAACCCATACTTGGCGTCGATTCGCAGGAAAGAGGCAGATGGACCATGGAAGTTTCTCAGGATTCTCAGCTTTCTCTTTGGGGCCGGCTCTGGTATGGCTGGCATGGGCTGTCCCTGCTGCGGGGGTTGCACGGGACGGCCTTGGGCGCGCGGCTGACAGCGCTGCTGGACCTGGACCCGGACAGGGACGACCTGATTCAGATGGTGGATTGCTGCGCGGCGTTCCAGGCCGCGCTGGACCGGCAGGGGGGAGACCTGGGCGAGGCGCTTTGGCTGCTGCTGCGGGAGGACGATAATCTCTGCGTCCGCCGGGCGGGAGACCTGACGGGGCTGGGCGCGCGGCTGGGGCGGGAACTGGAGGTCCTCGGCGCCCTGTCCGGGTTGGACGGGGCGGCGGTGTGGTCCTGGCTGCCGGAAGATTTCCCGCTGACGCTGGACTGGCCCGCCGCGCGGCGGAATTTCGCGCGGGACTACCCGGCCTACCTGGCGGAACTGCCCCGGCAGGGATTCGGGGTCTTCGCGCGGTACGCGATGTTTACGGTCCGGGACGGGGCGCTGGTCCCGGTGGCGTACCCAGACCCCCAGCGGCTGGACCGGCTCTACCGCTATGAGCGGGAACGCGCGCCGATCCTGGCCAATACGCAGGCGTTGCTGGAGGGCCGTCCGGCCAACAACGTTCTGCTCTACGGCGACGCGGGTACGGGCAAAAGCGCTACGGTGAAAGCCATCGTCAATGAATACCGGGACCGGGGCCTGCGGCTGATTGAGCTTAAAAAAAGTCAGCTCCACCAGCTTCCGGAAGTGCTGGAGCAGATTGGCAGGAACCCGCTGAAGTTCCTCATTTATATCGACGACCTCAGCTTTGCCGCCAATGACGACAATTTTTCGGCCCTCAAGGCTGTGCTGGAGGGGAGCGCCGGCGGACATACGGGGAATTTCGCGGTCTACGCCACCAGCAACCGGCGGCACTTGGTCAAAGAGAATTTTGGCGACCGGACGGGCGACGAGATCCATCTGGCCGATACGATGCAGGAACTGATGAGTCTGTCGGCCAGGTTCGGGCTGACGGTGACGTTCCAGAGGCCGGACAAAGCCCTGTACCTCGACCTGGTCCGGACACTGGCAAGGCAGGGCGGTGTAACGCTGGACGACGCGGAGCTTGAGCGCCGGGCAGAGGCCCACGCCATCCGCTGCGGCGGCAGGAGTCCCCGTCTGGCCAAGCAGTTCGCGGAGATGCTCGCGGCAGGGGTGGCGTAATAAACAGCGGGGTCCGGAGATTTTCTCCAGACCCCGGGATTTCCATCTTAATTTCTCTTATTTCCGCGACGAACTGCCCGGCGCCGCGGAGTGAGGTCGTCGCCTGGCTGACTACGGACAAGTTGACACCCGAAAAAGTCACGTTGTCCTGTTCGGCTATCTTGATTTGGAGATCTGCTGTTTGATCAGCCCCATCGCTTCCACAGCAAATTGTTTTTCCTGGCTTTTACTAGACCCCAATCTATATTTATGTAACTTCTGTGAGGTATCAAAGAGGACAAGAGACGTTCCATGAGCAAACTTGCTTTCGACTCCCGCGCTGATTAATATGGACATCGGCAACGTGTCAGGGGGACTTGCGCTTGCTGCGGCGTTGAATTCCACCCGATTTTCAAAAATAGAGAAACTGCCCAGGCAAAAGCTGTTATGCGATACTTCATGAAACGCAAAATCAAATTTGCGCAGCAATTTGTAGACCGGGGGACTCGGCGGACTGGGGGTCTCCACCCCGTCTTTTTTCTTTTTTGGCAACAAAAAACTGATGATGCTCCCGATGAGCGCAGCCAGAGGCAGAGGGCTGGGATTTTGTGCGGCGGCGGCGAGCAAGAGCCATATAGCCGTAGCAATGATCAAGGCGATGCTGACTTTATGCATAATATCCCCCATCTGATTTTTCAGTATGCTATCTTTGGCTTGCTATCCGGCTATTTCTTTCATGATCAACCGTGCGCACTCCTTGGCTTCGTATTCCGCCGTCTTCTTGGAACCCAGGCTGAAAATGTATTCCCCTCCGGCTTTGGTGGTGATCTTCAGGCAGTCGCCCATGCCCCGCTTGCTAAAGTGCGCCGCGTCTTGAATATCGGACATTAGCTCGCGAACAACACCAACAAATTCGGCGTCACCGCCGGGATCATTGCCGAAAAGGATTGCTTGGTCAAAAACAAAGAAATCGCCCGTCCTTTTCAGCTTGCCTTGATGATAAACGGCCCCTTCTACTTCGCGGCGAAGGATAGGATCCGGAGTTGCTTTCCAGCGCTGGTAGGAACTATGAAGCGATTTTCCTAACAAAGCGATGGCGGCGGTGGCAATAATTGACATAAAAACCTTCCTCTCGTTATTCGGCAATTTGTTGGTTGATCAACGAAGCTGCTTCTTCCGCATAATGCCAAGCAGTATCTTCCTCGGAGGAAAGGCTGTAGACGTAGTCCTTGAGGGCTTTGTCCTGGACGGTTAGCCTCTTTCCTTTTTCGACCCAAGCGCGTGTCAGCCGTTCCGTGAGCAACGTGTGGCTGAACTCTGTATTGGCCGCACCAGTCGCGTTGAATTCCAGACGGGACGCGAAAACAGTCAGCGTACCAGGAATTGTTTTGCGGCCAACCTCATACGTGGCATGGTCATATACATACAAGATGTCAGGAGCTTCCTTCCTTTCGGTGCCGGGTTTCTTTGTGTTCGAAAAGTAGATGACTAGAACAATGCCGACGATAAAGATAATAACAACTGCCATTGAAAATCCCCCTTTCTTGCTTCCGTTTGGTTATTTTGATTTGGAGATCGGTTGGTGGATCGGTTTCCCCTACATCCGACCTTTTAACATTATATATCCTGCGGGAGACCTTTGGCAACCCCCTAAAAAATAATCTAACTTTCACACAAAAAATGGGGGGGGGGAAAGAA
>JAIRXU010000050.1 GCA_031268095.1 Oscillospiraceae bacterium | reverse complement strand
ATCAATATGTCGCTTCGACAAGGGAAAACTGTTCCGCATAGAAGAGCCGCAGTCCGCCGCGGTTCTGGTTATAGAACCCGCCGGAAAATCCCAGATGGTCCATGTGCTGCACAGGCATCACCAGCCAGACACCGGCGGGAAGGTCATCCGGCGCGGTCCCCGGCGAGAAATCCTGGTGCGCCTCACCGAACGGATAAAGTGCTGAGGCCAGCGGAACCAGACCGTCGTTGGGCTGCCAGCTCTCGTCGATGGTGATGCCGTCGGCGGAGACCCAAGGCGTTCCGTGCAGGCCCAATTGCTTGGCGTTCGGCAGGAAAAGGAAGAACAAGTCCTGCTCCGGGATCTGGTCGCCCGTTGCTTCCTCCAGGTTGGTCTTGACAGCGGCGAAGGAGAAATAGTAAATTTCTTCGACGGGAAACAGCCGCCGGTTGAGTTCATAAGCCCCATGAAGAGAGAGATCATATAAGGCATTGTCTGTTCCGGCGGTGAAATGCAGCCACTGCCGCCGCTGCGTCCAAGTGGGCTTGGTCAGCGTCAGCGGCGGGTCGGTTAGCCCCCACTGTTCCAGTTGAAAATCATAGATCGCGTTGCCGAGCGGGAGATTGCCGATGGTGCGCAAGGCCAGCGCCGACAGCACGTCCGACGCACCCGGACGCCGTTCCCCGGCCGGGGGAGCGGTTTCCGGCTGCGAGAGGGCGGCGGTGCCGTTGTGAGGCCCCGCCAGGGAAGTGACGCTACAAATCCAGCCGCCTTTGCCGCCTTCGAAAAGGGGAGAAGGGTCCGGCGCGGCAGCGCGCTCCCCCGCGTCCCCCTCCGCCAGCAGGCAGGCCAGCAACCGGATCGTCGCCGCGCCAAAGCTGTGGCCCAGCAGATTGACCTTCCGTTCCGGGCCCCAGCCCGGGAACAGCGGCGTCTCATAGGTCCGGCCGAAGCGGCTGTGTCCGTGCAGGGAGGCGTGCGCCGCGCCGTAGTCCACCGTCCCGCCCGCCAGCTGGGCATAAAGTTCGCATGCCCGGTCCCAGGCGCTGGACAGCGGCCCGACGGAGGCAGTGTAGCATTCGTACCCCTGTTCCGCCAGAACGGCGGGGATATCTCCGGTGGTCTGACCCCAGTAAGGCAGGACTTCGTTGATCAGATCGTTGTAGCCGTAACCCATCAGGCCGTGCACCAGAACAAACGGATAGCGGCTCTGGGCGGCGGGAGTCCGGTGCGCCCAAAGGGTGGTTGCCCCCTGGGAAATCAGCAGGGACTGGAGCAGGCCGAGCAGAAAAGCAGTCATGCGACGAAACATTGGTTCCTCCTTAAAACGGAAGCGCCGTCGGGTCGAAAGCGTAGTGCTTGAGCACCACGTTCACCCGGGAGCTGCCAGTCTCAATGCAGTGGATCAGCGAGCCGTCCGGCATCGGCCAGACGGTGGCGTCTTCCGCCTCAATGGCGTTGTCCAAGTTGCGGTCAAAGGCTTTGTACACTTCCCCGGTCTCCGGCTGAACGGCCCAGATAGTGTGGCTATCCTTGGAGTCCGCTGCGCAGTAAAGAACGCCGCCGTAGACTTCCGCGCCCTGCACCCGGTCGATCGGCGCGCTGAGCGGCACCGTCCGCAGCAAGGTGAAGTCTTCCAGAGAGAACACATTCAGAACCGTCGCGTTGTTCCATTCGGCAGTGTAGGCGACGCCCCGGGGCACATCCACAGCGACCCACGGCACCCCTTTGACATGCAGTTCCTGGGGCAGGGCGTAGGCCTTGCCGGTCCAGCGCAGTGTTTCCGCATCATAAATCAGGATATAAGGGTGCAGGTAGTCGCCGCCGTCTTCCAGCGGGCAATAAAGCTTCCCGCCCGCGACACTGATCCCCCCGATGTGGTTGGAGCCCTCCGTCAGGTACTTCAGCGGGATGGCGATGAAGTTGTTTTCGACAGGTTTGTGGTCCAAAGTGGTCTTATATAAGCCAAAGTTCCAGCTGTAATACCAATATTCCCCGTCGGTGGTGATGCCCTGGTAGCGCGGCACCGCTCCGAACAGGCCGAAATTCTCCTGGCTCACAGCGGGGTACTGCCCGTCGATGGGCTGGTCCTTGCCGTCGGTGATCCAGGTCGTCAGCAGACACAGCGGCGCGACCAGCAGCGCCAGTGCCCGCAGCCAGAGGGCGCGAAGAAAGGACAACATACAGAAAAACCTCCTATCACTGATTGGGATAGCCTAGGGATGGGGCCTGCGCGGATTTCGTCTGTTGCAGCCCGAGGAACAGCAGCGCGTACGGCGCGTGACCCAGGATGTAATACAGTAAGCTCATCGGGATTTGCGCCAGGTTGATCCCGCTCCCGCCAGCGAACACCCACACCAGGTCCCAGGCCAGCACAACGCCGTAGGCGGCGAGCAGCGGCGTCCGGCTCTTGGCGTTCCCCTGGACGGCCTGGAGGTACAGCACAAGAATGACGATCCAAAAGAGCAGACGTGCGCTATTGGATATGAGCGAATTTAGATAGAACGAATCTAGCGAAGGAAAGTTTCGCGTCGCCACCATCATCCCAGCGCTGATCGCAGAAAATAGCGTGGCTAGTGTGTCCCACCCAAACGAGATCGCCATCAGGCCCGGCTTCTTTTTGGCGGCGGTCAAGACGAGAACGAGGAACAGCACGGAGGTCAGCAGACTGGGGAGATAGCTTGCTGCCACGCCGGCGACGCTGGCGTTCCTGGCCAGATAAGAGATTGCGCTGATCAAGGTCCGCAGGATGCTGACGCCCGTGATGATCCCCGCGATCATCGGCAGTTTGGAGTCCGCCGGAAAGCCGAAAGGCGGGTACTTTGTCTGTTTGACGGGATTGCCCGTCTGGGGGGTATAGTACGGCTGCTGCGGAGCGTAATACTGGGGCTGCGGGGGCGGGGGCGCCGTCTGGGGCGGGGGATAGCTGGGCGGCGGCACGGGGATTGCTGGGGCTGCCGACGGGATGGTCTTGACCGTTCCGCAGCCGGGACAGAACACATCTTCGTCGGCGAGCCGGTTGCCGCATTTGGTGCAAAATGTCATGACGTACCTCCTATATTGATGAATTTTAGATGGGGAGCGTTTTGCTTTTGAGATCCTGCCGGGGAAGGACGCAGGCCGTCACATATCCGGCCATCCATTCCACGGCCAGGTCAAACGGTCTGGAGCCGTTCAGGATGAAATCGGCGCGCCACTTTGTCGGCTCCACGTATTCCTCGTGCCGAAACCGAACCAAATCCAGATAAACGTCCGCCACCTGATCAAATGACCGGCCCCAGGACATGTTCCGCCGCAGCCGCCGGATGGCGCGTTCGTCGGCCTTACAATCGATAAATACCTTCCAGTCCAGCTGCTCAAAGATCTCGGGATCCCATAGCGTGAACAATCCTTCCACGAGGATGACCGGGTTCATTCCGCCGGTGATTGCCGACGCCAGATCAGCCTTCAGCCTGCCCAGTTCAATGCTGGAAGGCTGATTGTAATCCGGATAGAGCTTGCCGGTAACGGGCGCGCAGACGCGGGGCAATTGCTCTTCCGGAAAATAATAGGAATCCATTGGAATCACCAGCGCAGCGTCACCAAGCGACGCGCACAGCGACCGCGCAAACGTTGATTTTCCGCTGGCGCTCCCGCCTGCGACGCCAATCACAAAAGGACGCTTCATAGCCTTCTCCTTGCGCTGTACGCGATGCGCATTGCGCAATAAATAATGTACAATGAAAATACAAGACGCCTGCGGGTCCGCTTATCCGATCCGCATTGAAATATTGGCCGCCTTGACGGAGTGGGTCAGCGCGCCGAGGGAGACGATGTCCACGCCCGTTTCCGCCACCGCACGGACGTTCTCTTCCGTCACGTCGCCGGAAGCTTCCAGCAGGATCTTACGGGGAGAACTGGCGCCCAGCGGGCTGGCCGTCCGGATTAGCGTGACCGCCGCGCGCATGTCGTCCAAGGACATATTATCCAGCATGATAATGTCTGCTTCAGCGTCTAGCGCCTCGCGGACCTCGGCCAGGTTGCGCGTCTCGACCTCGATTTTGACCATGTGTCCCACCCGGCGGCGCACCGCCGCCACCGCTGCCCCAATGGAGCCACAGGCGTCAATGTGGTTGTCCTTAATAATAACGCCGTCGGAGAGATTGAAGCGGTGGTTCTTCCCGCCGCCGCAGGTGACAGCATATTTTTGCAGCGCCCGCAGCCCCGGCAAAGTCTTGCGCGTGTCGGTGATCTGCGCTCCCGTGCCCGCCACGAGAGAAACCAGCCGCGCCGTCGCGGAGGCGACGCCAGACAAATGCTGGAGCAGGTTCAAAGCCGTGCGTTCCCCCTGGAGCAGCTGTACCGTGCTGCCTTCGAATTCCGCCAGGACGTCTCCGGGGGCGAAGCGTTCCCCGTCCCGCCGCCGGGCCGCGACAGAGAACCCCGAATCCAGCAAGTCGAACACCCGCAGCGCAATGTCCAGTCCGCAGAGCGTCCCGTCCCGGACGGCGACAAAGCGCGCCCGGCTGCGCTGCTCCGCATCGAACAGATATTCGCAGGAGAGGTCCACATACGAAATATCCTCCCGCAAGGCCCGCTGGATCACTTCATCGACAGTATACCATGGCAGCATTCGGCATTCTCCGTTTCTTTGTTTGATTTAAACGATTAGGGATGGAAAGAGTCAGCTCCGCCGCTGTTCCTCTTCCAGGATCAGCGCGGCTACGCAGGCCAGGGAGCGGATTTCGGCATGCTCCCGGGAGCGGACGGGCTGCGTCCGCAGACGTTCGTAGAGCGCCCGCATGCGCCGGGCCGCTTCGGGGATCAGGGCTTTGTCCGGGAAGACGAAACTGGCCCGCTGCATGGTTTCCTGGATCTCTTCCCGCAGGCCCCGCATCCACTCCGGAACCGGTTCTTCCCGCCCCGGATCCGTTGCCGCCACGGAAGGCTGGACGCCCGGTTCCCCGGCGCGCAGACGCGCAAGGATGTCCCAGGCGGCGTGCCGGCCAAAAACCAGGGCTTCCGGCAGGGAGTTGCTGGCCAGGCGGTTTCCCCCGTGCAGCCCCGTGTGGGCGCACTCCCCGGCGGCGTAGAGCCGGGGAAGGGTGGCGCGGCTGGAGAGATCAACATCAATTCCTCCCATCAGGTAATGCTGACAGGGAAAGATGGGGATCAGGTCCTCCGCAATGTCCACACCCCGCTCCAGGCAGGCCGCGTAAATGGCCGGGAAACGGTGTTCGAGGAAAGCCTTCCCCTTGTGGCGGATATCCAGGTAAAAGCGCCGGGAATCGGTCCGGCGGGACTCCATCAGAATCGCGCGGGAAACGACGTCCCGGGGAGCCAGTTCCAGCCGGGGGTCATAGCGGTCCATGAAGCGTTCCCTGCGGCAGTTGAGCAGGGTCGCCCCTTCCCCCCGGACCGCTTCGCTGATCAAAAATTGCTCCCCGCTCTCCGGCGAGTCGAAGGCGGTGGGATGGAACTGAACGTAGGAAAGATGCCGGATTGCCGCGCCGAGTTCATAGGCGATGCGAATACCATCTCCGGTGGAAACGGGGGGGTTGGTGGTGAAGCGGTACACCCGGCCGATGCCGCCGGTGGCCAGCAACAGGTAACTGCCGTAGACCCTGCGCAGCGCGCCGCCCCAAAGGATGTCTACCGCGAAACCGCGTTCCACCGCTTCTGCCCCGCAGGCGACGACTTCTTCCAGCAGCGTCACATTGCGCAGCGGCCGCACCGCCAGCAACAGTTTATCCACCATCTCTTTGCCGGTCTGATCGGCGTGATGAACGATGCGGCGGCGGCTGTGGCCGCCTTCCAGCGTCTTATTCAGTTCCCCGTCGGGGCTTCGGTCAAACTCTACGCCCAGTTCCATCACCCGGCGCACATCCTCCGGTCCTTCCCGGACCAGCCGGTCCACCGCGGCCACATCGTTCTGGTATCCCCCGGCGACGAGGGTATCCGTCGCGTGCAGGTCGAAGCTGTCGTCTTCGTCCTCCTGCAACACGGCGGCAACCCCCCCCTGCGCCAGGGAACTGCCAGAAATATCGCTGCGCTGTTTGGACAGCATCAATACCCGGGGCAGCGCCCCGCCGGGGGTCAGAGGCTCCGCCAATTGGAGCGCCGTATAAAGTCCGGCCAATCCGCTGCCGATAATAATGACGTCATAGCAATCTGTAAATACTTGTTCTTCCACGCCCATTTCCTCCCATTTCCTCCGATTGCCCAAAAACGCAACATATAATTCAACAAAATACATTATAGCACAAAGCGGCGGCGGAGGCAAGACAGCGCACACGAAAAATCGGCCGCATGAGAAAAATTTTTATCTGGAACGAGCAAATGACTTGTAATTTCCGCGTAAATATGGCATAATGAATGCAATCATTTTGGCGAGTATACATAAGGAGGCTGCAAACAGATGCAGAAAAATTTGGAGAACATCAGGGCGCTGGTCGCGAAGCTGACGCTGCAAGAGAAAGCGCAGATGGTGACGGGGAAGGATTTCTGGCATACATTGGATGTGGAGCGGCTGGATATTCCCAGCATCATGGTTAGCGACGGTCCGCACGGACTGCGCAAGCAGAGCGACAAAGCGGATCACCTGGGGATCAATGACAGCATCAAGGCCGTCTGCTTCCCAACGGCGGCCGGCACCGCCTCGTCCTTCGACCGGGCGCTGCTGCGCCGGCTGGGAGAGACTTTAGGCGAGGAATGCCGCCGGGAAGCCCTGGGCGTACTGCTGGGCCCGGCGGTGAATATCAAACGCTCGCCGCTTTGCGGACGGAATTTCGAATATTTTTCGGAAGACCCCTACCTGGCGGGGGAACTGGCCGTGAGCTACACCAATGGTGTGCAGTCTAAGCAAGTCGGCGTGAGCATCAAGCATTTCGCCGCCAACAACCAGGAGAAGCGCCGCATGACGGTGCGGTCCGTGGCGGACGAGCGGACGCTGCGGGAAATCTATTTCCCCGCCTTCGAACAGACGGTGAAACGCGCCGACCCCTGGACGGTGATGTGTGCCTATAACCGGCTTTTCGAAGGGCTCTATTGTTCCGAAAACAAGCGGCTGCTGACGGATATTCTCCGGCACGAATGGGGGTTCGCCGGCGCGGTGATCTCCGACTGGGGCGCGGTCAGCAACCGGGTCAAGGGCCTGCCTGCCGGGCTGGATCTTGAGATGCCCGGGAGCGGGCAGTTCAATACCGGCAAGCTGATTGCCGCGGTCGAAAGCGGCGAGATGGAGGAGTCCGCGCTGGACGCCGCCTGCGAGCGCATCCTGACATTGGTGGCGAAGGTGGCCGCCCGTCTGGCGGCGGAAGAAGCCGAGGTCCCGGCGGTGGATTGGGACGCGGAGCACGAGAAGGCCCGCGCCGTTGCCCGAGAAACCATGGTGCTGCTGAAAAATGACGGCGTTCTGCCTCTGAAAAAAACGCAGAAAGTCGCTTTCCTGGGCGGGTTTGCCCAGCAGCCGCGGTTCCAGGGCGGCGGCAGTTCCCACATCAATTCTTACCGGGTGACCAGCGCGCTGGAAGCGGCCAGCCAGCTGGAGGGCGCCGACGTCAGCTACGCCGAAGGCTTCCGCGTCACGGATTATGAGTACGACCCCGTCCTGACGCAGCAGGCCGTGTCCCTGGCGAAGGAAAGTGACGTGGCGGTGATCTTTGCCGGACTGCCGGAGACGATGGAATCCGAGGGCGCGGACCGGCGGCACCTGGACCTGCCCCCCTGCCAGAACGAACTGATCCGTGCCGTGGCGAAGGTGCAGCCGAACGTCGTCGTGGTGCTGCACAATGGTTCGCCGGTGATCCTGCCCTGGCTGGACGAAGTCAGCGCGGTGCTGGAATCCCACCTGGGGGGCGAAGCCGTTGGCGGGGCGCAGGTAGATCTGCTTTTCGGAGCGCAGAGTCCCTGCGGCAAGTTGGCCGAAACCTTCCCCCTCCGGCTCCAGGATACCCCCTGCTATGAAAATTTCCCGGGAAATCCGCTGACGGTGGAGTACCGCGAAGGAATCTATGTTGGCTACCGGTACTACGACAAGGCGGAGAAGACCGTCCAATTCCCCTTCGGGTACGGCCTGACATACACCACTTTTGCTTACAGCGATCTGACGCTTTCGGCGGAGAGCATCACCCCGGACGATACGCTGGACGTCGCGCTGACCGTCACCAATACCGGGGATTTTGACGCGGCGGAAATCGTCCAGATTTACGTTGCCGCGCCGGACAGCGCCGTTTTCCGCGCGCCGAAAGAACTCAAGGGGTTCGCGAAAATTTTCCTGAAGGCTGGAGAAAGCGGGACTGTTACCGTGACGCTGGACGCGCGGTCGTTTTCGTACTATCATACGGGCCTGGGAGACTGGGCGGTCGAAAACGGGAATTATCAGATTTTGGCAGCCGCGTCCAGCCGGGACGTTCGCCTGGCCGCATCGGTCGCGGTAGAAGGCGCGCCGGATGTTGCCGCTCCCTACGAAGGCCTTGCTTTGCCGCATTACGAGAGCGGCGCGGTGCACGACATCCCGGCTGCGGAGTTCGAGGCTCTGCTGGGTTTCCCGCTTCCGGCGGCGCACCTTCCGGAAAATAGCCGCATCCACCTCGGCAGTACGCTCGAAGAGGCCCAGACCTCCAAGTGGGGCCGCCGCATCCTCGCCGCCGCGAAATTGGTCATGAAGCTGGGGGCGAGCAAAATGGGCGACATCGGCGGGGAGGAAGTGCTGCTTTCCGGCGTGACGGAGATGCCCCTGCGGTCCATGGCGGCCATGTCGCAGGGACTGCTGACGGAGGCCATGGGCGAAGCGATCGTCTCCATCCTCAACGACGAACACCTCTTGCGTTCCCTGGGAACCCTCTTCCTGGGCGGTGTGCAGGCGGTTAAGAAAGTGATTTGTGACAAATGAAGGAACCCACCGCGAACAAAGCGTCCGGCGGGGCGTCCGGCGCGTTTGCTTTGATTTACGATATCGTGCGGCAGATTCCCCCCGGCCGGGTGGCGACGTATGGCCAGATTGCCCGGCTGGCGGGGAACCCCCGCTGGGCGCGGGTGGTTGGCTTTGCCCTGCACCGCAACCCTGACCCGGGCCGGGTGCCCTGTCATCGGGTGGTCAACCGGGAAGGCCGGGTCTGCCCCGGGTTCGCCTTTGGCGGCGGCGAGGCCCAGAGTGACCTTCTGGCGGCCGAGGGAGTGCCCTCTGCGGATGGGACCGTCGATTTGAAACGGTATGGGTGGCTGCGCTGATGGAACGGATGGAATCGTTTGATTTGGTGATCATCGGGGCGGGAGCGTCGGGGCTGACGGCGGCGATTACTGCCGGACAGCTTGCGCCGGGGCACAGGATTTTGCTGTTGGAGCGGATGCCCCGGGCGGGGAAAAAGATCCTGGCGACCGGCAACGGCCGCTGCAACCTCAGCAACCGTGCCGTCCTGGCGCATGATTATCACAACCGTGCCTTTGCCCTGCCGGCGCTGGAAGCTTTTCCGCCCGCCGCCTGCGAGGCGTTCTTTCGTTCTCTGGGCTTGGTGACGGTCACGGACGGGGAAGGACGGCTCTATCCCCGCAGCCTGGCGGCGGCCTCCGTCCTGGACGCGCTGCGGTTCGGACTGGAGCGGTCCGGCGCGGACCTGCGCTGCGATAGCCCTGTTTTTACGCTGGAACGCGGGAAGGGCGATTTCTGTGTGAATGGGATCCTCCTGGCCCGGCGGGTGATCCTGGCCGCCGGGGGCTGCGCCGCGCCTGCCCAGGGGTCGGACGGCTCTGGGTTCGCTTTGCTGCGCGCCCTGGGGCATACGGTGGTTCCCCCCCGGCCTTCCCTGGTGCAGTTGGTTTCCGGTTCTCCCCTCCCGCCGCAGTGCAAGGGCCTGCGGGTGCGGGGAACAGTCTCGCTGGAGCGTACGGACGGGACGCTTCTGCGCGCGGCCCAGGGGGAGATCCTCTTTACGGAGGACGGTCTGTCCGGCATTGCCGCCATGGAGGTCAGCCGCGCCTATGAGGATGGGGCGACCGCTGTGCTGGACCTTGCGGCGGATTGCGGGCTTTCCGCGCTCTGTGTGCTGCTGGGGGAATTGTGGTCCGCCTGCCCCGGCGCGTCGGCGGAGCAGTTGCTGGCGGGGCTGCTGCCCAAACGTGTCGGAACAGCCCTGCTGCGGGCGGGCGGCTGGAATCCGGGAAACGCCCTTCCGGCAGCTGGAATCCCAGCTTTGGCAGCGCTGCTGAAGCGTCTGCCGCTTTGCCTGACAGGAACCCGCGGCTTCACCCATGCCCAGAGTACGGCGGGTGGCGCGCGGACAGAGGAGTTCGACCCGGCGTCGATGGAATCCCGCTTGGTGCCGGGGCTGTTCGCTTGCGGAGAGGTGCTGGATGTGGACGGCGGGTGCGGCGGCTTTTCGCTGCACTGGGCCTGGGCCTCGGGCCGGCTGGCCGGCAAAATCGCAGGCAAAAGCCTCTGAACGAAAATGTTCAGAGGACTCTTTATGATACAATTGGAGGGATTGGACCGATGCCAACGAATGAATTTACCACAATGGTCATGATCCAGAACAAGCACACCGGCAAGGTCCTGGTACAGGACAGGGTGAAAAGCTGGAAGGGCTTGTCCTTCCCCGGCGGTCATGTGGAGAATGGCGAGAGCTTTTATGACTGCGCCGTCCGTGAGGTCAAGGAAGAAACCGGATTGGAGGTCCGCGACCTTAAATTCTGAGGGACCATTCATTGGATGAACCAAAAGACATGCGATCGCTTTATCGTTTTTTTATATAAAACAACGGAGTATGCGGGGGAGCTAATCACAGACTGCGATGAGGGGAAACAGGCATGGATCACCATCGACGAGCTGCGGAACACCCCATCCGAAAATCAGATGGCGAAGAATTATCTGCCGATGTTTTTGGAGGATCAATATAGTGAAGCGTTTGGCCCGTGGAAAGACGATGAGCCATGGGATATTATATATAAGTGAAAGCGGGTGAAATGGGCTTGGTTGCGTTTGCACAAGAGCAATACAAAACGACACGCTGACTTCAAAACGCAGCAAAGTCCGCGGCTGGGCGGACTTTGTGTTTTTTTGGCGCAGAAGATTACGAAAAATCCGGCGGCGGGGGATCCTGGGGAGGCGGAGCCTTCGGTTTGACGATATTGGCATGGAATTTTTGCTTGGTGGACTTGATTTCCTGAAGACTGCCCATCAGGATATGCTCCGCCTCGGTGATGATGTCTTCCACAAAGTCGGCGGCGTTGCCCCGCAGCTGGGAGGACCACTGCTCAGCCCGGCGGCGGGTTTCGGCGGCGAAAGCCTGCGCGTCGGCGGACATTTTTTCGGCTCGCTGGCGGGAGGCAGCCTCGATTTTTTCCGCCGCTTCCCGGGCCTGGCGTAGCATCTGTTCCGCTTGCTCCCGGGCCGCCAGGGTGACGGAATGCTCTTCCACCAGCCGCGATGCTTCCTTCTGCGCGTCTTTAACAATCTGATCTGCGTGCGCGCGGTTCTGCTGCACCATTTCTTTGGCGCGGGCCATAACATCTTGGATTTTCTGGTCAGTGCTGGCTTCCAGTTTGGCAAAGTAGGCCTCCGCCTCCGCCTTGCGGGCGTCGGCTTCCGCCTGCGCGGTCTTGATGATATCGCTGCGGTCCCGCACAATGTCCCGCGCTTTTTCAATTTCTACCGGCATGGACGCGCGGACGGACTCAATGAGGTCCTGCATCATGCGCGCGTCAACCGAGCGCTTGCCGCCCAGCGTCGAGCGGCCCGCCTCCAGCATTTCTTCCATTTGCAGCAAGAGATCATCCAAATTCTCGTTCACGCTGTTCCCACCTTTTCCGTTATTTTGTCGCGCAAGAAGATATTTTATGAGTGCGGCGGTTTGTCCCGCGTCCGCAGAATCCGGCCGACGATATCCGACAGGACCTCCGGGGGGACGAAACTGCCGACATCGCCACCCAGCACACAAACCTGCTTTACCATGCTGGAGGATAAATACATGCTGTCGCTTCCGGCGGCGAGAAAGACCGTTTCCGCCGCGGCGTTGAGCTGGCGGTTGGTCAGGGCCTGCTGGAATTCCGCGTCGAAGTCCGAGAGTGCCCGCAGCCCCTTGACAATCGCCGCCGCCCCCACGCGTTGGGCGTAGTGAGCAATCAGCCCGTCGGTGACGTCCACGCTGACGTTAGGGATGGCCTTGGTGCAGCGGCGGATGAAATCCATCCGTTCCGCCGCGGAAAATAGGCAGCGCTTTTCCGCGTTGACGGCGACCACGACGATCACTTCGTCGAACAGTCCCGCCGCCCGGCGGATGACCTCCAGATGGCCGTTGGTGATCGGATCAAAGCTGCCCGGGCAAATAGCAATTCTCATGCGTGTTCTCCGTTTCCGTCCGCTTCCGCCCGCTGGAAGACAAAGACGCAAGTCTTGCCGTGTCTGTAGGCCCGGCGCAGGGCAACGTCCCCAATCGTTTCCGGGAGTGCCGCTTGGGCCGGAGCTTCACAGAGCAGAAGTCCGCCGGGCGTCAGGCAGGCGGAGGCCAGGGGCAGCGTCTGCTTCAGCAGATCTGAGCCATAGGGCGGGTCGAGAAAAATCAAGCCAAAAGAATCCCGGTTCTGGCGGGAGGAATCCCGCAAGAAAGCCAGCGCGTCGGCCTGGCGAACTTTGGCGCACCCGGCCAAGCGGGTTTTCTCAAGGTTTTTACGCACAGCCTCTAGGGCCGCCGGATCCCTGTCCAAAAAGACGCAGGAAGCTGCTCCCCGGCTGAGGGCTTCTATGCCCAGCTGTCCGCTGCCCGCGAAAGCGTCCAGTGCGCGGCGGCCCGCAATCTCGAACTGAACGGCGCTGAACATGGCTTCTTTCACCCGCTGGGTGGTGGGGCGGACCACGTCGGGCCCGGGGACAGTGAACAGTGCGGCGCCCCGCGCCGATCCGGTGATAATCCGCATGAAATGGCCCCTCCCTATTTATTATGTCATGGAAAGATGGGTTTTGTCAAGAGATTGCGGCAAAAAATTACGAATTACGGCGAATTTCAGCGCAAATGACTCAATTTTTCGCGCTGAACCAGTCCGGGCCGATGTGTACGTCGGCTACCAGCGGCACATCCAGGTCCGCCACGGCCTCCATTTCCTCCCGGAGCAGGGCGGCCGCCCGGTCTGCTTCCTCTTGCGGGGCCTCGACGATCAGCTCGTCATGCACCTGCAAAATCAGGCGGGCACACATTCCTTCCCGCTCCAGGCGCTCGCTCACCCGAATCATGGCAATTTTGATGATATCGGCGGCGGTCCCCTGCATGGGCATATTCATCGCCACCCGCTCGCCAAAGGCCCGCTGGGCCGCGTTCGAGGCGCGCAGCTCGGGCAGGTAACGGCGGCGGCCGAAGAGGGTCTGAACATAGCCGTCCTCCTTCGCCTGCCGGACCACCCCGTCCCGATACGCCCGGATACGAGGGTAATTATCCAGGTAGCTTTGGATATAAGCATCCGCTTGGCGGCGCGGAACGCCCAAATCTTTGGCGAGGGAAAAGGCCCCGATGCCGTAGATGATTCCGAAATTGACCGCCTTGGCCCGCGTCCGCAGCAGCGGCGTGACGAAGTCCGCGGGGACATCGAAGACTTCGGCGGCGGTGGCGGCGTGAATATCCGTCCCCGCGCGGAAAGCCGCGCACATCCGTTCCTCCCCAGCCATGTGGGCCAGTACGCGCAGTTCAATCTGGGAGTAGTCGGCGTCTACCAGCAGCCAGCCGCTTCGGGCCCGGAAAAAGCGCCGCAGTTCCCGGCCCAGGGGGGAACGGACGGGAATATTTTGCAGGTTTGGTTCGGAAGAAGAGATGCGCCCGGTGCGGGTTTCGGTCTGGTTGAGGGTGGAGCGAACGCGGCCGTCAGGGCCGATCACCTTCCCCAGCCCGTCGCAGTAAGTGGACTTCAGCTTCGCCAGCGCCCGGTATTCCAGAACCAGGGCAACGACAGGATGGTCCTCGCTGAGGGACTCCAAAACCTCGGCGGCGGTGGAGAAGCCGGACTTGGTTTTCTTCGGCGGATGCAGCCCCAGTTTTCCGAAGAGGACGTCCGCCAGCTGTTTCGGAGAATTGAGATTGAATTCCCCGCCGGCCAGCGAAAAAATGTCCGCCGAGATCTCTCCGATCCGGGCCTTCAGAATCTCCCCGAAGGCGGCAAGCCCTTCCGCGTCCACTGCCACGCCCCAGAGCTCCATGGAAGCCAGCACCCGGGCCAGCGGCAGTTCGACGTCTTGCAGCAATTCCCACTGTCCGCCTTCCCGCAGCAGGCCTTCCAGCGCGTCGCAGAGCGGCGGCAGAATGACGGCGGCCGCGTCCGGGCCGGATGGCAGGGAGACGCCGTATTCCTGGGCCAGGCGCAGCGGATCGTAGGCAGGAGCGTTGGGGTTGAGCAGGTATCCCGCCAGAGAGGTGTCCAAGTCCAGTCCGCGGATAGGGAATTCATTGCGTATGGCGTATTGGTGGATGGCTTTCGCGTCAGTCGTCCGCTTAGCGATGGTTTCGTCTCCCAGCAGTGCCCGGCAAAATCCCGGGAACGCCAGGTCCCCGCAGCCAAAGCGTGTGACCTGTTCCGGTTCGCAGAAGCGCAGTTCTTCCAGCACCGTTCCGTCAAGAACCGGCAGGAAGTCCGCCTTTCCCCGGGTCCGCAAGCGGGCCAGCAGGGCCTCCGGATCGGTTTCCTCCCGGGAAGGCACAGCGGCCGCCGCCGGTTCTGCTGCGGGGCGGGGGGCCGCCTGAAGACGCAGCCGCTCCAGCAGCTTGAACATCTCCAGTTCCGCCAGCAGCGCCGCCACTTTGGCGGCATCCGGCGGCGCGGGAACATAATAGGCCGGATCAAGGGGCACCGGCGCGTCGGTGCGGATGGTTCCCAGCGTCCGGCTGAGGAAGGCGTCGTCCCGTCCCTGCGCAAGCTTTCCGCGCAGCGCGGGCTTGAACGCCGCCGCCGGGTCGTCCAGCACGTCATATACGCCCTGAACGCTGCCAAACTGCTGGATCAGCGCCTGGGCCGTCTTCTGCCCGACACCAGCCACGCCCGGGATGTTGTCCGAAGCATCCCCCATCAGGGCTTTGATTTCGATCAGCTGCGCAGGTTCCACGCCATACGCCTCCCGGACCCAGTCGGGTGTGCAGCGGGTGGTCTCCGGGCGGTCCGCCCGGGTCGAGGCCAGCAGGACGCTGACGCGGTCGCTGATCAGTTGCAGTGCGTCCCGGTCCCCGGTGGCCAAGGTGCAGCGATCTTCCCCGCGGGCAACGCCCGCCAGAGTACCCAGGATATCATCGGCCTCCCAGCCGGGCGCCTCCAGCAACCGCAGACCCATCGCGGTGAGCAATTCCTTGAGCACCGGCAACTGCTCGGCCAATTCCGGAGGCATGCCTTTGCGCTGGGCCTTGTAACCGGCATAAAGCTGGTGGCGGAAGGTGGGGGCCTTGACGTCAAACGCCACGGCGACCGCGTCCGGGGCGCATTCCTCCCGCAGACGCAGATAAATATTCAAAAAGCCAACGAGAGCGTTGGTGTAGCGGCCATCCTTGGTGGAGAGCAATTTGACGCCGTAGAACGCGCGGTTAAAAATGCTGTTGCCGTCGAGGACCAGCAGATGCATGGCAATCCTCCGTCTAGCCGCGGGCCGCGGCGGACGTATTTTGGTGCGCAGCGCGAAAAATCAAAGGCGAAAACCGGCGAGCAAAGGACGGTTCCTTTGGCTCGCCGGGCAAGGCAGCGGTCGTCAGCGATTGAGGTTTTTGGTTTGCTCAATCCTTCCCATGATATCTCCCAGGATGCTTTCCGGATCCTGGTCGTTGCCGCCTTCGGCGGAACCCTCCGCTTCCTTGCCGCCGAAGAACTTCCGCCGGGGCAGAGGTTCCGCGTTGGCGGGGCGGGGCGGGGCGGCGGGGTTTGGGTTCCCGGCTGGCTGGCTGCGGCGGGGCGCGAAAATCTCCGCGCCGTCGAAGTCGTCAAACGGGTCCTTGCGGCGGGGCGGGCGGGGGTCTTCCCGGCCGCCTTTGACGGGATCCGGCCAGACCGGCGGCGGGAGAGGCGGGGGAGGAACAGCCTTCTCCCGGGTTCCCGTGAAACCGGTTGCCACGACGGTGATATAGATTTCGTCATTGAGAGTGTCGTCGAATCCGCAGCCGAAGATGACGTTTGCGTCCTCCGCGACGTTTCTGGTGACGACGCTGATGGCCTGGTGGACTTCTTTCAGGCCGATGTTGTTGGAGGAAATGATATTGACAATCACGCCGGTGGCGCCGTCGATGGAGGTTTCCAGCAGCGGACTGGAGATCGCCTGCTCCGCGGCGGCGGCGGCCTTGCCGTCCCCGCTGGAGTGGCCGACGCCCATGTGGGCATATCCGGCGTTGCGCATCACGGACATCACGTCGGCAAAGTCGAGGTTAATGAAGCATTTGACCTTGATCAGCTCAGAGATGTTTTTGACGCCCTGAAGCAACACTTCGTCCGCCAGGGCAAAGGCCTGCTCAAAGGAAAGGTCGTCCTGGCTGCTCAGTTCAATCAGGCGCTCGTTGGGGATGACGATTAGGCTGTCAACGTACTTGACCAGCCGCTCAATTCCCTCCATGGCCTGATTCATCCGCTTCCGGAGTTCAAACTCAAATGGTTTGGTCACCACGCCAACGGTCAGAATCCCCATTTCTTTGGCGATTTCCGCAACGACGGGAGCAGCGCCGGTACCGGTTCCGCCGCCCATGCCCGCGGTGAGGAAGATCATATCCGCTCCGCGCAAGATATCGGCAATGGCCTCGCGGCTTTCCTCCGCCGCCTTGGCCCCCACCTTCGGATCACCGCCTGCGCCCTGCCCGTGCGTAGTGCGCTCGCCAATCTGAACTTTATGGGTGGCGACAGAATAGTCCAGGACCTGCTTGTCCGTATTGATGGCAATGAATTCCGCGCCCTGGATCCCGCTTTCCATCATACGGTTGACGGCGTTCCCGCCGCCGCCGCCGACGCCTATGACCTTGATTTGTGTGGTGGTATCCACGATTGTTCCCATCTCAATTGCTGCCAAGGCAATTTTCCTCCTCCCGGGAACCCGGCCCGGATTTCCCCCATCAAGGCCGATTCTCCCCTTATGAACTCCATATTTATAGTATCATATCACGAACCGAGGAAAAAAACAAGAGGAAATGGCACGAAAAGCTAAAAAACTTCTGCGGATTCCCGTTCGACTTGTCTCCCGTCAGTGCCAGTCCGGATAAAAATAAGCCTTGCCGTAGGTGCTCAGGTCCAGCACCCCCCGCTGTAAGGGGTTCTTTTGATCCACATCCTCCAGAGCTTTTGCCGCCAGCGCCAGTTTGTAGGCGAAAACCTCAGACTCGCTCTTTTTTGTTTCGGCGGGGGAAGGGCCGAAGTGGATCCGGATGCGGTTCTGATAGAGCAAGTCTGTTTCTTCCGCCAGTGTCCCGACGGCCGCGCCGGTGACCTCCCCGGCCAGGGGGCTGTCCCGCAGCGCCCGCACCAGCGTCGGCAGCACAGCAGCCCCGGCGGAATTCCGGAACTGAGCTGTATGCCCTGCGGCGGGATGAACCAAGGCGGAGCCTGTGACCAGCAACAGGCCGCCCAGGGGGTCTTCCGCCGCGGGGATTTCCGGGTTGTCCGGCGCCGGCTCCGACTCTTCCGGCGCGGCAGGATTTTCAGGAATTTCGGGTTCCTCTGTTGGGTCAGAGGTGTCGGGCCGCTGTTCCAGCAGCTTCAGGTCCTCGTCCAGCAGCCACAGCAGCTTGTCCTGCCGGACGATCATGGCCGGGACTGCTTCCCGGACCGTCAGCCGGAGCGTCCCCGGCGGAGACCGGCGGATTTCCACCGATTTGAGATAGGGCAGAGTCTGACGCAGACGCTTGTCCAGCACGGCCCGGCGGCAGGTGAAGACGTTCCATCGCTCCGCCGGAAGCCCCAGGGCGGCTTCGCAGTCGGCGGCGCTGTAGCGTTTGGTTCCGGTAATAACGCAGTGCCTGACCGGGAACCAAATGGTCAGGGACAAGGCCGCCAGGATACCGGCGGCGGCCAACGCCAGACAGGCCAGGAAGGGTCTCCGGCTGCGCGGACTCTGCGGAAAAGGGGTCCGGGCCCGCGCGGGCGGGCGCGACTGCTCTGTTGTCATATGGGGTGCCCTTTCTTGGAGGATCAATTTTCAAGCCGGGCAGCGTCACGCTTCCCGCCGAATCTTAGCGCCCAGAGCAGCCAGATCGGCCTCAAAGTGCTGACAGCCGCGGTCTACGTGACGAATGTGCCGCACGGTGGTTTCTCCCTGGGCGGCTAGGCCCGCCAGCACCAGCGCCGCGCCTGCCCGCAAGTCGCAGGCGTCCACTTGACTGCCGGTCAGCTGCGCGACGCCGTCCACGATGGCGACATGCCCTTCCACCCGGATATGCGCGCCCATGCGGCCCAACTCAGCCACGTGCTTGAGTCGGTTTTCAAAGATGTTTTCGATGATCAGACTGGTGCCGTCCGCGACTGCCGCGAGGACCATAGCGGCGGCCTGCGCGTCCGTCGGAAAGCCGGGATACGGCATGGTGCGGACGGTGGGCAGACGGCGGGGCCGGCTGTACGCCGTTAGGCGCAGTTCGTCTTTCTGGCGGTGCACCCGGGTACCGCCCTGTTCCAGCAAGGCGATCATCGCGTCCATGTGCTCGGGGACGCAGCGGCGCAGCAACACGTCGCCCCGGGTAATGGCGGCGGCGGTCAGGAAGGTAGCGGCGGCGATGCGGTCGGGGATGACGGTATGGTCCGTGCCGGTCAAGGCGGAGACGCCCTCAATGAGAACAGTGCCTTCGCCCGCGCCGTGAATCCGCGCGCCGCAGCGATTGAGGAACGCCGCGAGGTCCGCGATTTCCGGCTCCCGGGCGGCGTTGGTCAGGGTAGTGGAACCCTTGGCGGTTGTGGCGGCAATCATGATATTTTCTGTCGCGCCGACGCTGGGAAACGACAGGGCGATCCGCGCGCCGCGCAGACCCTCCGGCGCGTGACAGTGCAGACGCCCCCCGTCCTCCTGAATCTGTACGCCCATGGCCCTCATGGCCGCGATATGCAAATCAATGGGGCGCTGCCCGATTTCGCAGCCGCCGGGGGAGCTCATTTCCGCGCGCCCCAGAGCGGACAGCAGCGGACCGAGAAAAATAATAGACGAGCGCATTTCGCGCATCAGGCTGTCGGGAATCGCGCCGCCGCAGATACCCGCCGTATTGATGGTAATGGTCTCTCCTTCCCGCCTGGCGTCGCAATGAAGACATCGGAGAATATCCAGTGTAGCGTCAACGTCGGTCAGACGGGGACAATTATGTATGACGCAGGTGCCCCGGACAGCCGCCGTCGCCGCCAAAATCGGCAGCGCGCTGTTCTTTGCGCCCTGAACCGTGACTTCTCCCTGCAGCCGCTGCCCTCCCTGGATGATAAACTGACCCATGGATCCGCACTTCCTTCCCGCTTTTCAGATACTGCTTTTCACACAGCATCTTATGCGGGGAACAGAAAAACGGTTAATCCAACCGATTATGGGGAGGATGGGGAAAGAAGACGGTCAATGCCGTCGTAAATACGTTCTGCCGCGTCGGTGACGGCCAGCGCTTTCGCCGCCTTGGACATGTCCTCCAGGCGGACGGGGTCTCCCAGCAGGGCGCGGACCGTTTCCGCCAGGCGCTGGGGCGTCAGCTCGGATTCCTCCAGCAGCACGGCGGCGCCCCGGTCCGCCAGGACCTTGGCGTTGTGGTACTGATGGTTTTCCGCCACGTTGGGCGAGGGGATCAATATGGAAGGCTTGCCCATGGCTTGGAGCTCGCTGAGGGTGCTGGCTCCCGCCCGGGCAATCACCAGATCCGCCGCGGCCATGCAGCGGGGCATATCGTCAATGTATTCCCGAACGGTCAGTTCTGGGGGCCGGATGTCTATCCCTGCCGTCCGCAGCCGCTCCGGCACCCATTTGCCGTACTGCCCATAGGCATGGTGGAAACAGAATGTATGCTCTTTCCAGAGCAGGGAGAGCATGCCCGTCACGGATTCATTGATCGCCTTGGCGCCCAGGGATCCTCCGGCGGAGAGGGCCATGCGCCGGGTGTCCAATCCCAGTTCCCGGCGGCTCTGTGCCCGGTCAGTCCGCAGGAATTCGCGGCGGATGGGCAGTCCCGTATGGATTGGCGGATACTTGCACTGCATGCGGTCCCCCGCCGCTTCGGCGGTGAGCATGACGGCGTCCACTTTTTTGGCCAAAGCTTTGTTGGTGACGCCGGGGAAAGCGTTTTGCTCGTGAATGGCCGTCGGGATCCCCCGCTTGGCCGCCGTGCGCAGGACCGGGCCGCTGACGTATCCGCCGAAGCCCACCGCCGCGTCGGGCTGGAACGCATCCAGGATCCGCTCCACCTGTCCGGTTACCCGCAGCAAGCGGCGCAGTGTGCCCAGGTTCCGCTTGATGTTTTGCAGGCTTAGGCTGCGCTGGAAGCCGCTGATGTCGATGGACGCAAACCGGAACCCCGCCTCCGGGACCAGCCGGGCCTCCATGTGGTCTGCCGTTCCGACGAAGAGAATCTGCGTTTCCGGGTGCAGCCGGTGGATCAGCCCCGCCACGGCCAGGGCAGGGTTGATGTGGCCGGCGGTGCCGCCGGCGGCGAAGAGGATCTTTTTCCCGTCAAGCATACTTGGCCTCCTGCTGATGTCGTCATTTCACTTAAAATCACAAGCCAAAAAATCGGCGCAACCCCCGTCTGGCAAAGCTCTTGCTTGATTTTTTTGTGGGATTGAAAAGTGGAATGAAGTGGAATGAAGATTACTGTTCCGGGATCGGGCGAGTCCGCTATAATTTGATTTGCCTGGCAACGCGGGAAACCGCCAGGACAATGCCCATTTCTCCCAATAAAATCACCAGCGCGGTCCCGCCGTAGGTGAAGAACGGCAAGGGAATGCCCGTGTTGGGGAGCGTTGCCGTCACCACACCGATGTTCAGCGCGGTCTGGAGTCCGACCTGGAGCACGATACCCATCACCAGCAGGGAGCCGAAGCGCTCCTTGGTGTGCAGCGCGATCATGAATCCCCGCCAAACCAGCGCGACATACAGCAGCAGAATCCCGAAGGAACGGACAAACCCGAGTTCTTCGCAGACGATAGCGAACACAAAATCGCTCTGCGGTTCCGGGAGGTATCCGTATTTTTGCCGCGACTGCCCAAGGCCCTGACCCAGCAGTCCGCCGGATCCGATGGTCCGCAGGGATTGGATGGTTTGCCAGTTGTCGCCCGACTGATCCTGTTCCCGATGAAGGAAGGAGACGATCCGTTCGGCGGCGTGCGGCGGGAGAAGATCCGGTTTCTTGAGCACCGCGATGATGACGGCGACAGCGGCGGCGGTGGCGGCGAAATAGAACCAAAGAGGAATCCGCTGTTCGCCGATGAAGATCATCATCGCGCCGATGCCCAGGGTAATGACGGTTCCGGAGACGTGATTTTCTTTGTAGATCAGCACTGCCGCCAGCGCCAGCACACCGACATACAGAATAGTGCCGTTCCAGCGCGCCCAAAAGCGCTGCACCCGCTGGGCAAAGGTTTTGGCCGGGAGCATGCCCGCGCCCCGGGCGGCGGGGGTAAACTGCGGTTTCTGGAATTTTTCCATGGCATAGGCAAAAAAGAGGATCAGCGCGATTTTGGCAATCTCGGAAGGCTGAAACTGAAACGACCCGATGTAAATCCACCGCTTGAAGTCTTCCTTCGAGGGGATAACCAGCACCGCGACCAGCAGCGCAAAGGCCAACAGGAGGACCGGAACCGCGGCCTTGCGCAAAAAAGCCAGGTTGATCTTGGAGGCGAGAAGCATGATGATGATGCCGAGCACCGCATAAGCCGCCTGGCGTTTGAGGTAGAAGAAGGCGTCGTAGTTCGAGGCTTTGTGGTTGGCGGCGTTGACATAACTGGCGGAGAACATCATGACGACGCCAATGCAGAGCAGGACCAGCACCAGCACCAGGAAGGGATAGTCAAAGCCGCCGTAGGCAAAAATCCGCTGCGTCCAAGGGACGGCAGTTTCCCCTGCCGAATCTTTCCGGCGGTCCCGTGCGGGCGCGGCGTTGGCCCGGCGGGTCGTGGTCGAATGGGTCATACAAAACCTCCCTCTAACGCGGATCTTCAGTAGTTTAGGTTCATTTTCAGGCCCAGAAGCACAACGAGGATCCCTGCCGCAGCGCCCAGGCAATTGACCAGGGAAAAGACGGCGACGATCTTGGTTTCCTTCCAGCCGCTCATTTCGAAGTGATGATGGATGGGGGCCATCTTAAACACCCGCTTGCCCCCGGTGATCTTGAAGTAGCCGATCTGGATGACGTCGGAGAGGCCCTCAATCACGTAGATTAGCCCCACCAGCAGCAGGATCAGCGGGCAGTCCAGGGCGAACGCGATCGCCACCAGCAATCCGCCGAGGAACATGGACCCTGTGTCGCCCATAATCACCTTCGCCGGATAGTGGTTCCAGCAGAGAAAGCCGACGCAGCCGCCCACCATCGCGGCGGCGATGACGCCGACGCCAAACAGGCCCCGCAGCACGGCAATCACGGCCAACGCGATCCCTGCCGTGACGGTGACGCTGGAGCAAAGACCGTCCAGACCGTCGGTAAAATTGACGGCGTTGGTGGCGGTGTAGAGGACACAGGCGCCAAAGATCCAGAAAAACCAGCCCAGATGAACTTCGCCAAGGAAGGGCACCAGCGTAGAGGGATTCCTGCCCATGGACAAATACAGGCTGATCAGGTACCCGGCGCTGATGAGCAGTTGCATGACGGTCTTCTGACCGATGGAAAGACCCTTGTTGCGCTTTTTGACCACCTTCGTGTAATCATCCAAAAAGCCGACGAGGCCGAACAGCGTTGCCATCAGCAGGCCAGACACAATTTTTCCGATCAGTTCCGTCGAAGCCTGGGGCCCCAGGCCGCCGGTGAGCAGCTTCCCCTTCCGCAGGAAGTCCACCAAAAAAACGACGGTCACCGTCAGCAGCGTTCCAACAATGAACATGATGCCCCCCATGGTGGGGGTTCCCTGCTTGTATTTGTGCCAGCTTGGGCCGATGTCCAAAATAATTTGCCCGAATTTCAGCTTGTGCAGCCAGGGGATCAGAACGAAACCCAGCAAAGCCGTCACCGTCAGCGTCGCGCCGGCAGCGATAATCATGGATACATAGTCGTTCAACGCAGCCACATCCTCTTTCCGTATTTCCGGTTGACATCCCGTTCGCTGGGATCTCCTCTATAGTATGATATCATCCTTTGGCGTTATTGGCAAGGGGGGAATAAAATTTCTCGGACAATTTCCCGTTCGTCCATAAAAATTTTCTCCGCGCCAAGAATCTGGTACGTCTCCTGCCCCTTTCCTGCCAGCAATACGACGTCTCCGGCGCGGGCCTTCTTCAGCGCCAGCGCAATGGCACGGCGGCGGTCCGGTTCCACAAAAACGCCGGATTTGTGGCGGACGCCCGCCAGAATGTCCTCAATGATGGCGTCCGGGTTTTCCGTCCGGGGATTGTCGGACGTAACGATCACCACATCGGAGCGGTCGGCTGCCAGACGGCCCATGACGGGGCGCTTGGTTTTGTCGCGGTCTCCGCCGCAGCCCAAAACGGTGATCAGCCTGCCGGCGGTGGTTCCCCGAAGCGCACGGAGGACGTTGTCCAGGCCGTCGGGGGTGTGGGCGTAGTCGATCACAACACTAAACGCGGTTCCGGTGGGGACCAGTTCCATCCGGCCCGGCACTCCCCGGGAGTTCCCCAGGGCTTCCAGCACCGCCGGCAGTTCCAGCCCCAGTTCCAGGGCGACCGCCGCCGCCGCCAGGGAATTGTAGGCGGAAAATTCGCCGGGCATGGCGAACTGCACCCGCCCGATCCGTCCCTGCGTGACCAGTTCATACGATACCCCGGCGCGCTGCAGCGTCAGGTTCTTGGCGGTATAGTCCGCCCGGTCGTTGTGGATGGAATAGGTGACGGCGCGGGCAGGGCTGTCGGCCAGCATGGCGGGGCCCGCCTCGTCGTCCCGGTTGATGACGGCAATGTCGCACTGGGCAAACAGCTGCCGCTTTGCCTCGCGGTAGGCTTGAAAGGTTCCGTGATAATCCAGATGATCCTGGGTGAGGTTGGTGAAGACGGCGGCGCGGAACCGCAGGCCGCTCACACGCCGCTGGGCGAGGGCTTGGGAAGACGCCTCCATCACGCAGTGACTGCATCCGGCGCCAACCATTTGGGCGAACAGGGCGTGGAGATCCCAGGGATCCGGGGTAGTGAGGGCGGCGGGAAAGCTTTCATCCCCCACCATGTTCTGGACAGTGCCAATCAGCCCGGTCTTCTGCCCGGTGAATTCTAAGATCTCCTTGAGGAGGAAGGCGGTGGTGGTTTTACCGTTGGTGCCGGTGATGCCGATGAGGGTCAGCGCGTCCGCGGGATTGCCGAAGAAGGCGGCGCAGAGCCGGGCATAGGCGGCGCGGGGATCAGCCGCGATGAGTTCCCTCGGCTGACCCATAGGGCGGCCAACGACAACCAGCGCCGCCCCGGCTGCGGTGGCCTGCGGCGCGGCGTCGTGCCCGTCGAACTTCGCTCCGGCAATGCAGACGAAGACACAGTCAGGTTCCAAATGGTCCACACGGTCCGTGACACGGGTCACGGGCAGGGCAAGCGCCTGAGCCGCCAGGGATCCGGCAGGCAGGCGCGCGGCGTCCAGAAGTGCTTGCAGCGTCATGCGAATGGCCTTTCTCAGGAATTTCTCACGGGATGGTAAGTCAGCGGTCCAAGATCCCGTTGTTGGAGAGAAAGTGGACGGTGACGGTGGTGCCCAGGGGAACTTCGGTCCCCTCCTCGATGCTTTGATGATACGTAAACAAATGATTGCTTTCGAAGTTGCCGACCAGCTTGATGTTCAGCCCCGCCCGCGCGGCGAGGTAGCTGGCGTCGCTGAGGCTGTATTCCAGCAGATTCGGGACGGTGACCGTGCGGCTGGCTTCGCTCTCGTCGGTGTAAAGGATAATCAGGCCGCCCTTGGGGACGCTCTGGCCGCTTTCGGGAATCTGGTGCAAGACGGACGCGCCGTCGCCGATGACCCGGACGGAATATCCCGCGTTTTTCAGGGCCGTGCGCGCGGTCTCCACCGGCTGGGCCACCATATTGGGCGTCACGCCGCCAAGCTCTTCCTGTTCTTTTTCGGTGTAGCGCATTTCGACGTTGCGGTAAACCAGCACGTCTTCCATCACTTCGGCCACGACGGGGGCGGCGATCTGGCCGCCGTTGATCAGGCCGACGGGTTCGTCGATGGCGATCAGAATGGCGATTTCCGGATTATCCGCCGGGGCAAAACCGCAGAACGAGGCAACGTACCCCCGACCGACAGAGAGCTTTTCGCTGGTGCCCGTTTTGCCCGCGATCCTGCCGCCCGCGACGTACGCGTTCTTGCCGGTGCCGCCCGAAACGACCTGTTCCATCATTCCCGCCACGGTTTTGGCGGTTGCTTCAGAGATCACCTGCCGCCGCAGCAGGGGCTTCGTCTCGCTGACGACCCGCCCGCTTTCGTCCAGTTCTTTGGCGACGACGTAGGGCCGCATCAATTTCCCGCCGTTGGCAATGGCGGATACGGCGGTGATAATCTGGATAGGCGAAGCCTCAAAAGACTGGCCGAAGGAGCAGGACGCCAGTTCCACGATGCCCATGCTCTCTTTGGTATGAAATGTGATTCCCGGCTTGGGCTTCGCCTCGTTGGGCAAATCGATGCCCGTCGTCTCCGTGAATCCGAAGGCGGTGTAATATTGATAAAACTTTTCCAGCCCCAGCTTTTGCCCGATGGTGATCCAATAGGGATTGCAGGAGTTCATCAGCCCTTTTGTGAAATTTTGGGTGCCGTGACCGTTGCGGTTGTGGCAGTGGATGGTCCGGCCCCCGATCTGGATGGCGCCGGTGCAGGTATAGGAGGTGTTGAGGTCGGCGACGCCTTCTTCCAGCGCGGCGGAGGCGGTGATGGTCTTGAACACGGAACCGGGCTCGTAAGTTACTTCCAGCGCGCCGTTGCGCCACTGGGTGAACATCGCGTCATTATAGGCCTTGGCCCGTTCGTCCTCGTCGGGAATGGCTTGGATCTTCTGGCGGACCGCTTCGTCTGCGATGGCCTGATAGTCGTTGGGGTCGAAACTGGAGACGCAGGCCATGCCTTTGATCGCCCCTGTCTTGACCTCCATGATAATCCCGTAGGCTGCCTTGGCCTGGGCGTCGATCTTCGCCTGTTCCAGCGAGCGTTCCAGATACCGCTGGATGGCCTGATCGATGGTCAGAACCAGGCTGGTGCCCTGAACGGGATCGTTGATGTCTTTGAACTGGTTGGGCAGGTCGGTTTCCCCGGCAGACTTTGCTGCGATGATCCGGCCCGGCGTCCCTGTCAGGGTATTGTTATAATAGAGTTCCAGGCCAGCCAGCCCGATGTCGTCCGTGCCGGTGAAGCCCAGCACATTGGCCGCAAAGCCCTTCATGGGATAATACCGGATGACGTCAGGGTCCACCCCGACAAATTCGCTGTATTTGCGGCGGATCTCTTCCCCTTCCGCGTTGGTGGTGAGCAACTCTGTTTCCATGAATTTGCGGACCGCATCCGCCTGCTTTTTTTCCACTTTGTACTTGACGGCCATGTAACCGTATCCGACATAAGAAGCCTTGGTGCGGATTCCGTCCTCGGAAATCTCCAGAATTTGCGATAGCTGCCGCACGACCGTTTCCAGCACCTCGGCGTGTTTTGGCTCTTCGGCGATCTTATGGGGATTGATATAGATTCGCGCGGCGGAGGAACTTTCTGCGACGACGTTCATGTTGCAGTCATAGATCGTCCCCCGGCGGGCAGCAATGACGGTATCCCGCAGTTGGGTGTCTTCCGCGTCCGCACGGTACTTCGCGCCGTTGACAAGCTGCACCTTGATCAGGCCGCCCGCGCCAATGACGCCGAAAAACAGCACCACCAGCACGATCAGCACGATAATGCTGCGCTCATATAGCCGGTCGCTGCGCCGCTGCTTGCGCTTCCCCGGTCCTCTTTTTGCTTTTCGCTTGTTCGGGTTGCTTAGGTTTGCCCAGATAGCCATTGCCTTCGGATGCCTCCTCCCGCGCGCCGGAGCCAGTCTCTCTTGTCTGATACCAATGCCTATTATATGAACCGGACAGCGGCGGTTATTCTTGCTTTCCCCACGCTTTATTTCTTCGGAAGCAGACCTTCATAGGGATCGATATAGATCACCTGGCTGCCCTCGGCGGGAACCATCAGCAGCACACGCTCCGCCTGGTTCTGAATCATTGCCAGAGAGAATTTCTGCTGGTATGCGTTCTTATAATTGGCGTTGAGTTCCTTGACCTCCCTCAAGTCCCGCTGGCTGCGGTCCAGGTCCGCGCTGGCCAGAAAACGCCCGGCGTAGACATACACCACCGCCAGCAGACCCACCAGCGCCACCGCGAAGACAGAAAATAAATGTCTGGCGCTGACCCAGGAGGCGTGTTCCTCCGCCTTGCGCTGCTCGAAGCTCTTGGTCGGCTGGGGCGCGACGGGGCGGGGCTTCCGCTTCTGCGCGGGCGGGGCTTTGGCCGGGGCAGGTTGGGCCGCGGACGACAGATCCCGGGCGGTGGCGGCGCGGGGATCCTGGCGCGGGATGCGTTCCGCGCGCTCCTCCCGGGGCGCGAAGCGGTCAAAATCGTAATTTGGGGAAGCCATGCAACATCCTCCGTTCTTCTATGGGGTTCGCGTCTGTCATATTTTTTCGATGACCCGCAGTTTCGCGCTGCGGCTGCGGGGATTTTCGGCGATTTCTTCGGGCGAAGGGAGCAAGGGCTTTTGCGGAAAGCGGCCCCGGGGCGTTCGTCCGCAGCGGCAGACGGGAAATTCCGGCGGACAGATGCATCCGGCCGTCAGGGCCCGGAAAGCGTTCTTGACCACAGCGTCCTCCATCGCGGAAAAGCTGATACAGGCCAGGCGTCCGCCCGGCGCGAGGCAATCGAACAAGTCTTCCAGCGCCTGCCCCAGCCCCTCCAATTCCCCGTTGACCTGGATCCGCAAGGCAGTAAAAACTTTCCGGGCGGGATGACCGTCCCGGCGGGCTGCGGCGGGAACGGCTGCGGCGACGGTCTCCGCCAGCTGCAAGGTCGTGCGGATTTCCTGCCGGGCGCGGGCGCGGACGATGGCTTTGGCAATGGGCCAGGCATACTTCTCATCGCTCCAGCGGCGGAAAAGGTCCCGCAGTTCCTCCGCCGGCAGACTGTTCACCAGCTCGGCGGCGCTGGGTCCCTCCGGTCCCATCCGCATATCCAATGCACCGGGTTTGTGCAGGCTGAATCCACGATCCGCTTCATCGATTTGCATCGAGCTAACCCCTAAGTCCAGCATAACGCCGTCCAGGGCGGTGCAGGAAGGAAGCAAGTCCCGCGCGGCGAAGAAATTCCCCTGATGCACGAAGACGTTTGGGCAGTCCGCAAAGCGCTGCGCCAGCGCGGCGATGGCGACAGGGTCCCGGTCGAGGATATCCAGCCGTCCGTCCGGACCGAGCCGTTCCAGAAGCGCCGCGTCGTGTCCGCCGCCGCCGCCGGTGCCGTCGAGGTAATGTCCCGCCGGTTGGGGGGCCAGGGCGTCGATCAGCTCCCGCAACAGGACTGAGGTGTGCCGGTATACGCCGCTCACGGGCCGCCTCCTTCGCTGACCGTCAGCGACAGCCGACGGATAGCCTCCAGCGCGCCGGAGACGGCGGGCTTGGTCTCCCGCTCCGTCAGAGCCGACTGGGTCCAAATTTCGATGCGGTTTCCGCTGTGGAGGAACCGCAGTTCCCGGTCTTTGTCCATTCCGGCCCATTTTTCCATCCGGCTGGGAATCAGGAAACGGTATTGGGCGTCCAATCCCACCCCTGTGACGTTCAGCGCGCTCAGACGTTCATATTCTTCCCGCGCGCCGGGGGGCAGTTGGGCAAGGTGATCGTTGTATAGGGCCTCATACGCTTCCTCGGCATACAGACAGAGGCAGCGCACATCGTCCCGAGCCAGGGGCTGAAGGAGGACGAATGTCTTCCCCAGTTCATCCCGGAAGGGCTGCGGCAAGGTGAGCCGGGACTTACTGTCCAGCGTTCCTTCCGCCGAGCGGATCTTCGGTAGCATCTTCCTCCCCCTTTCTGCGCGACGAGCTGGGCTGCTGAGTCCATTTTTTTGCGGCCAATGGCAGTAAAGTGACGAAAATTAGGTCAAACACCCCACATGACCCCACTGATAGGGATATTATAACGCGATACTTTCGGAATGTCAAGGGGAAAACGCCCGCCCGCTTTCGCACAGTAACATCATGGTGTAGTGGGCGCGCCCGGAACTTGTCCGGGAAAACGCAAAATGTAGCGGTTAGCGGGAAAAAGGCAAAGGCGTTCGCCGCAAAAAAATTTTTTCGCTGCATGGATGCCGGCGAAGCGGCAATGGAATATATTGGTAGTGCATGGAACCTAAGTTGAAGCCGCCGACGTGGTCGGCCTATTTCCATGACATTGATTGGGAGGAATTTCAATTGCCTAATTGTGGTAATCAGTTTGACCAAGGCTACTACCATCCCTATTGCGAACCCACGGTTTGCTGCAAATATTTCCGCGGTCCCACCGGCCCCACGGGTCCGACAGGTTCGACGGGTGCAGCGGGTATTGCAGGCGCCGCGGGGCCGGTTGGTCCCGCCGGCGCAGCGGGTGCGCGGGGTGCAACGGGAGCCACCGGTTCTGCTGGTCCGGCCGGCGAATCAGCCAAAATTTCGATCATTCGCACCATCACCGGGGATCCGGGCAGCGGCGCCGCCGTGCTGAATTCCGGCACAGACGCCGACGCGAAGCTGACCTTTGTCATCCCCGCCGGAGAAAGTGGTCCCACCGGCCAGCAGGGGCTCCGAGGCTTGCCCGGTCCTGCCGGACTGCCTGGTCCGGAAGGCCCCGTCGGTCCCACGGGCGAAGCGGGCGTTATTAATATGATCCGTACCGTTACCGGGGAACCCGGAACCCAGGCGCAGGTCCTCAATAACTCTACGACGCGCAGCATCGCCGACCTTACTTTCGTTATCCCCGCTGGGGAACCCGGCCCGGAGGGCCCTGCGGGGCCGGAAGGGCTTCAGGGTCCGCAAGGGGTGCAGGGTCTGCGGGGCGAAGCGGGTTGTCCCGGTCCGGCCGGCGCGACTGGTTTTCAGGGCGCGACGGGTGTCCGCGGTCTGCCCGGCTTGCCCGGCGCCCGCGGGGCCACCGGCACTACCGGTCCGCAAGGTGTGCCGGGACTTCAAGGTATCCAAGGGGAAATCGGTCCCCGCGGGCTCCAGGGTCTCCCGGGTGAGCCCGGCCCCGCCGGTGAACCTGGCTCGCAGGGTTTGCGCGGTGAAGCAGGTTGTCCCGGTCCCGCCGGCGATATGGGCCCGCAGGGTCTGCGCGGCGAAGTCGGCCCTGCCGGTGCCATTGGTCCGCAAGGTCTGCGCGGCGAAATCGGTCCCGTCGGTGACACAGGCCCACAGGGCTTGCGGGGCGAAGCGGGTGGTCCCGGTCCCGCCGGTGAGGCTGGCCCGCAGGGACTGCGCGGCGAAATCGGCCCCGCTGGCGCCACCGGTCCGCAGGGTCTGCCGGGTCCGCGCGGTTTGGATGGCGTTACTGGCCCGCAAGGTCTGCGCGGTGAAATTGGTCCCGTCGGTCCCCAGGGTATTCCGGGGCTGCGCGGCCTGACCGGCGCGACCGGCAGCCGTGGCTGTCCGGGGGAAGACGGCGTTCAAGGGCCACAGGGGCTCCAGGGAGAGCCCGGTTCTATGGGCCCCGTCGGTCCGCAGGGTCTCCGCGGCGAGACGGGCGCGGCTGCGAGCATTGATGTGGTTCGCACCATTACCGCCGAGCCGGGCACGGAAGCGCATGTGTATAACGGCGGTACGCGCGATGCGGCCGACCTGACCTTCATCATTCCCGCCGGGGCGACGGGTCCCACGGGCGCGACGGGTCCGGAGGGTCCTGCCGGAACCAGCGGCTGGGTTGCAGCATTCGGCGGTTTTGTTAACTTGGAAGAAGTAGAGTTTTTCCTGGCCGCGGGCGAGACAGCGGCGCTGACCTTCTCCGATCAGCTGCCCTCCTCTGGGGTGCAGTATCTGGGCAACCACTCGCTGCTGATCGACCGTGCCGGCGTGTATGACCTCAGCTTCGCGCTGCGCGGCTGGTCCGAGGCGGAAACGTCTCTGCGTCTGTCCGTTTCCAACAACAGCATTCCGGTGTTCGGCGCGCTGACGACGCAGGCCGTCAAAGCAGCGCGGGAATTTGCCCTCTCCTCCGGGATTCTCACGTCTCTGGCCGCCGGAGATCAGTTGATGCTCCTGCTCAGCGCTGACCGGGATACCAGGATCCGGCTGCCGGAAGGCAACAGCGTGGAACTGGTTGCAAAATTGATCCAGGCCCTGTAAGCATCATCGCAGCAAAAACCACAGCAAAAACAAAAACCAAGCCCGCCGCCGTGGTTCTCCACAGCGACGGGCTTGGCAGCAGTTGAAAAAGACAGAAAGAAGACGTGAGGATTACTCGTTAACGGCGATGACAACGCCGGAACCGACCGTATGGCCGCCTTCACGGATGGCGAACCGGAGGCCTTCCTCAATGGCGATCGGGGTGATCAGTTCCACGTTCATCTCGACGTTGTCGCCGGGCATGCACATTTCAATGCCCTCGGGCAGGGTGATCACGCCGGTCACGTCGGTGGTCCGGAAATAGAATTGGGGCCGGTAATTGGAGAAGAAGGGCTTATGCCGCCCGCCTTCGTCCTTGGTCAGAACGTACACCTGACCGCGGAATTTGGTATGGGGGGTGATGGAACCGGGCTTGGCAAGCACTTGCCCGCGCTCGATCTCCTTCCGCTGCACACCGCGCAGCAACGCGCCCGCGTTGTCGCCCGCCTCGGCGTAGTCCAGGGTCTTGTGGAACATCTCCAGCCCCGTGACGACGACCTTGCGGCGTTCTTCGGTCAGGCCGACGATTTCGACTTCGTCGCCGGTCTTGATCTGTCCGCGCTCCACACGGCCGGTGGCCACCGTGCCGCGTCCGGTGATGGTGAAGACGTCTTCGACGGCCATCAGGAAGGGCAGGTCAGCCTTACGGTCCGGGGTGGGGATATAGCTGTCAACGGCTTCCATCAGCTCCCAGATAGAGGCCAGCTGAGGTGCCGCCGTGTCGCCGCCGGTGTATTCCAGCGCTTCCAGGGCGGAGCCGCGGATGATGGGCGTATCATCGCCGGGGAACTCATACTCGTCGAGGGTCTCGCGGATTTCCATTTCCACCAGGTCCAGCAGTTCCGGATCATCCACCTGATCGACCTTGTTCATATACACGACGATATACGGTACGCCGACCTGGCGGGCCAGCAACAGGTGCTCTTTGGTCTGCGCCATAGGGCCGTCGGTGGCGGCGATGACGATGATCGCGCCGTCCATCTGCGCCGCGCCGGTGATCATGTTCTTGATATAGTCGGCGTGTCCGGGGCAATCGACGTGAGCATAGTGGCGGTTGTCGGTCTCGTACTCGACATGGGCGGTGTTGATGGTGATGCCGCGTTCGCGCTCTTCGGGGGCCTTGTCGATGTTGGCATAGTCAACAAACGAGGCCTGGCCCTTCATCGCGAGGGTTTTGGTGATGGCGGCAGTCAGCGTGGTTTTACCATGGTCCACGTGACCGATGGTGCCAATGTTTACGTGGGGTTTGTTGCGTTCAAATTTCGCTTTTCCCATGGTTCATGTCCTCCTTAATGTGCGAATCAGCGTTCGAATGTCATGCGCTTACTATTGTAGCAAGGTTTTGCAAAAAGTGCAAGACTTTTTTGCAGAAAATTGCGGCGCGCGGGGTTAATTTTTGCTCTTTTCCGTAACAATGCCTTCGGCAATGTTCTTGGGAACCTGGGTGTAGTGGCTGGGTTCCATGACGTACTGCCCCCGTCCCTGGGTTTTGGAGCGCAGGGTGGTGGCGTAGCCGAACATACTCGACAGCGGAATATGCGCGTTGATCTGCACCGCCCCGGAACGGGTTTCCGTTCCCTGGATGGCGCCGCGGCGGCTGTTGACGTCGCCGATGACGTCGCCCATATATTCGTCCGGGGCCGTTACCGACACTTTCATGATCGGTTCCATCAGCACCGGCGCGGCCTTGCGCATGGCCTCCTTGAAAGCCATGGATCCCGCGATCTTGAAGGCCATTTCCGACGAGTCCACTTCATGGAACGAACCGTCGTAGAGCGTGACTTTCACGTCCACTACATTGAAGCCCGCCAACACGCCGGAGAGCATCGCTCCCTTGATCCCGGCCTCGACGGCGGGGATATATTCCCTCGGGATCACGCCGCCGACGATTTCGTTGGCGAACTCGTAGCCCTTCTCGGGGTTCGGCTCGATGCGGATCTTGACATGGCCGTACTGGCCCCGGCCGCCGGACTGCCGGGCGTACTTGCAGTCCACGTCCGCTCCTTTGGTGATGGTCTCGCGGTAAGCCACCTGAGGCCGGCCGACGTTGGCTTCCACCTTGAATTCCCGGAGCATCCGGTCCACGATGATCTCCAAATGCAGCTCACCCATGCCGGCGATGATCGTCTGGCCGGTTTCCTCGTCGGTGTAGCATTTGAAAGTCGGGTCTTCCTCCGCCAGTTTTTGCAGCGCAATACCCATTTTTTCTTGTCCGGCCTTGGTTTTGGGCTCGATGGCTACGCGGATGACCGGTTCGGGGAAATCCATGGATTCCAGAATCACCGGATGATTGGCATCGCAGAGGGTGTCGCCCGTCGTTGTGTTTTTCAGCCCGATGGCGGCGGCAATATCCCCGGCGTAGCAGCATTCGATGTCCTGCCGATGGTTTGAATGCATTTGCAGAATCCGCCCGATGCGTTCGCTGTTTCCCTTGGTGGAGTTATACACCCCGGATCCGGACTCGACCTTGCCGCTGTATACCCGGAAGAAGCACAGCTTCCCGACGAAAGGATCCGTCGCGATTTTGAAGGCCAGGGCGGAGAAGGGCTCCTCGTCAGAGGGATGGCGGACTTCGGGTTCCTCGGTCTTGGGGTGTACGCCGGTCATGGCGGGCACATCCGTCGGCGCGGGCATATAGTCCACCACCGCGTCAAGCAGCGGCTGAACGCCTTTGTTGCGGTACGAGGTGCCGCAGATTACCGGAACCATAGCGTTGTCCAGCGTCGCCTGGCGGATGCAGCGCTTGATCTCATCGATGGTCAGCTCCTCGCCGCCGAGGTATTTTTCCAGCAGCGAGTCGTCCTGCTCCGCGACGGCCTCCAGCAGCGCCAGCCGGTATTCCTCCGCCTGGTCCCGCAGTTCCCCGGGGATCTCCTCAATCTGCGTGTCCAGTCCCATGTCGTCATGATATAGGATGGCGTTCATCTGGACCAGGTCGATGATCCCGCGGAAACTGGCCTCCGCGCCGATGGGCAGTTGGATGGGGACGGCGTTGCACTTAAGCCGCTCGCGCAGCATTTGCAGGACGTTGAAGAAGTCCGCGCCCATGATATCCATTTTGTTGACGTACACCATGCGCGGGACACGGTATTTGTCCGCCTGCCGCCAAACGGTTTCGCTCTGGGGCTCCACCCCTCCCTTGGCGCAGAGGACCGTCACGGAGCCGTCCAGCACCCGCAGGGAGCGCTCGACTTCTACGGTGAAATCCACATGTCCGGGGGTATCGATGATGTTGATGCGGTGGTCCTTCCAAAAACAGGTGGTCGCGGCGGAGGTGATGGTAATCCCACGCTCCTGCTCCTGCTCCATCCAGTCCATGGTAGCCGCGCCGTCATGCACTTCGCCGATTTTATGGGTCTTGCCGGTATAAAACAGAATCCGTTCGGTGGTGGTGGTTTTGCCGGCATCAATGTGTGCCATGATGCCGATATTGCGGGTCATTTCAAGCGATACTTGCCGGGACATGAGATCCTCCTAGATGTTAGATTTCAGATTTTGGATGGTAGACCCCGTCGTCCAACACCGGATGGCAAACAGAAGCAGAGAGCCGGACAACAGCGTCTGACATCTAGCATCGGATATCTACCATCTAAAATGGGCGAACGCCTTGTTGGCTTCCGCCATTTTATGGGTGTCTTCGCGCTTCTTGAACGCGGCGCCGGTGGAATTCACGGCGTCCACGATCTCGTTGGCCAGCCGCTCTTTCATGGTGCGTTCAGAGCGCTGACGGGAGTACAGAGTGAGCCACCGCAGCCCCAAGGTCTGACGGCGCTCGGTGCGCACGTCGATGGGCACCTGATAGGTGGCGCCGCCGACTCTGCGGGCCTTGACCTCCAGTAGCGGCATAACGTTTTCCATCGCCGCCTCGAAGGTTTCCAGCGGATCTTTCCCGGTCTTTTGGCGGATGATTTCGAACGCGTCATATACAATCCGCTGGGCAACACCCTTTTTGCCGTCATACATAATACTGTTGATCAGGCGGGTGACCAATTTGGACTGATACAGCGGGTCCGGCAGAACATCCCGTTTCGCGATTTGGCCTCGTCTTGGCACTTCGCTTCCCTCCTTCATAAAAATATGAATTCATCGGTACTCGAGAATTCTTCCCGCGGGCCAACGCAAGGCCTTATATCTATCGCCATACTCCAGTAGCATGTGTCAAACCTGCTGGAATTATGACGCGATCAGCGCTTTGCATTGCCTGGGCAATCTGGGCAATCGGAACTGGGCCTGAACCGTTCAGGCTGGGCGGGGGTTACTTCTTCTTGGCGGGG
The DNA here is from genome assembly GCA_031268095.1 of Oscillospiraceae bacterium. Classification (GTDB taxonomy): domain Bacteria; phylum Bacillota; class Clostridia; order Oscillospirales; family Acutalibacteraceae; genus WRMQ01. The sequence goes on along the minus strand of JAIRXU010000050.1, from coordinate 18,672 downwards.
GCGGCGCCCTTTCCGGCCTTCGGGACCTTCGCGCCGTACTTGGAGCGGGCCTGCATCCGGCCGTTGACGCCCTGGGTATCCAGGGTGCCGCGGATGATGTGGTACCGCACACCGGGGAGGTCCTTGACGCGGCCGCCGCGGATGAGGACCACGGAGTGCTCCTGAAGGTTATGGCCCACGCCGGGGATATAGGCGGACACCTCGATGCCGTTGGACAGCCGCACACGGGCGATCTTCCGCAGGGCGGAATTCGGCTTTTTGGGGGTGGCGGTCTTCACGGCGGTGCAGACGCCGCGCTTTTGCGGGGAATCATTGTCCGTCAGAATGTTCTTCTTGGAATTGAGTCCCTTCAGCAGCGCCGGGGCTTTGGCTTTCTTCTCCACGGTTTCCCGTCCGTTGCGCACCAATTGATTAAAGGTAGGCAAAACAACATCTCCTTTCCATGCAATTTCACAGTAAACCCAGCTGATCCCGGCGGCCCTGAATGAACACACCGAAACAACCAAGAAATTATACCACCCAGCGGGTGGTATTGTCAAGAATTTTTTTTGTTCTCTGCCGAATTTTTGCCGAATCCGCATGGAATTCCCGAGAATATTGGGAATCCTTACACTTCGGATTCCAGAATACGCCCGAACCGGGCCAGAAATTCCGCGCATTCTTCCTCTTCGGTGATCCAGACGATGAACGGATATTCCTGCGCGCCCAGGCGGGTCAGGGCCTCAAAGCGATGGTTGCCGTCGTTCAGTTCGAAGCTGTGCTCCGCGTAGTGCGCGATCAGCGGCGGCATATCTTCCGCCGTTTGCAGCGTCTGCATCAAATCCGTCACACGACGCTCGAACCAGGCGGCGTTCACACGGTACGTCATGCCCTCTTCCGGGCCGCAGCAGCGAGAGAAAAGATGGAGCGGGAGGGCCATCGGCCCCAGGAACGTCCGGTCAAACAGCCGCAGGCCGTCGGAAAAAGCCTGGTTGTGTCCGTCGGAGCGCAGATAGGTGTGCACCCAGTCCTCCAGCTTGCCTGCCCGGGCGAAAGCCTGCGCGCTGGAAAGTGTGCGTTCGTAGTCCAAACTGTCCAAAATCATGTCCTCCTCCTTGGCATAGATGATTTTCCGGATGGAGTCGTCGGACAGAAAGTACGCTTCCGCCAGCGTACCGAAAGATTCCCCCGCGGCGTACCGGGCGCGGATCTCTCTGTTGCGCTCCCGCAGATAGCGCCGGTAGCCGGAGGTTTCGCCCCAGGCGCGTTCTTGCTCCCGCGCGGGAATGTAGACCAGCCGTCCCGCCGCGTATTTCTGAATTTGCCGCAAAAGCGCCGGAGGAAAAATATCGCCGCCGTTTTCATAGGCGCGCGGTTGCTTGCTCTGCATGCCGTCTCCTCCTTCCGTAAGACCATCATAACAGATTCCCGGCCCAAAAACCAGGGAGAGAACGGATATAGGAGTTTTTTCCCGAACGCTTCAATATTTCTGCGGTTTTCCACATAAGCGCGCTTACAATCGCGGGAGACCTTTCAAAATGATACATAAAAAAGCCCAAAACGCCCGCGCGCGGGTCACGGCCGGCTCATATGCGCCGGGACGGGCCGCGCCGCGATTTGCAGCGCTGCCGGGCGTTTGGTCAGTGGGCTGTGCCAGGAAAAATCCATGCCGGAGGGCCTGTGCGTTTTCGGCAAAAAGAATCAGTTTCTGCTGGACGGATCCCGTCATCCCCATGCCCCCTTCTTATGGCAGCGTGTGCCCCGCCGCGCGGAAGATTTGGTACCATTCCTCGCGGGAGAGCCTTACGTCAGCGGCGGCGACGCAGTCTCGCAGCCGGCCGATGTTCATCGTGCCAGTGACGGGCTGCATGTTCGCCGGATGACGCAGGAGCCAAGCGACGGCAATGGCGGTATTCGTCACGCCGTGCGCGGCGGCAACTTCGCTGATGGCCTGATTCAGTTCTGGGAATTTGGGGTTGTCCAAAAACACGCCCTCAAAAAAACCGTACTGAAACGGCGACCAGGGCTGTATGGTGATGTCCTCCAGGCGGCAGAAATCCAATACACTGCCGTCGCGGTTGACCGCGGCCGCGTCTGTCATGTTCACATGCTGCCCCTGTTCGATCATGTTGGCGTTGGTAACGCTCAGCTGCAGTTGATTGGCCGCGATCGGTACCCCCAGGTGTTTTTGCAGCAGGCGGATCTGCATGGGGTTCTGGTTCGAAACGCCGAAATGCCGCACCTTGCCGTTTTCGCGCAGAACGCAGAACGCTTCGGCCACCTCTTCCGGTTCCATCAGCGCGTCGGGCCGGTGCAGCAGCAGCACGTCCAGATAATCCGTCCGCAGGCGCGCCAGGCTATCGTCCACGGCCGCCAGGATGTGCTCTTTCGAAAAATCATACCGGCCCTGCCGGATGCCGCACTTCGACTGGATCAGCAGCGTTTCGCGCTGGTCGGCGTTGTAATGCAGCGCCTGCGCGAAGAGGGATTCGCAGGCCCCGCCGCCGTAGATGTCCGCGTGATCAAAGAAGTTTGCGCCAAGGGAAATCGCCGTGCGCAGGAAGGTTTCAGCCTCCGCCGCGCTGAGGCGGTTGAGCCGCATGCAGCCTACGGCTACGGTGGGGACTTGCAGGCCGGATTTGCCCAGCGGGATGGTTTTCATGATGGTCAGTCCTTTCGTGTATAAAGATCGGATTGGTACCAAGCGGGTACAGTGCGGCTGAAATTGTCGTAACGCTGTATCGTGTCTCCGTCCGCGCGGCAGTTTTCATAATCACTGTCTCCGCAGAGCGACGCCAGAACATCATAAGCAAAATAATACGCCGTGACCGCGAAAAAAAACTCGTCGGGAATCCCGGCGCAATATCCGTTCCATAAGCCTGTAAAAAAAGACGGATCGGGGGACTCCAGATAGGTGTTGCTGATAAAATCCCACAGCGGGTCGCCGTAATCGCCGTTGTAGCAGTTGAAATCAATCGCGCCAACGTCGCCCTCCGGGCCGACGATGATATTGGTCGTGTTAAAATCCCCGTGGAGGAAAGTCTGCGGCCTCGCTTGCAACAAATACGCATGGCGTTTTAGATAGTCGATCGCAAGCTCGCCGGCTGCGCAGCGGTGACCGTCCTGGCGGTACTGCGTCAGCCGCCCGTCGATTTTGCGCTGAAAGCGGACGCCCCAGGGTTCGGCGTTAGGCGGCGCGGGCAGGGTATGCAATTGGCGCAGCAGCTCGCCCGCCTTCCAGCCCAAAGCATACCGCTCCGGTTCCGACAACGCCGGCAGCAGCTCCGCCGCGTCCGTGCCGTCCAGCCAGGTGGTCAGACAGTAAACGTTCGCGCCGCCGCACGTTCCGAACGCCTTCGGCCGCGGCGTATACAGCCCCAGCCCGGTCGCTTTACGCAACGCGTCATATTCGGCCTTTTTGCGGGTATATTCGGAACCGTCCGCGATGCGCAGCAAAAGCCGTTCCCCCGCCGCGGTTTCCACGGTATATTTATGGTCCGCCGACCAGCCCTTCAGGAGGGGCGCAACGGTTGCGCCCTCGACCGCGGGAATGCCGTCGGCGCCGATGCGAACTGTCATGAGAGGCTCCTTTCATTTGATAAATACCACGTTGGAACAGCGCGTTGAAAATGGTCAAACCAGCGCAGGATATTCTGGATATGCCGGCAGCCGGTGTCCAGAACGTCCGGCGGATCGGCGGGAGAAAGCCTTGTCCGCACGTCCTCGATGAAATACCCGGCCAACGCCGCAAAAAAGTCCGGCGGCGGCGCGCCATGAAAATAGCCGTGCATCAGGCCTGTTTGGTAAAAAGGATTTGCCTCTTCGCCCACGGGGATGGCGCAGAGATCCTTCCACGGGTCGCCGCAGCCGCCCACAAAATCAATCGCGGCAAGAGAGCCGTCCGCCCGCAAAATCAGATTTTTCGCGTGAAAATCGCCGTGACGCAGCACAGACGGGCGGCATTCCGGCGCAGCCGGCTTCTTTTTTGCGGGCGCGGCCGTGTGAATCTGTTTGAGCAGTGTGCCTGCCCGTAACCCAAGGGCATATTGCTCTGCCTCGGTGCGCTGCGGAAGGACTTCCCACAAAAGCGCGCCTTCTACCCAGGTCAGCAAGGAATACCTCCATTGTCCCGCCGCGCCGCATTGAACGGGGCGCTGTGCGGGTACGCCCAGTTTCTCCGCCGCCCGCATCACGGCAAGCGCCTCCCCCGTTTGTCCGCGCCGCGCCCTTCTGCTGATACGCAACAGGCAGCGCGTGCCGTCCGCGAAGTCAACGCGGTACTTTTTGTCGTCGGACGTGCCCGCCACAAGGGACGTTAGGGTTGCGCCGCCAACGAGGGGGCAGCCGTCGGCGCCGGTGCGGATGTTCATGGGGACAGCTCCTTTTTGAAAGCAGGATAGACGGGAAAGCGCGGGGGATGTCCTCCGGACGGTCCAGCAAGCCCTGCCGGGTCCGCTTCATAGAAACCATACAATTTCATTATAGCGTTTTCTTCGGCGAAAAGCAAGATTTTTCTGGGATAGGGACTGGACAATTTCAACGAAAACACTTGCGCCGCAGCCCGCAATCTAGTATAATACAGAAATGGATGACATACAGATGGCTGACGGTCTTGGGCCGTATCTTTTTCGACAGCAAAGGAGGATGGTTATGCGCGCATTTCTGGACCGGGATTTTCTGCTGGAAAACGAGCCCGCCCGGCGGATGTTCGCGGCGGCGGACGAGATGCCGATTCTGGATTGGCACTGCCACTTGTCGCCCCGGGAGATTTATGAAAACCGGCCGCCCGAAGACCTGGCGGCGCTCTGGCTGGGCGGCGACCACTACAAATGGAGGGCCATGCGCTCCTGCGGTGTGCCGGAAGAGAAGGTCACCGGCGCGGCGGCGGGAGAGGAAAAGTTCGGCGCCTGGGCCGCTTGCCTGCCGAAGCTGATTGGCAACCCCCTGTATCATTGGGCCCATTTGGAGTTGCAGCGGTATTTTGGGATCGAGGAACCCCTGGGGCCCGCGTCGTCGGCCCGGATCTGGCGGGAAGCCAACGGGAAAATTGCGGCGGGCGGATTTGCCCCCAGGGACCTGATTGCCCAATCCCGGGTCACGCATGTCTTCACTACCGACGACCCGGCGGACTCTCTGGAATACCATGCCCTGCTCCAAGGGGAGGCTCTGCCGTTCCGGGTGCTGCCCGCGTTCCGCCCGGACAAAGCCTTGGCCATAGACCACCTCCAGTTTCCGGATTGGCTCAAGGCGCTGGAAAAGACGGCGGGCGCGGCAATTTCCTCGTTCGAAGACCTGGCGGCAGTCCTGGCCGAACGGATCCATTTCTTTGGCTCCCTCGGCTGCCGGGCCAGCGACCATGCGTTTTCCTATGTCCCCTTCACCTCCGCCGCGCCGGAGCAAGTGGAGGCCGTTTTTCAGAAGCGGCTGCGGGGAGAGTTCCTGCATCCCGTGGAAGCGGATCAATACAAGACGGCTCTGCTGCGCGTCCTGGCGAAGGAATATGCCGCCCGGGGCTGGGTGATGGAACTGCACCTTGGCCCCATGCGCAACAACAGCACCCGCCGTTTCCTCGCTCTGGGGCCGGATACGGGCTTCGATTCCATTGACGACTGGCCGATCGCCCAGCCGCTGTCCCGGCTGCTGGATTCGCTGGACGCGGAAGAGGCGCTGCCCAAAACCATTCTGTTCAACCTCAATCCCAAAGATTCCTATGTGCTGGCCGCCATGATCGGCAATTTCCAAACGGACGAATATCCCGGAAAACTCCAGTTCGGTCCGGCCTGGTGGTTCCTGGATCACATTGACGGCATGACGGAGCAGCTCCGGACGCTGGCGAACCTCGGCGCGCTGGGGACATTCGTGGGGATGACCACGGACTCCCGCTCTTTCCTCTCCTATCCCCGGCATGAATACTTCCGCCGGATCTTCTGCGCTTTCTGCGGGAGCCTGGTGGAGCGCGGGCTGTTCCCCGCCGACGAAGCGGCGCTGGCCCAGCTGGCGCGGGATGTGGCGTACGGCAACGCGGCCGCCTATTTCTCAGTCTAATCGGTCAAAACACAAAAAAATAAAATAACGGGAGGATTTTTTATGCAGCTGAAACCACTGATCCGGGATACCCGGGCCAAAATCTACCGCGCGACGGGGATTGTCTTTTTGGTGCAGCTTTTCGGCGCGCTGGGCGCGGGGTTCTTCTTTGTGGTGCAAAACATCCTAGGTGTGCACCATATGCTGGGCGCGCTGGAGCCGGTGAACGAAAAAATCCTCTGGTTTATCCTTTTTTGGGGAACGGATTTTTATGTCATCGCCATGTCGGCGGTGCTGTGCTACCTGATTGCGGGACTGCCGGGTCTGGCGCCGGGCCTGGCGCTGTCGGTCTATTTCGCTCACTTCTCCGCCGGGACGTCCGTGATCGGGGAAGAGGGCTATTTCGCTTTTTTCGCCACGCCGATCGCCAACGGCGGCGGGGTGAACCTCGGCTACCTCGGCTATTTCCTGATGGCCCTGATCTGCGCGCTGCTGATTAAGCTGCTGTACGCCGGCTGGGACGCGGCGAAGCTCGCGCTGGGGAAAAAGCTCGACAAAACGCTGGACAAGCTCCGGAAGAAAGTCAAGCTGCTCCCGGCGGAGCTGACGGGGCTGCAAGTGATCGAAAATGTCGATCTGATCGTGCTGGTGCTGATCATTCCCGTAGCCAGCGCGGCGGCGACCTTCGTTCTGATCCGCTATGGCCTTCAGAAGCCGTTTGACGCCTTCGTCGGCGCGGCGGAGGAACCGCTGCAGCGTCTGCTGTCCTCCCATATCGTCCTGGCGGGGCTGCTCTTCGGGCTGATGGTTGGCTTCGATATCACCGGACCGGTGTCCATGACGGCGTTTTCCGCCGCCTCCGCCGCGTTCCTGCTGAACCATGACGCGCAGCCGCTGACGATTTATGGCGTCTGCTTCATCGCGGTTGGCTGGGCGCCGCTTTTTGCCGCGCTGCTGGGAAAGGTCCTCAAGAAAAAGGTCCCGGCAGACCAGGACGAATTCAATCTGGCCGTCAGCGGCCCCATCAACGCGTTCTTTGAGAACATCAAACTCACCGTTGCTTTCAGTATGCCCTATGCCCTGCGGGCTCCGTTTGCCGTGATTCCCGGACTGATGGCGGGCGCGGCCTGCGCCGGCGGGGTGACCGCCTTGGCCGGGATCGTCAACGATTCCTACCTGACAACGCCGCCGAAGTACGGGCTGGGCAAGAGCATGGCGGAGCTGCTGGAGCGGGGAGAAATCTACCTTAGTTTCACCCTTCCGCTGCGGTCCGGGGATTGGCTGCGCTGCCGCATTCCGCTGTTTTTCATCATCCTGCTGGGCGGCGCGGTCGGCGGCGCGGTGATTTATGCCCTGCGGCTGATCCAGGTCAAGGGCCAGAAGCGCCGGGGCACCTATGTGGAATCCGCCGGGGACATTGTCCTCGACATGCGGAAGCTCGGGCAGAAGCGGCGGGGCGAGATGGCTGGAAAGTAAATGTCCGGAGGAGGAAGGGAAATGATGCGGTCCGAAGAGGAAATGATGGGCCTGATCCTGGGCGCCGCACGGGCGGACGAGCGGATCCGGGCGGCGCTGCTGGTCGGTTCCCGCGCGAATCCCGCCGCGCCGAAAGATCCCTACCAGGACTACGATATCACGTATTTTGTGAGGGAAATCGCGCCGTTTTATCATAACCCCGCCTGGGTGGCGGAGCGCTTCGGCCAGCCGCTGCTGATGCAGATGCCGGAAACCATGCGAAACCCGGACGGAGACGGGCATTTCACATACCTGACGCTCTTTCCGGACGGCAGCCGCCTGGACCTGAGTTTCGAGTGCACGAAGTACGAAGATGACGGCGAACCGGCGGTGGTGCTGCTGGACAAAGACGGAGGCGGGGGATTCCTCCCGGCGCTTCCGCCGCCCAGCGATAAAATCTGGCACATCCGGCCGCCTGCACCGCTGGATTACGTCTCCTGCTGCAATGATTTTTGGTGGTGCCTGAATAACGTGGCCAAGGGCATCGCACGGGAGGAACTGCCCTATGTCATGCATATGCTGAACGATGTGGTCCGCGCCGAACTGCACGATATGATCAACTGGCAGATTGGCGCTGTTCACGGTTTTGGGATTTCGACGGGCAAACAAGGGAAATATTTCAAAAACTACCTGCCGCCGGAGCTCTACGCGCGGTACGCGGCGACCTATGCCGGGGTGGACGACGCGGCGCTTTGGGCGGTGGTGGACACGATGTGCGGCCTCTTTCATGACTTGGCGGTGGCAGTCGCGGTTCGGTTCGGTTTCCGCTACCGGCAGGAAGAAGAAGACGCGATGCGGGCCTATTTGAAAATGGTCAGGGAAATGGCGGAGGGAACGTCCGGCAGTCAGCGCTAAAGGATTCCTGTGTTCCATGCGAAAGGAGAATTCCCGTGCAGCAGCAGAACGGCATCGATCACGGCAAAGCCTTCGATTGGGGCAGGGCCTCGGCGGATTACGCGAAGTACAGGGACATCTACCCGCCCGCCTTTTTTCAGCCGCTGCTGGACTTGGGGCTGTGCGGGGCGGGGCAGGAAGTGCTGGACCTGGGCACAGGAACCGGCGCGCTGCCCCGTGCTCTGGCGGTTCATGGCGCGCGGTTCACCGGGACGGACCTCTCCCCGGAACAGATTGCCCAAGCCCGGAGCCTTTCGGCGGAACAGGGGCTGGATATAACGTATCAAGTCTGTCCGGCGGAGGAACTCGATTTCCCTTCCGGGGCCTTCGACGCAGCGACGGCCTGTCAGTGTTTTTGGTATTTCGATCGGGCGCGGCTGCTGCCGAAGCTGCATGAAATGCTGAAGCCCGGCGGGCGGCTGTGCCTCCTGAATCTTATGTGGACGCCGAAAAACAGCGAGATTGCCCGGCGGAGCGAAGCGCTGGTGCTGCGATACAATCCCCACTGGACGGGCAGAGGGTACCGGCCCCGGCCCCGGCTGGAGACCTTGCGCGTCAGCCGCTGGGGTAGGCCGCAGTTTTCGCTGGAGCGCCGCTTTTCCTTCCGACTGGATGTTCCGTTCTCGCGGGAGAGCTGGCACGGACGGATCCGGGCCTGCCGGGGGATAGGGGCTTCGTCGCTTCCGGAAGAAGAGATTGCCGCCTGGGAGCGGGATCACCTGGCCTACCTCCAAACAGTTCCGGAAATCTTCGAGATCCCCCATCATGCGATGATCTGGATCCTGCGGCGGAACGCCAACCGATAGAATTAAATGCCCCCGTCTCCGGAACATGCCGAAGACGGGGAACATTTTTGCTCCACTTTTTGAAGAATTCCTTATTTACGCCATCCGCACCTCAGTGCTGGTGGCCTGGCGCTGCGGCTGTCCCGCCTGCCCGCCGTTGTGCCAACGCACTGGAACGCCCAAAGCCAGGTGGACCATTACGGCAGCCGCTGGACATACTTGCTGTTCGCAGCGATGCCCGCGGCGCTGTCCCTGGGGTACTTGCTCTGCTGCCATCACACGCGCGGCAGCGCTCCCGCGCGGCGCAACCGGGGCGTCGAGCAAAAGATCATCCCAGCGCTGATTTTTTTCTCATCGCGCTTTCCTGGTTGCTGACGCTGGCGGCCAGCGGCAAAACCGAGGTCTCGGTCCTCTTTGCCGGAAGCCTGGCGGCGATGCTGACAAAACAGCTCTGGCCCGCGCTCGCGGCACTGGGAATCGCGTCCGCGCTGGCGGTTGGGGTACCGGTAGGCTATGCACTCAGACGGCAAAAAGAAGAGAAAAAAGAAAAAGCCGAAAGACGGTAAAAACCGTCCCGGCCCGTGCGCCTATTTTTTTGGGTTATCCCATCAGCAGCGTTTTCACCACCACCGGAACCACCAGTCCCCGCATCTGCGGCCGGCCGAAATCCAGAAACGCGCTGCCTGCAGCGGTTCCGGAAGCGACGCTGTCCAGCGCGACGCTGTCGAGAGCCGCGACGGCGCGGCGCGCCGCGCCGCTTTTTTTTGTGTGGAGCAGCATCGCCTGCCCCAGGGCCTTGCCCATATCATGGCGGGTCAGCGCCAGCAGGGGCTGGTCCGCGGGGAGTGCCTCTAGCAGGGCGGCGGTCAGGGTTCCGGCGAGAACTTGCAGTTCCCGATACCCAGGGCTGGGTTTGCCTTCCAGCGCGAGGACGGCGGTTTCCCGGTCGCTTTGCCGGAGGAACCAGCGGACGGCCTGCGCCAGTTGCGCCGGTTCCCCGGCGAAGGCGGCCCGCTCCTGCGCTTCGGTCAGCCGCAGCACCGGCAGGTTTTGCAGCGGAAACAGCGCCGGGTCGGAATAGAAAATCGTGCTGCCGGAAAGGGTGGTGGTGTACATGCCCGCGCCGATGACTGTAGCACGGATGGTCTCTCTGGGCTGAATGACCCGGCCGGAACCGAAGAGGCTTCCGGCGCGGACGGCCTCGCCCAGCAGCACACCAAAATCCCCGAAAGCGAAGCGATCCCGTCCGGCATGATAAATACAGTCCGCCACCCCCCCGGAAAAACAGAGCGCTTCCGGCAGGCGAGACAGCCGCAGGGAAGAGCTCCCGGCGGTGCGGACCCGGTCCAACAGCGCGGCGTCGCGCCCGTCCGGGTCCGGGGAGATACTCGCCGCCAGCAGATCCGCCATCCGAGCGGCCAGGCGGCGCAGGTCTTCCGTCGCTGGGATTTCCCCGGTGCACAGGCGCAGCCCCAGCGACGCCGTGAGGATTTGCGCGCTGGGGCTGAGATAGCGCAGCACCCCGTCCGGAGAAAACCGCAACTGCCGTCCGCCAATATCATAACAGCCGAAGGCAACCGGAACGCCGCCGTCGAAAACAGCGATGTTGGTGGTTCCGCCGCCGACGTCGAAATTCGCGGTCGTCCGGCGGTGTTCGCGGGCGTCTGCCTGGGCGCCGCTGCCCTGTCCGGCCAGGAGGCTTTCCAGGTCCGGTCCGGCGGTGGAGACGACAAAATCTCCGGCGAAGCCGCTGAGCTGGGTCAGGACGGCGGCGGCATTTTCCTTCCGCGCGCTTTCGCCGGTGATAATCACCGCGCCGGTATCTGTTCCGCCCAAGGGGATCCCCGCCCGGCGGAACTCCGCCGCGACGATCTCCCGCAGAGCTGCCGCGTTGATGGTGCGTTCGTCCAGCAGAGGCGTCAAGTGAACCTCCCCCCGGCGGATCACCTGCTTGCGCGTGATTTCCACCCGGGGGACGGAAAAAAGGCCGCCGGTGTTGGTCAGCGTCAATTCGCTGAAGATGACCTGCGTGGTGGAAGTGCCAATATCGATGCCGACACTGATCATCGCGCCAGCAGGTCAAAGGAGAAGGCAAGAGGTTCCAGCGCGTCAAACCGGTACTCGACCAGAGTGTCCGGCCCGCAGGAACTGCTTCCCGTCCCCCGGTGGAAGCCATCCAGCGCGAGGAAGACCGCCCCGTCATCCCGCAAGTCTTCCTGGTGCTTTGCCGCCGCCAAAGTTTCCGGCGACCAGCGCCGGGCGGCAAAGTGCAGTTTCCCCGGGGCGTTGGTGATGTGCAGGCCGCTACCCGCCGCGTCTGAAAAATCGAGCCGGCGGACGCCGCCCCGGATCCCGTTTTCTTGGGGCTTGATGTACGGTTCCTGGAGCGCGTCAACGGAGCTCTCATATTGCCCGAAGGCCGTTTGCGCGCGGAGGTCGGGAAGGTTTTCGCCCGGCCCGAGGCCCAGCCAGGAGACATGATCCAAGTCCCTGCGCAGCGCCAGCCGTACGCCAAACCGCGGAAGATCCCCAAAGACCTCTTCCCCCGCGGCAAAGAGCCGTGCGTCTATATGACAGGCCGCGCCCCGGACGGCGAAGCAAAGTTCCGCGCCGAAGGCGGGCGCCCCGTTCGCTTCCAGCGAGAACCGGGCCAGGACGCGGACGGTTTCGCCGTCCTGCGCTGCCGAAAGGCCTTGGGGAACAGCGGTCATATGGGTGTCGTCATATCCTGCCTGCTGCATGAAGTAGCCGATGATTTTGTCGTTGTCCAGCGGCGCCCGCAGCACCGTTGGCAGCAGCGCTGTGCCCTCCGCCAGCAGCGGCGTTCCGCCTTTGGTGATCTGGATCAGGGATCCCTCCACCTTCCCGAAGCGGAACGCTGTGGTTCCGTCGGACACCGTGAAGCCGCCCTCGTCCTCTTCCAGTGCGGAAGCGCCTTCCGGCAGAACCTCCGGCCGATACACCTCTTGCAGTGTCAGCTGTTCGAAAGCGACGACCGTTCCCGCCGCGTCGGTATATGTGAGAGTCAGATGGGCGTCGCCGTCGTTGGCGCTGCCGGAAGCAAGCGCCGGGAGTTCCAGGACGGTTTGCCGTTCTTCCAGCGCGGGAAGGGAAAGCGCTGTCACGCCTTCGGCCGCCGGGCTACCGTCCAGCAGCAGCGTCCAGCGGACAGTCAGTTCCGCCGAAGCGAAGCGGTTGGTGTTCTGGAAGACGACCGCGCCGTCCTCCCACCGGGCCCGGACGGGACGGTAGACGTTTTTGAGAGCCTTGGCTCCGGTGTGCGGCCGCCGGTCGGGATAGAACAGGCCGTCAACGCAAAAGTTGCCGTCGTGCCTGGTTTCCCCGTGGTCGCCGCCGTAAGTCCAGCGGTAGGGGCTGCCATCCCCGTCATGATAGACGGCATGGTCCGCCCATTCCCAGACACAGCCGCCCATCAGGTTGTCATACCGGTAAAACAGATCCCAGTACTCCTCCAGATTGCCGGGGCCGAAGCCCATGGCGTGGGCATACTCGCAGAGGAAACAGGGTTTTTCCTGCAGCCGTTCTTTTTCTTCGCCCTTGCCGATCTTCTCCAGTTTGGCATGGGTGGTGTACATTTCGGAATAGACGTCGTAGGCGTGGATATCCAGCCGCCAGACGCCCTCATAGTGCACGGGAAGATCCGGACAGACCGCGTGCAGGTAAGCGAAACACGCGTCCTGGCAGACGCGTCCCCCCGCCTCATTGCCCAGGGACCACATCGTCACGCAGGGATGGCTGCGGTCCCGCAGATACATGCGTTTGACCCGGTCCAGGTACCGGGGGATCCAGCGCCGGTCCGCGCTGATGAGGTCAATGTTATTGTGGGGCGCGCAGCCGCAGCCGTGGGTTTCAATGTCCGCTTCGTCTACGACATAGAAGCCCAGCCGGTCGGCCAGCTGGAGCAGGAAGGGGTCCGGCGGATAATGGGACGTGCGGATGGTGTTGACGTTATACTGTTTCATCAGCGTCAGGTCCCGTTCGTAGTCCGCAAAGGACAGCGCGTAGCCTTTGACCGGGTCGGCGTCATGGTGGTTGACGCCCTTGCACTTAATGGCGCGGCCGTTGAAGCGGAAGACGTTGCCGTCCACTTGGACGGCCCGGAACCCGACGGGGATGCGGACGCACTGGGAGACTTCGCCGCCTTTTTCCTTCAGTTTCAGCCAGGCGTCATACAGCACCGGCTGTTCCGCGTTCCAGGCGTCCGCTTTCAGGCGCTCCAGCACGAAGTTGATCCTGGGCCGGGCGGCGCCGCTGTAGCTCTGCGGCAGGCCGTCGATCTTCCATTCCACCTCCCAGCCCTGGCATTCCCCGACAACCTCCAGGGTCACGGCCAACTGCCAGCGGCCATCCGCCTGGGGAAGGGTCCGGACGCAGTAATCGTTGAGGAAGACGGACGGAAGTTCATAGAGCAGCACGTCCCGGAAAATCCCCACTTCCCGGAACATGTCTTGGCACTCCAGGAAGGTTCCGGTGCTGTACTGATACACAACAGCCAGCAGCTCATTTTCGCCGGGATGCACGAAGGCGCTCAAGTCAAATTCCGCCGTATTGTGGGCCCCTTCGCTGTAGCCGATATGGTACCCGTTGAGGTAAACGTCAACGCAGGGGATGACCCCCAGGAAGGCCAGCAAGAAGGTCTTCCCCTGGGGCTGGTCCGCCTGGAAAGTCTTGCGGTACACGCCGCAGGCCAGCCGCTCCGGAAGCTCGGGTGGGACGTTGTCGAAAGGATACGGGCAGTTGAGGTACACCGGCGGCAGCACTCCCGTCCGCTGCCAGGTGGACGGCACCGTCACGGCCGTGAAGACCTCCACGCCCGTGTCGAATGTTTTCGGCAGCTCCGAAACATCCGCAAAGAAGCGGAAATCCCACTGTCCGGAAAGGACCCGCACCAGATCGGAACGATACCGCTGTTCCGCCAAGGGAACCTCCCGCAGGGGCGCTTCGTCTCCATACGGAACAAAGTACGCCCGGGGCGCCCGCTTGTTTTGCTCGTATACCGAAAAATCCCGGTAATGTTCTCTCTGTAAACGATATGTCATGCATCCTACCCCCCAAAGTGATTTTGTGATACGAAACATCCGTTTCTGATGATGATATTTGATGATATTGCTACCATAATCACGGGGACACCTGGAACATGGAGCTCCAACAGAAGAGCTACGGCTCCCGCTTTTCCAGCTTGGCGAACTTAGCCATTAGTTTTTTGGTGCCTGCTTTGTCGAAGGCGATTTCCAGCAGCAGATCGTTGCCCACCGCCTGCGCCGCCAGAACCATCCCTTCACCGAAGGTCTTGTGGCGCACCGCATCGCCCGGGCGGAAATCCAGAGAGACCGCCGCCGCGGGAGCTGGATGCAGAGCCGAGAGGCTTCCTCTGGCGGAGGGCCGGCGGCCCGCCTGCCGCGTGGCGGCGGAGACGGCGCCTGCTGTTTCCCCGGGCGAAAGGCCATCCGGATCCTGAAAGACAGAGGACGAAACAGAGAACCGGGCGGACGGCTGGGTGAGCGGGCCGGTTTCTTCCAGCAGCGCGGCAGGAATTTCCCGCAGAAAGCGGGAAGGCGGGCAGCGGTTGGTCCGGCCGTAGAGCATGCGAGTGCCGGTGGTGGAAATGTACAGCCGCTCTTTGGCCCGGGTGATGCCGACGTAAGCCAACCGCCGTTCCTCTTCCATGTCCTCTTCCCCGCCCATCAGGGTCTGCATGCCAGGGAAAACGCCGTCTTCCAATGCGGGGAGGAACACGAAAGGAAACTCCAGTCCCTTGGCGGCATGGAGCGTCATGAGGACGATGGTGTCCGCCTCGGCGTTGAACTGGTCAATGTCGGTCATCAGGGCCACTTCCTCCAGGAAGCCGCCCAGCGTTGCTTCCGGGGTCTCCTCCCCGTACCGGGCCAGGTTGGAGGAGAGTTCCTGGAGGTTTTCCGTCCGCTCCTCTTGGGTGGCGGGATCCGCAGCCAGGGAGAGAAAGTATCCGCTGCGCTGCATTGTTTGCTCAAAAAGCTCCTGGAGCGTCAGGTCCGCCGCATCTTCACGCAGGCCGTCGATCAGGGCGACAAAGGACGCGATTTTTCCTGCCGCGCGGCTGAGGGCGGGATAATGCCCCGCCCGGCGGAGGATCTCGTAGAGCGAGCAGCCCTCCCGCGACGCCAGGTCCGCTGCCGCCTGGACGGTAGCGTCGCCGATGCCGCGCTTGGGTTCATTGATGATCCGGCGCAGACGGACCGCGTCGGTGGGATTGTTGAGAACCGTCAGATAGGCGAGAGCGTCCCGGATCTCTTTGCGGTCATAGAACCGGTGTCCGCCGATGATTTTATAAGGGATTCCCGCCCGGACCATGGCGTTTTCCAGCGCGTTCGACAGCGCGTTCATCCGGTACAGCACCGCATGTTCCCCCCAGCGCCGGCCGGCGGAAACGTTGCTTTGGATCGTATCCGCCACAAAGCGGGCTTCGTCCCGCTCGTCCTCGGCGGCGTAGCGGAGGATCTGTTCTCCCGCGCCGTTGCCGGTCCAAAGCGCCTTGCCTTTGCGCCGGGCATTGTGGGCGATGACGGCGTTGGCCGCGTCGAGGATGGTCTGGGTGGAGCGGTAGTTCTGTTCCAGGCGAACGACGTGCGCGCCGGCGTATTGCTGCTCAAAGCTGAGGATGTTTTCGATCGTCGCGCCCCGGAAGCGATAGATGCTCTGGTCGTCGTCCCCGACCACGCAGAGGTTATTCCAGCCCCCCGCCAGCAGGGAAACCAGACGGTACTGGGCGTGATTTGTGTCCTGGTATTCGTCCACCAGAACGTAACGGAACCGGCGCTGGTATTGATTGCGGACCTGGGCGTTTTGCTCCAGCAAAGCCACTGTGTGGACGATGATGTCGTCAAAGTCCATCGCGTTGGCCGTCCGCAGCAGTTGCTGGTACCGGGCGTAGGCCTGGGCTATCTGCCGGGCGCGGGCGTCGCCGCCCGCTTGGGTCTCCAGCTGCGCCGGGGTGAGCAACTGGTCTTTTGCCCGGCTCACCGCCGCGAGGATGGCCTTATGCGGCAAAAATTTGTCGTCAATGTCCAGCTGCCGCTGGGTTTCTTTCATTAGCCGCCGGGAATCGTCGGCGTCATAAATCGCAAAATGGGCGTTGAAGCCCGGCAGCCCGCCGTCGTGCCGCCGGAGGATCTTGGCGCAGACGGAGTGGAAAGTTCCGGCCCAAAGGTCCTGCGCGTCCGGCCCGAGCATTCCCCGCAGGCGCTCTTTCAACTCGTTGGCCGCTTTGTTGGTGAAAGTGATCGCCAGGATCTGCCAGGGTTGGGGCGGATTCTCCCGCAGCAGGCCGTCCGCCGCCGCCCGGGCGGCGATATCTCCGGCCAGCGCAGCCTGCAAATCCGCTTCGTCCTGTGCATCCGGCGGGGAAGCGAAGCGTTCGCTTTCATACGCCTCGCCATACCGGATCAGGCAGGCGATGCGATTGACCAGCACGGTGGTTTTTCCGCTCCCGGCTCCGGCCAGCACCAGCAACGGGCCTTCGGATTGAAAAACGGCCTCCTGCTGCCGCTCATTCATGCGCCGGAAATCCTGCGCGATGATCTCCCGCCGCAGCGCGAGGCAGCGGGTTTCCCGCTGGGACGCAATCATTTGTGTTTCTGCCATGGATTTTCTCCGAATCTCTCTTTCGTAAAATAAATGTGTCATTGCATGAAGTATTTTAAATATGCCGCGCGGAGACTGCCGGATTGCTGCCGGACGGGGTTTCCGGCGGCTCCATACGCCGCCCGCATTTGCGGCAATAATTGTCGCAGCGGCTTTTTTTGTGGCGGCAATGGCGGGGCGACCAGATCACCAGCGCGACGAGGAAATATGACGCCACATAAATGATAAAATAGGCGAAGACGAGATCCGCGCCCAGCCGCCAGAGAATCGCCGCCCAATCCGGGAAATTGCCTTCGCTGCCGGTATGGGTCCAAACCAGGAACCAAACCGACGCCCCGAGGCAAAGCAGCAGCAGCCATAGGTGCACAGTGGACCGCCTGGCGTTGGGCGCTCCGCAGTGGGGGCAGCGCCGGAACCAGCGGTACAGAATGCGGTTACCGCAGTGCGGGCAATCCAAAATACAGTCCCCCTTCCGTTTTTTTCTTGGGCGGAAGGGCGCCTAGATGGAAATTTCGTAGGCGATGCGATAGTCTGCCGGGTTGACCGACTTTTTCATTTGCAGAGCCTCGAAAATATCGTAATCCACAATCTGCTCCTGCTGAACCGCGACGACGCGGTTGCCGATCCCGTCGCTGAGCAGACGAACGGCGTACGAACCCATCTGGCTGGCCAGGACACGGTCCCGGGCGGTGGGGCTTCCGCCCCGCTGGACATGCCCCAGGATCACCGCGCGGGATTCCACACCGGTTTCCCGCTCGATCTGCCGGGCCATTTCTTCGACGCCGCCGACGCCTTCGGCCACCATAATAATGAAATGGCTTTTGCCCGTCTGGAGGATCTTTTTCATCCGGTCAATCACATCCCGCTGAAAATCATGCGGAATTTCCGGGATCAGCACCGACGTTGCGCCAACAGCGATCCCGGCGTAAAGGGCCAGATAACCCGCGCTGCGGCCCATGACCTCCACCACCGTACAGCGGTCGTGGGACTCCGACGTATCCCGCACCCGGTCCACCATATCGACGATGGTGTTGAGGCAGGTGTCATACCCGATGGTGTATTCGCAGCAAGCGATGTCGTTGTCAATCGTCCCGGGCAGACCGACGCAGGGGATCCCCTGGAGCGAGAGGTCCCGCGCGCCGCGGAAGGACCCGTCGCCCCCAATGACGACCAATCCTTCAATCTCCGCCTTGCGGCAGGTGTCCACCGCCAGCTGGAGGCCCTCTTCCGTCTTGAATTTCGGCGACCGGGCGGAATACAGGATAGTCCCTCCCCGGTGGATGATGTCCGACACGCTGCGGGGCTCAAGCGGCACCAGGTCTCCGTTCATCAGGCCGTTGTAGCCGCGAATTACACCATAGACTTCCATGCCCCGGTCGTACCCCGCGCGCACCACTGCCCGCACGGCGGCATTCATCCCCGGCGAGTCCCCGCCGGAGGTCAACACTGCAATTTTGTTCATCGTCCCCAAGCCTTCTTTCCCTCTCTTTTATCCGGCGGAAATTCCACCGCCGCTGAATCCTTGCATTATGGTACCGCAATTACGGGATATTGTCAAGAGGCGAAACAGAATTTCATTTCTTCTTTTCCGGTTTTTCCTGGGGTTTTCGGCGTCCAGACAATTCTCCGCTCCAATGGTTGACAACTTGCTGTTGGTGTGCTATTATTTTCAATATTTGCGCACAATGCGGAAGGAGATGTTCTCGTGAAGAAATTGTTTCCGCTTTTGCTTGCCGTCAGTCTGCTGTTGTCCCAGTTCGGCTGCGCGCCCGCGGTGGACACGGCGATGGCCGACGCCATATTTTCCGCGGCGGAAAAATACTTGCTGGACCTC
>JAIRXU010000047.1 GCA_031268095.1 Oscillospiraceae bacterium | reverse complement strand
GGTGGGATTCGAACCCACGTGAGGTTTCCCTCAAACTGATTTCGAGTCAGCCCCGTTATGACCGCTTCGATACCTCTCCATGCATAAATATTCAATTTTTGGGCCGAATCACATGATTTCGAGTCAGCCCCGTTATGACCACTTCGATACCTCTCCATGGGAGGACCTTATTATACAACATTTCCGCCGCAAAAGCAAGCCTTTGCGAAAAAGTCAGCAAGAAAAAATCCCGGCGGGGACCTGTCCCGTCCAAGCGGCCGGCGCCGTCAGGCCCAGCGCCTCCGCCGTAATCGCCGCAATGTCCCGCACACGCATATCCTCGATCTCGCCGTGCCGGATGTCCCTGCCCGCGCAGCCGGTGAAAATCAGCTTTTCAGCGTCGCTGTCTCCGCCGTGGCCATGCAGCGGGTTGCCGCCATGGTCCGCGCTGACGATAAACAGTGTGTCGTTCGCCCAGCCTTTTTCCTGGTACGCTGCGGCGATGGCTCCGATCAGCGCGTCAATTTCTGCGATTTTCTCCAAGTACAAAGCCGCGCCGTAGCCGAATTTATGTCCCGCGCCATCCACCTCGTCAAATTGCACAAAAAGAAGTGTCGGATCGTTGTTCGCAAGGTACGCCAACACTTTTTCGCACACTGCCGCGTCGCTGTCGGCGGTGTCCTTGTATACACCAAGGTCTTCTTCAATGATTCCGCTGTTGATCGGGTTCCAGTTGCAAAAGGAAGCCAGCTGTGCCGCCGGGAAGGCGGCCCGTGCCAAGCGGAACACCGACGGGTAAGGCGACAGCGGGTCGTACGGCCGCAGCGAGACGATCTCGTTTGTCAGCCCATGCTTTTCTGGCTCTACGCCCAGCAGCATCGAGCCCCAGCATTCCGCACTGATGGTAGGGATAGACGTCACCGCGCGATAAGTTGTCGCGCCGTGCGCAAACAATTGATCCATGCACGGCGTTTGGGCTTGCGAAAAGAATGCGCCTCCGCCGTCGACACCCAAGATTGCGACCCGCTGATACCGCTGTTTCATGGGATGCGCCTCCATTTCTTATGCTGTGCTGGTAGTATAGCACATCCGCGCGGGGAATGCAAGAGGAAAATGGAAAAGTCCCCGGCAAAGGGAAAGGGGAGCGCCGGGGGGATAAGGGATGGAAAATCGTCAAAATAACTACATTCCCATAGGAATAATAAGAAATTTTCTCTCTTCTACAGGGTTGACATTTCCTCTTGAATACCATATAATCATATAGAAATGATATGAAAAGAGGGATAGCATGGACAGCAATCCAATATCGCGCACTTCCTTTCCTGAATCAGGTCTGCCCCGGGAGGAGGTCCTCCGTACCCTGGACGCCTACCGGCTCGGCGATGGCGACTGGAAAGGAGGGAAAACCTGGAGCCTCGTTTATGATGCTGGCGAAGAAATTACCCGACTAACCCAGGACGCTTACGAAAAGTATTTCCATACCAATGGTCTGAACCCGTTCGTTTTCCAGAGCCTCAAGCGCCTGGAAACCGAGACGCTCTCTATGGTTGCGGATCTGTTCCGCGGGGACGAACACGTCGTCGGCTCCCTGACCTCCGGCGGCAGCGAGAGCGTCCTGATGGCCGTCAAGACCTATCGGGATGAGGCCCGGGCTCTGCGTCCGGAAATCACCCAGCCAGAAGCGGTGGTTCCCATGTCCGCCCACGCGGCCTTTGAAAAAGCGGCGCACTATTTTGGCGTCAAGCTTGTTCATGCCCCCTTGGCCGACGATTACCGCGTCGATGTTGCCGCCGTGGAAAAATTAATTACCCCCAATACCATCTTCCTCGTTGGCAGCGCGCCGCAGTACCCCCATGGCGCGATCGACCCGATCGAAGATCTGTCCGGCTTGGCGGTCAAGTATCATCTCCGTCTGCACGTGGACGCATGTCTGGGCGGCTTCACCCTTCCATTTATCCGGGATCTGGGAGGCGACGTCCCGCCCTTTGACTTCACCTTGCCCGGTGTGAGCAGCCTTTCCGCCGATTTACATAAGTATGCTTTCGCTGCCAAGGGCGTTTCCGCCCTGCTTTACCGGGACGCTGCCCTGCGCCAGTTCCAGTATTTTGCCTATGGCGACTGGCCCGGCGGCTTATTCATTTCCCCTTCGGCCACGGGAACGCGGCCTGGCGGTGCCATCGCGTCAGCCTGGGCCGCGCTGAAGTTCATCGGCCGAAAGGGCTACCTGGATATCACCCGCGGCATCCTTGACACAACGAAGCGATTGCTGGCCGGCATCCGCGCCATTCCGGCGCTTTCGGTATTGGGCGATCCCCCCGCGGGGATTTTCGCTTTCGGCTCCGAAGAGATCAATATTCACGCCCTGGCAGATGCGCTGGAACTGAAAGGATGGGTGATCGACCAGCAGGTCAATCCCGCCTGCCTGCATTTTATGGTCACGCCCGCTCATGCGGACGCCGCAGACGATTTCCTGGCCGACTTGCGGCAAGCAGTCGCGGAAGTCAAGGCCCATCCGGAATCTTTCGAGGCGGGCAGCGTCGCCCTCTATGGTATGCGCGCCGCCGTTCCCGATCCCGGCATGGTCAATCAGTTCATCACGGCGGCCTATAGCCGCTTCATGACCGAGGGCGGCGAACTTAGTTTTGAAGATTTGGGGGACGACTGATATGGCGGCGGCGGGAGCGGTAGAAACAGTAAAAACGCAGAGAACGGCAGGGGCCTTGCCCCGCGCGGAAACACCTGAATCCGTTGGCGTCTCGTCCCAGGCTGTTCTGGATCTCCTGGATGAATTCGAACGGCAGGGACTGGAATACCATGGCCTGATGATTCTGCGTCATGGGAAGGTGGCGTTCGAGACCTACCGCAGGCCCTACGCGGCAGAGATTCCCCATTCGATCTATTCCTTTAGCAAAAGCGTCGCAGCCACAGCGGCGGGGTTTGCCGTTGACGAAGGCCTGTTCTCGCTGGACGACAAGATCGGTCGGTATTTTCCGGAATACCGCCCCGCAAAAAACGCTGCGCGCTGGAATAGCGTCACCCTGCGCCATGTCATCACCATGACCTCCGGCCTGGCCTTCGACGTGTTCCACCAAAACAGCAGTCCTGACTGGATCCAAGATTACCTCCATTCAAAACTGCGCGACGAACCCGGCGCCGTCTTCCACTATACCAATGAATGCGCTTATCTCATCAGCGTTCTCGTCCGCCGCCTGACCGGCCAGACCATGTGGGAATACCTCACGCCCCGCCTCTTTGTCCCCCTGGGCATCGACGTGCCCTTCACGGAGACCGACCAGCAAGGAAACCCCGGCGGCGGCTGGGGGATCATCTGGAAACTGGAGGACAGCGCCAAGTTTATCCAGTGTTACTTGGATCACGGCCGCTGGAACGGAGCGCAGGTCATTCCGGCTTGGTGGGCGGACGAAGCGACGCGGAAGCAGGAGGACAACAGCGGCAACGTGAAAGCGGACTCCAACGTCGGCTACGGCTACCAGTTTTGGATGTGTGCCCTGCCCAATACCTTCGCCGCCCGGGGGATGTTCTGTCAGCAGGGCGTAGGGATGCGGGACCATGACGCGGTGTTTGTCTATTTTGGCGCGGACGCCGACGAGCAGAAACCCTTTGACGTGATCTATCCGCACTTCCCCGGCGGATTTTTCGAAGGAGCGCGCGCGGCGGACCCGGCTGTTTTGGCCGAACTGAGCAGGCGCGGCAGTTCGCTCTCTTTTCCGCAGCCGCCCGGTTCCCGCCGCGTCCCCGTCCTGGAGGAGAAATTGGGCCGGACCGTCCTGAAGCTCCGCCGGCAGCTTCTGCTGAACATCGCGGGGTACCCCCAAGGGCTGTTCCCCATGACGGTCAACCAGATGTGTGTGGATCGGGCCGGAAACATGACGGACATTACCCTGGACTTTGACGAACATGAAGTGCAGTTCTCCTGGCGGGAGGGCAAAGGCGAAGCCGCTTGGCGCAACAGGATTCCCTTGGGGCTGGACGGCAAGTACCGCGTCGGTAAGATTCGGCTGTCGGGATTCGAATTCGACACCTACGGCTGGGCGGAATGGAAGGATGACCGTACGCTCTACCTCAACATCCGGCCCATCCAGACCTGCACCAGCAGCACGTTTACCCTCCGTTTCCGGGGCAGCCGGGTGAAAATCACGCCCCGGTCCACGCCGACGTACGCCAGCATCGCCGCGAACCTCTGCAAACTGGCCTATGCCTACATCAATCAACATGATTTTTGGTATTTCTTCGTCAAGCGCATCTTCAAAATCGCGCCATATGTGCTCGAGAGCAACCTATATGGCCGCTTGAAAGGACGGAACTGACCATGGCTGAAAACATCAAGACACTGCCCCGCGCGCGGTCGGCGGCGCTGCCCCGGCCCGGCCGGCTTTCCCTCGGACGTACGCTGGCGCTGTCCCTGCCCTTCGCCTGGATTTCTATCTTCAACGCCGTGCTGGACAACGGTCTGCCTGTTATTCTGACCGACCCGGTCGCGGACGGCGGTCTGGCGCTGAACGACACCCTCAAGGGCGTTGTCATGGCGCTGGACAATATCCTGGGCCTGTTCCTGCTGCCCCTATTTGGCTGGCTTTCGGATCGCAGCCGCAGCAAATGGGGCAAGCGCACCCCCCTCGCTCTGGCCGGCGGGGTGCTGGCGGCGCTGCTCTGGGGAGGGACCGGCGCGGCGCTGGGGATGCATGCCAACGGCCGGTCGGCGCAATGGCTGTTCTTGCTCCTGCTCACCGGCGCGCTTGCGGCCGTCGCCTTTTCTCGTCCCGCATCTCTGGCGATTCTCCCGGATTTTACGCCCCTTCCCCACCGCCGTACCGCCAACGCCGTCACCCAAATTGTCAGCATCGTCTGCACGGTTGTCGGTATCCTGCTGATCTCCGTCTTCGCGCCGCTGGGGTACGATCGGCTTTTCTTCGCGACTGCTGCGCTGATGCTCCTGCTGGTGCTGCTGTTTTTGCTGACGGTAAAAGAGCGCCGCTGGTCCCCCGCCGGACCCGCCGAAGACGGCGACGGACAGGCAGCAGTGGAGGGGGACGCGAAGAAAAAGCGCAGCCGTGTCTTGCTGCTCGTCAGTCTGTTCTTCTTTTATGTTTCCTATAATGGGCTGGTCTCCAGCCTGTCGGTGTATGCCAAAGATGTGCTGGGCCTGGACAAAAGCCAGTTCATCCTGCCGCAGGCACTGACGCTGGCCGCCGCCATGGCCTTCGCCGTCCCGGCGGCCCTGCTGGCGAAACGCTTCCGCCGCAAAAACCTCCTTCTGCTGGGGGTTGGAATCATGATAGCCGCCTTCACCCTGGCCGGTTTCCAGCCCGCGCTGAATCCGGTGATGTTCCTCTGTTTCTTCTTCACCGGCGGCGGATTCGCCGTCGCGCTGGTGAATCTCTATCCGTATTTGCTGGAACTCTCGGACGCGAAAAAAGTCGGTTCAGCCACGGGGATTTTCAATACCGTCATGACCTTTGCCATGGTGGTGACCCCCATTGCTAGCGGCTGGCTCAGCGACCATACCCCCTGGGGCCGCCGCGTCCTGTTCCCCTATTGCATCGCCGCGCTGGCCCTGAGTTTTCTCTTTCTTCTGCTGATTTCTGAACGAAAGAAGGCCGCCGTATGAGCCGCTTATCCAAAGACGAAGTCCTTGCCCTCGACCGGCAGTACAACCAGCATCCCTGGCTGCCCGGGGAAGTCAGCCCCCTGGCGGTTGCAAAAGGCGAGGGAATTTATTTTTACGACTATGACGGCAACCGTTATGCCGATATGTCCTGCCAGCTCAGCTGCTCGAATCTGGGCTTTTCGGCGGATCCCATCAAGGATGCGGTTCGGGACCAGTTGGAGGACTTCGCCTACGTTGCCCCGGCCCACGCTTTCGAGGCGAAATCCCGTCTCGCGGAAAAACTGGTCCACCTCGCGGGCGGACGCTTCGCCAAAGTTTTCTTTACCTGCGGCGGCTCTGACGCCAACGAGGCCGCGCTGAATATGGCGCGCACCGTCACGGGCCGCTCCAAGATCCTTTCCCGCTACCGCAGCTATCATGGATCCACCCTCGGCAGCGGCAACATTTCCGGGGATCCCCGCCGCTGGAGCCTTGAAACCCCCGCCGCGAATGGTTTCCTAAAATTCTACGACCCCTACGTTTACCGCCGGGGCGGCACGGCGGCAGATTCTCTGGTCCAGCTGGAAGAACAGATCCAGTACGAAGGTCCGGCGGAAATCGCGGCAGTTTTCGTTGAATCCGTCACGGGGGCCAATGGCGTAATCCTTCCGCCGGACGGCTACCTCCAGGGCCTGCGCTCCCTGACGGAGAAATATGGCATCCTCCTGGTCTGCGACGAAGTCATGGCGGGCTTTGGCCGCACGGGAAAGGCCTTCGGTTTCCAGCATTGGGGGATTGGACCGGATATCATCTCCTTCGCCAAGGGCGTCACCTGCGGATACGTCCCGCTGGGCGGCGTGATCATTTCCCAGCCTATTGCTGATTTTTATCGGGATAAAGTCTTCCAGTTCGGCCTGACATATTCCGGCCACGCCTTGGCCTGCGCGGCCGGCGCCGCCACGCTGCAATATTACGAGGACCACCAGATTTTCGAGCGGGTGACGGCGCTGGGGCAGGTGCTCGGCGAATTGCTGGAGGAGCAAAAAATAAAACATCCCTGCGTTGGCGACGTGCGGTACCTCGGTTTGTTCTCAGCGGTGGAACTAGTCAAAAACCGCAGGACCCGGGAGCCGCTGGTTCCCTATGGCCGGGACCCGGACGGCGTGATGAAACGGATCTTCGGCCTGCTGCGCCAGCGCGGCTTCTCCGCCTATGGCCGGGAAAACAACATCAACATCACCCCGCCGCTGATTATCACAGAAAGCGAACTCCGCGCGGCTTTTCCCGCGCTGGACGATGTGCTGGGGATCATTGATCGGGAGGTGGAGGGATGAGCCGGGCGCTGGAAATCCTGCAAAAAATCAAGGGCCTCAAGCCCGTCATTGACGTCGAGCGCGGACTTTATTTTACCCAGGCCTTCCGGGCGACCGAAGGGCAGCCCCTGGTCCTGCGCTGGGCCAAGGCCCTGCGGCATTATGCCGAGTATGCCACGGTCTCCGTCGGCGAAGGCCAGCTGCTGGTAGGCCGCGGCGGCAAACCCGGGGCCCAGGGCCATGGCCGTTACGGCATCTTATATCCTGAACTGGACGGCAACGTCTTGGGGGAAGCGGTGAAGCGGCTGCCCGAACGCGCCTTTTCACCGTTTGACATTTCGCCCGAAGACGCGCGGATCATCCAAGAGGAAATCGCGCCCTACTGGCAAGGGAAAACCTACCACGAGGCCCTGGCCCTGGCGCTGCGGCCCGACACCTTCGCGCTGACGTACAACGCCGATTTGTCCTCCCGCTTTATCGTCAACGAAACCAGTTCCTTCCGCTCCTCCATCCAGTGGGTGCATGATTACGAAATTGTGCTGCGGGAAGGATTCGCGGGGATCCGCCGGAAAGCGGAAGCGAAGCTGGCCGCCCTGGACGAGAACAGTCCGCGGGATCAGGCTGAAAAACGCCCCTTCCTGGAAGCCGTTGTCCTCACGGCGGAGGCCATCGCCCTCTGGGCCAACCGCCACGCCGACCTGGCCGCGAAGCTGGCGCAAACAGAAAGCGACCCGGTTCGCCGGGCCGAATTGGAGGAGATCAGCCGGACTTGCCGCCGGGTGCCGGAGCATCCCGCCCGCACCTTCCGGGAGGCCATGCAGTCCCAGTGGTTCGTCCAGATGTTTTCCCGGATAGAACAAAAAACCGGCACCGTCATTTCCAACGGCCGCATGGACCAATATCTGTATCCCTACTACCGGCAGGATTTGGCCGCCGGGCGGATCACGGCGGCGGCGGCCCGGGAGCTTTTCGAGTGTATGTGGGTCGCCATGGCTCAGTTTGTGGATCTCTACCTCAGCGAGACCGGCGGCGCGATCAATGAAGGCTACGCCCACTGGGAGGCCGTCACCATTGGCGGGCAGACCCCCGAGGGCCGCGACGCAACCAACAGTCTGACCTACCTTCTCCTGCAATCCAAGCGGGAATTTCCCCTCAATTACCCCGATCTGGCGGCCCGAATCCATACCCGCTCCCCCCGGCGCTACCTTTCTGAAGTTGCCGAGACCATCAAGGAAGGGTCCGGTTTCCCGAAGCTGATCAACGATGAAGAAGTCGTTCCGCTCTTGCTCTCCAAGGGGGCAGCCTTCGCCGAGGCCTACGATTACGCTGTTTCCGGCTGTTCAGAATGCCGCATGCCCAACCGGGATACCTTCACCAGCCCCTGCGCCTATATCAATTTTGCCGCCGCGCTGGAGATGACGCTTTTTGGCGGACGGATGCTGCGCTACGGGGACGAACGGATGGGGCTGGATATGGGGGAGGCATTTCCAACGTTCGAGGCCTTCCTGGAAGCTTTTCTGCGCCAGCAAACCTATTTCCTCCGCCACGCCTTCCGCCAGCAGCATGAGATCATCCGCTTGCGGGCGCAGCATTTCGCGACGCCTCTGGGTTCCAGCCTCCATGCTCTGTGCCGCGAGCACTGTATTGATCTCCATCAGCCCGTCATTCCCGGCGGAATGGATCTGGGGTATTTTGAGTACATCGGCTACGCGACGGTCGTTGATTCCCTGGCGGCCATCCAAAAGAATATTTACGAAGAAAAATTGTTCTCTATGGAGGACCTGCGCCGCGCCCTGCGGGCCGATTACAACGGTTTTGAGGATCTACGGCAGGCCCAGCTCCATGCCCCGAAGTACGGCAACGACGACCCCTGTGCTGACGGGATCGCCCAATTGCTGGACCGCCACGCCTTGGATTTCAGCGCGAAATACGCCAGGGAGTTGGGCGTTCGTCTGGATCTGCGCTATGTTCCTTTCACCTCTCACGTCCCCTTCGGCAAAGTCGTCAGCGCTACGCCCAACGGCCGCCATGCGTTCGCGCCGCTTTCCGACGGGGCCAGCGCCAGTCAAGGCGCGGATCTTCACGGCCCCACGGCGGTTCTCCTCTCGAACTTCGCCAGCAAAAACCAAGGCCGCGGTGAGCGCGCTTCCCGCCTGCTGAACATCAAGCTCAGCCCCGGCTGCGTCGCGGGGGAAGCGGGGACGGAAAAGCTGGTGCAATTCATCGAGGGCTGGAGAGACCTGAAGCTATGGCATGTGCAGTTCAATGTGTTGCGGCAGGAGACCCTTCTGGAGGCTCAGGCGAACCCGGAAGACCACCAGGATCTGCTGGTGCGGATCGCGGGATACAGCGCCTATTTCACCCAGCTGACGAAAGATCTCCAAGACGACATCATTGCGCGGACGCAGCATACAGCAATGTAAATTTCCAATGAGAAATCATCTTTAAACAGCCCGGATGGCCCAATGGCCGTCCGGGATATTTTTTTATCAGATGAATGATGAATTTCGTGAAACTATGCAGGGTTTTTCCGGCTCCTGTCAACGAAACGCCGCTGCCGGTTGCCCTGGACGCAGGAGGGAGAGTGCGGCGCTTTGCAGCGCGGCGGTGAGGGCTGCCTTTCCTTCTTTTGTGTGCAGCAAATCCCGCAGCAGCAACGGTGCGCCCTGGGTGAAAAAGCCAATCCATTCCAGTGGGCTGGCGATTTTCCGGTCGCCGGTGCCCAGCTTCCCTTTTTCGAGCAGCTCAATGAGGGACATCAGCCCCATGGCGCAGTCGTCCTGAACCTTCAGCGGCTGCAGCGCGACCTGTTTGGACACTTCATCGACAAAGCGCCAGATGGGCCCCGGTTCTCCGTGGGTGATCCGCCCGGCGGCGTCGGTGGACCAAAGGAGCTGGTCTCCGCGAAGCATGCTGCGCAGGGAATGGGTATCGGCGATGGTTTCCAGCGGAATGTCGAGCAAGTAGGTCTGCGCGTCCGGGATCCGGGGAACCACCAAGCGGTTGACGGGATCGTTGCTGCCGTTGACCGCAGTCATTTTTGCCAGCTGGGTTTCGTACTCCGCCGCGCCGTATTTTTCGCGGAACATGGCTGTCGCCGCATCGGAAAGACCCTGGCCGTCGAAAGAACAGCAGGCATCGATCAGCGGGGCATAGGGAGAGTCGAAGGCGACGAACTGTGCGTTATTGCCGCCCTTGGAGTGCCCGGAAATCACGGTTTCCCCCGGAAAATGCGCCAAATCGTAGCGCTCCGCGACGGAATCGAAGTACTCTTCCGCTTTGCGCTGCATGAAGGAGCTGGCCCGGGTATAGGCCTCGCCGTTGTCCACCCATTTCCCGTCTCCCGTCCCCCGATAGCAGATGTAGATGGCGCTTGCCGGATCCCAGAATGTGCAGGCGTTGACATGTTTCGCGCTGAACCCGGCCAGAACGCTCTGGTCGATCAGCAAGAGTTCCCCCAGAGAAGGATTCTGCGCCAAAGCAGCCTCCAAGGTTCCGCGGAAAGCCAAGTATTCTTTGGACCCTTCTGCCGGCAGCAGGGTCAGGAGCTCCGCCAGCGGCCGGCCCTGAAAGTTTTCTTCCTGCCGGTCGAGGTACGGATAAACGTCAAGCACTGCGGCGGTTGTGAGGCGGCGGACGTCCCGGTCTGTCAGATATGTCAAAAAAATCACCTCCGCGCATAGATATGCGAGAAGACGCAAAAATTTTCTTGTGTACGTGTGACACGGAAATTTTTGCATAGAATATACTAGTATACTATAGCAATTTCGCTGAAAAGCAACGTGAAAGCGCTTGTGAAACGCCATGTAAAAGGGTCGTTTTCCAAGTGCAACAGCAGGGTGACAACGATCCTAATCATTCACAGGGAGGTATCGGTATGTGTGGAATCATTGGCTACGCAGGGCGGGATGAGGCGGCCCCGGTGCTGCTAGACGGTCTGGAGCGATTGGAGTACCGGGGGTATGATTCGGCGGGGCTGGCGCTCTTTGACCGGGGTGGCGCCCTGGCGCTGGTCCGGGCGAGCGGGAAATTGGCGGCGCTGCGGGGGCGGCTGCTGGAAGAAATGGAACAGGGGCTGGACGCGCACGGAACCGTTGGCCTGGGACACACCCGCTGGGCCACCCACGGCGCGCCGACAGAACCCAACGCCCACCCCCATCGCAGCATGCGGGGGACATACACGGTCGTTCATAATGGTATTATCGAGAATTATGCGGTTCTGCGCCGAGAACTGGAGGGCAAAGGGGTGGTCTTTGCCTCGGAGACGGACACGGAGGTCATTGCCCAACTGCTGGAGCAAACGGACACCGGCAGCCCGCTGGAGACGCTGCGGAAGGCCTTGCCCCGGCTGGAGGGGTCCTATGCCTTAGGTGTCCTCTATCATACGGATCCGGAGACAGTCTACTGCGCCCGGCGGCAGTCGCCGCTGCTGGCGGCCAAAATCGAGACAGACGAGGGGACGGCGGGGACATTGCTGGCGTCGGACGCGGCGGCGTTGCTGCCCTACTCCCGGGAAGTCTATCGCCTGGAGGACGGAGAGCTGGGTGCGCTGCGGGCGGACGGAATGCGGTTCTACGGGATGGACGGGACAGAACATTTCCTCCAGCCGATGGTGTTTTCCCGCCATGTGACCGCCGCGGACAAAGGCGGGTACGTGCATTTTATGCGCAAGGAAATTGACGAGCAGCCGGAAGCTCTGCGGCGGACGCTGGCCCCGCTGCTCCAGAAGGACGGTCTCTTCCTCGGGCAGGGGGAAGCGGCGCTGCGGGACCCGGACGGAATCCGGCGGGTGCTCTTCCTGGGCTGCGGGTCCGCCTATCACGCCGGGTTAGTAGGCGCCGCGCTGATGGAGAAACTGACGGGGATCCCGTCGGCCGCCGAGCTGGCGTCGGAATTTCGCGGACGGAAGCCGCGGCTGGACCGGCACTGCCTGGCGGTGGTGATCAGCCAGAGCGGCGAAACAGCGGATACCTTGGCGGCCTTACGGATCGCGAAAGAACAGGGCGCGCGGGTACTGGGCGTCGTCAACGTGGAGGGCAGCAGCATCGCCCAGGAGAGCGGCTGCGTGATTCCCACCCAGGCGGGGCTGGAAGTCGCTGTCGCCACCACCAAAGCGTATAGCACCCAGCTGTCGGTGCTCTACGCGCTGGCGACGCGGCTGGCGGAACTGCGGGGAGACGCAGGCCCCGGGTTCCTGCGGGAGTTCACCCAGGCCCTGCGCAGACTTCCCGGCCAGGCCGCGGCGGCGCTGCACACATCGGAAGGAACAGTGCGGGACTGGGCGGCAGAATGCCAGCAGGCCCAGCACACCTATTTTCTGGGGCGGCAACTGGACTACTGCGCAGCGGCGGAAGCGGCGCTCAAGCTCAAGGAAATCAGCTATATTCACGCCGAGGCCTACCCCGCGGGGGAACTCAAACACGGAACGATTTCCCTCATCGAACCGGGAACGCCGGTGCTGGCGGTTTGCTGCCAGCCAGAGGTTGCGGCCAAGACCAGAAGCAACATGGAGGAGGCCCATGCCCGGGGCGCGGCGCTCTACTGCATAACAGCGGAGGGAATCCCCCACGCGGCGCTGGCAGCGGAGCGGCGGCTGGTGCTGCCGGGCACCCACGCGCTGCTGACGGCCTCGCTGGCGGCGCTGCCGGCGCAGTTATTTGCCTACCACTGCGCGGCGCTGAAAAAATGTGATATTGATCAGCCCAGAAGTCTTGCAAAATCGGTTACGGTGGAGTAAAATAGAAGGGCCGGAATACGTGGAGCAGGCGGAACATGCGCCTGCTCCGGCCTCAAAAACAACAAAAAATGTTGCATTTGCTATGACGGCGGATTTTGGACAAGTGAGGTAAGGAGAAACAACATGGAAGACAACAAGCTGATTGCCAACGAGGGGAAAGCCCTCCGCATTGTCACTGCCCGGGGCGAATATTTCCGCTATCCCATCAAAACACATGTGGTGATGAAAGACGACGTACTGGAACGGCTATTGGACGATTACGTTAAGCCCTACATCCAGCCAGAGGACATGCTGTTCATCAGCGAAAAGATCGTAGCGATTACCCAGGGCCGCGCCTTCGACATCGATACCATCAAGGTATCCCGGCTGGCGAAGATACTGTGCAAGTTCGTCTATAAGTCCCCGTACGGCATCGGGCTGGGCAGCCCCTGGACGATGCAGTTGGCCATCAATGACATTGGGCTCCCGAAGATCTTCTTCGCGGCCTTCTGTTCGGCGGTGACCAAACCCTTCGGCAAGCGGGGGGTGTTCTATAAAATCGTCGGCGACAAGGGGCGGGCCATCGACGGGCCCTGCCATTTCACGTTGCCGCCCTACAATCACTATGCCAAGCTCGCGCCCAAGGATCCGGACGGGGTGGCGGCCCGGCTGAGTGCCTATCTCGGCGGGAATCCGGTGGTGGTCATGGATGCAAATGACATCGGCCGAGAGGTGTTGGGGGTGAGCGGCAAGACGGTGGACACCGAATTCTGCAAGGACGTCTTCCGAGACAACCCCTTGGGGCAAGAATCTCAGTGCACACCGCTTTGCCTGGTCCGACCCGCACCGAAGGTGATTGAAACAGAGCCGGCGGAATAGCGGAATACGGGCAACAAATCAAACAAAAAACAACATCGGCCCAGAGGGATCGATGTTGTTTTATCATGCTTCGCGACGGAAGCATGCGGTCTGTTGTCATTCGCCGGCGTCACGGGTGTAGGTTCCTCCGTCGCCCCAGTCAAATTGGCCGCCGGCAGCTAAGACAAAATGGGCCTTGGCGATCCCCAGATCTACCAGAGCAAACGCCTTGCGCTCGGTCAGGGTCAACCGGACACTGCCGTCATGGTAGGCGATCCGCCAGGGACGGCGGTTGCGGGCGGAAGGGGCGCGCAGCACGGCGGACACGCCCCGGACAAACCAATCCGGCAGCGTCTCTCCAGAAGGGGCCTGAATTGCGCCGCGGCCCCGTTCCCGGCGGTGCAGCACACCCAGCAGAAACTGTTCCCGCCTGGTGAAATCTGCGGGAACCAAGCCGACAGCAATGACCAAGGCCAGGCGCTCCCCCGCATCCAAAGGGACCAGGGGGCACTTGCGGTCGTAGCTCCAGCCCACCCAGCAGGTGCCCAGATCCAGGGCGGTGGCCTCAAGAACCAGCAGCTCGCCCGCATAGCCGAGTTTTTCTTCCAAATCCGGGTCAGCGGCGGGGCCTTTGCAGAGAATCAGCGAGCGCACCCCCCGGAACATACCATAGGATTTGCCGAAACCGTCAAAGGCGGCGGCGCCATCCTCCAGCCAAGCGAAAGACAGGCCGTAGTCCTGATTCAGTTGGGCCATGCGCGCTTCCAGCCGTGTGCGCGCCTCCGGTGGGACGGAATCCGGCAGGTAACTGCGCCGGGACACGCGGCACTCGATTTGTTCCCAGACTTCCATGGGAAAGATCCTTTCCGGCGTACGGTTATGTATGTTACCGCAAGGCCTTTTCAAGGTCTTCAAAGGCGATGGAGCCGGATTTGGCGGAGGGCTGCTCCGGCGCTTCAGGCTCAGCAGGCGCAGGCGCGGTTTGCGGCGCGGCTGGGGTGAGGTTGGCCGCGGCAGCCTTGGCCAGTTCGGTCAGGTCGGTCAGGCGCTCGGCAGCGGTCGAGCGGACGAGAACGGTCGGGTCATTGATCATGATGGAAGCGATGACGGACTGGCCGGTCAGTTTCTTGGTGGCGGACTGGCGGATGGGCGGTTCTACGTCTTCTTGGGCAACCTTAGCCAAGACGGCTTGATCGATGATTTTGAGGACCGCCATATGCCGCAGGTCGGGTTCCGGGTCGGCGAGGGAGACATGGTTGAGGGCATCCAGAGCCTGGGCCTGGTCAAGAAAACAGAACAGGCGCTCAATGGCTGTCTTTCGGACGACGGGTTCCGCGTCGTTGGCGGAAGCGGCGGCCAGCGAGGTCAGGTCGGTCAGATGCTTGATCGCCGCCCGGCGGACGTAGCTGTTCGCGTCCTGGAGAGCATAGGGCGCCAGCCAGGTTTGCAGCTCGGGCTGGGTGTAACCGGTGTCCAGCAAAATTTGACGGCCCAATTTTTCGACGGTCATGTAGCGCAGGTACCATTCGTTGACGGCCAGGCCATCCTGGGCCAGGCCCTCAAGGCAGCGGGGGTTGTTGTCCGCCTCCACCAGGCCCTCCATGATCTTGCGCTCATTTTGGCCGCGCTGCTCGGCGAGTTTGCGTAGCCGCTCCTTTTCGGCCTCCACGGCACGCAGGCGCTCGGCCTCCTGTTGCTGCCGCAGACGGTCCTCTTCTTCCGTATCCTCTCTGCGTTTTGCCATTGCCATGCGAGTAGACCCCTTTCTTTTTCATGAATTTAAGCATCCGCCAAAACTGCAACTATTCCGGAAGGAACGCCGAGTTAAAGCGTTACTATTTTAGCGCACAAAGAACAGTTTGTCAAGATATCACGAAAAATACACAGATCTTGTCAAGAAACAACGCCGCAATCCCCCGAAACTGGGGATGGGCCGCCGAGCCGGGCCAGTTCTTCCAGGTGAGCGAGGAGAAACGCGCGGGCTTCAGCGTAGAGGGCCTCCGGTTCTTCCTGTCGGAGGGCGGCGAAGGAAGCGTTCCAGGCCTGGATGTTTGCTGGGAGGAGGGAAACCTCCTCATTCTCTTCGTCGAAAGCGCCATAAGCTTCCCGGAAGATGGCGGCATACGGGCCGCCGATCAGTTCCTCCACCGCCCGCAGGGCCCAAGGGGTGAGGGGTTTGCCGTTGGCGCGGAAAAAATGACTGAGGGACTTGCGGCTGTCCTGGATCACGTAACCCAATGCGTAGGCCAGTTTCTGGGGTTCAGTGAGGGAATCAAAGGCGGCGGTGAGGTCCGGCTGCGTCTCCAGCCAAAGCTGGAGATACGTGCAAACGCCCTCCGTCAGGCGTTCGGCGGAAACGGCCGCGCAGGCGTCCCGGTCCAGCGCTGCGAAGTCTTTGCGCAGCTGTTTTTCATACTCCAGCGCGCGGACCAGCTCTTCCTTTTCTTTTTGGCGGCGTTTTGCGGCCCGGAGGGCCTTCACCCAAGCGAACACGCACAGCGCCGTCGCCGCCAAGAGCAACGCCGTCAGCAGCGTCATTAGCAACGGATGTTCCTTAGAATAAGCGAGCATGGGCTATTTGTCCTCGGTTTCCTTAGGATCGCCGGCCGACGCGCCGGGGCTGTCCTCGTCTTTTTCTTTTTTGCGGGACAGCAAGACGATCAGGACTCCCAGCACTGCCAGGGCCAGCAGAACGATCAGCAGCACGGCGAGACCGCGGGTGTGGTCGCCAAGTTGGGTATACACGGACAAGGATCGCAACATAAACTATCCTCCCTTTCACAGATCAAAAGCGCGGGTTGTTGTGCTTGTTGTTATGCTCATACGAAAATTTCAGCGGTCAGACCGAGATCTGCGGCGTGGGCGTCGAGAATGGGCTGGATGTGCTCTGCGAGGAACGCCGCCGTCTGCTCTGGGGCGCGGCCCACAAAATTCCGGGGGTCCATCATGGCCTCCAATTCCGGTAAAGTTAGCCCGAAGGCTTCGTCCGCAGCGACGCGGGCCAGCAGATCGTTGTCGCCGCCCTCCTGTTTGACAACGCGGGCCGCCGCCCGGGCATGTACCCGGATGCGCTCATGGAGGTCCTGCCGGTCTCCGCCGCGCTTGACGGCGTCCATGAGAATATTTTCCGTGGCCATGAACGGCAGTTCCGCCCGCAGATGGGCTTCCATCATTTTGGGATAGATCACCAGGCCGTCTGCGACGTTGCAGTAAAGCTCCAAAATCGCGTCCGTGGCTAGGAAGGCTTCCGCGACGCTGATGCGTTTGTTGGCGGAGTCGTCCAGCGTCCGCTCGAACCATTGGGCTCCCGCGGTCATGGCAGGATTGAGGGCGTCGGCGATGACGTACCGGGCCAGGGACGCGATACGCTCAGAACGCATGGGGTTGCGCTTATAAGCCATGGCGGAAGAGCCGATCTGATGCTGCTCAAAGGGTTCTTCCATCTCCTTAAGGTGCTGGAGCAGGCGGAGGTCGTTGGAAAATTTGGCGGCGGACTGGGCGATCCCGGAGAGAACGGCAAGGACCTGGGCGTCGATTTTGCGGGAATACGTCTGGCCGGACACGGGGTAGCAGCCGGGGTAGCCAAGTTTTTCGGCGATTTTTTCGTCCAGAGCATTGACCTTGGCATGATCCCCGCCAAAGAGCTCGAGGAAACTGGCTTGGGTTCCGGTAGTGCCCTTGGAGCCAAGCAGGCGCATCTGTCCGATCTGATGTTCCAGGGACTCGTAATCCAAGAGGAGATCCATCAGCCAGAGGGCGCAGCGCTTGCCGACGGTGGTGGGCTGGGCAGGCTGGAAGTGGGTGAAGGCCAGGCAAGGGAGGCTGCTGGTTTGCGCAGCGAAACGGGCCAGACGATCGAGGAGATTGACCAGTTTCCGGCGCAGCAGACGCAGGGCCTCGGTCATGATGATCAGATCCGTGTTGTCGCCGACGTAACAGGACGTCGCCCCCAGGTGGATGATGGGTTTCGCCAAGGGACACTGTTCCCCGAAAGCGAAGATATGGGCCATGACGTCGTGGCGCACCAGTTTTTCCCGGGCTTGCGCGGTCTCGTAGTTGATGTCGTCCTGGTGGGCCTCCATCTCAGCAACTTGGGCGGGCGTGACAGAGGGCAGACCCAGTTCCATTTCGCTTTGGGCCAGGACGATCCAGAGCCGCCGCCAGGTTCGGAATTTGAAGTCCGGAGAGAAGAGATACTGCATCTCGCGGCTGGCATAGCGGGCGTTCAGGGGGGTCTCATAGGTGGATTTGGTCATAGGCGGGGATCCTTTCGACGGCGTTGTTTGTGCGGGCGATTTCCAGGGAAAAGTTGTTTTTTGGAACGGCTGTGTTGTTGTCTGGAGGCGCGCTGTGTTGTTTTTATATGCGCCAGCCCCGGCGCAGCACCCCGCACAGCATCTCCTGCCGTTCGGCGGCCAACGCAGGGGTCCAGCCGCACTGGCGCAGGACCTGGGCCGTGAGGGTAAATTCCTCTGGCCCCAGCCGGGTGGCCAGGTAGCGGTCTTTCTTGGCGGCAAAAGGCAGCGCGGGATCCCAGTCGCCCCCGAGCAGGGGGACCAAGTTGGCGGCGCGGCCGCTCCAGCGAGAACTGTCCTCTGCCGTCCATTGGGGCCAGCCATCTGCCGGCGCGGGGAACACCTGCGCGACAACAATGCCGGACAGGGTGGGGACCAGGGACGGCAGCTCGTCCGCAAAACCGGGCAGGCCGTCCGGGGCCATGAAGCGGCGGGAGAGGCCGCCGGCAGCGAAACTCTCCAGGCGGAGCAGGACATATCGGACTTGGGCGGAGTCGAGGGTCGAGAGCAGCGGGCCATCCAGAACAGCGGCGAAGCGCGCGGCCTCGTTTTCCAGGAGCTCTGTTGCCTCAGCGGCTGCCTGTTCGGCAATTCCGCCGGATTTCAGGGCCCGCAGGAGGGCAGAGAACCGGGCCTGGGCGTCGGCGGGGGCCGCACCGGTAAGATAGAGGAAAGCGGCGAGGCGTTCCAAGCGCTGGAAGAAAGCGAGCAAGTCGGCTCGGTCCGAAGTATACAGTAGTGCGGCGAGAAAATACAGCGCGGGAGTCATCCAGTCCCGGGTGGGCAGTTGATTCAGCCACCAAAAGAGCTCCCGCAGACGGGATTGCTGG
This sequence comes from Oscillospiraceae bacterium, assembly GCA_031268095.1. Classification (GTDB taxonomy): domain Bacteria; phylum Bacillota; class Clostridia; order Oscillospirales; family Acutalibacteraceae; genus WRMQ01. The sequence continues at coordinate 2,671 of JAIRXU010000047.1, read as the reverse complement.
GGTTCCGGGGCGGGGATCTCCCGCCGGGCCAGCAATATTTCGTATACCCGGGCATACGGGGCGAGGACCATTTCGGCAAAAACGTCGCCGGATAACTTTTCCAGCAAACGGCGGCAGGCGGCAGCGGGCTCTTCCCGCAGTTCGTCCGGCGCTTTGATGGCAAGAATCATCCGCAGCAGCTCAGAAAATTCGCTGCCCAGCCGGTCGCTGACGGTGTCCCAGAAGCGGGCAGCCGCCTCGCGGGCCTTTCCTGGCCGGGAGCGCAGCAGGACTTGGACTTTCAGGGCATGCAGGCCGTCCCCGTCCCCATTCAGGCGGAGGAACGCCCCAATCGGATCCCGGAAGGGATGGAGCTGGGCGAACGTCAGGCAGACACGCGACAGGAGCCAGGCAGCAAAAGAGGTGCGCTCGGCAGGGGACGCGAAGTCCGCATGAAGCAGGGCCAGCAGACGGTGGCAGGCGTCCTCCATAGACTGCTGCACTTCGGAGAGCGGCGGTACGCCCTCTCCTTCCCCGTCAGAAAAGACGCCGCCGGTCAGGCAGTGGAGGAAAAACGTCTGGTGCTGGGGTTTCAGCTGCAAAGAAGGCAAAGGGATCTGGTCCCGGGGAAGGCCGGCGCATTCCCGCAGGGCGGCCAGCAGAAAGGCCAGCGTGATCAGCCGTTGCTGCCCGTCGATGAGATCAGGAGCGCTCCCGGGAGAGGACGAGAGCAGGACGATGCCCAAATAGTGTTCCCCGCCGGTCAGGCAGGTATCCCGCAGGTCTCGGTAGAACGCCTCCGCCCCCGCCGCGCCCCAGACATAACCGCGCTGGAACGAGGGAACGCGCAGCGCGGGGGAGACGCCGCCGCACCATTGCCGCACAGTACAGGTACCGGAATGATCCATAACAAAGCCGCCTTTCGACGCAATGTGACATTGCTTGCTTTATTATGATACAGCAAAAAAGCGTCCTTGTCAAGAGGCGGACTGTTGTTTTTTCAGCAATGTTGTTTTTTCTTAGAAAACGCGTGTTGTTTTCCGAAAGTCTAAAATATTAAAAAAGGGACAGACGGCGCTTGAGGCCGAGACGATCCATCACCAAGCCGAGCGCCACAAACACCACCGCGCTGCCGCCGATCTGGATCAAACTGCCCAGGAGGCTCTTCACGAACGCCACATCCCAGCGGGAGATGATCCCCTCCGCCAGAAAGTACCCTCCCGCGCTGACGGCATAGGCGGGCAGGAGGCTGAGTACGTTGCGGAGCGTGATTATTTTGGGGCCTTGCCAGCGGAAGGGCACAGTCAGCAAGGCCTTGATCACGACGGTAAAAATAAAGTAGACAGGGTAGGTCAGCAAATCCGCTAAGCCGCCGCCGATCATGCCAACGGCCATGGCATAAGGGGTGGGGAGCAGGCAGGCTGCCAGAAAAATGAGGGAATCGCCGAAATGGAGATACCCCGCTTCCCCCGGCAGGGGAAAATGCCCGATGTACGCGGTGAAGACGGTGGTCAATGCGGCCAGCAGCGCCGTGAGGCACAGGCGGAGTAGCAGCTGGTGTTGCCGCTGGGCCGCGGTCATCGGGGGCTTTGGCAATTTCGGCACAGACAACAACTCCTTTTCTCGGATGCCCCGCCCGCCTCCGCCGGCAAGGTTAAAGCAGCAACTCGCGCAGGTGCGGTTCGAAAGGGATCCCATCCGGGCCGAAGGCCCCGGCTGCTTTCGCGTCCGCCAAGGCACGGTCCAGGAAGCGCATGGCCCGGCGGACAGCGGTTTCCAGCGAATCGCCGCGCAGCAATCCACCGGCCAGAGCAGCCGCGAAAAGGTCCCCGGTGCCGGAAAAGGAACCGTCCACAGAAGGACTCTCATAGACCTCAAAACTGCCGTTTTGCCAGGCGGCGCTGCTCATTTTCTCTTCCCGCCGCCAGCCGGTGATTACCACCGTAGGGGCGGGCAGGGCCTCGGCCATGCGCTCCAGCAGCGCCCGCTGGACAGCCTCCGGCGCGGCGGCGAACGCGGCATAATCGGTATCGGTCAGCAGGCAGGCCTCCGTAATGTTGGGGGTCAGGACGTCGGCCTGGGCGGAGAAAGCCGCCAGAGCAGCGCAGAACGGGGGAGAAAAGCCGGTGTAACGGTGCCCGTGGTCGCCCATCACAGGGTCGATCAGAAGCAAGGTTTCCGGCGTTCGGAAGGCGTCAATCAGTGTCTGGGCAGCGCGGATCTGTTCGGCGGAGGAAAAATATCCGGTGCAGATCCCATCCGGACGAAACCCGCGTTTTTGCCATTCGCGGGGAAAGGCACGCATGGCTTCGGCGCAGTCGAAGAGGAAATAACTGTCATAGCCGGTCTGGTTGCTGAGCACTGCCGTCGGAACCGGGCAAGGCTGGATCCCTAGGACAGAGAGCACAGGGATTGCCGCCGTCAGCGAACAGCGGCCCAGGCCGGAAAGGTCATTGATCACCATTGCTTTTTTGACCGGATCACCCAAACAATCCCCCTCCTTTGCCATGCTACCGACGATTCTAACACCAGTATACCACAACTTGGGACAAGACGCAAGGGGTTTTCTCGCGGAGGTGTGCCCGGATGCGTCTTTTATAAAAAGTCGAGGACAGAGCAAACGGGATCACGGAATTTGTGGAGATGATTGGGCCGCTCGAGAGATTTGTGCTTGGTTGGAACGCGGTGCTTG
>JAIRXU010000013.1 GCA_031268095.1 Oscillospiraceae bacterium | reverse complement strand
ATAACAAGTTCGGCGACGCAAAAATGAAGTTTCGCCAAGGCCGTGACCCCAATTCGCGCGAGCTGCCCTTTTCTGTCCTTGATTTTCTTTGATCAACGCGTTTGGCCACTCCCTTTCCACATTTCTCTTGCATTTCTTCATCCGTTGTGTTATACTGAAACCAGACAATTGAATGCTGCGGGGAGCTGCCCGGATGTAACGTGTGCGGCGGCTGAGAGGATCCCAGGGATCGACCCGAAAACCTGATGTGGGTAATGCCAACGTAGGGAAAACACAACGCCTTTGGGGGCGGCCTATGCTGCGCCCGGGGGCGAATTTTCTTTTTTGGGGGAGGGATGCCGGTGAATCTGCGCGCCGGATTGCGGCTCTATGCCATCACGGACAGCCGCCTGCTCCGGCAGGGGCAGACGCTGGAAGGCCAAGTGGCGGCAGCGCTGCGCGGCGGGGCGACGATGGTCCAGCTGCGGGAGAAATTCTTGGAGGACGACGCCCTGCGGCAGCTTGCGCTGCGGGTGAAAGCCGTCACAGACGCCTTTGGCGTCCCGCTGATCCTCAATGACCGAGCGGACCTTGCGGCGGAACTCGGCGCGGCGGGAGCGCACCTTGGCCCGGACGACGGCGACCTGCGGGAGGCGCGGACACGGCTGGACCGCGCGGGGCCGGGCCGGATTCTCGGCGCGACGGCACGGACCGTCGAACGGGCGCTGGCCGCCGAGGCTGCCGGGGCAGACTACTTGGGCTGCGGCGCGGTCTTTGGAACAAGCACGAAAGCTGACGCCAGTCTCATGCCACTCTCCTTGCTGCGGGAGATCTGCGCCGCCGTGCGTCTTCCCGTCGTCGCCATCGGAGGGATTGATCGGACCAATCTGCCCAGCCTGCTCAACCAACGCGGCCCACAAGGGAAGGCCCTGCGGGACAGTGTGGCCGGGGTAGCGGTGGCGTCGGGGATTTTCGCGGCGGAGGACGTTGAAGCCGCGGCCAGAGAGCTGACGGGGGTGTTACATATGACGTCGGCCCCGCCTCTCAATGTTGATTCCTAAAGCATTTTAAATATCGAAGTGAATCGGAGGTACATCATGTCCTATCTGACCCAAATGCAGGCCGCGAAGGCCGGGGAACTCACCGCGCAGCTGCGCGCCGTCGCGGAACAGGAGCGGGTGGATCCCGCCTGGCTGCGGGAAAAAGTCGCAGCTGGGGAGGTCGCCATTCCCGCCAATGTCCACCACACCTCTCTGGCGCCCCAGGGCGTCGGCGCGGGCCTGCGTACGAAAATCAACGTCAATCTGGGGATTTCTGGGGATAGCCGGGACTACGACCGCGAGCTGCGCAAGGCGAAGCTGGCGATCAGTATGGGTGCGGAAGGAATCATGGATCTCTCCAACTGCGGCAAAACCAGTGCCTTCCGCCGGGAACTGATCGCCATGAGCCCCGCGATGATCGGCACCGTGCCGATGTATGATGCGGTGGGGTACCTCGAAAAGGATCTGCTGGACCTCACGGCGCAGGATTTCCTGACGGTGGTGGAGGCCCACGCGAAGGAGGGCGTTGACTTTGTCACCGTTCACGCCGGGATCAATCGCCGCACCGTCGAGGCCTTCCGGCGCAGTCCCCGGCTGACCAATATCGTCTCCCGCGGCGGGTCGCTGCTCTTTGCCTGGATGGCGATGACCGGCAACGAAAATCCTTTTTATGAATATTACGACGAGGTGCTGGAGATCCTCCGGGCCCATGACGTCACGATTTCTCTTGGTGACGCCATGCGCCCCGGCTGCACCCGGGACAGCACCGACGCCGCCCAAGTCTGCGAGCTGATTGAGCTGGGCAGCCTGACCAAGCGCGCCTGGGCGCAGGACGTTCAAGTCATGATCGAGGGGCCGGGGCATATGGCCATGCACGAGATTCAAGCCAATGTTCTGCTGGAAAAACGCCTGTGCCATCGTGCGCCGTTCTATGTTCTGGGCCCGCTGGTAACCGATATTGCCCCCGGGTACGACCACATCACGTCCGCCATCGGCGGGGCCATCGCGGCGGCGGCAGGCGCGGATTTTCTCTGCTATGTTACCCCCGCAGAGCACCTGCGGCTGCCGGATTTGGAAGATGTCCGGGAAGGGATTGTCGCTTCAAAAATCGCGGCCCATGCGGCGGATATCGCCAAAGGCCTCCCCGGCGCGCGCGCGATGGATGACCGCATGAGCGACGCCCGGCGGCGCATCGACTGGGAAGAAATGTTCTCCCTGGCCCTTGATCCGGAAAAGGCTCGCCGGTATCACGATAGCCTGCCGCCCAGCGAACAGAAAACCTGCTCCATGTGCGGCAAGATGTGCGCGATGCGCACGGTGAACCAGATTCTTGCCGGAGAAGGGATTGAGATCAGCTGCGAAGGGTAGCTGCTTCTTGGCGCAATCTACCCTTACCGTCAGGAGGTTTTCTGGATGGCGATCACGCATCTTTTTTTCGACCTCGGCTCCACCTTGCTGGACGAGACCGCCGCCGTGCAAGCACGGGTAGAACGCACAGTGGAACGTTTGCGCGGTACGCCGCAGGAATGTTCCCTGAAGGAATTTTGGGCGCGGATGGACCGGGCCGCGCGGCGGGAAGCCCATCCCTACGCGCTCGTGATGCAGCTCCAGGGCGGCGCGGGTTGGGAGCCCTGGCCAAAGAATTTGGAGCAGGTATATCCTGGAACGCCGGAATTGCTGGCGCAGCTGCGGAAAACATACCGTCTTGGGGTCATCGCCAACCAACACCGCGGGATCCGGGAGCGCTTGGAAGCGTACGGCCTGGCCGTGTACTTTGACGACGTCGCCTCCTCCGCGGAGGAGGGCGTTGCCAAACCGAATCCGCGCATTTTCGAGCTGGCGCTGTCCCGCGCGGGCTGTGCGCCGGCGCAGGCTGTGATGATCGGCGACCGGCTGGACAACGACGTCGCTCCGGCAAAGCGCCTGGGAATGCGCACCGTTTGGGTCCGGCAGGGCTGGGGCGGGTTGGCGGAGCTTCCCGGTGAAGAATTCCGCCCCGACGCGGCGGTCAGCTGTTTGGCGGATCTTCCCGCGGCGCTTGCGTCCCTGGAGCGTTCCGGCTGAACCATTCCCAGCAATTTCATGATGCAGTTATAGTAAAAAATACGCGGCTTCATTGAGGAGGGCCTCCCATGTTCCATCCCCCCATTGTCCTCACCGTCGCCGGGTCGGATTCTTCCGGCGGGGCGGGGATTCAGGCGGACCTGAAGACCTTCGCGGCTCACGGCTGCTATGGGATGAGCGCCGTCACGGCCCTGACTGCCCAGAACACCCGGGGTGTCGCGGCGGTGCATGTTCCTCCGGCTGATTTTCTGGCCGCCCAGCTGCGCAGTGTTCTGACGGATTTTCCGCCGGATGCGGTGAAGATCGGCGTGCTCCCCGACGAGGACAGCGTCTTGGTCGTTGCGGAAGCCCTGCGAGGGGGTGCCCTGCGGACCGGGGCGCCCGTCGTTCTTGACCCCGTGATGGTGGCGACCAGCGGCGCGGTGCTTTCGGACAGCGGCGCGGCGGCGGCGACGCGGCGGGAACTCTTTCCCCTGGCGGCGCTGGTGACGCCCAACATTCCCGAGGCGGAAGCCCTCTCCGGGCGGAAAATTGCCTCGGAAGCGGATATGGAGGCCGCTGCCCGGAAGATCGGCGCGCCGGTCCTGCTCAAGGGAGGGCACCTGGGCGGCGCAACCGACCTGCTGTATGTCAACGGAGAAGCGAAGTGGTTCCGGGGCGAATATTTCCCCTGCGGGGAGGTTCACGGCACCGGCTGTACGCTTTCTTCCGCGGTTGCCTGCCGCCTGGCGGAGGGATTCCCGCTGCCGGAGGCCGTGCGCCTGGCGAAAGATTGGCTGGCGGGGCTGTTGCGGGAGAGACCGGATTTCGGTGTGCCCAACGGGCCGCTATTTCATCTGAATGTAGGAGGGAAACCATGAAAGTCAACGGCGAGCACATCGACTGCCCGGATATGCCGGTGCTGGATTTCCTGCGGGCGCAAGGGTACGTGCCGGGGCAAGTGGTGGTCGAACGCAACCTGGAGATCATTCTCCGGGAGGACTTCGCGCGGGAATGGCTGCGCGAAGAGGACGAAGTCAACATTCTGCGGTTCATGGGAGGCGGATCGTTATGAGTGGCAATCGGAGACAGTCAAAGGAGAAGGCGCTGCTGAAGCCGCCGCGGGAATCGAACTTCGAACTGTTCCGGATCTTCTGCATGCTGATGATTGTGACGTATCACTATATGCTGCACGGGGAGATCCCGGAGCCGGCGGTCTGGGGTGTCAATAAAGCCGTGTGGGTGGGGATCCAGCAGGCCGGATTCGGGCGCGTCGGCGTGGAAGGGTTCTTGCTGATCGCCGGCTATTTCGGCTGCACAGCCCAAAAGTTCCGAGCCGAGAAATGGGTGCGGATTGAATTGCAGATGCTGTTTTATTCCATCGGGCTGGCTGCGGTGTTCGTCGGCCTGGGGCTGATCCCGACCTTCGAGTGGAAGGTCTGGTTTTTCCCATTCTCCCGCGCCCTCTATTGGTTCGCAACGTGCTACATCATGCTTATGCTGCTCTCGCCGTTCCTCAACTCCATGCTGCAAAACCTCAGCCAGAAGATGCGTCTGGCGCTGGTGCTGGGGTGGGTGTTTTTCTACTGTGTCTGGCCGATGCTTTACCCCGTGCGGTATCTCCGGACGGAGAGTATGACCTACATCGGCAACTTCTGCGGCTACCTGGGGATGTACGTGATCGGTGCTTACGTCCGGCTTCACCCGACGCCGAAGAAGATACTGCCGTACTTGGGACTGTCGGCTTTCGGCTTCTTGCTGATCGAAACCTATCCGAAGATCCGCATGCTGCTGCTGTCGCTGCTGCCCGACCTGCCCAAGACGGTCCAGGGCAAGTGGTATCTCCCGACGGTTCTGTGCGCGGTCAGCCTCTTCCTGCTCTTCAAGAACCTGCCAATCAAGCCCAACCGCACCATTAACCTGATTTCCTCCGCAACCTTTGGCGTATATTTGCTGCACTCGTTCCCGTATATGCCGGAGGTTCTTTGGACAAACGTATTTCATACGGATCAGGTGACGAAGTCGGGCGCGCTGCCGCTCAACGCCCTGCTCGCCGTGTCCGCCGTCTTCACCACCGGGATTTTGATGGACCTTTTCCGCCAGTACGCGCTGGAGAAGCCGCTGTTCCGGCTGGTCGATAGCATCAAAGCCCGGCTGCTGCCGAAGATAAGCAAACGGGGCAAGGAAGGGGAAACCTGACATGGACGACGTTTTCCGCCTGGGCGGGAAAGAATTCCGCTCGCGTTTTATTTTGGGGTCCGGGAAGTTTTCGCTGCCGCTGATCCGGGCGGTGGCGGAGCACGGCGGGGCCGAGATGATTACCCTGGCGCTGCGCAGGGCCAACGCCGGGGGAGAAGAAAACATCCTTGATTTCATCCCCCCCGGCCTGACGCTGATTCCCAACACGTCCGGCGCGCGCACGGCCGATGAAGCCGTGCGGATCGCTCGGCTGAGCCGGGCGATGGGCTGCGGGGACTTTGTGAAGATCGAGGTTATCCGCGATACGAAATACCTCCTGCCGGACAACGCGGAGACCGTACGCGCGGCAGAGGTGCTGGCGGCGGAGGGCTTCGCCGTGCTGCCTTACGTTTATCCTGACCTGGCGACGGCCCGGGCTCTGGCGGCGGCGGGCGCGGCGGCGGTGATGCCCCTGGGTGCGCCGATCGGCAGCAACAAAGGATTGCTGACGCGGGACTTTATCCGGATTTTGGTGCAGGAGATCAGCTTGCCGGTGATCGTTGACGCGGGGATCGGCCGGCCCTCCCACGCCTGTGAGGCGATGGAATTGGGCGCGGCGGCGGTGATGGCCAATACGGCGGTTGCGACGGCGGCGGACGCGGCGGAAATGGCGGCGGCGTTCCGGCTGGCAATCGAAGCCGGGCGGCGGGGGTTCCTTGCCGGCCCGGGCCGGGTGCTCGAGCAGGGCGCGGAGGCCTCCAGCCCGCTGACGGGATTTTTGGAAGACTGAAAAAGGAATCCGGCATTTTTGAGGGATCAATGCAAGCCGGGCGCGCGGCGGCCGCTTTTGCCCGGGGAAGGAGACAGGATGAAGCAAATTCCATACGATCCGATGGTTTACCAGCCGGGGATGGAAGCCCTTGCGTCGGACGTGATGGCGCAGGTGCTGGCCGGGGCGAAAGCGTTCCGGCCGGAAAGTAACACGGACGGGGACGTTTCGCGGGCGCTGGCGGCGGAGCGGCGGACGGCGGCGGATTTCTCGGCGCTGCTCTCTCCGGCGGCGGAGGCGCGGCTGGAGGAGCTGGCCCGGGCGGCCCGGACGGAGACCCGCCGCTGGTTCGGCAATGCCATCAGTCTCTTCACGCCCCTCTATATCGCCAATTACTGCGAGAACCACTGCACGTACTGCGGCTTCGGCAGCCAGCACAAGATCCGCCGGGGCAAGCTGACATTGGATGAAATCCGCCGGGAGGCGGAGACCATCGCCTCGACGGGGCTCCAGGAAATTCTGGTTCTGACAGGCGAGTGCCGCGGCGCATCCGGGGTGGAATACATCGGCGAAGCCCTGCGGGTTCTGGGGGCTTATTTCAGTGTCATCGGAATGGAAATCTATCCGCTCAACACAGACGAATATGCCTTCCTGCGCGGCTGCGGCGCGGACTATGTCAGCGTCTATCAGGAGACCTACGACCCGGCGCTTTATGAAAAAGTCCATCCTCTCGGGGCAAAACGCTGCTACCCCTACCGGTTCGCCGCCCAGGAACGGGCGCTGCGGGGCGGGATGCGCGGGGTGGCCTTCGGCTCGCTGCTGGGGTTGGGGGATTTCCGGCGGGACGCTTTCGCTGCGGGGCTGCATGCGGATTTCCTCCAGAAGAAGTATCCGTACGCAGAGATCTCCTTCTCCTTTCCCCGGCTGCGGCCCTTCCAAGAGATCGGCGGCCAACCCCAAAAAGCGGGGAACGGAGACGTCAGTGAGCGCAGGCTGCTGCAGGTAATGCTGGCCTACCGGCTGTTCCTGCCCTTTGCGGGGATCACCATTTCCACCCGGGAGCGGGCAGCGTTCCGGGATAGCGTCGCGGGCCTCGCGGCGACGAAGATGTCCGCCGGGGTCAGCGTCGGTGTTGGCGGACACAGCGAGGAGCAGAAGGGCGACCCCCAGTTTCTGATTGCCGACGGGCGCGATGTGGCGGAGGTTCGCGCGATGCTGACGGCCCGGGGTCTCCAGCCGGTCCTGCGGGACTATGTGAGGGTATAAAAGTCATGCGGAAGGCAGAATGCGGGGTGCAGAATTATCCCGAAATCGCGGTGACCAACCGGCACATTTGCGCCGGGGATTTCCTGGCGCAAATCGAAAAAATCGCGGCGCGGCGTCCCTGGGCAATCCTTCTCCGGGAAAAAGACTTGCCGCCGGAGGAGTATGCGTCCCTGGCGCGGAAAGCGAGCGAGTGCTGCGCCGGATACGGGGTTCCGCTGATTGCCCACACCCATCCGGCGGAAGCATGCGGGCGGCTGCACGTGCCGTTTGCGCAGTGTTCCTCGGCCCTGGCGCGGCAATACCGGCTGAGCGTGTCGGTGCATTCGTTGGACGAGGCGCGGCAGGCAGCGGAGTTCGGCGCGGATTTCCTGATTGCCGGGCACATCTTTCCGACGGACTGCAAGCCGGGCGTTCCAGCCCGGGGACTGGACTTTTTGCGGGACCTGTGCGCGGGCGTATCGGTTCCGGTGTTTGCAATCGGCGGAATCACCGGCGAAACCGCGCCGCTGTGCCTCGCGGCGGGTGCGGCGGGGATTTGCCGGATGTCCTATTGGATGACACAATAAATTCCAGGGAAGAATGAAATACAACCAAAAGGAGGCGGCCCATGGGCAATATGCTGGAGATCAAAGGCCTGTGCAAATCGTACGGGGATGTGCGCGCGGTGCAGGGGGTGGACTTTGCCGCCGCGGCAGGAGCGCTTTTCGCGCTGCTGGGGCCCAACGGCGCGGGAAAATCCACCATTATTTCTATTTGCTGCACCCATCTGCGGCCTGACGGCGGCACTGTTCGCGCGGCGGGATACATCTTGGGGAAAGAAGACGCTGCGATCCGCCGGGAAATTGGGGTGGTGTTTCAGGAAGGGGTGCTGGACGCGCTGCTGACAGTGCGGGAAAATCTGCTGATCCGGGGAAGCCTTTACAGACTGCGGGGCAGTGCCATGCGGGAGGCAGCGGAGCGGGCGGCCGAGGCCGCGGGGGCCAAGGAATTCTGGCTCCGGCCGTACGGCAAACTTTCCGGCGGGCAGCGGCGGCGGGCGGATATCGCCCGGGCGCTGGTGCATGCGCCGAGGCTGCTGTTCCTGGACGAACCGACGACGGGGCTGGATCCCCAAACGCGCTTCGCCGTTTGGGAGACGGTCCGCCGGCTCCAGGCGGAGCAGGGCATGACGGTGTTCCTCACCACCCATTACATGGAAGAAGCGGCCCGGGCGGACCAGGTGGTGGTCATTGATCACGGGACGGTTGCCGCCGAAGGGACCCCAGCGCAGCTGCGGGAGCAATATACGACGGATCTGATGATTCTCCGGGCGCTGTCTGGGCGGGCGCAGGTGCTGGAAGAGCGGCTGTCCGGGCGGGGACTGACGGTTCGGCGGCAAGGGGAGACCCTGACAGTGACGCTCCAAAGCACAGTCCAGAGCGCGGAACTGCTGCCGCTTTGCCGGGATGAAATCTCGCAGGCGGAGGTCCGCAGCGGCACCATGGACGACGCCTTTTTGGCGATAACCGGAAGGGAGGTGCGGAAATGATTTTTTTGGCCAAACGGAACCTGAAGATATTTTTCCGGGACCGGATGCATGTGTTTTTCTCCCTGCTGGGTGTGCTGATCATCATCGCGCTTTACCTGCTCTTTTTGGGTGACGTGATGCGCCAGAGCTTGCCGGAGTTTCCGGGGGTGCGCTTCTTGATGGACAGCTGGATTATGGCCGGGACCTTGGCTGTAGCGACGCTGACAACGACGCTGGGGGCCTTTGGCGTGATGGTGGACGACCACGTCCGCGGTGTGCGCCGGGACTTTCTGACTTCCCCGCTGCGCCGCCGTTCTTTGGCTGGGGGGTACTGGCTGGGAGCGGTGGGGATTGGCGGGATGCTCTGCCTGATCACCTTGGCGCTGGCGGAAGGCTACATCTTGCTTGGCGGCGGGAAGTTGCTGTCCCCGCGGACGCTGCTGGCGCTGCTGGGGGTGCTGGCGCTGGGGGTGCTCTCCTCCGGCGCGATGGCGTTCTTTGTCGTATCGTTCTTCCGCAGCCAGAATGCCTTTGGCGCGGCGAGTACCATTGTCGGCTCCATGACGGGATTCCTGACGGGCGTCTATTTGCCCGTCGGCCAGTTGCCGGGGCCGGTGCAGTGGGTGGTGAAGCTCTTTCCGGTGTCGCACGTCAGTCTGCTGCTGCGCCGGCTGATGATGGAAACGCCGATGGCGGAGACGTTCCGCGACGCGCCGGACAAGGTTGTCCGCGATTTCCGCGAAGAATTGGGCCTGACGTATTTCTTTGGCGGCCACGCGTTTCCCGCTTGGGCCAGCGCCGCGGTTCTCGTCGGCACGGCGGCGCTGTTTTTCGCGCTGGGGTTTTGGAATGTCTCGCGGAAACAAAAAGAATAAACGGGCGGAGCGGTTCCGCCGGCACAGCGTACGCAGAGAAAGGAGTGCCCGCCCCATGCATCTTCTCATCCTTGGTTCCGGCGGCCATGCCAAATCCGTTTGGGAGGCAGCGAAGGACCAGTTCGAGCAGATCAGCTTCCTTACCAACGATCCCGCCATGACCGGAGAGGTTTCATTCTGCGGCTGCCCAGTGGCGGTTGATCCGCAGACGGACCCGGCAGCGGTGCCGGACTTCGACCTGGCGGTGGTCGCCGTCGGAGACAACCGGCGGCGGCTGGAACTGAGCCGGGCGCTGCGGCGGCGGGGAATCCCTCTGGCGGTGGTGCTCCATCCCCGGGCCAGCGTCAGCGGCGCGGCGGAGCTCGGGCCGGGGACGGTGGTCCTGGCCAATGCCTCGGTCAACGCCTTCGCGCGGCTGGGAACGGCCTGCATTGTCAATACCGGGGCGGTGGCTGAGCACGACTGCCTCCTGGGCGACGGGACGCACCTCGCGCCGAACGCAGCGATTGGGGGCGCGGTCCGGACAGGGGAGGGTGTGTGGTTCGGTATCGGAAGCTGCGCCGCGCCGGGCATTTTTGTTGGGGATTGGAGCGTCGTCGGCGCCGGGGCAGCGGTGCTGGCAGACGTGCCGGAGCGCGTCTTGGCCGCGGGAGTTCCGGCGAAAATCAAAAAACACTACGGGGAAATTTGACAAACCGGACGAGTTGTAGTATAATGTACCTATTCAAATTAATGAATGGGGAGGGGTATTTTTGGCGGCGAAAGCCGGGACCAAACCGACAAAGCCCGCAGCCGGCAAGAGTGCCGCCGGCGGGAAAAATGCTGCCCTGAAGAAGGCGCAGCTGGAGGACCTGCGCCGGGGCAGGCAGCGCAAAGCGATGGCCGCGGCCGCGGCCGCGCTGCTGATTTTGCTGCTGGCGCTGCTGCCGGGAGAAAATATATGGCGGTCCGCGCATAATTTTGTCTACGGAACCGCCGGGATTGGCGTATTTCTCTGGGTGGTTTTTCTAGGATATTGCAGCGCCGTTTGGTGGAGCAACCGGGACTTGCGCAAAGTCTGGGCGCAGACGCTGGGGCTGGCGGTGCTGATTCTGTGCTTCGGTGCGCTGGTGTTTCTGTTTGGCCATGACGCGAAAGCCCTCAAGGAGATTTCTTGGGAAGAGCACGTCGCGCTGGCCTATGCGCCCCCAAAAAGGAACGTCTGGACGGCCGCGGCGGTCTTCAACAGCGGCGGTGTGCTGGGTGCTGTCCTGGGCGCGGCGCTGGGGGCGGCCTGCGGGCGCGCCGGGGGCATCACGCTGGCGGTGTTTTTGTTTATATGCAATCTTTTCGTTTTTTCCGCCAAAGCGCGGGAAGGTCTCAGCAATGCCGTAAACCAGTTCACCAACCGGCCCCCGCGCCCGGACGAGGAGACGCCGGAGGCACCGACCGCACCCGCGCCAAAGAAGAGCAAGAAAAAACCGGCGGCGGAAGAACCAGCTAAGGCGCCCGCCGCTGCGGCGACGGTATATGATGCGGCGTTCGATCAGATGAACGCCATGATCGACCACCCGGCGCAGGAAGAAGAGGGGGAGGAGCCGCAGCGCAAGGGCTGGATGCAGTCGCGTAAGGAGCGCAGGCAGTCCCGGGGTCTGGACGACACCATGCCCATCCCGGCGCTGCCGGAGACAGAAAAAAGCCGAGGCGGCGCGCTGCCCAAGGATGTGCGGCTGGAGCTGGGGGAACCCGCCCCGGCGCTGGACTTCGACGCCATCCCCATCGGCGGTAAGCCGAAGGTCAAGCCCCGCCAAGAGATCCCGGCGGACATTTCCGTAGAAGACCTGGCGCAGACGATTTTCCCCAGTCCCGATCACCGCCGGAAGGCGCAGAAGGCAGGGGAGGACCTTTCCGCCGTGAAAGAGCCCGCTGCCGTGCCTGGGGAAATCATCCCGCCGGAGGAGGAGGACACACCCGCCTACCAGACGCCGCCGCTGACTTGCCTGGCGCAGCCCCGGGGGGCCAACAGCCAGCCAGACCGCGGCGAGGAGGACATGATTTCCCGCAAACTGGTCCGAACCCTGGAAAGCTTCGGCGTCCAGGTAGAAATGGTAGGCCTAAGCCGGGGGCCGAGCGTCACGCGCTACGAGCTGCGCCCGGCCGAGGGCATCAAAATTAGCAAGATCACGGGGCTGTCAGACGACATTGCCCTGCGCCTGGCCGCCACCAAAGTCCGTATCGAAGCCCCCATTCCTGGCAAACCCGCCGTTGGGGTAGAAGTCCCCAACCGCAACCGTGCTGTTGTAACGCTGCGGGAATTGGTGGATTCGGAGGTTTTCCGGGCCGGGCGGGGAAAGTCGATCCTTACCGTAGCGCTGGGAAAAGACATCGTTGGCAGCCTGGTTTGCACGGACTTGGCCAAGATTCCCCACCTGCTCATCGCCGGCACCACCGGATCCGGTAAATCCGTCTGTATGAATGCCCTGATTCTCAGTCTGCTCTATAACGCCACGCCAGAGGAAGTCAAGCTGGTCATGGTGGATCCCAAACAGGTGGAATTCACGGTGTACAGCGGAATCCCGCACCTGCTGGTTCCTGTTGTCTCTGATCCGCTGAAGGCGGCGGGGGCGCTGAGCTGGGCGGTCAATGAGATGGAGCGGCGGTATAAGCTGCTGTCGGAGCACAATGTCCGCGAGTCGGACAGTTACAACCGCGTCGCGGACAAACTCCACCTGGAGCGCCTGCCAAAGATCGTGATTTTTATTGACGAGCTGTCCGACCTGATGATGGTGGCTCCCAGCGATGTGGAAGACGCCATCCAGCGCCTGACCCAGAAGGCCCGCGCGGCGGGGATTCACCTGGTCCTGGCCACCCAGCGCCCCTCGGTGGACGTCATCACCGGCGTCATCAAGTCAAACCTCCCCGGGCGCATCGCCCTTTCCGTCGCCTCGCAGATCGATTCCCGCACCATCATCAATACCGCCGGAGCGGAGCAGCTGCTGGGCAACGGCGACATGCTCTTCAGTCTCAACGGCGGCAACAACGCCATCCGCGTCCAGGGCTGCTATGTCTCTGACGCAGAAGTCCAAAAGGTGGTCCGCTTCGTCCGGGATCAGGGAGCGGGAGAGAGCTACAGCGATGAAATCATGGAGGAAATCAACCGCAACGCCGCTGCCGCCGCCAACGCCCGCCGCAAGGGCGGCGCCACCTCCGCCGGAGACGGCGAGGACGAGGGCGAGGACGACGAGATGCTGCAGCGGGCGGTCGAGGTGGTGGTGGACGCGCAGATGGCCTCTACGACCATGCTGCAAAAGAAACTGAAGCTGGGCTATGCCCGGGCTTCCCGGCTGGTGGACGAATTGGAAGCCCGGGGGTTCGTCGGCGCATACGAGGGCAGCAAGCCCCGGAAAGTCCTGCTCTCGAAACCACAGTGGCTGGAAATGGTCGCGCGCTCTCCGGACAAGCTGCCGGAAGTCCCCGCCAAAGGAGAAGCGGCAGGGGAATGAATGCGGTACGCTTCGCGGCGGGACCGTGAAAAAGACAGAAAAAATCAGGAGCAAAGGGGCTGGTCCTATGTCTGCTCCCGGCCAGTGTCTCCCCATGAGCCCCGGTGAAATTTCCGCCCGGGGCTGGGATTTTGTGGACGTCGTCTGCGTCACGGGAGACGCCTATGTGGATCATCCCTCCTTCGGCGTGGCGCTGATTGCCCGGGTGCTGGAAGCGGCGGGGTTCCGTGTGGCCGTGCTGGCCCAGCCTGCCTGGGAAGGGCAGCAGGCCGAAGCGGATTTCCGGCGCTTCGGCAGGCCGAGGCTGGGTTTTTTCGTCACCGGCGGCAACATAGATTCTCTGGTAGCGCATTACACCGTCGCAAAAAAGCGGCGGAGCAAAGATCTCTATTCTCCCGGCGGAGCGATGGGCCTGCGGCCGGACCGGGCTTCGCTGGTTTATTGCCGATGTGTGCGCCGTTTTTTTGGTGATATCCCGCTGGTCCTCGGCGGGCTGGAAGCTTCGCTGCGCCGCTTCGCCCATTACGATTATTGGGAGGATGCGGTGCGGCCTTCGTTGTTGCTGGAATCCGGGGCCGACCTGCTGGTTTATGGGATGGGCGAGCACCAGGCGGAGGAGATTGCTCGGCGGCTGGCGGCAGGGGAAGCGCCGGGGTCGATGACGGACCTCCGGGGAGTCTGCTATGCCTGCGCGCCGCGGGACACCCCCTGGGGCGGGGCGCAGTGCCCTTCGCTGGAGATGGTCCGGGAACATAAAAGCGAATACGCCAAGGCTTGCCGGATCCAGATGCTGGAGCAGGATGCCGTGACGGGGCGGATGGTGCTCCAGCGGCACGGAGACCGGATGCTGGTGCAGACGCCGCCGATGCCGCCGCTGACGACGGGGGAACTCGACCGGGTCTACGCGCTGCCCTTCGCCCGGTGCTGGCACCCGTCCTACGATGCGCAGGGCGGGGTTCCGGGTCTGAGCGAAGTCTTGTTTTCGATCACGCACAACCGAGGCTGCTTTGGCGCATGCAGTTTTTGCTCCCTGGCCTTCCATCAGGGGCGTCAGGTTACCTCCCGCAGCAAGGAATCCATCCTCGCGGAGGCCCGGCTGCTGACCGCACTGCCGGGTTTCAAGGGATACATCCATGACGTTGGCGGACCGACGGCGAATTTCCGCCATCCTTCCTGCCAAAAGCAGCAAACGAAAGGCCTCTGCCGGGACCGCAGGTGCCTCGCGCCGGAACCGTGCGCCGCGCTGAAAGCGGACCACGGCGAATATCTGGATATCCTCCGGTCGGTGCGGGTGCTGCCGGGGGTCAAGAAGGTGTTTATTCGCTCCGGACTCCGGTACGATTACCTGCTGGAGGACCGGGACGAGCAATTTTTCCGGGAGCTGGTGGAGCACCATGTCAGCGGACAGCTGAAGGTGGCGCCGGAGCACTGCTCCGCGGCGGTGCTGGACGCGATGGGCAAGCCGCACATCGAAGCGTACCTGCGCTTTGCGAAGCGCTACGCGGAGCTGAGCCGCCAGGCGGGGAAGGAACAATACCTCGTCCCATACCTGATGAGTTCCCACCCCGGTTCCACCCTGCGGGACGCGGTAGAGCTCGCGGATTTCCTGCGCCGGGAAGGAATCCGTCCCGAACAGGTACAGGATTTTTATCCCACGCCGGGTACCGCCGCGACGTGCATGTACTATACAGGCTTAGATCCCATGACGATGCGGAACGTCTTCGTCGAGCGCAGTCCGCATGGCAAGGCCCTCCAGCGGGCACTGCTGCAATCGACCCTGCCGCAGAACCGCGCGCTGGTGCTGGAAGCTCTGCGCAAGGCGGGCCGGCAGGACTTGATCGGAACCGGGAAGCATTGTTTGATCCGGGAACAGGGCGGCAACGCCCCGCAACAAAAGGAGGCGCAACATGGAAAACGGCCGCGGCGGTAAGAAACAGAAAATTTCCCTGCCGATTCTTCTGGCGGCGCTGGCGGTTGTCGTTCTGGGTGTATTGCCGTCGGCGCTGGGCAGCTCCTGGCCGGTCTGGCTTCACCTGCGTTCCGCCCCGCAGCCAGCCGGGAGTTTCGCGGTCCATTTCATTGATGTGGGGCAGGGGGACTGCGCGCTGATTGAGAGCGGCGGGCAGTTCATGATCATCGACGGGGGTGAGCGCGGGGCGGAAAATACGGTTACCGCCTACCTCCAGGACCGGGGCGTAAAGAAGCTGGATTATGTTGTCGCCACCCACGCCCATTCCGATCACATCGGCGGCCTGGCTTACGGGGTGCTCCCGCGCTTCCCCGCCGGAGAAATTATCGCGCCGCGTTACAGCGAGGAATCCATGCCTACCACCAAGACGTACGAAAAGTTCCTGGAGGCGGTGGCGGCGCGGGTGGAGGACGGGGCCAAGGCGACCTATGCTAAGCCCGGGACGCAGTATACATTGGGAGACGCGTCGTTCGAGGTTCTCGGTCCGCTGGAGGATACGGGAGACGAATACAACAACAGCTCTGTGGTGATTCTTCTGGAATACGGGGGCGCGCGGTTTCTTTTCACCGGTGACGTCGAAAAATCGGCGGAAAAGGCGCTGGTGAAGACATACGGTGAAGGTCTGCGCGCCGACGTGCTGAAGGTTCCCCACCATGGCAGCAGCACGTCGAGCACCAAAAACCTCCTCGACGCCGTCCAACCAGCCTATGCGGTGATTTGCTGCGGGCAGGACAATTCCTACAACCACCCCAATGCGGCGGTCGTCGCCCGGCTGCTGGAGCACGGCATTACGGTTTTGCGCACGGACCTGGATGGGACGATCGTGATGACGGTAGACGGCGGGGTGAAGATCACCAAAGAACGGGGCATGGGGTGAACGAGACGCAACCAAACAGCCGCCCGTGTTTTGCGGGCGGCTTGCCTGTGTCATTTCGTCAGGTCATATTCCCGGGGCACATCTTCTTTCGGACCGAAGATGCGCTTTTTGGCGAGCGTACAGCCCATGGCCTCATAAAAAGCCTGGGCTGGAGCGGCGCGGTCTGTGGAAATATACAGCGCTGTCTCCCCGGCGGCCTTCGCATCTTCGGCACAGAGGCGGAAAAGTTCCCGCCCCAGGCCCATCCGGCGGCAGTCGAAGCTGACAAACAGGCGGAACAGCACCGCGCGGTCCTTGAAATGTTCCCAAACCGCGAAGCCCAGCAGCTGATTTCCGGCGAAGGCCGCAAAGACCGGCGGCTGGTCCGGGTAATATTCGTGCCGATATGTGCAGCCGATGAACGTGTTTTGGATGTATTTGGTCCTGCCAAACGCGGGCATGGGTTCCACAATCTTGGCCCTGTGCAGATTCACCGCATGCCAGCGGCGGAGCAGGGGGAGTTTGCGCCAAACACGGCGAATTTCCCGGTATTGCTCGTATTCGTCCATCATGCGGGGATGCAGATCCTCCGGACGCATGGCTCGGCAGACGATCTCCTCCCGGTCACGGCGGCGGATAAAAATGGGCAGCCGGTCATCCGGGTCGACGATTCCGCTGTTGCGGAAACCCATGGCCGACCAAAACGGTTCGCCGGTGACCGGGTCGGGGCAGACGTAAAGATAACGCGCGCCGTCGAGGAAGAGCGCCTCCGCGCCGTGCAGGAAGAGCCGACGGCCGCCGGGCGTCCGGCGCGATGTAAAACGCCAGAAATACCCCGCCGTTCGGGGCGATCCGGTTGCCGATAGTCCCAAGATCCAAGGCGTACTGGGCGAACCCGATCGGGGTTTTCTTTTTGCCGAGGCAGAGGATATCGAAGTGCATGGCGGGACGGGAGCCCTGGATATGGACGCGGCGGCGCAGGTCAACAAGGGGATCGATGGAGTTCTCGCTGCCGTGCCTTTCCAGTTCGGCCAGAAAGGCGAGCCAAAGAGGGAGGAGTTGCCGAAATTGGCGGTTGCTGCCCTTGCGGACAGGATCGAATGAGAGCCGGTCGTCTGTTTTCTTGGTTGCCATGATC
>JAIRXU010000038.1 GCA_031268095.1 Oscillospiraceae bacterium | reverse complement strand
CTCCCGCCGCCTTGCGAAAGACTTCGAAATCTCCGTTGAATCCGCCGAAACCATCGTTCGCATCTCCCATCTTCGCACCCTGCTGCGTCGGTCATAGGGTTGAATACAGGTTCTTAGATATAAACCTCTACCGTAATGTCCTCCCATTGATACTCCCGCAGGTATTCGCCCCGCGCCTTGCGGAAAGCCAAAGCCGCTTGATAATCAATGGTGAACTCGTAGTAGAGCCTACGCCTCCCTCGTGCGTATAGCCGCCTGTGCGGCCGCCAGCCGGGCGATTGGTACCCGGAAGGGGGAACAGGAGACATAGTCCAACCCAATAGCGTCACAGAACTTGACGGAACTCGGATCGCCACCGTGCTCGCCGCAAATGCCCAGTTTGATGTCCGGGCGGGTGGCGCGGCCGCCGACCACAGCCATCTTGACCAGCTTGCCAACGCCGTTCTGGTCCAGCCGGGCAAACGGGTCGTTCTCGAAAATCTTTGCGGTGTAATAGGCGTCGAGGAAAGCACCCGCGTCATCGCGGCTGAACCCGAAGGTCATCTGCGTCAGGTCGTTGGTGCCAAAGGAGAAGAACTCAGCCTCCGTCGCGATTTCGTCCGCCAGTACGGCGGCGCGCGGGATCTCAATCATCGTGCCGACTTTGTAATGCAGTTCTTTGCCGGACGCGGCGATGATAGCATCGGCGGTCTTGACGACGATGTCCTTGACGTACTTGAGTTCCTTGACTTCGCCGACCAGCGGGATCATGATTTCGGGCACGATATCGTAATCCGGGTGGGCGGCGTTGACGGCCAAAGCCGCGTTGATCACTGCGGTGGTCTGCATCTCTGCGATTTCGGGGTAGCTGACCGCCAGACGGCAGCCACGATGGCCCATCATGGGGTTGAACTCGTGGAGGGATTCCACTTTTTCCTTGAGTTCCTCGGCCGTGATGCCCAGTTCCGCCGCGATTTCCGCAATTTCCTCAGTCTTTTGGGGCAGGAACTCGTGCAGGGGCGGATCAAGAAAGCGGACGGTCATCGGACGGCCTTCCAGCGCTTCGTACATTGCTGTGAAGTCGCCCTGCTGATAAGGCAGCAACTCAGCCAGCGCGGCCTTGCGGGCCTCGAGGTCCTTGGCAACGATCATCTTGCGCATGGACTTGATCCGGTCGCCCTCAAAGAACATGTGCTCTGTGCGGCAAAGGCCAATGCCTTCCGCGCCGAACTTAACGGCTTGTTTGGTGTCGCGGGGATTGTCCGCGTTGGTGCGGACCTTGAGGCGGCGGCGCGCGTCGGCCCAGCCCATGAACCGGCCAAAATCGCCGGAAATGGTGGCTTCCACAGTGGGGATTGCCGCGCCGTAGATCTTGCCGGTGGAACCGTCAAGGGAGATATAGTCGCCTTCCTTGTAATCGCTGCCGCCCAGCGAGAAATATTTTTCGGCGGCGTGCATCGTGATTTCGCCGCAACCGGACACGCAGCAGGTTCCCATGCCCCGGGCAACAACTGCCGCATGAGAGGTCATGCCGCCCCGGACGGTCAGGATGCCTTCCGCGGCTTCCATGCCTTCAATGTCGTCCGGAGAGGTCTCCAGCCGGACCAGAATGACTTTTTCACCCTTGGTTGCCCAGTCTTTCGCGTCGGCAGCGGTGAAAACCACGCGGCCGCAGGCGGCGCCGGGGGAGGCGGGCAAAGCCTCGCCGATCGGTGTGGCAGCCTTGAGGGCCTTCGTGTCGAACTGCGGATGCAGCAGTGCGTCCAGTTGCTGGGGTTCCACGCGCAGCACGGCCTGCTCCTCGGTAATGACGCCCTCATCGACCAAATCCACGGCGATCTTCAGCGCGGCGGCCGCCGTGCGCTTGCCGTTGCGGGTCTGGAGCATGTAGAGCTTCTTGTTCTCGATGGTGAATTCCATGTCCTGCATGTCGCGGTAATGAGATTCCAGGTTGTTGGCGATGCCCACGAACTGGTCATACACTTCGGGCATATCCTGGGCCAGTTGGGCGATCTTGTTGGGGGTCCGGACGCCGGCCACCACGTCTTCGCCCTGGGCATTGATCAGATATTCGCCGAAAAGGGCGCGCGCACCCGTCGCGGGGTCGCGGGTGAAGGCTACGCCGGTGCCGGAATTATTGTTGAGGTTGCCGTAGACCATGGGCTGGACATTGACGGCGGTGCCCCAGCTGTAAGGAATCTCGTTCATGCGGCGGTAGACGTTGGCGCGGGGATTATCCCAGGAACGGAAGACGGCTTTGACCGCCTCCATCAGCTGTACCTTCGGGTCGGCCGGGAATTCAACGCCCTTTTCCTTCTGATAGAAGGCTTTGAACAGCGCCACGAGTTCCTTCATGTCGGCGGCGGTCAGTTCAATGTCGTCCTTGACGCCGCGCTTGTCTTTGAGTTCGTCGATGATTTCCTCGAAACGCTTCTTGCTCAGTTCCATCACCACGTCGCTGAACATCTGGATGAAGCGGCGGTAGGAGTCGTAGACGAAACGCTCGAATTCCGGGTCGGGGTTGCCGGCGATCATCCCGGCGGCTACCTCGTCGTTCAGGCCCAGGTTCAGGATGGTATCCATCATGCCGGGCATGGACGCGCGCGCGCCGGAGCGCACGGAGACCAGCAGGGGATTGCTGGCGGAGCCGAACTGCTTGCCGTTGGTTTTCTCGGTTTCGGCCAGCGCCGCGTCGATCTGCGCCTGGATGTCGTCCCCAATGACCTTGTTGTCATTGTAGTAGCGGGTGCAGGCCTCGGTGGAAATGGTGAAGCCTTGGGGAACGGGCATCCCCAGACGGGTCATTTCCGCCAGATTCGCGCCTTTGCCCCCGAGCAGTTCCCGCATACTGCCGTCGCCCTCGGTGAATAGATACACATACTTGTAAGCCATACGTTCTTACTTAACCTCCTATTTTAGAATGACAATCTATTATACCAGAAGCGCCCCCGAAAGAAAAGAGTGGAATCCCAAACTTGTCCCGAAAAATTCCAGGCAGTTTTGTTGCTTTTTTTGTGAAGGATACACAAAAGCGGCCCGATTCGGCCGCCTAAGGGGCGGATTGTAAAATTTTTTCCGAATAAAACTCTTGAATTTGTCCAATTTTTCCGTTATAATAGGAAGCGGCATTATTGCATGGATGAAAGGTTGATGGAAAAATGCGAGAAAGATTCCGCGCGGTTCCCAAGAGAGTCCTGAGCGCCCTGCTGGCGCTGCTCCTGCTCCTGTCAACATTGGCCGTCAGCGCATCAGCGAAGGCTGCCTGCACCTGCAATCATCTCCCGCGGATCCACATCCACGGCATTGGTGATCCGCTATACCTCAACCAGGACACGCCGGACGAACAGCAGGTCGGGATCGTCGATAGCTCACATCTCCAGGACGTGATTCTGCCCATTATCGGGAAGGTCATCGCCGCCACGGCAAAACAGAGCTGGGACGAGGGAGCAGACGCCATCTCTTTGCTGGCCAAGCAGCTGTTCGGTCAGCTTCAGTGCGACGAAAAAGGCAACAGCGTTCTGTCGATCACCAACCGGTCCCATTTGGATCCCAAGCAGGACCACAAGAAAAACGAGGACTACTTTTTTCACTATGACTGGCGGGCTGATCCCATGCGCAGCGGCAAGGAACTTTACGAGTACATTGAGCAGGTCAAGAAAGCCACCGGCCACAGCAAGGTTCAGTTGATGCCTTACAGCGAGGGCGGGGTGATCGCTATGGCATATCTGGCCCAATACGGAGCCGGCAGTGTAGATCACATTGTCCCCGTTGTCAGCGCCCATGGCGGCGTCACGATGGTCGGAGAACTGTTCAACCGGAATATTTCCCTCAGCGCCAATCAGGCGGCGGACTATATCGTCAGCTACCTTGGCACGATGGATGGCATGGAGACTGTATCCGCGCTGATCGAGGTGCTGCGGCAGGCAGGACTGTTCGACCAGTTGGTTAAGGCGCTGTCGCTGCTGATCGAGCACGTCAAGGACAAACTGTTCCAGGATACGCTGATTCCCCTTTTCGTCCAGTGGCCGGCCCTCTGGGGCTTCGTGCCGGATCAGTATTATGCCTCCGCGAAGAAATCCATGTTCGGCAATGATCCGAAGTACAAAGACTTCATTAAGATGATCGACAACTATCATACCCGCGCCGGGACCAAATCAGACGCTCTGCTGAAGTCAATTGTCGCCGCGGGCGGTAAAGTGTCCATTGTCGCGGCTTACGGGTATCCCGCCCAGCCCTTTGTCCCTTCTCCCTACGCCGCCGACGGTCTGATCGATACTGCGCTGGAGAGTAGCGGCGCGACCTGCGCCCTCCACGGCCAGGCCTTCCCGGCCAACGTGAAACAGAAGATTGCCGACGGGCACAATCATTTTTCTCCCGACCGAAAAATCGACGCGTCCACCTGTCTCTTCCCGGAATCAACCTGGTTTTTGAAGGATGGGCTGCATTTCGCGATCGACCAGCCGGAACTGCTGGATTTCCTTCTGAAGAGCAAGACGCAGCCGAAAATCACTTCCAACAAGAAATATCCCCAGTTTCTAACAGTGCTGGGAAAAGATGATCTCGTTCTCACAACCAACGCGCCTGACCCCGTCAAACCACGCAATCTTCCTGCTGCCGCGTTGGCCTTTTTCGGTTCCCTGGCCGGCTGGCTCTGGGGTCAGATCACCGGTCTGTTTTGATTGTAGCCAAAAAGAAGGGGGAATATCATGCTGCGGGTGGCCGCATATTATCATTCCGGCTGTGGGAATCGGGGCTGCGAGGCAATCGTCCGCAGCACCAGCCAGCTCCTGAGAGAAACGTTTGGCGAATTGACGCTGACGCTGTATTCCATGAATCCGGCGGAAGACAAAGCGGCGGGGCTGCCGCCGGAGGTCGAAGTAACGTCCTGGTTCCCGGCACAAATGCCAACCATGGGCGGCTTTTCCCTGGACCGGCTGCGGTTGTCGTTCTACGCCCGGCAGTCCATCGAAAAATCAGATGAATTTTTCTTCCGCCGGATGTTCGAGGCTTCGGATCTGCCGGACCATGACCTGCATCTTTCCATTGGGGGAGATACATACTGCTACGGCCGCGTCAGCGATCTGGCGGCCTGCAACGCCCGCTTGCTGGATTTCCCCGGCGGCAAGCGCCCTGTTCTCTGGGGCTGCTCCATCGGTTCGGAAAACCTCACGGACCAAAAGCGCGCGGACCTGCGCCGGTATGAATGCATCACCGCGCGGGAAAGCCGCACCTTGTCCTTGCTTCGGGATTTAGGCCTGGAGGACCGCAGCTTCCTGCACCCGGATCCCGCTTTCCTCCTGCACCCGGATCCCGTTCCCCTGCCAGAGGCTTTCCGGCCGGGGAAAACCGTTGGACTGAACCTCAGCCCCCTGGCCGCGCAGTACGCGCCGGAAGGATTGCTGCTGGCGAATGCCAGGGAACTGCTGCGGACGCTCCTGGCGGACCCGGAAGCCAGCGTAGCGCTGATCCCGCATGTGATGCAGCCGGGGAACGACGACCGCGCCCCGCTGCGGGAGCTGAAGGCGGACTGGTCGGAGGATCCGCGCGTCTTTCTGCTCGGCGATCCGGACGGATCCGAAGACGGACCTGCCTGGACCGCGCCCCAGTTGAAATACGCCATTTCCCAATGCGGTATCTTTCTCGGCGCGCGTACGCATGCCACCATTGCCGCCTACTCCACCGGCGTCCCGACCCTCGTCCTAGGATACAGCGTCAAATCTGCGGGCATAGCGCAGGATCTGTTTGAGAATCCCGCAGGGCTGGTGGTGGCGGTGAAGGACCTACGGTCCGCCGGAGAACTCCGGGACGCCGTGCTGGCTTTTCTGCCCCGGACCGCGGAGCTGCGCGGCCGCCTGGCAGAGAAACTGCCTGATGTCCTGCAGCAGGCCAGACTCGCCGGCACCCGTCTGCAAGCCGCCTGCAAGGGATAAGTCCCGCGTCCGAATACTTTAGAGACGCGTGTCGTTTTTTGACATATTTTTGCCCCCTGTCGTTTACGCAGCGACAGGGGGCTTTCTGTGTCAAGATCTGTTTTGCGGTGCGGCTCAATATAAATTCGCCCAAGGGCCACCGGCGGTTTGTGGCTCTGTTACGGCGTGGAAGGATCCGGCGCGAAACGTTCGGAGAACAGATCGGTACTGACCTCAGAGACGGGTTCGGCGGTTTGCAAGACGGTTTCCGTCTGTTGTTCGGTTTCTCCGGGCTGATTGCTTTCCGCCGGAGGCAAGGCGGAGCGCTCAGCGTTCCAGCGCAGCCAGAGGAGATTTCCGTCCAAACTGACTTCAATTTCCGGGTACTGGGTCTGGATAGCGGCAAAAAAAGCGTCCTTCAGGCCGGGATCACGGGTGAAGTCAATGGTGCCTTCCAGCGTCACCTGGTCGGGATCCACCCGCGGCTGGCGGTATCGCATCATCACCGCCCACCAGTGCTCCTCCGGCGGGAGGTCGAAATACTCCGCCTGGTCGCTGTAAAGTTTCATGCTGATGGGCATCATTTGATCCAGGGGATAGCAGTCGTAGTGCTCCGCCAGGCGGGATTTGGGCTTGGTGTAAAACCCGATTTCGGAGCCCATGACCGCACCAAACCAGTATTGACCCTTCCAGAGCTGGACCTGGTAATCCAAGTTGTTATATTCAAAGCGAATGCGGCGGGTGTCCAAGGTGAAGGCCGTCAGCGCGCCTCCCAGCCAGTCGTAAAATTCGCTGTAGCCCATCATTCGCATCCAGGGGTTCTTTGTGGCATAAAAAAGTTCAGAATCTTTGTTATAGTCGAACCCCAGATGAAGGATCCCTTCCGTAGAGAAGCCGGAAAAGGTTCCGGTTTCCGCGTCATACAAAAAAGCGATCCGGGGAAAATTGGAGATCACGATTTGCTGGTCTTGGCTGAAAAAATCGTCCGTAAACAACCGGAGCATATCGTTGCCGTCCCATTGATCCCGGGGCGTATTGCGCAGATAATCAATCAGAGGCGCGGGATCATAGTTCAGCTGGGTATGCTGAATCTCATGGTTGACGGGAACGTCGCCATAATAGGGAGAGTTGCGCAAGGGCGTGAAGAAGGTGGTCAGGATGCTGCTGGGAATGCAGAACAGCGCCAGAAGAAACAACGCAAGAACTTTCTTCATGAACCGGCTTCCTTTCTGATGATGAATGGATTACCAGGAGGTTTCGTCGAGATACTGCCACACGAGAGTCACCCGTTGGCCAGCCGCGAAGTATTGTTCCGGTGTTTCGAGGCCCAGGGAAGGCGGCGTTTCGTCTTCGCCGGCGTCCAGTGGGACAAAGCCCTTCCTGTCCAGCTCGTCGGTGAACAGTTGCCGCATATCTTCCGTTGGGAATTCCAGCGTGGTTTTCAGGACGACGTCCGAGCGGGGCGACTGAAATAATCCGTCCACCCAGCCGAAGTTGAAGCCCGTAATCCACCAGTACTGCCCGAAGGGGCGCGTGAACAGCCGCCTGCCGTCGTTCCAGACGGTTAGATCCATCCCCAAGCGCTCAGCGTCCGAGGCGCTGGTGTAATGCTCCAGGGCCTGCGCGGCGGGTTTGTTGTAGATCCCAATTTCGCCGCCGGCAAAGACGATGCCGTACGAGCCTTTCCAGAGCTGAATCAGCCAATCCTTGTGGCCGTACCGGAACTTGACACGGATGGTATCATAGAAACAGGTGGCGAAATGGGAGAGCTCGTCGTAAGCCTGATTGAACCCCAGTCCCCGCTGCCAAGGATTATCCTCAATGTAAAAATATCCGTCGGGATGGTACTTGTAGGACAGCAGTTCGGCTTGGTCAGCCGCTTCAAGCAGCAGGTCTTCCGTCCGCGCGGCGGCCTCCTCCGCGTGCGGCGGGGAGATCCACCCGTAGAGCGCCATAAAACCAGCAAGGAGCAATGAAATCAACGCGCGAAATAGTCCCAAAAATACGACCTCCTTTGACATGGGATTCCCTTTTTCAGGGGAAATTGCATATTCTTGCAAGAACTCTGTGCTTATTAAGTCGAACCGCATTGGAAAAATCCTCATCAGAAATTATAAAAGGAAATTTTTTGACCAGGGAATGAGATCCCAAATATTGGATGACCCGTCCCGTGGCAAAAAAATGTGGAAAACCCCTTGCATTTTGAATCCCAATGTGGTAAAATGAAAAACAGTTCTTCCGGTTGAGAGAACTGGAAACCAAATAATTGCGCTGCTAGCTCAGTTGGATAGAGTGCATGGCTACGAACCATGAGGTCAGGGGTTCGAATCCCTTGCAGCGCGCCATAACCCGGACAAGCTGGATGCTTGTCCGGGTTGTTTTTTTGCGTTCAAAAGTGCGTAATCGTCACGCCGCCATAAACTGCCGCAATTTTCTCAGCTAGCAGTCGCCGATGGCAATGCTCCGGCGTTTCTTCCGCGCAAAGCAGACAAATGCGCCGGTTCACATAGACTTGAAAATACTCCAGCCCACCGCGCGTGTCGAGCAATTCATTGTAAGCCCCTTCGTAGCCCGACCAATCAATCTGCCCATTTTTATACGCGTTGAACAGTGCAGAGCTTGGCGCAAAACGCTTTGCCCAAACGTAGCCGCAGCCGCACAGTCTTTCGAGAAAAAACTGCAAGTCGCGGCTCTTCGAAAACCCGGCAAGTTGCGTGGAATTGTAAAGTCGCACGTCAATCAGTACATCGATTTTGTTGGTCTCAAGCAACCCGAAGAACACTTCCGCACTCTTCTTCGTGTAGCTTATCGTGAACACTTCCATTGCGCGAACCTCCTATGCGGTAGCAATACAAGTCAAACGCCTTCGCCGCTAAGGTTCTGCAAGAGAATTTTGCGGGTGGTGGCGTATTCCTCCCCTATAAACCCCAGCCTCAGTAAAAAACACCGAAAAGCGTACTTCTCGTTGTCCACACTCTTGTCGGCAGCCAGTATGCAATGTTGCGGTTTTGCCATATCGCGCAGAGCCTTAACCAGTTGCATAAAGTAGAAACGTGCGACAGGGGGGAGGGTGGGGGCTGGACTGGGTGGCTTTGGGACGCGCTGTTGGGCGCGTTTTGGGTTGAAATGCCGATGGTGGGAAAGCAAAAACCCCCGGAAAACGGGGGTTTTTGCTTTTGCAACCCATCTTTTGTGAGGTGTGTTGTGGCGTGCATAACCATAAGGGACTTACCGAAACCCTTACACATCAATGGTTTGCGGCTTCACGCAGTGTTTACAACCCGCGAAAAAACAGCCCAAACGGTTTTTAGCACCAATGCCCAG
>JAIRXU010000033.1 GCA_031268095.1 Oscillospiraceae bacterium | reverse complement strand
CCCCCCCCCCCCCCCCCCCCCCCCCCCCCCCCCCCCCCCCCCCCCCCAAATTGTGCAAAACGCACAGTTTTGGCCCGGTTGGACACAGTAAGAAAACCTGCCGCGTCTCGCCGCCAAGGCGCTGCCGCATTGAAAAAAGCCCCCGTCTTCTGGCGGGGGCGGCCTTATTTCTGGATGCCCTTGACGTAATCCGTGAAGCCGACCTTATAGTCGCCTGTGGCGGCGACGCGGTAAAGCAGGACCGCCAAATTGCCGACTTCGCCGATGCACTGGCAGGAGCTCCCGGTGAAAAGTTCGCCGATCTGGGATTTCTTGCTGGTCTCGAGGTAAACCGGTAAGCTTTTGCCGGAGGTGTTGAGGAAAGGAAGCACGTCATATCCTCCCTTCTCGCTGGGTTTTGCGGGAATGGCCGGCGGCTGTGGCAGCGCCGAGGCGGCGTCGCTGTAGTCGAGCCAGTTGAGCTGTCCCCAGGCGTCCCAGCCGACGCTTTTGACGTTGGCGGTCAGGACTTCCCGGCTGCCCCGCGCTTCGACGGATTTGCCGCCGCCAAGGTAGATGCCGACGTGCCCCGTGCCAATGAAGAGCAGCAGACCGGGGATTTCCGGCAGGGTGCTGATGCCCCCGACTTTCGCGCACTGGCTCTTTGCGCCGCCGACGTTGACATCATATTTGGCCAGATACGTCGGGCTGGAGGTGGGGCTATCCATCATCATATATGCCTTCACCAAACCGATACAGTCCACTGCGCGCTTTTTGCCGATGAACTGCTGAAGCTTACGGCAATAGGCGTCAGTGTATTGCGCGGGGTATTGCCTGCGTTTGTAGTCAATCAGGTCTTGGGTGATTAGGTTGCCATACGTGCCCCACATATAGGGGCAGCCCTGCATCGCGAGGGCGAAGGAAACCAGACCTTTTGCGGTTTTTGCCATTTTGCTTGCACAACTCCTTTCATTGTCCAATATATGCGGCGGCGGGCATTTTTGTCTGCGTTCCGGCGGATTTTACGCGGAAAGCAGGGCCCGTTCGGCGGCTTCCCAGCGCCGCGGCGCAAGAACGTGCACCAATTCCGGCGTTCCGCAATATAATAGCATAGCAAAACAGTGGAAGCGGGGAGGAGAGCAGATGCGCGGATTTTGCCAGAATATATCGGTCGGCTGGCTGGTTCTGGCGTTTTTGCTGGGACTATTTCTGGCGCTGTTCCTGCCGGGGGCAGCGACGGTGCTGCTCATTGCCGTCCTTGCCGTTGCGGTGGTTTTGCTGATCAACTTGCTGCGCTCCTAACATCGGGCGCGGCGGGAAAAAGGAGCGTGTAAGCTGTGAAGGTCGTGGTTGTGCGCAGCCCGAAGGCGCTGCGCGGTTTGCTGCGCATTTTGTTTAAAATCAAGAAAGAAGAAGAGATCTGACGTCCTTGCGCCCTACATAAAAACAGCGGACGCGCAAAAAATCCCCCGCCGGAAGACGGGGGATTCGTTGTTTTGCACAAATTATAATTCTATATATAGAGAGAGAATAGATAGAACATTGAAGTTGTCTATTGCGTTTATTGTAGAACTGATGTATAATTATGCCACTATCAATATGGGAGGAATACAAATGCTTGATTCGGAAATGTCCCGCACAATTATTGGCGCAGTTGTTGGCTTTATATTGGAAACAATACCCAAACTCCTGCGACGCTTATCGTCTCAAAGCACAGAGAAAACAGATGACCACAGTATCCAAATAAATGCCGGACACAATATCCAAAACGGCAGCAACTCTAATAGTCCCAGTTTTAAAAACATCAAGACTGTTGACAGACGAAAAACAGTAATAAAGCCGCGTTCGGTTGTACTTGTTGTATTGTTGTTTTCCGTTATCGGGGCGGCTGTTTTTTGGTTTACCGGCAGCGGGGGAATTCCAAACGGAACATATAAGCCAATCGGCGTTGATAGTGCCATGGTATATGATATTAAAATTGATAATCATGTATTTACAATGAAAACGGCGCTCGGGATTTCGTTGCCAACATTTTATTCTTATAGAAATGGCGAGTTTAAAATATTGGCTGGCGGAATCCTAGGAATCGGCATTAATTATACATATGATGAACAAACGGGACACATTGTGCAGGAAATTGGTTATGCCGATGCAAAAATAGAATGGGCCAGAGAGTAGTTTCTTCGTGCCGAATTTTTGCCAACCGACGGTTGTCATTTCTAACAGGAGACCACATTGAAACCCAAATCCCCCGCCGGAAGACGGGGGATTCGTCATACGTCCCGCTACGGGGTGTATCGTTCTGCGTTTGTCACTGCGTCTGGGCCATCAGCTCGTCGTAGGAGAGGCTGGCCAGCTTGCGGACCTTGTTCCAGTCCAGCATCATCGCGTCGGTCAGGCGGCGGCCATAGTCCTCGTCGGCGCGGAAACAGTGGGCCGTGTGACGGTAGCGGATGTTTTGGCTGACGCTGATCCCGTTCTGGTTCATCGCGGCGTTGGTGTTGTTGGCCAGCGCGGTCTTCTGCTCCTCGTCCATCAAGCGGTAGAGGCGGCCCGGCTGATCGAAGCAGTCGTCAGTCCGGTCGTCCTTGGGTTCGTAGTGGAACACATCCCCGGCGGAGGGCAGCGGCGGCTCCTGATACTCCAGCTGCTGGCCCCATTCTCCGTGCGTGTTGGGCTGATAGGTGACGGTCGCGCCATAATTCCCGTCCACGCGCATGGGTCCGTCCCGGTGGTAGGCATGGAAGGGACACTTGGGGGCGTTGACGGGGATCTGATGGGCGTTGACGCCGAGGCGGTAGCGCTGGGCGTCGCCATAGGAAAAAAGGCGGCCCTGGAGCAGCTTGTCCGGTGAAAAGCTGATGCCGGGGACGATGTGACTGGGATCGAAGGCGGCTTGCTCCACGTCGGCAAAGTAATTTTCCGGATTGCGGTTGAGTTCCAGCACACCGACTTCCATCAGGGGGTAATCCCCGTGAAACCAGACTTTGGTGATGTCAAAAGGATTGTACGGATGGGCGTTGGCCTGCTCCTGGGTCATGATTTGGACGTACATGGTCCATTTTGGACAATTACCCCGGTCGATGGCGTCAAACAGGTCCAGCTGGTGGGAATCGCGGGTGATGCCGTTGATTTCCGCCGCTTCCTTGTCGGTGATGTTCTTGATTCCCTGCATGGTTTTGAAGTGGAACTTGCACCAGCAGCGTTCGTTGCTGTCGTTGATAAAACTGAACGTATGACTGCCGAAACCGTGCATATGGCGGTAACTGGCGGGGATGCCGCGGTCGGACATGGTCATGGTCACCTGGTGCAGCGCCTCGGGCAGGGAGGTCCAGAAGTCCCATTTGCCCTGAGGATTGTTGATGTTGGATTGGGGATCGCGCTTGATGGCGTGATTGAGGTCGGGGAAGCGCAGCGGATCCCGGAGGAAGAAGACGGGTGTATTGTTTCCCACCAAATCCCAATTGCCTTCCTCCGTATAGAATTTCATCGCGAAGCCCCGGATGTCCCGTTCCACGTCGGAACCGCCGCGTTCCGGCGCCACGAGAGAAAAGCGGACGAAGGCATCCGTCTGTTTGCCAATCTTCGAAAATAGCTTGGCTTTGGTGTATTGGCTGATGTCCTTGGTGACGGTGAAGGTGCCGAATGCGCCGCTGCCTTTGGCGTGCATGCGCCGTTCCGGGATCACCTCCCGGTCAAAATGCGCGAGTTTCTCCAGGTACCAAACGTCCTGGAGCATCATGCCGCCCCGGGCGCCATCGGTCAGAGCGTTGGTGTTGTCGGCCACCGGCGCGCCGGTTTCCCTCGTCAGGGTCTTGGGATCCTTTGCTTTTGGCATGAGGATCCTCCTTTCTATTGGCTGGCGTGTGCGTGAAAGAGCGTATGAAACAGCTCCTGAAAGAGACGATGCCGGGATCAGTGACACTGCGGAAGACAGGAAGGAAGACGCAGGAAACAGGAGGGCCTGCCTCCTGCGCCCAGATTCCGGTCTGCTATTGGGCGGCGCTGAGGGCGAAGGTGCGGGTGACCTTGGCGGTGCTGATAAGGGAAATCAGTTCCGACACTTCGACCAACACATCGCTGCTGTCCGCCAGCGCATAGGCCTTCTGGACTTCCAGCGAAGCGCCGGGCTTAACGTCCGCGATCAGCTTTGTGCCATCCATTTCTTCTCCGATGACCACAGCCAGCCCCAGTTCCGTGCCGTTCTGGAAGGCTTTGGCGGCCAGCGCCGTCGCGAAAGATTTGTCCGCTGCGCTGTTATTGGTCCATTTGTAGGTGACGACGATGGCGTCTTTGTTATCCGTGCTCTTCACTTTCTTGAGGGAGAGAATTTCGACCTCAAAATCCCCGACGGCGCCCTTGGTGTCCGTCCCGCCGCTGACCGGTTCCGAGACGTCGTCCGAAGGGTTGGGCGTCACGGCGGGGTCTGAAGTGATTGCGGGGGTGCTGGTGGAGGACTTCTTGTTCAGGTCTTCCTCGACCTTTTTGCAGCCGGCGAACAGTGTGCTCAGTGCGAGCAGCGTGGCGGCCAGCGCGGCCAGGCGGCGCCAATGATTCCGATGTTTCATGTGCATTGCTCCTATCTAGTTTTTGATCATTTCCTCTGTTTTGACGCGACGCCGCAGGCTGCGACATTGCTATCGAACGTAGTATGCGCGGAAAAAGCGGGAAGTAAACAAAAGAGAAATGGTAAATTGTGTAAGAATGTTTTTGGGGAATCAAGAAGATAGCCGCTGTCCCCATGCGCGGAGCAGCGGCTATCTATAGATTCTATTTCCGGTCTGTTCCTGTTACTTCATCGCGTTGAGCACCCGGATCGCGATCGGCAGCGCGACGTCGAAGCCGCCGCCGGCGTTTTCACCCACCACAACGATGGCATAGGGATAATTCGGATTCTGGCAGAAGCCGGCGAACCAGGCATGGGCCGTCTTGCCGTCCACCTCGGCGGTGCCCGTCTTGCCGCAGAGTTCCAAGTCTCCGGACTTGCGCAGGCCGGGGTCATAGATGTCCGTCACGTTCGCGCACAGCATCGGCTGAAGGGACGCCGCCAGGAAAGGGTCGAGGGTCAGCATCGTCTTGGGGCGCGGGGAGCCGTAGCGGGACGTATGCCCGGCGGGGGAAATCAGTTCCTTGATCAGGCGGGGATTGACGCCGTTGCCGCCATTGGCGATAGCTCCCATGATGACCATCATATGGCAGGGGTTGGCCAGCGTCGTATGCTGGCCGACGCCGGTCCATCCCAGTTCCAGGTTGTTCAGCGGCCCGGCAGGGAACGTGCTGATCGCCAGAGGGATACCGTCCACCGAAAACGGCTTCCCAAACCCCAGCTGCGCCGCCATGGACCGGAGATTCGTTTCCCCCAGTTCGTCGGCAATGGCGGCGAAAGCGGCGTTGCAGGATTCGCTGAGGGCCTCGCCGAAGGGGAGGGTTCCGTGTTTGGCGCGGCAGATGACATAGCCGTCGCCGGTGGCGTAGCGCCGGTCGCAAAAGAATGTTCGGGTTTGGATGTCCGGGATGTTTTGCAGCGCGCAGGCGGACGTGACCGTCTTGAAAGTGGAACCGGGGGTAAAAACCCCCTGCAGGAAACGATTGAGGTACACGGCCTCATATTTGTCCTGGCCGTCCATGTCTTTCGGCTTATGGAGCGGGTCGTAGGTGGGGGAAGAGACCATGCAGAGAATTTCGCCGGTCTTGTAGTTGTAAACCCCCACGGTGCCTTTGCGCCCGTCCAGGGCCTCGTATGCTGTCTTGCAAAGGTTCGCGTCAATGGTCAGCACAACGTCGCTGCCCTTGCCGTATTTTGTCAGCTCATAGATGCCGTTGAACGGGTCATAGCCGGCGAGGATATCCCGGAAGGCGCTCTGCGCCCCGGCGGAAATAAAGCCTTCCGGATCGCCTACGGCGTGCAGGGTGGCCTTGCGCATGATGGCGGATTCCGCCATCACCCGCTTGCCGTCCTTGCTGACAGCCAGGGGCATACCGCTGCGGTCATAGATCCCGCCGGCAATGGCGACCGAGCCGCCGGAGAAGATGTGGCTGTTTGCCCGGTTGGAGGCCCAGCGTTCCCCGTTCATGGCGAAGCCCGTCAGCATGACGACGGAGCCCGCCGCGAAGGCGAGGATCAGCGCCAGCAGCGCCCAGACGCGTTTGGAAATAGAGTGCATCGCTTGACCTCCATCTGCATTGATATTGCTCTATAAAATCATGGTTCGGCGGCCCGAATCCGCAGGTCTTCCGTCACCGGCTGCGCGGGGTCGAAGGGTTTGCCGGTGTCCTCGTTGATCCAGGCCGTGACCGGAGGGCCTTTTTGCGGCTGCGGGAGCGCGGGGGGAAGATCCCCGGGACGGACGGAAAGCCAGACGTAGGGCAGGGTGATGTCCGGCAAGGCGCAGCGGATGGTCAGATAGGCCTGGCCGTCGATCCAGGCCGAACGGAGGAAGTCCGTCCGGGCGGTAAAGAACGCCGTCAGGGCGGCAACGTGCTCTTCCAGGGTATCGTATCGGACCAGATAGTCCTCCCACTGGGTGGGAACCTGCCCCCAGCGCCGGTGATCCATGGTCCAGGCAGCGGCGATCTGCCCGCGCAGGGCTTCCGCCCGGGCTGCGAGGTCCACGGCGCCGGCGAACGAGGAGAAAACTTTCCGGACCTCCGCTTGGAAATCCTCCCGGGCGCAGAGCTCCGGGAACCAAGGGCGCCGAAATTCCGGGGATTTCCAGGGCTGGCTGACGTAAAAGCCCGCCGGATCGCGCCCGGCCTCGAAAAAATTGCCCAGCGTCATGTCATGATCCCAGACCGGCCCGGCGAAGAGCAGGGGACTTTGGCGGTCCGCCGGTTTGTAAAGGTACTCGCTGGACAGTCCGCCATCGCTGTTTTTGATCCATTCCTGGAAGACATAATATAGGGCCCAGGAGGGAAGGTCAAGGATACCCTCCAATGGCTCCCCGGCGGACAGCGCCTCTTCCAGACGGCGGAACCGCCCGGCGATATAAGATATCTGCGCGCGGGAGGCTTGGGAAGGGGCGCGGATGTCCAGCACACTGCCGCCCTCCGTCCGGAAGGCATTGCTGCGCCAGATGTTGCGGAAGGAGTAATCCAGTTCCAGCAGGTACCCGCCGGAAATGTCCGCCGGGTCTTTGGGGATCGCATAGCCCCGGATCCCGCCGTTTGCCCCGGTTTGGAGGTCTTCCGGCGTTCCGAAGGCGGCATAGCTCTCCAGTTTGCGGCGGTTGACGGCTTGGGTCGCGGCGGCCAAATCGGCGGTGTCCACCAACTGTGCCGGCCCGGCGGCGATGGCTTGGCAGAGCTGATAGAGGCCCCGGTAACTGCCGTTGAGGAAGCAGTCGGCGAAACGCCAGGCGGGGGAGAGCAGACCCATGTCCCGGGCCAGATCCAGAAGCAGGGCGTTGCGCAGGCCGGACGGATCCAGCGGATTCGAAAGCAGGACCCAGTCCTTGCTTTTTGGCATGTCCAGCAGGGCCAGGCTGTGGTTGAGCGTAAGCTTGTAGGGCTTTTTTTCTTCCGCCCAGGTGGCGTTGCCCCGGCCGGAGAGGGTCAGAAAGTCATCTGCCAGTAGTTTTCCTTCCGCAGAGAAGATGCGCAGGCGGCCCTTGGCCTGCTTGATTTTATAGGGGTCAGCGTTGACGGCTTGCAAATCGGTTTCCGGCAGCTCCAGCCAGAGCGTCGGCAGGCCTTCTGAACGCAGGAAGCGCAGGGTATAGGTTTTGCCGCTCAGGCGGAGGGTATGCGGTTCGTCCCCCGCCTGTCCGGAGAAAGCGGAGAGTTTCGCGCCGTCCAGCCGGGCGGGTCCCCAGGCCCGGTAACTCAGCCGCAAGGAAGCGGGCCACCCGGCGGGCAAAAAGACAATAATATCTTCGCCGCCAGGGTCCGCCCAGCAATGAAGATCATATTCCACCCCCGCCACCCGCGCCCGCGCCCGGAAGGTGCCCGGACCGGGGGGGGGGCGCTGGCTCCATTCCCCGAGGAAGCAGACCAGGAGAATCAGGGGGAGAAGGACCGCCAGCCAGCGGAGAGACGCTTTGGCGGTGCTATTCCTGCGCAAGGCTGGCCTCCTTCCGCTCGCCCAGGGTGACGCTGCTGAGGAAGGCCAGCAGCCCCCAGGCGCAGAGTATGCTGGTCCCGCCCCGGCTGACGAATGGCAGCGTCACGCCCGTCAGGGGCAGAAGGTCGGTGATTCCAAAGACGTTGAGGGCGGCCTGGAAGAGAATCAGCCCCGCCGCCGAGACCGAGGCGATGGCGTAGAATGCGGAACGGGCCTGCCGGGCGAAATGGAGGACATAGGCGGCCATGCCAAGGTAACTGACCAGCACCAGCACAGCCAGAAGGATTCCCCATTCTTCACAAAGCATGCCGAAAACCAGGTCCGTGGAGGCCGCGAAGACACCCCGCAGCTTCCCTTGCCCCAGCCCGAGACCCAGCAGGCCCCCGCTGGAGGAATACATCAGCACCCGCGTCTGCTGATAGCCGGTGTCGTGGATGTGCTCCCATACATGGCGGTAGACAGAGAACCGGTTGGCGACATAGGGCCGGAAATAAATGACCAGGCCCGCGCCCATCACCGCCGCGGCGCTGACCAGGGCGATGGACTTGAGGTCCCCGGAGCGCAGGAAGGCCAGGATGATATACGTCGCGAAGAAGATCAGCGCCGCGCCGAAATCCCGCATCAAAAACAGCGCGCCGACGCAGCCCATGGCGAAGAGGAGGTAGCGGGTGACGCTGGGGGCCGTCTGGAGTTTTTCCAGCGTCGCGGCTCCGACGAAAATGAACGCCAGCTTTACCAACTCCGAAGGCTGGATGGAGATCGGGCCGACGGTGATCCAGTTCAGCGTTCCGTTGATGACTTTGGCCAGCAGGAGGTTGAGCGCCAGCAGTCCGACGGCGCCGACCGCCGCCGGGGTCCGCAGCTTCATGGCCAAATCCGGCGAGGCCATAATGCCCATGAGTAGGGCGTAGACGCCCATCCCCAGGGCGATGGCGGCCAGCTGCTTGAGCGCATAGTCGGCGGAGACGCTGCCGCACACAGCAAGACCGATCCCGGAGAGCCAAAGGCCCAGGATCTCCAATTCCACATGCCGCCGGTGGGCCAGCGCCCGCACCAGGATCAGGAAGAGCCATTCCAGCGGGATATAGCCCAGCAGCGCCGCGTACAGCGGCAGTTCCGCCCGCTCCGGGTCCAGCAGCAGCGGCGCGAAGGAGAACAACTGAAAGGCCGTCGCCAGCAGCAGCAGCCAGAACCAGGGGACCCGGACAGGAATAGACAGACGGCGGGAAGGCATGGGCAAACCTTTCTATGAGGAAGCGTTTGGATTCCAGAGCCAGACGCCATGGATCCGGAAGAAATCAAGTTTTTTTATATTATACCCCTTTCTGCCAATCATTGCAAGCCTATTCAGGCCAAATCAGCCCAAAAACAAAACCGCACCCGCCGCCCGAGGGCAGCCAAATGCGGTTCCGCCTGAACCTACGCGCGAAGCTTATTTCCCGAAGAGCCCCGTGATTGCCGACAGATCAAGCCCCCCAGTCAGGTTGGACAGATCAAAGCCGGAAAATAGTGCCGCAATTTTGTCATAAATGACGCCGAGCAGTTCGATGAATGCGCTGGTCGTGTTGGTAGGCAAGCCGATGGAAACGAGAGCGTTCCCCAGGCCTTTCAGGAGTTCTACCATAGGTCGCATTCCCCCTTCTTTTTTAAATTTACGCTTCCAAACATGGAATCGCATATTTGTATTTTATCACGCTTTGCCATAAAAGTCAAGCCCTCCCGGGCAAAAATTTTGGAAGAAATCGCAGCAATCCCGTTCTTTTCCGGCAACAGGTCCGGCGGGGTTTCCGCCGTGAGGATCCAGCGTTCCGGCAAGGCGAAGGTGCAGTCCGCGATGACCGGAGCGGCGTCGCGGTAGCGCGGGGCGGCGGACTCGAACAGGACAAAGACTTCCCGGCCCCGGGCGGCGACGCCTTCGCTCATAGGCGGCAGAATCTGTCTGGCCAGAGGAGCCGCCGGGTCCAGGACCCAAACGGGACGCTTCTGTCCGGCGAAGTCGGCTTCCCAATCGCAGGGGCGCGAGAACAGAGTCTCCGGATCCGGGTACGCCAGCAGCTGGGACGGGCGGATGCCGCCGGAGAGGCTCAGCAGCAGCAATCCTCCGGTGGTGGCCGTCAGGCCCTGGACCTGGTCGGGCAGGGAAAGAATGACGTCCGGGATGGGGCGGTCCGCCGGGCTCGCGTTTTGCAGCGCCGTCAGGCCCCGGCGGGAGCTTTCGTCCAGCCGGAAGCCAACGCACCAGCCGATGTTGCCGGACCCGCCGGGATCCCGGTGCGCGGGGTTGGTCGCGTAGCGGTCGCCGAGGCAGTATTCTCCCACCCAGAGGATGTCTCCGGTGCAGGTGGCGACGTCGGCCCGGCAGCCGGGGCGGAACTGGTCCCGGAAGCGCACGTAGCCGCCGTCCGCGGCGCGGAAGAGATCATCGACCGTCAAATGGTAGGCGGTGGCGTCAGACACCACCCAGAGATGTTCCTGCCAGGCCGCCACGCCGCCCCCGTGCCCGATATAAGGCAGGCCGCTGGGCAGGAGGAGGTAGAGGGATTTGACGCGCCGCCCCGTCGAAGCGTCCACAAGCGCCAGCAGGCTGGGGCGCGTCCCGCCGGGGTAATAACTCGAAACGGCGAAGCAGTCGATGGCGGCGACGTAGCACAGACCCTGGGGGACGTAGCCCTGCGCCAGGCCGGGGACAGGGAACGCCAGCCGGGCCGCCTGGCCAAAGATAGCGTAACGTTCGCATTCCGCCGGATTTATGGCCGCCAGGCCTTGATACAGGCAGGCTTCTTGCTGCGCGACCGCCCGGGCGGCCTGAACGGCGGCGAAAGACCGCAGGCCGGATCCATAGCCGGCAAGAGAGACGGCGAGGAGGCAGGAAATCAGAATCCGTCGGCGCAAGCGCGACTCCTCCTGTCAAAAAAATAGAACCGGGGACCCGGGATTTTTTCCGGTGCTCCGGTTCTTATCTTTTTCCGCGAAGGAGAAAACATGTCTGGTGGATTATGGGGATCGGAAAAGGAAATTGGAAAATGGAAGACCAATAATTAAATAACGAGGCGGGACGAAAGGCAGGAAGAAGATGGAATGGATCCGCCTTTGCGCGCCGGAATCAGTTCCCCGCGCCCAGGAACGCTTTCGTCACCGCGCGGAGCTGATCAATTTCCATCCGGCGGTTGGGTGTGAAGGCCGCCGCGTCCGTCACCCGGCACTGCCAGCCCAGGGTGACGCCGTCCTGGTGAATATTGTATTTTGCATTGACGGGATAGAGCTGACTTTCCGCTAGGGAAGCAAAGCCGACGAAATTTTGCAGCCGTTCCGCTTCGGCCGGGTTATCCCGGTAAACGCGGCAGAGCCGGGCGTAAATGTCCGGATGGAAATTGGCCATGATTCCGGAATAACCCGCCGCGCCCATCCGCAGGCTCTCCAGCAATGTGGCGGCGTTGGCGTTATAGAGCCGGAAGCCGGTGCCCTCTGCGGCGGCCAACTTGGCGCGGATCTGTTCCAGGTTGCAGCAGGTATCCTTCAGGAAACAGAAATTGCCGAGCTCTGTCAGCCTGCGCAGCGTTTCCGGTGGGATCAGGCGCTTATAGGGGTGGGGGCATTCATAGAGCCCCAGGGGAATATCTCCCAGTTCCCGCGCCACGGTTTCGACCCGCCGCAGAAAGACGTCCTCGTCCTCCGCCGGGGCAGCGAAGCGATTGGAGATGAAGACGTAAGCGTCGATCCCTTCGGCGATGAAGGCCTGGGCTTCCCGGATCTGGGTGGCGGGGTCGTAGGCTGTATGGCCCGAGGCGAGCATGACGGTCGAGGGGCGGCGCAGCCGCATGAGCTCCCGGAGGATCCGCAGCCGCTCGTCGAAACTGAGATAAAAGATTTCGCTGGACTGGCAGATGGCGAACATCCCGGCGACGTTGCGGTCCTCGTACCAGCGCAGCAAGGGTTCCAAGGCGGGATAATCAACCTGCAAGTTCCCGTCGAACGGGGTTACCATGGTAGGGAATACGCCAAAGGGGATGGATTTCATCGAAACACGCCTGCTTTCTTTCATTCAACAGTAAAAAATGTGATACGAACAAAATTATATCACAAAAAAGCCGCCTTCGCAAGAGGCGGCCCGTTCTTTTTTGTATAGCGGTTTGTATGGCAGCGCACCGGAACTGCGGGTTGCTGCGGATTGTTCCGGGGTGTGCCTCATTTGATCCGTTTCATCTTGCCTTTCTGGATCAGAAACACCTTTTGCGCCAATTCCATCAGAGGTTTGTCGTTCATGGAATCCGTAAAGAAATTCTCGATGGTCTCCCCGGGATATTGCTCCTGGAAGGCTTTGACTTTGTTTTCCCGGAAACAAACATAGTCCAGCCGGCGGGTTTCCTCATTGATCCTGGTGCCAATCCAGCGCTTCACCCCAAGCCGTCCGCAGACTTCCTGCAAAGAAGGCTCGGGGCTGGCGGAAATCACCAGGTCGTCGTCCTGTTGAAGACGGTAGTAGAACGAGCGCAGACGGTGGTCGTGCCGGTCCCAAAATTCCTTCGCGTCCTGCGCGAAATCTTCGACGCCCGCGACAAAGCGTTCCACAATGCTGCCGTAGCCGTTGAGCACGTCGTCCAACTGCACCAGGTGGAGCTTATACCGAATCACGCCGACAATCACCGTTGGGGTGAATCGCAGCAGGGAAGGACGCTTTTTGATATAATAAAAAAACAGATCGACGCCGCTTTCTCCGCGGTAAAGGGTGTTGTCAAAATCATACACATTCACAGCTTTGCAGTGTTCCTTTCTTTTCTTGGTGTGTTTTCCCGGCGGGCCCTGGGGTCCGGGCCGAAGCTTAAGGAGCCGTCGCATGGATAACCAGGGTGAAATTCGCCTCGAAGTTCGCCATGTCGCTGGGGTTCCACATGGCCGTCAGCTGGAGGCCGCCAAGCGGCTTCGTGTGAAACATGGCCGATTCGCCGGAAGGCGGGTTCGCGGGCAGGATCTCGGTTTCCGCCAGATAGCCCGCCGCGCGGAGCGTTTCTACGTACGTACGGAAGATCACGTACGGCATGTCGCTGACCAGGACGGTAGTGATCGTCTCGCCGCCTTCGCCGGGCCGGGTGATGATCCGGTCAATGTAAGACGCAGCGGCGGGCACCCGCGCGGGGATTGGGCCCACCGGCCAGGCCTGCACCCCGGTCACCTGGCCGAGGTAGACTTCCGTCGGGCCGTTGTACTTGGGATCGCCGGGACGATAGAGGTCATAGGGTCGGCTGGGGTCCGGATCCGGGAATTGTTTCCAGCTGTTGGCCCCGACGGGCTGTTGCGGCGCGGTCGGGGAGACGGGCTGCCCGGCGGGATTCGTCGGCAGCGGGGGTTCTTTGCGGATGGGGACAGTGACAGGCGAGCCGTCCGGCGCGGTGACGACCTCTCCGTGTTCGTCCGTCAGCAGTTCCATGGCCTGGGTCAATTCCGGGGGGCGCTCCGATTCCTCCGGGAGCGCGGCCTTGTCGCAGCCGGTCAGCCAGAGCGATCCCAACAGCAGACCCGCCGCCATCCAGCAGTCTAGTTTCTTTATATTCCAAAACCTCATGCTCCAAAACCTCCCATTCCTGGCGCGGGGGCTTGCCCCGATTGCCTTTATTATACCACAAAATTGCGCAGAACGCAAGGAGGGATTTCCGGATATTGGAAGCTAGATTTCCAACGGGCAATGTGCCGTTTTGATGGTCTTTGATGATGGTCTTTGCTCTTTTGTCGCCGGAAAGGAAGAAATTCCTTCTGGAAAATATGACCTGGACGGTTGACATTCACGCCGCGATCGGCTATACTGTAACTAATGTCAGATTGCCGCCCAAAAGGAAGGAGACCCCGCCATGCCGCGCCGCGCGAAGACTGCCGGGTATGCG
Organism: Oscillospiraceae bacterium; assembly: GCA_031268095.1. Classification (GTDB taxonomy): domain Bacteria; phylum Bacillota; class Clostridia; order Oscillospirales; family Acutalibacteraceae; genus WRMQ01. The sequence continues at coordinate 17,775 of JAIRXU010000033.1, read as the reverse complement.
CTGCCTGTGTCGTATTGTCGATACGGGCTCTCCGGCTTTCTGCCTGCGTCGGCGGCCTAGCCTCCGTGTACGCGCTGCGGTCCGAAAGCCAAGCCGGTTTTCGGGCCGTGTTTTTTTGCGTTTTTCTGTTTGACAAACCGGCGGCAATCCGGTATAATTTGATGGGCAGAAATAGAAAGGTTGATACAATATGGAAAGAAATGTGTTTCAGGAGCTCCGGGCGCGGAATTTATTGGCGCAGTGCACCGACCCGGAGAAGGTGGAAGCCCTGCTGGCCGGGGAACCGATTCGGTTCTATATCGGCTTTGACCCCACGGCGGACAGTCTGCACATCGGGCACTTCGTACAGGCCATTGTGATGAGCCACATGCAGCGGGCGGGGCACATCCCCATTGCTTTGTTCGGTGGGGCGACCGCCATGATCGGCGACCCGACGGGCAAAACCGAGATGCGGCGGATGATGACGCGGGAGGAGATTGACCACAATATCAGCTGTTTCCGGCAGCAAATGAGCGCCATGGTGGATTTTTCCGAAGGCAAGGCCGTTATGGTCAACAACGCCGACTGGCTGCTGGGGCTGAACTACGTCGAGTTTCTGCGGGAAGTCGGGGTGCACTTCTCCGTTAACCGCATGCTGGCCGCCGAGTGCTATAAATCCCGGCTGGAGACCGGCCTGTCCTTCTTCGAGATGAATTATATGATTATGCAGAGTTACGACTTCCTGCACCTCCGCCGCACACAGGGCGCGGTGCTGGAAATGGGCGGCGACGACCAATGGTCCAATATGATCGGGGGGGTGGAACTCTGCCGCCGCGCGGCGGGGAAGGAAGTCTATGCCATGACCTCCAACCTTCTGCTGACCAGCGAGGGCAAAAAAATGGGCAAGACAGAAAAGGGCGCCGTCTGGCTGGGTTCCGACCGCACCAGCCCCTATGAATTTTACCAGTACTGGCGCAACGTAGCGGATGCGGATGTGATCAACTGCATGAAGATGCTGACCTTTCTGCCGCTGGAGGAAATTGCGGAATACGCCGCGCTGACCGACAGCGCCGTCAACGCCGCCAAAGAGCGGCTGGCTTTTGAGGTGACCCGGCTGATTCACGGGGAAGCGGAAGCAACCAAGGCGCAGGAGGCTGCGCGGGCGCTCTTTTCCGGCGCGGCGGAAAGCGAAAACATCCCCACTGTCACCCTGGCGGAGGATGCGTTCACGGACGGCGGGATCGACGTTGTTTCCGCGCTGGTTCAGTCCGGGCTGGCGAAGTCCCGGGGCGAGGCCCGGCGGTTGGTGGACCAGGGCGGCGTCTTTGTGGACGACGCGAAGGCCGGCGGAATTGGCTTCACCATTGCGCGGGCGGCGCTGCCGGTGCTGCTGCGCAAAGGCAAGAAGGGCTACTGCAAACTGACGGCGGCCGATTCGGCGGAATAGAAAACGGGAGGGCGTTTCACAATGACTGTCCGTTCAGTTGCCGATCCTGACGAAAAAACCGCCGTGACCCTGGCCGTCACGCATGCTCTGCCCGCCTGGTTCAGCCCGCCGGAAGAGATAGACCGCAAAGCGCGGCTTCACCGGGACCTGCCGTTCTTCGCGGCGGACCGGGAAGGGGAGCCCGTCGGATTCCTGGCGCTCCGGCCGCACAACGGCTACACGGCGGAGATTCTGAACCTTGGCGTTTTGGAGCCGCTGCACGGGCAGGGGGTGGGGTCCCGGCTGCTGGCGGCGGCGGAAGCGGAGTGCGTCCGGCGCGGGCTGGTGTACCTGACAGTCAAAACCTTGGACAGCTCCGTCGATTATGAACCTTACGAACGCACCCGGCGCTTCTACTCCAAGGCGGGCTTCCTTCCGCTGGAGGTATTTCCAACGTATTGGAATCCGCAGAACCCCTGCCTGTTTTTGGTCAAACGGCTGCCCGCGCAGCCAAACCATACGGATAACGATCATACAGAGGAGGAATTGTCATGACCACCATCATCCGCTGGGCGGCGAAAGCGTTCGGCTGGCTGCTGTCCGTGCTGCTGGCGGGATTTATCTATGCCCCGCAGGGCCCCGCCATCACCCCTGCCGCGCCGGAAAGCGTCAAGCTCCAGTTCGCAGTGATGTCCGATGTGCACATGGAATCCTATACCCTGGACCGGTTCACGGGCTTCGGCAAGAGCCTGCGGGACGCGGGGAAGGCGGTGCGGCACCAGGACGCGCTGGTGCTGCTGGGGGACAACACGATGAACGGTCAGCCCTTCGAGTATCTCATGCTGTACGGGCTGCTTGCGCGCTTCCCCGCCGCGAAGCAGACCATCGTCGCGATGGGGAACCACGACCTCAACCAGTCTACGTATGAACCGGCGGATGCCATTGCCCGGCACAATCGGTTTTTGGCTTCCCTGACCGGCGTCCAGTATAAGAACCCATACTATAGCACAGTCATTGACGGCTACTGGTTCATCGTTTTGGGGGATGAGGACGGCCACGAGGACACCACTACCACCATCACGCAGACCCAGCTGGACTGGCTGCGCTACACCCTCTCCCAGGCGGGGGTCGGCGGGAAACCCGTCTTCGTCTTCTGCCATCAGCCGCTGAACGGCACGTTCGACCGGGTGGGGCTCGGGGATGCGTCCGATGCCGTCTGGGAGATGCTGCGGCAATACCGGAACGTCTTCTTTTTCTCCGGGCATCTGCATACCCCGGCGGGGCAGCTGAGCATCCAGCAGAAGGAAGGCGTGACCTTTGTGGACTTACCGACGCTGCTGAGCGATTCTCTGGGCCGGGGCGTCGGGTACCAGGTGGAAGTCTATGGCGGCCGGGTCCTCTTGCGCGGACGCAACTACATCAAGGGGACGTGGGTGGACGCGCTGCATTTTGAGATCCCGATCCAATGAAATCCTAAGTTGATCCGTACAGAATACCAAAATATTATTATCAGGAGGGAAATCACCTATGCAAATCACCGATACCCCCGCCGTGCGGGCCTTCCTCCGCTGCGCCGACAACGGCTGGCAGCAGGGCTGGCATGAGCGCAACGGCGGCAACATGACCTACCGCATGCGTCCGGAGGAAGCAGAACTGTGCCGCGCGGCCTTTGATGAAACCGGCCCCTGGACGCCCCTGGGGGTCCGGGCAGAAAACCTCGGCGGACAATATTTCATCGTCACGGGGACCAACCGCTATTTCCAGAACATTCTTGTATGCCCGGAGGAGAACATCGGTGTCGCCCAGCTCAACGCCGACGGGGACGCCTACCGGATCGTCTGGGGCCTGACCGTCGGACACAAGCCCACCAGCGAATTTCCAACCCACATCATGAATCACGCGGTGCGGGTGCAGGCCACCGGCGGCGCCTCCCGTGTGATCTATCATGCCCATCCCGTAGATGTCATTGCCCTGACGTTCCTGCTGCCCCCGGAAGCCCGGGCCTTCAGCCGCGCCCTCTGGCAGGCGATGACGGAGTGCGTTGTGATTTTCCCCGAAGGGGTCGGCGTCGTGCCCTGGATGGTCTGCGGGGGAGTGGATATTGCCCTGGCCACCTGCAAGGAGATGGAACGCTTTGCGGCTGTGATCTGGGGGCAGCACGGCCTGTTCTGCGCCGGAGAGGACTTCGACAGCACCTTTGGCATGATGCACGCCATCGTCAAGGCCGCCGAAATCCTGCTGAAAGTGTACGCCAGCGGCAAGCCCGTGCTCCAAACCATCACGGACGACAACCTCCGCGCCATCGGCGAAGCGTTCGGCCTGACGATCAACGGAGAATTTTTGGATTGATCCGTCTTTATTACGCCGTCTTGCCCCCGGCGTCGGCTATGACACTGCACGAAGGGGGGCGGGCATTGCTCCGGCGGGTGCTGGGGATCCAGGAAGAAGAACTGCGCTTCGCTCCGGGCGGCAAGCCCTGGGTTCCCGGCAAGCCTGCTTTCAACCTCAGCCACAGCGGGCGGCTGGTGCTCCTGGCGGTGAGCGGCGCGGGAGAGATCGGCTGCGACGTAGAGGACAGCGCGCGTAACCTCCGGAACCCGGAACGCCTGCGGCGGAAAATCGCCGGGCCGGGGGAGGACGGGGAGCCGGTGCTGGCGCTTTGGGTCAAAAAAGAAGCCCAGTATAAATCCGGGCTGCCCGGCGGCGCGGCCTTTTCGTTCTCCCTGCCGGGCGGCTACCTCGCGGCGGTTTGCTGTGAGGCTTTGCCAGACCCAATCCCGACGCCCGAAAGGATTCTGCTATGATCACCGTATCCGTCATTGTTCCGGTCTATAACGCGCTGCCGTACCTGGACGAGTGCGTCCGCTCCGTGGCGGCGCAGCGGTTTCGGGACTGGGAACTGCTGCTGATCGACGACGGTTCCGATGACGGCTCCGCCCCGTGCTGCGACCGGTGGGCGGCGGAATGGCCGGAACGGATCCGGACAGTCCATCAGGCCAATGCGGGAGTAAGCGCAGCCCGCAACGCGGGGATCTCGCTGGCGCAGGGAAAATATCTGGCTTTCCTGGATGCGGACGACACACTGGACCCGGCTTTTCTTGAGAAGATGACGGCGGGGACGGAGCGCGCGGGGGCGGAGATGTGCCTGTGCGAACACGCGAACAGCGGGGAGAATCCCGCGCTGCCGGCGGGCGTGTTGGACCGCGCCGCCGTCCGGGAGTGCCTGGCGCCCTATATGATGCGGTACGCCGGGGGCAACAGCATGTGCACCAAGCTGTTTTTGCGGGAGATGGTCGTCGGCCGGGGAATTTGCCTGACGGTGGGGCTGAAATACGGGGAGGACCGGGAATTCGTCTTGCGGTGCCTGGCGGTATGCGAGCGGATTTGCTATGTTCCGGAGGGCCTTTATCGCTATCGGGACGTACCGACCAGCGCCGTGCATGCTATGCGGGACATCGGCGCGCAGCTTTGGGAACAGTACCAGTCAGACGTGCCGCTGTTTTTGGCCCTGGGATTGCCGGAGGCGCAGGTTTGCGCGTCACTGCGGGATGGCGTGGCACGGGAGATCTACCATGCAGTCTGGTGGTACGGCGCGGGGAAAAACCGCCGGGCTGGCCGCCGGATGCTGCGGATGCTGCTGCGCTCCCGGGCCATGGCCCTGACGCTGGAGGCCGGGGCTGGGGCTTGGTGTGCCCTGCGGGAAGAGACGCCGGGTCGGCTGCCGGGATTGATTCAAGGTCTGCTGCGCCGGCGGCAGGCAGGATTGCTGGCGCTGTTTTTTGCTTTCCAGCGGCGGCGGGAGCGCAGGAGAGCAGAAAAAACAGAAAAATAATTCCGAAACAACAGGGGGAAAATAAAAAATATGTTAAAGAAGCCGGATTTCCGAAAAAATTCGGTATTTTTGGCTTGCTTTTTCTGCGCATTTACTTTTGTGCAGAAAAAGAGTATAATAATAGACTATCAATGAAAAATGAAAAGCAAGGGGTTTTCTTCATGAAAGAACTGGGCTATTATAATGGAACCTTCGGGCCGCTGGAAACCATGACCGTCCCGATGAACGACCGGGTATGCTACTTCGGTGACGGCGTCTATGACGCGACGTACAGCCGCAACTACAAAATTTTCACCCTGGACGAGCATGTGGACCGCTTCTATAACAGCGCGGGGCTGCTGGGGATCCGTCTGGCCAAAACAAAAGGCGAGCTCAAGGCAATCCTCAACGAAATGGTATCCAAGATGGACGCCGGCGAAATGTTCGTTTACTGGCAGGCCACCCGCGGAACCGGTGTGCGCAATCATGTGTTTCCGGACGCGGAGATCCGGCCGAACCTCTGGATCGTCCTGCGCCCGGTGGAGGTCCAGCCGCTGGACAAAAAAGTCAAATTGATCACCATGGAGGACACCCGGTTCCTCCACTGCAATATTAAGACCCTCAATCTGCTTCCGAGCGTCATGGCCAGCGAGAAGGCCAAGCAGGCCGGAGCGGACGAGACCATTTTCCACCGGGGCGACCGCGTGACGGAATGCGCCCATTCGAACTGTCATATGATAAAAGACGAGGTATTCATTACCGCGCCGACGGACCATTACATCCTCCCCGGCATCGCGCGGGCCCACCTGATCAAGGCTTGCAAAGCGCTGAACATCCCCGTGGACGAGACGGTCTACACGGTAGCGGAGCTGATGGCCGCGGACGAAGTGCTGATTTCCTCAGCAGGGTCGTTCGGTCTGGCGGCGGAGAGCGTGGATGGCAAGCCTGTCGGCGGGAAAGCGCCGGAGCTCCTGGCAAAGCTGCATGGCTATCTGTGGAACGAGTTCCTGGAGGAGACGAAATAACGGGCAGGAGGATGCGTCATGACCCAGCAGCAGCTGACGGAATATAACCTCGGGCAGTCCTTGGACGACCTGAGCAATCTCGACCCCCGGGGGTACGGAGTGTGCCGGATCCTCTATAGCGCGGCGCGGGAAAAAACAGGCGCGCCCTTAACGATGCATGCGGCGCGGGAGCTCTTCCGGACGGTACAGACCGACGACTTCGTCTATATTATCACTGGCTTCGTCCTGCGGCCCTTCCGAAAAGCGGAGACCGACGGGATCATCTCCTCTGTGCTGCTGGCCCGCGCATTGGTGAAGGCCTTCGGGGCCAAACCGGTGCTGATCTGCCAGGAAGAAAATGTCCAGGCCGCGCATGCCTTGGCGGCGGTCTGCGGTCTGCATAGCTACGGCAGCGCGGAAGAGATCCGCGAGTTCCCGGCGGCCATGGCCGTGGTTCCTTTCCCGAAGGAGGAGGCGTCCGCGGCGGCGCTTGCGGATCAGCTGATTGCGCAGGCCCTGCCGAGCGCGGTGGTTGGCATTGAGGCCCCCGGGGCCAACGCCCAAGGCGAATACCACAATGCGACGGGGCTCAACATGACGGAACTGGAAGCGAAGATGGACGTCCTCTTCACGAAGCTCCAGGAGCGGGGCGTCCTGAATATCGCCATCGGCGATCTGGGCAACGAAATCGGCATGGGAGCCATTGCCGGCCAGCTGGCGCGGTACATTCCCTACGCCGGGGAAGGCCGCTGCCGCTGCGAAAGTATGGGAAAAGATTGCCGCGGCGGAATTGCTGTCAGCACGGCGGCGGATCACCTCATCACCGCGACGGTTTCCGACTGGGGCTGCTACGGCATGATTGCCGCGCTGGCCTTCCTGAAAGAGGATCTGGAGATTATGCATGACGCGGAGATGGAGGCCGAAGCCTGCAAAGCAGCCGCCCGGGCCGGGATGATTGACATGTACGGCTGGAGGATCCCCGCCATCGACGGGTTCGGTCTGGCGATCAATACTTCCATCGTCACGCTGATGCGCGAATGTGTCCGCGAGGCGCTGAAACTGCGCCAGACCTGCGCGACTTGGTTTGAAAAAGTAATCGAGCTGGGCTATTATGAGGGAAAAGCGTGATGTCCCCATTTGCTGGCGGCGGCGGAGAACGGACAGATGCGACAGCAGAGAGTGACTTGACCGGAAGGGAGGCCGCCGCGGTGAAAAAGTGGACAGTTCTGGCCCTGGCGGTGCTGCTGGCGTTGTTCCCGGCCTGCGGGGCGCCGCAGCCGCCGGAGAAGGGGACGGCGAATTACGCCAACGCTTTCACCGACGTCGGCTACGTTAAGCCGAACGACTGGCAGAACGCGCAGGGCATGACCTTCGACGGGGAATGCTTCTATTTTGCCGGGCACAACGACAAAACCGGCGAACTGGCGGACATCCATGTCATCGACGCGACCGCCATGACGGAGCGCGGCGTTCTGGAACGAAAAGGCCCGCTGCATTCGGCGGAGCTGGATGATGACCCGGAGAGCGGTACGCTCTTCGCCTGCACCGGCGGGGAAGGCCGGAAGGCCGCCGTCTGGGAACTTTCCCCGGCGGACGGAACGAAGCTGGGAGAGTGGGATTTCGGGACGGTCGGCTACCAGGGCGCGGCGCTGGTCTGCTGCCTGGGGAACCGGACGGTCGCCCTGCTGACCTCCGTGGAAGAGGGCGCGAAGTTTGCCGTCGCGAAGATCCGGCTGGGCGCGGGCGGGGATTATGAAGTCCTGGACGAGTGGCGGTACGATACCGGCCCCAGCTTTGGTGTGCCCCAGGGACTGGACAGCAGGGACGGGAAGATATATTACCTGGCCGACGCGGGCGCGAAATCCTCGGCCGACCCGCACTATCTGTATCTCCTTCGGCTGAACGCGGACGGCGTCATCAGCTATGACCGCCGCTATCTGATTTCGATTCCCGAGGAGACGGAGGGGCTCTGCGTCTGCCGCGACGGCACGGTATACTTTGGCACCGCGAAAGAGCGCATCTACCGCCTAAACGCCAAACTCGACGGGCTGATCCCCTGTCCGTAAAACATTCTTTACAGGAGGCGCTGCATGGGGTACATCGAAACCATCCGGAAAAAGATCGGGCACGACACGCTGATGGTCGTCGGCTCGGGGGTATTCCTTGTGCGGGACGGGCAGGTCCTGCTCCAGCTGCGCCGGGACAACGGCCTTTGGGCAGACCCGGGCGGATGTGTCGAAATCGGCGAGACGCCGGAGGAAGCGGCCCGGCGGGAGGTTTTTGAGGAGACGGGGTTTGACCGTCGGCGCGCTGGAACCGCTGGGGATTTACAGCGGGCCGGAGATGCTCTATACCTATCCCAACGGGGATGTGTGCTATATTGTCAGCGTGATGTGGATCTGCCGGGACTTCAGCGGAGAAATGCTGGAGGAAACCGACGAAACTGCCGCGCTTGGCTGGTTTGACTTAGCGGATTTGCCCGCTGGGATCAGTCCGCCGTCGCGGCGGCCCTTGCGGGATCTGTTGGAAAAATTGAAAAACCAGGAAAGAGGAAGGAAACTGGGATGAATACGCCGGAACCGACCATCCTTCCCGCCGGGGACGCCGCGCTCGTCGTGGCGTTCGGCAACGAGATCAGCCCTGCGGTCAACGCGCGAGTTCGGGCCCTGACGGATTCCCTGGCGCGCAGGCCGCTCCGGGGCGTGACGGAGTGCGTCCCGACCTTCCGGTCCGTGCTGGTGGCGTACGACCCCTGCGCGGTGCGCTATGCATGGCTGCGGCGGAAGCTGGCCCGCCGGCTGGCGGCTCTTTCGCTGGCCGGGGAAGCAGAAACGCGGGTTTTTGTGATCCCCGTTTGCTACGGCGGGGCGTTCGGAGAGGACCTCCCCGCTGTCGCGGAGCACACCGGGTTTTCTCCGGACGAAGTGATCCGGCGGCATAGCGGCGCGGATTACCTGATCTATATGCTGGGATTCCTGCCCGGCTTCGCGTATCTGGGCGGGCTGGAGCAGGCGCTGCATACGCCCCGGCTGCAAAATCCCCGCACCAGCATCCCGGCGGGTTCCGTGGGGATCGGCGGGGAACAGACGGGGATTTATCCGCTGGCCTCCCCCGGCGGCTGGCAGCTGATCGGCCGCACCCCCGTGCGCCCCTACGATCCCCGCCGGGCGGAGCCGATTCTTTACCGCGCAGGGGACTACATCCGGTTTGTGCCGGTGTCGGCGGAGGAATATGCCGAACTGGAACAAAAACAGGCGGCGGGAGAGCGAATTTGGGAGGTGAAGGCGCGTGGATAACGTCCTGAAGATTCTTTCTCCCGGTCCGCTGACGACGGTCCAGGATGCAGGGCGCTTCGGCTGGATGGCCAGCGGCTTTTCTCCGTCCGGGGCGATGGACCTGCCCGCCGCGCGGACAGCCAACCTCCTTGCCGGGAACCCCATGGATTTTCCAGTGCTGGAAATGACGCTGGTGGGGATTCAGGCGGAATTTGGCTGCGACGCCGTCATTGCGCTGACGGGCGCGGACATGGCTGCCGTCTTGGATGGCGAAGAGCTGCCCCGCTGTCAGGCTGTGGCGGTCCGGGCGGGGCAGGTGCTGGCCTGCGGCGCGGCGCGGGAAGGCTGCCGGGGATACCTTGCCCTGGCCGGCGGCTTCGCGCTGGAGCCGGAGATGGGCAGCTGCTCGACCAACCTCAAGTGCGGTCTGGGCGGGTTTGAAGGCCGTAAGCTCCGGGCGGGGGATGAACTTCCCCTGCGGGAAGCGCCGCCGTTTTTCGGCGGCCTCGCGGGGCGGCGCGCCCCTGTGCCGGACTTTCCGCCGCCGGAGGAGACGATTGCGCTGCGGGTCCTCCCCGGACCGCAGGACGGCGCATTCACCGCCGAGGGCTTGCGGGCGTTTTACGAAGGAAAGTATGCCGTTACCCCCGCCTCCGACCGGATGGGAATCAAGCTGGCGGGGCCATCCATTGAGGCAAAGGACGGATACGACATCATCTCAGACGGCATTGCGGCGGGGAGTGTGCAGGTCCCGGCTTCCGGTCAGCCCATCGTCATGATGGCGGACCGGCAGACTACCGGGGGATATGCGAAAATCGCGACGGTGATTACGGCGGACCTGCCGAAACTGGCGCAGGCGAAGATCGGCAGTCAAGTGCGGTTCCGCGCGGCCGGTTCCCCGCGGGAGGCCCAGGCGGCGGCCCGCAGGGAGGCGCAAAAACTGCGGCGGCTGGAATACCGGATGTTGTGGCAATAATTTTTTTGGAGGCGCAAGCGCATGCTCAAGCTCAAGCACTACCATCGCATCTACGCGGAAATCAGCCTGGACGCCATTGAACATAACGTCGCGCGGGTGCGGGAGCGCATTCCGCGGGAGACGCTGCTCATGGCGGTGATCAAAGCTGACGGCTACGGCCATGGGGCCGCGCCGCTGGCCCGGTTCCTGCGGGGGAAGTGCGACTGTTTCGCCGTCGCGGTCCTGGAGGAAGCGCTGACACTCCGGCAGGCCGGAATGACGGAACCGCTGCTGATTTTAGGGTACACGTCGCCCAGCCAGTTTCCGGCCCTGGTGCGTTCCGGCGCGGCGCAGACGGTCTTTTCCCTCCCGGCGGCGCAGGCTCTTTCCGAAGCGGCGCAGGCCGCAGGGCAGGAAGTGGCGGTTCATGTGGCGGTCGATACCGGCATGTCCCGCGTCGGATTTCTATATAATGACCCCGTCGCGCCGGCGGAAGCTGCAGCCGTCGCGCGGCTGCCGGGCCTGCGGGTTGAAGGAGTTTTTACCCACTTGGCCCGGGCGGACGAAGCCGACAAAACCTTTGCTATGGAGCAGTGCGCCCGTTTTGACGCGTTCACCGCACAGATCCGCGCCGCGGGGGCCGAGATTCCGGTCCGGCACATCTGCAACAGCGCGGGGATCATGGAATTGGACCGGCAGTATGACATGGTCCGGCTGGGCATTTCCCTTTATGGCCTCTACCCCTCGGCGGAAGTGAACGAAAGGAACCTGGCGCTGCGCCCCGCGATGTCCATAAAGACCCATATCATCCACCTTAAGACCCTACCGGCGGGGGTTGGCGTCAGTTACGGGCATACCTTTGTCACCAATCGGCTCACCCGGGTGGCGACGCTGCCCGTCGGCTACGCGGACGGCTACCCCCGCGCCCTGTCAAATTGCGGCCGCGTAATCATTCGGGGGCAGTTTGCGCCTATCATCGGGCGGATCTGCATGGACCAGTGTATGGTGGATGTGACCGACCTGCCGCCGCTGGAGATCGAGGAGGAAGTCATTCTGCTGGGGGTGCAGGGGAGCTGCGCGGTCACCATGGAGGAGATCGGCGCGGCCTCAGCCAGTTTCAATTACGAGACGGCCTGCCGCGTCGGCCAGCGGGTCCCCCGGGTCTACACATACCGGGGCGAGGTGGTAGATTTCCAGTCCGCGCTGGTGACGGAATCCACGTTTGGCGGAACGGAAATTGCCGGAAGCTAACCGGAATTGCCGAAAATAAAAATCAGCCGGCGTCTCTGCAAAATCAACGGGGCGTCAGATGGCACAAGGAGGATCCACCATGTCCAACCCCTATGAACTTGCGTCTCCCGCCTCTGTGCGCGCGATGATTCGCAGCGGCGCGTACACCGGCCAGACCTCTGGTATGTGCGCCGGCTACGCCCAGGCGAACCTGATTATTCTGCCAAAGGAATATGCCTACGACTTCCTGCTTTTCGCCCAGCGCAACCCCAAGCCATGCCCGGTTTTGGAGGTCAGCGAGGCCGGGGCCCGGCGGCTGCGCCGGATTGCCGACGCGGACATTGCCACGAACATTCCCCGCTACCGGATCTATGAGCGCGGCGTTATGACCGCCGAAGTGACGGACGTCTCGGAATTCTGGCGGGACGACCTGGTCAGTTTTCTGATCGGGTGCAGCTTTTCGTTCGAATCCGAACTGCTGGAGGCGGATGTTTCTGTGCGGCACATTGAAGAGGATCGCAACGTCCCGATGTACCTGACCAATCTGTCCTGCGAGCCGGCGGGGATGATGCGGGGAAATATGGTCGTCAGCATGCGTCCGCTGCCGCCGGACCAGGTGGTGCGGGCCGTGACCGTGACGGCGCAGATGCCACGGGTGCACGGCGCGCCGGTGCACATCGGCGATCCTGCTGCCATCGGGATTGCGGACCTCGCTAAGCCGGACTTCGGCGATCCGGTGACGGTTCATCCCGGCGAAACGCCGGTATTCTGGGCCTGCGGCGTAACGCCCCAGGCAGTGGTCATGGCCACGAAACCCAGCTTTGCCATCACCCATGCCCCGGGGCACATGCTGATCACTGATGTAAAAAATACGCTGCTGAAAAATTAATCCGGAGGAACGCCATGGACAGCAGGGGTACGCTCTATTTTATCGACCGCTTCGAAGAGGATGTTGCCGTCTGCGAGCGCGCGGACGGTTCAGCGGTCCGGTTTCCCCGCGGGGATTTGCCCAGGGACGCGCGGGAAGGCAGCGCGCTGCGGCAAAGCGAAAACGGCGCCCTGGCGCTCGACCCGCAGGTCGAGCAGGAGCGCCGCCAAAAATTGTTCCGGATGCAGCGGGATTTGTTCCGGTGAGGATTATTTCGCTTTCCAGTCAAACGTAAAACGCAGTCCGTCCGCCTGCCCGGTGAGGTTGGCGGGCTTATTTTTTTCAAAGGACTGGAAGAAGGCCGCGAGCATGCCGGCGTCCTCGAAGACGATGCTGCCGGTTAAGCGCAGGGAAGCGGGACGGTAGACATGGGGGCCGTACTGGAAGCCGCCCAGCCACCACTGGGGCCGCTCGCCATGCGTGAAAAGTAGCTCATCGCCGTGGTAAAGCGACATATCCATCGGCAGCCGCAGTTCCGCGCAGTCGTACTGCGGCAGCAGCCGGTTCGCCGGTTTGGTGTACAGCCCGATTTCCGCGCCGTTGGCCCAGGGGGTGTAGTTTCCCTTCCAAAGCTGGACCATCCAGTCCTTGCCATCCCAGGAGAAGGGGAAGCGCAGCGTTTCGAATCGGATGCCGGCCAGCGGAGCCGCCAGGTCATAGAGAACGTTATAGCCCAGCTGGCGCTGCCAGGAGTCCGAAGCGGTGCGGACAAGGAAGTCGTCCGTGTCGTACTCAAAGCCCAGGTAGTAGATCCCGTTGCCTGCTTCGTCGGCGATCTCGCCTGTTGCCGTGTCCCAGAAAATGCCGATGGGCATGTAGACCGCCGTGCCGTCGTTTTCTTCATAAAACGCGACGAACTGGTATACTGTGGCTTCGTCGGTGGCCCGCAGGCAGACGTAGATGTTCCGCATACCCTTGGTCAGGATCCGCAGAAAGTACGTTCCGGTGTCCATGGCGGGGAGCGTATCCGGCAGCGAGCCGTCATCCTCCGGCAGCAGCAGCGGCGTGAAGCGGAGGATCCGCCCCAGGGCCTCCCGGTCGGCGTCGCTGTTGGTGAAGCGGTCCAGCACTGAGCCGATCATGAGCTTGGCCGCCTGCCAGGTGTCCGGATGGAAGAGCGCGTTGCCCGCGCCCGGTTCCGGCAAAAGGAAGCTTCCGCCGGGATTTTGCAGGGACCGCTGGCCGCCGCTGAGCTGCGCCGCCTCCGCTGCCGGCGAAGCAGCGGGAAGAATCGTCTGCAACCCCCGGATAAGCAAGGTGGGGGTGGGCAGCGTGTCGGAAGCATTGGCCGCCGGCGCCGCCGTCAGCGAAACCGAAACGGCGGTGTCCGGCGCTGACGGTGTCGGGGCCGCTGCCCCCGAAAGGCCGGAAAGCGTCAGCGCGGCAACACAGACCGCCAGCCCCCCACTGAGAAGCCGCTGCAAAGATTTTCCTGTAAAAGACATTGTCATCCTCCTCTCTGTGATAGCACTGTAATTAGCGCCGTGGCAGCGCTTTTCATTGGTCGTTCTTCCCGGCGGATTTCCTCTCCGCCCGTTCCCGTTCCGCCTGCGAGGGGCGCAGGTAGGCCGCCGCGAGGGCTGCCGCCGGGACATAATCTGTGTCTGCTGCCGCGAGGATTGCGCCGAAAGCGCGGGGAAAGCGCAGCCAGTCCGGCGCGAGGGCCCAGCCCGGCTGATGGGGCAGCGCCCGCAGGCAGAGGGCAGCGCCGTCCCCCGCGAAGAGGACCGGCTGCCCGGCATAGGCCGGATCGGCCAGGAGCTGCCCCAGCGCCGCCAAGGAAAGAGCCGTGTCCGGCGTCTGGCGGGTGGTCTGCGCTCCGTCGGTGGCAAAAAGGGCGGCGTAAACTTGCCCGCAGCGGGCGTCCATGGCACAGCAGATCAGGCGGATCCGGTCCGCCAGCAGACGCGCCGCGGCCAGCAGCGTCGAGACCCCGGCGCAGGGTTTCCCGAGGGCCTGGCCCAGTCCCTTGGCAGCCGCCGCGCCGATGCGGACTCCCGTGAAGGAGCCGGGGCCCACCGTCACGGCGATCCGGTCTACGTCCCCGGCGGTCAGTCCCGCCTGCCGCAGCGCCGCGTCCGCCATGGGCAGCAGGACGGTGCTGTGGTTGCGGCCGGCCCGGGCGAAGCACTCGCCCAGCAGTTCGCCGTCCCGCGCCACGGCGGCGCTGACGCTCACTGACGCGGCGTCCAGTCCCAAAGTAATCATGCGGATCCTCCGTGTTCTATGGTGATCATACGCTCGTTCTCGCCCTGACCCGGCGCGAAGGCAACCCGGACGCAGTTCGGCGGCAAGGCGGACGCGATGTGCTCGCTCCACTCTACCGCAAGGACGAACGCTTGGTCAAGGTAATCGAAAAAGCCGGTGGATTCCAAGTCTTCCCAGGAGGTGATCCGGTACATATCGAAGTGCGCCAGCGGCGTTGGGCCTGGATGCTCGTGAACCAGGGCGTAGGTGGGGCTGCTCACCGTACCGGCGCAGCCAAGGCCCTCCGCCAGGCCCCGGACGAAGCAGGTTTTACCCATCCCCAGCGGGCCGAACAGGGCAACAACATCCCCCGGCCGGAGCCGTCCGGCCAAGGCACGGCCCACCGCCTGGGTGGCGGCCGGGGAGGGGGAGAGAACGGTGTGAGACATAAAGAACCTCCGGAAGTGGATAGGGCTATTATACCATAAAAAAGAGGTCGGCGCAAGGGGCAGGATTTTCAGGCAGGAAAGCAACGGCGAAACCGGCTTTTCCGGTCTGCACACGGGTTCGCCAGCGGCGGATTTTCAGATTTTTCTTGCAATTTTCCCCTGATCAGGGTATACTTGTAGCATAATCCAACGACCGGAAAGGACATACGGACATGGCATTGAAATATCGCACCAAACAGCAGCACATTATGGGAAATCAGCGGCGGCGGGGCCTGAAGCTCTACGCGGCGGGGACGGACTGGCTGACGCTGGCGGTCTGCCTGCTGGCTTCCGCGTTCGGGATCCTGCTGGTGCATTCCGCGACGTTGCGCGAGATTTCAGAAGATTCGGCCCTGCCGTTTCATCGGGACGCGATCGTCATGGCGGCGGCGGTGGCGCTGGGGGCGCTTGTCGCGCTGCTGCTGTCCTTTGTGGATTATGAACTGCTGCTGCGGTTCTGGTTCGTGCTGGGGGTGCCCTGCGTTGTGCTGATGTGTTCCCTGTTATTGCCCGGCGTCGCCAGCAGCCCGGAGGGACGGGACGACGCGATCAACTGGATCAAAATCCCCGGCATCGGTATTTTCTTTCAGCCGTCCGAGCTATTAAAAATCGGATTTATCATCTCATTTACGTCGCATCTGTATTCGTCTCTGGCAACAATCAACAAGGTGAAAACGATCCTGCTGCTGGGGCTGCACGCGGCGGTGCCGTTCGGGCTGGTGGTCCTGACCGGCGACATGGGCAGCGCGCTGGTGTTTTTGTGCATCACGGCGGGAATGCTTTTTCTGGCCGGGGTGAAGCTGCGGTACTTCGCGGCGGCGGGGGCGCTGGGCGCGGCGGCGTTCCCGATCCTCTGGATCTACCAGTTCAGCAACTTCCAGAAGGACCGGATCCTTGCGGTATACTTCCCTTCCCGGATGGCGGAAGATACCTACAAAACCGTGATCTATCAGCAGCAGCAGGCGCGCTACGCCATGGGCACGGGGCAATTGTTCGGCAAGGGGCTCTTCAAAGGCGATTATGTCCAGACCGGCTCCGTGCCGGAAAGCCAGAACGATATGATTTTCTCCGTCGCGGGGGAGGAACTGGGCTTTGTCGGCGCGATCGCGGTGATGCTGGTGCTGGTGCTGGTGATTGTCCGCCTGGCCCGCGTCAGCAGCCACACCCGCAACGTCCGCGCCCGGCTGCTGTGCTGCGGCGTCGCGGTGATGATCGGCGCCCAGGCGATGATCAACATCGGCATGTGCATCATGCTGCTGCCGGTCATCGGCATCACGCTGCCGTTCTTCAGCGCGGGCGGGTCGTCGAACCTCTGCCTGTACCTCGCCGTTGGGCTGATCATGACCGTTTACCGCCACCAGGATGAACACGAGGACACCCAGTCGTATTTCGACTATTTGTATTCGTAACCGGCGGAAAATTCTTGCTTTTTGCGGGCGGGGATGGTATAATGAAACCGGTAAGTTTTGGGTGAAAGATTGTGAGAATATGGCGGAGAAACGCTATCAGGTGTTTATCAGTTCGACATACGATGATCTGAAAGATCAGCGCTTTCAGATCTTAAGGGCTTTACTGAAAGATGGGGATTATATTCCGGTCGGGATGGAATCCTTTCCGGCCTCTGGGGATGACCAGTTCGAGTGCATCAAGGAGTACATCGACGCATCAGACTATTACATTGTCATCATTGCCGGACGCTATGGCACACCAACCAGCGACGGCGTCAGTTACACCGAGAAGGAATTTGACTATGCGGAAGCGAAGTTGGGCAAGAAGTACGTTCTTGCTTTTCCCAAAAGAAATCCTACCTATGAAGAAGAAAACATTCAAAAGCTGGTGGACTTTCGCACGAGAGCAATCAAAGGCAGGGGCGCTAATTTTTGGGACAATGACAGCGAGCCGACGAGTAATATTTTGAATACGCTGAAATATGCGGTCAGGCATGACACGCGGCCCAACGCCGGCTGGATCCGTGCCTGCGAAGCGCCGACGGAAACGGAGCTGGCCAAGCAGCTGCAAGCGGCGCGGGACAAGCTCCAGCAGGCGGAGCAGGAGCGGGACGGGTACCGCCACCGGGTGGACCAGCTGGCCGGGGCGCTGCAAAAACTATACGCCGAGCGGGATCTGATCCAAAAAACGATGATCATTGCCCAGAAGACGGCGGACGACCTGGCAGCCCCGGCGAAGTCCCGTCCGGCGGTTGGCAGCACATACCATTTTGGGAACTACGACTGGCGGGTGCTGGAAGTGCGGGACGGAAAAGCGCTGCTGATCACGAAGGAAGTAATCGACGAAAAGCCGTATAATGAGAAATGGAAAGGTGTCACGTGGGAGACCTGTACGCTGCGGGGATACCTGAACGGGGAATTTTACGAGAGCTTCAGCGAGGCGGACCGGGCGAAGATCGTGGAAACGACCGTGAAGACGCCGGACAGCGGTTACACGGCGGCGGACGGGACGACCTGGAGCGCGCCGGGCGGGAACGAGACGAA
>JAIRXU010000030.1 GCA_031268095.1 Oscillospiraceae bacterium | reverse complement strand
CAAAGGTATGTTGATTTCAACCAAGGCGTGGACGCACGTCTCATAACACCCGAAAATATGCGAAAACTCGCTGAAATAAATATCCGCCCCCTGCGTATCGCTTTCGACCATTGGGGCTTACGCAAAACATATGAAAAAGCCATCAGAACAGCGGCAGCGGCAGGGATAAGAAACCTGTCCAACTATATGCTCTACAACTTCAATGAAAAGCCAGATGATTTGTTTCTACGTATGAAACTCACGGTAGATTTGTGTGACGAGTTAGGCATAGCAATTTACTCTTTCCCGATGAAATATCATCCGATTAGCGACCCCCAGTATTTCCGTAACCGCGACTTTATCGGAAAGAAGTGGAGCAAAAAGTATGTCCGTGCCATACAAGCGGTTTTGACCTCCACTCACGGAAAAATTGGCAGAGGTAAACAATTCTTTGAGGCGGCGTTTGGGGCAAACGTGGAAGAATACTACGAGATACTCACAATGCCGGAGGCGTTGATTATAAAGCGATTCGAGCACGATGAGGCGAAGCGCATCCGCTTTGACAAAGAGGAAGAGTACACTCGTGAGGGGAGCGGGCATAATTGTGACCGCATAACGGACGAATGGCGCGAGCGGTTCAATGCACTGACCCCTGAACAATTAAAAATCGCATTGCCGATTATACACCGCAACAAGTTTACGGACGAAGATATTGCTACAACCGACCCCGCCGTATATGAAGTATTGCGCTATTATCAGATTCACCGTGACGATGCTTGAGAATAAGTACATTAAGTATTATTGGAAACGCCCTAAAATTAGCGTGGTGCAATCCCGCGCGAGTGTTGAAATATCGTACACCAGTTGATAAAACGTTTTTAGGTTTAATTTTTTGTTTCCGTGTTTCGCTGGTTCAAGTTATAGACGGCTGGCGGAATACTACGACGCGGCGGGGAACAAGACCAAAGCCGACCAGGCCCGGGCCGAGGCGCAGAAACTGAACCCGCAGGAACCGGAAAATCCCTGACGCATGATATCCAATAACAAATCATTCGCCGCTTGCATTCGCAGGCGGCTTGTGTTATAATAGAAAAAGTATGCGAGAGAGGAGCCGGCCATGATCGTCTTGGGCATTGATCCCGGCTACGCCATCGTCGGCGCGGGCGCGGTGGAGTACTGGGGCAGCCAGCACCGGCTGCTGGAGGCCCGCGCGGTCACGACGGAGGCGGGCGCCCCCTTTCCCTCCCGGCTGGAGACCATCTACGACGGGGTCTCCGCCCTGCTGGAGCGGCACAGCCCCCAGGCCATGGCGGTCGAAAAGCTTTTTTTCAACACCAACACAACAACGGCCATCGACGTCGCCCAGGCGCGGGGCGTGATCCTGCTGGCGGCGCGGCGGTACGGTGTGCCGGTCTTCGAATACACCCCGCTCCAGGTCAAGCAGAGCGTGGTGGGGTACGGCCGGGCAGAGAAAAAGCAGGTTCAGGAGATGATCCGGCTGCTGCTGCACCTGACCGCCTGCCCGAAGCCCGACGACGTCGCCGACGCGCTGGCCATCGCCATCTGCCATTGCCACAGCGCGGGTTCGCTGATGCGGCTGGCACGGGGGTAACCTCCGTCATTTTCCGCAGCTTCCCGCGCGGCGCGGCGCTCTCCCTCCTGCCGAAATTCCGATGAAACCGAGGTACCCCTATGTTCTACAGCCTGACCGGCGCCGTCGTCCACGTTGAGGAAACCATGCTCGCCGTGGAGTGCGGCGGGGTGGCTTTTGCGTGCCAGAGCACCGCCAACACCCTGCGGGAGGTTCGTCCGGGGGAGCGCATCACACTCTTCACGTACCTCAGCGTCCGGGAAGACGCGCTGGAGCTCTTCGGCTTCGCCAGCCGGACGGAACTGACCTGCTTCCGGCAGCTGATCGCCGTCACCGGCGTCGGGCCAAAAGCCGCGCTGGCGGTGCTTTCCGTCTTCACCCCGGAGCAGCTGGCCTTCTGCGTCGCGAGCGGCGACGCCAAAAGCATCACCCGGGCCCAGGGGGTCGGCAAGAAACTGGCGGAACGGATGATTCTGGAACTCAAGGACAAACTCCAGGCCTACCCGTCGCCGGGCGGCCGGACGCGGGGCGCGGAAGCATTTTCCGGCAACGCCTTCGCCCTGCCGGACAGCGAAGCTCTGGAGGCCCTGCTGGCTCTGGGGTACGACCAGTCTGAAGCCCTGCTGGCCCTGAAGGGGCTGGACGAGAGCTTGGACACGCCAGCCAAAATTAAATTGGCGCTGCGGCAGTTAACCACCGCACCGTAACCATGGCGTGGTCCTGGCCAGAAAAGAACGCCGCATACAGGAGGAGGCAGAGCATGAGCCATCAAACGCTGACGCAGGCGCTTTTGACGGAGCTGACGGCCCAAGGGGCGGATCTGGCCGGCGCGGGGGACTTGCGCGCGCTGCCCGCCGGGACGCGGGAAGGCTTACCCGTCGGCGTGGCAGTCGCGGTCGCCTACCCCAAAAAGGTCATCCGGGGCATCGCCCAACTCCCGACGCGGGATTACCTGGACGCCTACCACCGGATGAACGCGCAGCTGGACGGGATCGTCGCGGCCGGAGCGCGGTGGCTGGAGGCGCGGGGCTTCCGTGCCGTGGCGCAGACGCTGGCGTACGCCGCGCGGTTCGAAGAGATGTACGCGACGCGGCTGCCGCACAAAACCGTCGCCACCCGGGCGGGGCTCGGCTGGATCGGCAAGAGCGCGCTGCTGGTCACGCCGGCATGCGGGCCGATGGTCCGCCTCTCTTCCCTGCTGACGGACGCGCCTCTGGACTGCGCCGCGCCAACGGACGAGAGCCTTTGCGGGGCCTGCGCGGCTTGCGCGCAGGCCTGCCCCGGCGGAGCGATTTCCGGGCTGGCCTGGCACGCCGGCCTGGCGCGGGAAGCGTTCTTTGACGCCGCCGCCTGCCGCCAAACCGCCCGGGCCCGGGCGCTGGAGGGGTTTGGCATAGAGATCTCCCAGTGCGGCAAATGCATCGAGGTCTGCCCGTATACCCGGCACTATTTGGGCGGAACCGGCACATGAGCATGGAAATCCGGCCAACGCGGGACAGGGACTCCCCTCTTGCCGCCGTCACTTTCACGGATAGCATCCGCTTGGAAGACTACGCGCGCCTCGGATTCCGCACGGACTGACGGAATGTCCGTGCATCGGTATGTTCTGTATATTTAAGAAAACGGGGGGTCCCATGGACGACGAACGCACCCTCTCCCCCGCCCTGACCCAGGCGGACGGCGAGATCGAACTTTCGCTGCGGCCGAAGCTGCTGCGGGAATACATCGGCCAGGACAAGGCCAAAGAAAATCTGTCGGTCTATATCGCGGCGGCGCGCCAGCGGGGCGAGGCCCTGGATCACGTGCTGCTCTACGGCCCGCCGGGCCTCGGGAAAACGACGCTGGCAGGGATCATCGCCAACGAACTGGGGGTCAACTTCCGCGTGACCTCCGGCCCGGCCATCGAGAAACCCGGCGACCTGGCCGCGCTGCTGACGAACCTCGGCGACGGCGACGTGCTGTTCATCGACGAAATTCACCGGCTCTCCCGGGCGGTGGAAGAGGTCTTGTACCCCGCGATGGAAGACAACGTGCTGGACATCATCATCGGCAAGGGACCGTCGGCCCGGTCGATCCGGCTGGACCTGCCGCACTTCACGCTGGTCGGCGCGACGACGCGGGCCGGGCAGCTCAGCGCGCCGCTGCGGGACCGCTTCGGGGTAATCCTGCGGCTGGAGCTCTACACCCCGCAGCAGCTGGGCCTGATCGTCACGCGCAGCGCCGGGATCCTCGCCATTGCCATTGACGCCGACGGCGCGCTGGAACTGGCCTCCCGCTCCCGGGGCACCCCCCGGATCGCCAACCGTCTGCTCCGGCGCGCCCGGGACTTTGCGCAGGTGATCGGCGACGGAACCATTACCTGCCGCAGCGCGCAGACGGCGCTGCAAAGCATGGAGATCGACGAGCTGGGATTGGACCTGATCGACCGGCGGCTGCTGACCGTCATGATCACGCAGTACCGGGGCGGGCCCGTGGGGCTGGAGACGCTGGCCGCCGCCGTCGGCGAGGAAGCCGTCACGATCGAGGACGTCTATGAGCCCTACCTGATGCAGATTGGCTTCCTGGGCCGGACGCCCCGGGGCCGGGTCGCCACCCCGGCGGCGTACGCCCACTTGGGGATTGTCCGCCCTGACGACGACGCGGGCCCGGCCGGGCCGCCGGGATCCGCCGACGGGCAAGGGCGTTTTTTTTAGGGTGTATCCGCACCGCGCGGCATCATTTATGAAGGAGCATGAACATGGGATTGAAGGAAAAACCGCAAAACGGCAAGCTCGGCGTCATCGTGAACGAGATCCGGGAGAACGAGAAGGACCCGGAGAAAATGAAACTCAAGGAGTACATCGCTTATGCGCTGGGCAATCTGAGTTACGGGTCGATCGCAAAAATGGGGTCCGATTACCTGAACTACTTTTATCTCTCCATCGGGCTGGATTCGGTGCAGTCCGCCTCCGTGATCTCCGCGACGAAGATTTGGGACTCCATCAACGATCCCATTGCCGCTACCATCATCGACAACGGCAAAGGCAAACACGGCCGGTTCAAGCCCTACCTTGCCCCGCTCGTCCCGGTGCTGGCGGTGCTTTCCGTCATCATGTTCCTCAAACCGCCTTTCGGCACCGACCGCCTGACCCCCATGCTCGTTTGGTGTTTCTTCAGCTATGCCCTTTGGGAGACCGTCAATACCTTCTCCAGCGTCGCTTTCGGCGCCATCGGTACGGTCATGAGCTCCGACAGCCAGGAACGCACACTCTACAGTACCATCGGCAGCATCGGCAACAAGCTGTCCGGCATGGTGCCGGGGATCATTCCTGTCGTCTATGACCTGACCGTCAAAAAGGGCCTGATCAAGTCCTATAATTACTATACGATCTGCGCCGTGCTGTTCGCGGCCATCGGCTGCGTGGCGGGGCTTTATACCAAGAACCTCAAAGAGCGCATCGCCCCGCCGAAAAAGCAGGAGCACTTTTGGGAGAACTTCGTTACCTTTTTCCAGAATAAAAACCTGATCCTCCTTTGGAGCACGACGCTTTCCGCCTTGGTCAGCAACGCTTCCAACGGCGGATTGTTCTATATCCACAGCCTGAACAGTTTCAGTCTGCAAGCGCTGCAGTGGACGATCGCGGGCATCCCGCACTTCCTTGCAACGACGCTTTCGCCCTCTCTGCTCAAGCGCTTCAAGCCTACCCGCATCATTGTCATGACGAATCTCCTCAGCGCCGCGTGTTATTTCGCGCTGTATTTCATCGTCAAACCCATCGGCTACGCTACGCCCCTAGGCATCGGCCTGATGATCGCGCTCACCGCCCTGGCCTGGATCCCCGTCGGGATCAGCGACGTGGCCAAGAACATCCTGCAACTCAATACCTTCGACTACACCGCCGCCAAAACCGGCAAACGCGCCGAAGCCACCAGCCTGGTGGTCACCAGTATGCTCAGCAAGTGGGTCTTCGCGGCCGCCACCATGCTCGGAGGCGTCGCGCTGAAGCTCATCGGATTCAAGCCGGACATCAAGGGAGAACCCGTCACGCAGACACCGGAAACCAAAAGCGGCCTGTTCTTCATGTTCTCCATTTTCCCGGCCGTCGGCTCGCTGCTCTCCACCATCCCCATCCTCTTCTTCAAGCTCGAAGGCAAAGAATTCGAGCAGCGTATGGCGGAACTGAACGAGCGCAACGCGGCCGTGGCGGAACTCGAGCGGACCGTGGCGGAATGACCGGCGCTGCATGAATCCCTAAAAATGTCATATACTCCTTAAAGTAAAGGCAGCGGCAACGCAAAACAACGAATGGGAGGCAGGCGGATGGGACGGTTATTCGGCACAGACGGGGCACGGGGGATCGCCAACACGGAACTGGGCTGCGAGCTGGCACTGCAAATCGGGCGGGAATTCGCGACGATACTGGCGGAAACAGAAGCGCCGGGGAAACGGCCCCGGGTGCTGCTCGGGATGGACACCCGGGCATCCTCGCCGATGCTGGCGATGGCGATGGCGGCGGGGCTCAACTCCGCGGGCGCGGACGCGGCGCTGACCGGGGTGGTCCCGACGCCGGCCGTGGCTCACCTCACCGCCCAGGGCAGCTACTCGGCGGGAGCAATGATCTCCGCGTCCCACAACCCCTGCGAATACAACGGCATCAAGCTCTTCCGGGCCGACGGGCGGAAGGTTGCCGACCAGACGGAAGAGCGCATTGAACAGATGATCCTCGACGAGCCGGAAACGGCCCGGCCGGCGCAGGCTGGACTCTCTCCCTGCCTGAGCGGCGCGCCCACCGGGGGGTTCGTGGGGCGCAGCGGCGACTGCCCCGGCGCGCTGGCGAGCTACACGGCCCACCTGGAGGCCACCGTGGATCCCCACCTGGCCCGGGACCTGGCGGCCCAGGGGATCCGGCGGATCGCCCTGGACTGCGCCAACGGCTCCGCGAGCGTGACGGCCCCGCGTCTCTTCACCGCGCTGGGATTCGACTGCGCCGTCCTCTCCGCCGCGCCGGACGGGGAGAACATCAACCTGGCCTGCGGGTCCACCCACATCGAGGCCCTGCAAAGCTACGTCCGGGAGCACGGGACGGACGCCGCTTTCGCCTTCGACGGCGACGCGGACCGGCTGCTGGCGGTGGACGAAACCGGCGCGCTGGTGGACGGGGACAAAATCATCGCCATCTGCGCGGGGCAGTGGCTGCGGGAAAACCGGCTGCGCGGCCGCACCGCCGTGGTGACGGTGATGAGCAACCTGGGTCTCTTCCGTTTCTGCGAGCAGCGGGGGATCCGCTGCGAAGTGACGGCGGTGGGGGACCGCTACGTTCTGGAGGCCATGACAGCGGGGGGCCACAGCATCGGCGGCGAACAGTCGGGGCACATCATCTTCAGCGACTACGCCACCACCGGCGACGGCCAGCTGACCGCCCTCCAGCTGCTGGAGGTCATGCGGCGCACGGGCCGGCCCCTCTCTTCCCTGGCGGCGGAAATGGAGACGTTTCCCCAGAAGATGATCAACGTCCGGGTCTCCAACCTCGGCAAGGTGCGCTGCGCCTCGGATCCGGAGATCGCCTTGGCGGTGCGCCGGGCGGAAGCGGAGCTGGGCGGCGAAGGCCGGGTCTTGGTCCGTGTGTCTGGCACGGAACCCCTCGTCCGGGTCATGATGGAAGGGCGCGAGGCGGCGCGGATCGAGCGGCTGGCGGAGGAATTGGCGGAAGTGGTGCGGGAACGGCTACTTTGAGCCGGAAGTTTTTATCTGAAATCAAAAATTAGGGATAGACAAATGCCGCAAAATCGGGTAAAATAGAAAGAACAGCAATTTTTCCGGAGCGGAGATGACGGTATGCGGATAGCCAACGGCTGGGAAGATTATGAACTGCTGGACTGTTCTGACGGCGAACGGCTGGAACGGTGGGGAGAAATCCTTCTCATCCGGCCGGATCCCCAGGTGATTTGGAAGACAGAGAAACGAAAAAACCCCCTTTGGCGCAAAGCGCACGCATGCTACTACCGCTCCCCCACCGGCGGCGGGCGCTGGGAGCTCCAGCGGAAGCTTCCGGAAGACTGGGTGATCCGCTACGGCGAGCTGCGGTTCGGCGTGAAGCTGATGGGATTCAAACACACAGGGCTTTTTCCGGAGCAGGCCGTTAACTGGGAACATATGGCATCGCTGATCCGCCGGCAGCGCCGGAGCGCGGGGAACCCCGTCCGGGTTCTCAACCTCTTTGCCTACACCGGCGGCGCGACGCTGTCGTGCCTGGCGGCGGGGGCCAGCGTGGTTCACGTGGACGCCGCGCGGGGAATGGTGCTGCGGGCGCGGGAAAACGCCTCGCTCAGCGCCCTCAGGGAAGCCCCTGTGCGCTGGATCGTGGAAGACTGCATCAAATTCGTCCAGCGGGAGATCCGCCGGGGAAACCTCTACGACATCATTATCATGGATCCGCCCAGCTACGGCCGGGGCCCCAACGCGGAGGTCTGGAAGCTGGAGCAGGAGCTGTGCGGCCTGATTGAGCTGAGCGCAAAGCTGCTGCACCCGGACGCTCTGCTGCTGCTGCTGAATTCTTACACGACGGAGTTTTCCCCGGCCGTGATGCGGTATCTGCTGTCCAGCGTCCTGGTCCCGCAGCTGGGGGGGGAGGCTTCCGCCGATGAGATCGGCCTGCCCGTCAGCGCGACAGGGCTGGTCCTCCCCTGCGGAAGCACAGCCATGTGGGAACGGTGATTTTCCCCGGGAAACGCCGATTATTTTGCAGATAGGACAACTTTCATGTCACTGATCGAATTCCAAAACGTCAGTTTCGCTTACGACGCGGACGAGGCCGAAGCGGCCGCCCGGACGGAGCCCGCGGTGCGGGGGCTTTCTTTCGCCGTGGAGCCGGGCGAATTTCTGGCCATCCTCGGGCACAACGGTTCGGGAAAATCCACCGCCGCCAAACTCTGCAACGGCATTCTGATTCCCCAGGAAGGGCGCGTCTTGGTGGATGGCGCCGACACGGCGGACGAGGACCGGCTGTTCGACATCCGCCGCCGGGTAGGCATGGTTTTCCAAAATCCGGATAACCAGATCATCGCGGCCATCGTGGAGGACGACGTTGCCTTCGGGCCGGAGAACCTGGCTGTGCCGCCGGAGGAAATCCGGCAGCGGGTGGACGAGGCGCTGGCGGCCGTGGGAATGTATGACCACCGGCTGCGGGAACCCCACAAACTCTCCGGCGGACAGAAGCAGCGTGTGGCCATCGCGGGGATCCTCGCGATGCACAACGACGTCATCGTCCTGGACGAGGCAACGGCGATGCTGGACCCCCGGGGCCGGCGGGAGGTCATGGACGCCATCCTCCGCCTCAACCGGGAACGGGGCATCACGGTGCTGTATATCACGCATTTCATGGACGAGGCGGTGCTGGCCGACCGGGTGCTGGTCATGGACGAAGGGCAGCTGCTGCTGGACGGTCCGCCGCGGGACGTTTTTGCCCGGCGGGAGGTCCTGCGCGCCGCCGGGCTGGACATCCCCCAGCCCGCCCTGCTGGCCGACGCGCTGCGGGAGGCCTGGCCGGATTTTCCGGAAACCGTATTGACGGAAGCGGAATGCGTGGACGAAATTCTGCGGCTCCTGGCGCCGACGGCATAGGAGACAGCGCGCGGGCGGACCCAAACATCTTGAATCGGAATGAAGAGGTCTTTTTTATGATGAAATGCAGCGTCAGCAGTTACAGCTTTCAGCAGCTTCTTTCCGCCGGAAAGGCGAGCCCCGCCGAGCTGATCCGCCTGGCAAAAGACCTGGGGTTTGACGGGATTGAGTACGTGGACCTGGACGCCGCGCCGGGGCGGACCGCCCTGGACCTCGCCGGCATCCTCCGGGAAGAAAGTGACCGGGTCGGGCTGCCGATCATAAACTATTGCGTGGGGGCGGATTTTCTCCGGGCGGAAAGCGCCGAAGCGGAAGCCGAGCGGCTGTGCGCGCAGGTGGACATTGCCGCGGCGCTGGGGGCCCGCGGCCTCCGGCACGACGTGACGGGCGGCTTCCCCGCGCCGGAAAACCGCTTCCGGACCTTCGCCCAGGCTCTGCCGGTCCTGACGGAGGGCTGCCGCCGCGTGACGGCATATGCCGCCGCCAAGGGGATCGCCACCATGGTGGAAAATCACGGATACTTCTGCCAGGACAGCGACCGGGTGGCGGCGCTGGTCGGCGCGGTGGGGCATCCGAACTTCGGGACGCTGGTGGACATCGGCAATTTTCTGTGCGCGGACGAAGCGCCGGCGCGGGCCGTCGGCCGGGTGGCGGCGCTGGCGAAGCATGTGCACGCCAAAGACTTCCATGTCAAATCCGGCGCGGAAGACGACCCCGGCGAGGGCTGGTTCCGCTCCCGGGCGGGGAACTTTCTGCGCGGGGCCATCGTCGGACACGGCTGCGTCCCGGTGCGCCAATGCCTGGGAATCCTCGCGCGGGCGGGTTACGACGGCTACGTCAGCATCGAGTTTGAAGGCATGGAAGACTGCGAAACCGCGCTGCGGATCGGGCTGCAAAATTTGCGCCGGGCCGCCGCGCTCTGATCCAACCGAAAGGAGAATTACAGATTGAAAGAGGCCAAAAAAGAGCCGAAACAGTACCGGGGCAAAGAGGGCTTCGACCGGCTGAAGGTGGAGCATTTCGGCATCCAGCGGAAAATCGTCGCCAACATGACGACGGAGTCCTGGGAAGTCATTCCGCACGCGGCGGCCAACTATGAACCGGACGTGACGGCGTTCTGGAATACCTATCAGGCCCTGCGCAAGCGGCCCGGCTGGGAGGGCATCACCGTCAACCTCGTGCTGCTCTATGCCATCACCCAGGGCCTGCGGGCCTGTCCCGCCATGAACGGGCACCTGGAATACAAACGGAAATCCGCCGGCGGACTGCTGGAGCTCTACCGGGATATCAACATCTCCATGCCCTACCAGCTGCCCACCGGCGAGATGATGACCGTCAATCTCCATAACTGGGAGGAGAAGACCCTGCGGCAGATGCGGGATTACATGGCCGACCTGCGCCGGCGCATGGAGAAGACGGACTTCAACGAGGTACTATACGAAGTTTCCATGGACAACACCGTCCGGCTGCTCAAGAAAGGCCGGCTGGACCTGATCGCCGCCCGGGTGGTCGGCGCGAACTTCGGCAAAGGGAAGGTCAAACTGCTCCGGGGGGAGGCGCGGAAGACCTACTACGCCATCCCCAAAGAAGACCGCCTGACCAAACACGACATTGAGCAGGGCACCATCACGGTCTCCAATCTGGGGTCTGTGTACCGCGGAAGCTACGCGCCGCCGGTATTGCTGGAGATCATCCCGCCGCAGATCTGCGTGATCGGCATCGGCGGCTTCGTTGACCGCCCCGGCGTCGTCACGAACCCGGACGGCAGCCAGGACATCGCCATCCGCAAATTTCTGCC
Organism: Oscillospiraceae bacterium; assembly: GCA_031268095.1. GTDB lineage: Bacteria > Bacillota > Clostridia > Oscillospirales > Acutalibacteraceae > WRMQ01. The sequence continues at coordinate 4,538 of JAIRXU010000030.1, read as the reverse complement.
GCTGTCCGTCGCCATGGACCACCGCGCCCTGGACTACGGCGACGTTGTTCCCTTCTGCAAGCATCTGGACCAAATTTTTGCCAAGCCGGACGTCATGGAAGGCTGGTTTTAACGGCGTTCCCCCGCAACAGAACAAGGCCGCCCCCTTGCGGGAGCGGCTGATTTTTTTTGCTTTTTTGGGGGACCGCGCTCACGCCATCAGGTACACCAGGATGGCTTTGTGGGCGTGCAGGCGGTTTTCCGCCTCGTCGAAGATCTCGTCCGCGTGCGCTTCCATGACCTGCGCCGTAATTTCCTCGCCCCGGTGGGCCGGCAGGCAATGCAGTACCATCGCGCCCGGCGCGGCGGCTTCCAGCGCGGCGGCGTTGATCTGGTACCCCGCGAAGATCTCCCGCCGGGCCTCGGCTTCGTCCTCCTGGCCCATGGACGCCCAGACGTCGGTATAGAGCACGTCAGCCCCGGCGGCGGCGGCCCGCACGTCCTGCGTGCAGAGGAAATCACCGTTCTCCCGCGCCCAGGCCATGATCCCCGCGTCCGGCCGGTAGGCTGCCGGGCAGGCGACGCGCACCGCCATGCCGGTCTTGATCCCGCCGACGATCAGGGAGTTGGCCATATTGTTGCCGTCGCCGATGTAGCATAGGGCCCGCCCCTCCAGCCCGCCCTTGCGCTCCCGGATCGTCAGCAGGTCGGCAATCACTTGGCAGGGATGGGCAAAGTCCGTCAGCCCGTTGATCACGGGGATGGAACTGAAGCGCGCCAGGGTCTCCACCTTCTCCTGCTCGAAGGTCCGGATCATGATGCCGTCGAGGTAACGCGAGAGCACCCGGGCCGTGTCCTCCACGGGCTCGCCCCGGCCGATTTGCAGCTCGTGCTTGCTCAAAAACAGGGCGGAGCCGCCCAGCTGGATCATCCCGGCCTCGAAGGAGACCCGGGTCCGGGTGGAGGACTTCTCAAAGATCATGCCCAGGGTTTTGCCTTGCAGCAAAGGATGCGGGATGCCGCGCCGCCGCTCGTCCTTGAGCCGCGCGGCAATGTCCAGCAGCGCCCGGATCTCATCCGGCGTATAATCAGAAAGCAACAAAAAATCCCGTTTTGATTCTTTTTTCCAGTCTCTTTCCAGCGGAAACAGCCCCTTCCAAGCGCGGATGACAGAAATAAAAATAGAGTTTTATTTTATCACGGACGAAAGGAAATGTCAAGAACTTTTTTGGCGCGGGAGTGCCTGCGTGTGCGGCCGTTTCCACTGGAACGCGTACCGCGCGCAGCAGGGCGAGAAGCCAGCCTTCCGGGCGGCGCGGGCGGAATGGGGGTTGCTCACGCCGCTGTAGTAGGGGGTCAGGCCCCGGGCGCGGATCGTTTGGCGGTACGCGCGGGCCAAAGCGGTGGCGATCCCCCGGCCCCGGTGTTCCGGCAGGGTGTGGATCAGCCCCACGTCCCAAATGTCCGCCGCCGCCGGGGCAAAGCGGATATGGCCGCACAGACGGCCGCCCTCGAACCAGGCCAGCACCTCCAGCCCCGGCTCTTCCAGCTCCGCCGGGTGCCGCGTGAAGGGCAGCAGCAGGGCGTGTTCCTCCCCGGCCAGGGGGCGGATGCGGGGGTCGGCGGGGGCTTCCGGCGCGCCGAGGTCCGCGGACGGTTTGCCCGCGAAGCAGCGGTAGGCTGTTCCGAACGTCAAGCCGTTCCAGCCGTCCTTGGCGAACGGACAGGCCTTCGGCGGCGGGACGTCCGGCGGGAGGACAAACGCGCCGTCGGCCTGCGGGAACTGCCCGAGGATTTCCCGGCAGAAGGCTCTGTCGAGCGGCGGCCCCTCCCGGCCGAGCAGCGACACGAACGGCCCGTAGGGGTAGTGCCACTCCATGGCGAAGCAATCCCCGGCGTCATTTTCATGGCAGCGGACGTCCTCTCCCAGCAGCAAGGCGCGGACTTCCGTGAACCAGCGCAGCCGCTGGGGCAGCAGACGCGCCAGCAGGTCGGCGGGTTCGATCGGCCGCATCCGCTCAGCTCCGTTCTCTTGTGTAATCCAGCAGGCCCCCGGCGGCCAGAATGTCCCGCTGGCGGGGGGAGAGGGCGCAGTCCAGGACGTAGCTTTCGTTTCGGCCGCGGTTGTGCAGCGTCACCGCCCCGCCGGCGCGCAGGGCAGCGCGGATCCCCGGGAAGGCCAGCTCGTCGCCGCTCCCGATGCGGTCATAGTCCGCCGGATCGGCGAACGTGCAGGGCAGGATCCCGGCGTTGACCAGGTTGGCCGCGTGAATCCGGGCGAAGGACTTGGCGACGACGGCGCGGACCCCCAGGTACAGCGGCACCAGCGCGGCATGCTCCCGGGAAGACCCCTGGCCGTAGTTCGCGCCGCCGAGGACAACGCCCCGGCCCGCCGCCCGGCAGTGCGCCGCGAAATCGGGGTCGCACTGGGCGAAACAGAACCGCGACAGATAGGGGATATTCGAGCGGTAGGGCAAGATTTTCGCCCCGGCGGGCATGATGTGGTCGGTGGTGATGTTGTCCCCCACCTTCAGCACGGCCCTGGCCTCCAGGGTTTCCGGCAGGGGCTCGCTCCGGGGAAAGGGCTTGATGTTGGGCCCGTAGGCGATTTCGACGCCGTCCGCCTCGCTTTCCGGCGCGGGGAGCTCGATCATGTTGTCGTCGGCCAGGAAGCGGGGCGGCGGGGAGATTGCCGGCGCGGGCCCCAGGTCCCGGGGATCGGTGAAGACCCCCGTCAGGGCGCTGGCGGCCGCTGTTTCGGGGCTGACAAGATAGACCTGCCCGTCCGCGGTGCCGGAGCGGCCCTCGAAGTTCCGGTTGAAGGTCCGCAGGGAAACCCCGGCGGACTGGGGCGACTGGCCCATCCCGATGCAGGGGCCGCAGGCGGATTCCAGTAGGCGCGCCCCGGCGGCGATCATATCGGCCAGCGCGCCGGACCGCGCGAGCATGGTCAGGACCTGCTTGGAGCCGGGCGCGATTGCGAGGCTGACGGCGGGGCAGACGGTCTTGCCCCGCAGGACCGCCGCGACCTTCAGCATGTCCAGCAGGCTGGAGTTGGTGCAGGAACCGATACAGACCTGATCCACCGGCAGGCCGGCGATCTCCCGGACGGGTTTGACGTTGTCGGGACTGTGCGGACAGGCGGCGAGGGGTTCCAGCGCGCCGAGGTCAATGTCCAGCCGCGCGTCGTAGGCGGCGCCGGGGTCCGCGGCCAGAGGGATCCAGTCCCCTCCCCTGCCCTGCGCTTCCAGGAAGGCCTTCGTGATTTCGTCCGAAGGGAACACGGAGGCGGTCGCGCCCAGTTCCGCGCCCATGTTGGTGATGGTGGCCCGCTCGGGGACGCTGAGGGAAGAAACCCCCTCGCCGCCGTACTCGATCACCCGGCCCACCCCGCCCTTGACGCTCAGCCGGCGCAGCACCTCCAGGATCACGTCTTTGGCGCTGACCCAGGGGCGCAGGCGGCCCGTCAGGCGCACGAGCGTCACCTTCGGCATGGGAATATGGTACGCCCCGCCGCCCATGGCGACGGCAACGTCCAGCCCCCCGGCGCCCATGGCCAGCATCCCGATGCCGCCGCCGGTGGGGGTGTGGCTATCGGACCCGATGAGGGTTTTGCCGGGTTTGCCGAAGCGCTCGAGGTGCACCTGATGGCAGATGCCGTTGCCCGGACGGGAGAAGCGGACGCCGCGCTTGCGGGCGCAGGAGCGGATGAAGCGGTGGTCGTCGGCATTCTCGAAGCCGGACTGGAGGGTATTGTGGTCGATATACGCGACGCTCAGTTCCGTTTTGACGCGGGGGACTCCCATGGCCTCGAACCCGAGGTACGCCATGGTTCCGGTCGCGTCCTGGGTCAGCGTCTGGTCGATCCGCAGGGCAATATCCTCCCCGGGAAGGCGTTTGCCCGCGGGCGGCTCGCCTACCGGGAGGTGGGACGCAATCAGTTTTTCGGTGATGTTCATGAGAGATCCTTTCTGGATGTTGGATTTTTTTTTGGGGGGGGGGAGACGGGCGGCGGCCGTTTTTTTATCTCCCCGCCGTCTGCCCCAGGGCGCGGACCGTGACGCCGTTTTCTTCCAGCGCGGCGCGGATGTTCCGCGCGAAGGCCAGGGCCTTTTCGCCGTCGCCGTGGACGCAGACGCTGTCCGCCGTCAGGGGGATCTCCCTGCCGGTGACGGCCCGCACGGCGCCTTTGGTGACCATGCCGACGACGCGGGCAATCGCCTGGTCCTCGTCGGTGATCATCGCGCCCGGTTTCGTCCGGGCCACCAGAGAGCCGTCCTCTTCGTACGCGCGGTCGGCAAAGACCTCCCGGGCGACCGGCAGCCCGCATTCCTCCGCCGCGCTGATCATCGCGCTGCCGGAGAGGGCCAGCAGAATCAGGCCGGCGTCCACTTCCGCGATCCCTTCGCAGACGGCGCGGGCCAGCGCGGGGTCCTTCCCGGCCATGTTGTACATCGCGCCGTGGGGCTTGACGTGGGCCAAAGGGACGCCGGCGGCCTTGCAGAACCCCAGCAGGGCGCCCAGCTGGTACTGCGCGTAGGCTTTGACTTCCCGCGGCG
>JAIRXU010000056.1 GCA_031268095.1 Oscillospiraceae bacterium | reverse complement strand
AAAAAGCTGCGTCGCCAGACTGTTCGCCGCGCTGGCGTTGGAGGGAATCAAGTCCCAGATGTCCGTGACAGCAGACGCGCGGGCGGCAGCTTCGGCGGCGTCCCCCTGCTGGCGGGCGGTAGCCTCCGCGCTGATGGCCGCGTTGCTCTGCTGTTCGGCGGCTGCAATATCGCCGCTCAGACTTTGGTGCAGCGCGGTCAGCGCGTCCGTAATCTGCCCGACAACGCGCCCCAGCGCCCGCTTTAGACCGCTGGTGGTTACAAGAAAGCCCATAGCTGCCGCCCTCCTTTGCGATTATTCGAACAGCGCGTCGATGTCGTCGTCCGTTGCCAGGTCGTTGTCGGTGAGGACGCCCTCCAGGTCGGCTTGCACCAAACCGATATTGTCCCAGTTGGCGCCGTCGCTGCGCCACTCGGTGCCGTCGGTGGTGAGGACATAGATCTTTTGCGTGTCCGCGTCGGCGACGTCGGGCAGCGCGGCCACCAGGATGTAGATGGTGGTGTCGATCTGCGACGTCGCTTCGTCGATGGCGGTTTGCACCTGCGCGGCGGTTTGGTAACCCGCGCCGTTGGTCAGTTGGTTGTTGTTGTTGGGGATGCTGGGCTTGCCGGTGAGGTCGTCGTAGCTGCCGCTGAGAGCGACGGGTGCGAGGCTTGTTTTGAAGCGGTCCAGCCGCCCCAGAGAGATCAAAAGGTCTTGCTTGGTGGGATCGATTGCCATTGTCATTTCCTCCTAATTTTGAAATAGTTCGTCGATGTCGGTATCGGTGGCCAGGTGGAAGGTATTTTGCAGCAGCGCAATGGCTGCGGCCATCTGCTCCAGTTGCGCGAGTAAATCTGGCGGCGCATCTGCCAGCCAACCCCCAGGCAAACTGTCGCAAAACAGAATGTTAGGTGAGATCGGCGTCTGCACCGTCGCACCGCCAGGCGTAATGCCCGTAATCTGCACTTGCAGCACGGTGCTTGTGGTCAGCTCACGCCATAGCGTGAGAAAAACTTTGCCGCCTTCGATATAAACCGGGGCGGCCTTGTCTGTGTCAAAAAGCCCTTGATAAACCGTCACCGCCCCTTGCTGGCAGGTGATTAGCCCGGCGCTTACGCCCTCGAACTTTGGCGTCAAATGGAATACCAAAATGACTGCGTTATGCTCCCCCTGCGGTGACACCGGCACAGGGTCGCCGCTGTTGAAGTATACGTCTTTCAGCAGGGGGAGCGCAGGGGGCGGAGCGCGGTACTCACGAGTCTTCATAGCCCGTTCCTCACTTTCTTTATGGATTATGGGGCAAGCATCACGCGATTGTTGGTACCCGAAGAGGAGACGGCGACAAAGACGCCATTTCCATAATCAACACCGTTCCACTGGTTGTATGCAGGGGGTGCAAAATACGTCCAGCTAATGCCGTCAACCGACATTGCCAGCGTGTTCGGGTTTTGCGCCTTAGAGCCACTGCCTACCGCGATGAATATCCCGTTGGCGTAGCACACAGATCGGAACATGATATAGTCTTGCGGGAGCGTGTTGCGGCGGTGCGTCCATGTGATGCCGTCGGGAGAGGTCATGATCAGCCCGTTCGTGCCTGCGTTTCCCCTCCCTGCAGCCAGCCACTATGCTCATCGTAGACGGTCAGGCCCTGGCGCAGCCTAGTCTGTGCCGGAAAGTCCGCAAAGAACGCCTCGACGATTTCCTGCGTCAATCCGGTACTGCTGAACCACACCAGCAGATTGCCGGCCGGAGCCGGAGCCCCCAAATCCCCGCCAAGATAGACGTTGTGCGGGTTGCCTGGTTGGACGCGGTTGCCCCCCAAAGAGCCCCCGCCCCGTCGCTTATAAAACTGCCACGCATCCAAATCATAAGAATTGCCGCCTGGCTCCGTCACGGTCTGCGGGGAAAACAAAAGATACAGGTTACCAGGGAAGCCCTCGTCCTCCGTCGCGCCAACCAGTTTGACCGCCAGCGCGTCCGGGTCGGCGAACGTCACGCCAAGATTTGATGGCGCGCCAAGATTGGCGAGGGTGTCGCTGGCCAGGCCGACGTAGCTGGTCGTTGTCGGGTTTGGCCCGGTGGTGACATCTACGACATTGAAGGTCACGCTGAAGGGCGTAGCAGTAATCTGGTCGGGGTTAGCCCTCCAGTAGAGTACCCAGCCCAGCGGAGACTGGACGTTAGCCCAGTGTGCTGTTGGTATCTGGAGGTTGGCAGCCCCGGCCTCGCCACTGACAAAAACGGCACGGCCATGAAAGATGTCACCGGGGACGGTTAGTGCGTTGTGCACAACTTCGAGCGTCGTGTAGGGGCTGACGTCCTGCTTAGTGGCCAGCCCGTCATTCAACTGTTGCTGCAGGTCGGCGTCGGCGTCATCCCGCGCCGCGGTTTCTGCGGCAAGAGCATCGCCCAACTGCTGGGCGGTTGCGTACTGGGTCAATGCCGCCGCCACAACGCCGGAACTCACAAGGTTGTTGCTGTCGGGGAGCGGCTCGCTATCAAACTCGAACGAAAAATCAAGCTGATCCCACGCGCCGCCGTCCCAGTACCATTCAACACCCGTGTCGGTCGTCTTGTAGCAGTCCCATTGCCCTGGATCGGCGGGGAGATCGGCGAAGGTATCCACTTCACCCTGGTATTGGAGCAGTCCGCGCGGGATTTGGTCAATTTGCTGTTGGAGTGCCTCGTCGCCCGCCTGCCGCTCCGCAATCTCCGTTTCCAAGTCCTCTTGCAGTTGGCTGGCGTCGCCGCCCAGTACCACAAGATAGCTCTGCCCTGCCAGACCGTAGATACTGTCCACAAAGCAGGGTTCAGAAGCCGTTCCCCGGCTAGCTTCGATGCGCAGAGCGAAGGCGTTCCCGTTGACGATGTCGTTGTTGGACAACAGCACCGATACCCCTGTGTTGTATTCGCCGGGGTTCAAACGCTGCCATGCGGGGGCGTCGTCCAGCGCATTGTTTGTCGCGTAGATATTGAGCGTGCTGCCTTCGGGGAAGCTGCCGGTGACGTTCACCATGCAGTTTTTCAGCTTCTGCCCGTCACCCAGTTCCACAGGTAGCGGGTCAGTGATCAGTCGCAGCTCTGCGACGTCCTTTGCAAAGGTCACAGCGCAGGCGGCGGTGTTCTGCTGACCATCGGTCACGGTCAATAGTAGAACATGATTCCCGTTCAAAATGCCCTGCCAGCCCTCTTTTGTAAGACCGACGCTATAATCCCCGTCCTCAATAACGCCGTTCGTCTGGGCGAGTATAGTGTCGCCGTCCAGCGTTAGGCGGGCCGCATAGCTGTTTTCCATCGTTTGATCGTCTGTGTTGCTAATCGTATAATGCAACAGGACGTCGTCGGGATCCTCCGTGCAAACCGCCCCGTCTTGAATTGCGCTGTCGGCGGCCACCGTGATAGAGATCGTAACCGGCTCGGTCACGGTCACCGTGTCGGCGGTGTTATAGGGGCTGTATGCGCCATAGCTGTCATAGGCCCGCACACGGTAGGTGACTGTATTCCAGTTGCCGACGGTTTCCTGGTAGGTTCTTGCGGCACCGCCGAAGACTTCCGCCCAAGTGATCCCGTCGTCGATGCTGCGCTCCAGCGCGTAGCCCGCCACGTTGTTTTCCGGGTCGGGTGCTTCCGACCAAGTGACGGTAACCGTCGCGCCTTTTTCGGCGGGCGAGACGCTGATCAGCAGCGGCGCCCCCGGCGCAGTGTTGCTGATCACTTGGATTTGCGTCGTGACCGCCTGGTCGCTGGCTTGACTAAAGTTGTCTATCGCGGTAACGCCATAGAAAACGCTGGTGGTGACGCCATAGGGAATGGTGTCGCTGATGGCGGTTGTGCTTCCGTTGGTCGTCGCGATCAACGCCCAGGTAAGACCACCGTCATAGCTGCGCCCCACGCGATAGGTAAGGCTGGCCGCACTCTGCTCCAGGTCGGATGCCTGCGCCCACGAGACCGTCACCGGCTCCCCGCTGACGATAGCACCGCTGGCCTGTGTGTTGGCGGTATTCGCCGCGGTCACCCACGCGGGGCGCGTCGGCGAGGTGTTGGGGATCGCGAGATACCCGCCGCCGCTCTGCACCTCTACGGTCATTGTGGTGGGAAGGTAAAACGCCGGACGATACCAGTAACTGTCGGTCTGGAAAGCGTCGTCGGACGCGCCGCTGGTATTGATTCGTTGGGCGTAGCTCACCAATCCGTTCTTCACGGGGTCGCGCAGCCACCAGACTTGCAGGTTGAAATTCGCGCCATCCTGCGCTTGCCGCCGGGCGTTGCTGTTAAAGTACCCGATCGGCGTTCCAGGGAACGTCGCATTGGGCGCATAGCCCACCTCGCGTTGAGAAAGGGAGAACACGCGGCGCTGGATAGTCTTCTTGGCTGACGCGCCAATATCGCGGATCTCAATTGGCACGGTTGGGATATAGCCTGTGATGGTGCCGGACAAAAAGTCCGCGATGTAAGATGAGCATTTGACGTCGAGATTGGAGCCGTCATAGCTGTCACGCCCCCAACCCGCCCACTGCGCTTTTTCCGCGCAATAACGACGGATCACCAGACGGTACTGCCGCGAGGCGTTGGAGTACAGGCTATCCAGCACGATGTATTCCGCATTCTTGGTTTTTTCCGGCACCCTAATAACGGTGCCGACCGCGAGGGATGAAAGCTGAACAGGGTTTGCCATACGTTTTTACCTCCCTCAGTAATCCAGCCGCAGGGCGGCGTCGTTGCGCACCCCTTGGATGATGGTCACGTTTTTCCAGTCGGATGGAATGTAGCGAAATGGGACGCTGCTCTTGCCACTCATGAGTTTTTCCAGCTCCGTAATGCGTCCGTCGTTCGACGAAACGTAGTTGCGGATATCCGGGTGGGCTGTTGGGCTTTGGTTGTGCGCCGCAACCAGTCCCTGCGCATCCTGCAGACAAGCAGGGCGTATCACCGTGACAAAATAAGTCTGAAGTTGGCTGTGGGTGATAAAAACGTCTGGGTTGATAAACGCATGGACGACAGGCACACTCTTCACAATGATGTAAAGAATGAACCGGGCGACATTGTTGACTGCCATGCCTTCCGGGCGAATCCATTCCGGGTGTTCGTGAAGATCCATGTAACCGTAGCAGATTTCCCCGTCGTCGGGATCCTGCGCAAACAGCGCGATGTTGGTCACGGGGAAGCCCGCTGCTACGCCAATGCTGGATACTTGGATGCCGACGGCGCTTTCCCCGTTGTTTGGGTTGGTCGCGCCCTCGATCATGGCGTCCATGACGTAGCCGTTTTCGTGTAGTTGCGTGTAAGGGGATTCCCCCTCCGGCATCTCCCCGCTGCCCAGGGTTGCCCGTGTGAACGTCAAGGCGCCTTTGCAAGCGGTGAGCTTGGCGATCAGTGCCTCGCCCGCCTGTGTTACGTAGGCAGCCTCTGGAAGGATTGTATACTCTCCCGGCATTTGGCTCTGTCCTCCTTTGTTGGATTGATGGTGGTGACGGTGCAAACCGCCAGCGCGGAGTTAATATAAATCGGGTTGGGGAATCGGCACAGCACCGCTTTAGGGTGGATGTGCAGCTCGCTGTATTGGCTTGCGCCGGTGTTCACAAAGATGGAACTGGGGAACTGGTATACCGTACGCAGAAACAGGCGAAACCCTACGCCAGCGGCGACGATTCGCTTCATGACGCGGGCGATGAGGTCGATGATCTCCATGTGATAGGCGTCAATCACCGGCTGATCCACGTAAATCCACAGTTTTGCAGGGAAAACCTCGGCAGGGTCAAGCTCTTCCGGCGGCACTCCCAGCAGCTCCGCCGCCGCCCACAGCACGGTGTCGACGTCGCCGCCGCTGAGATGTGCCAGCATTTTCACTTTGATCATGAGACGCAGAAAGGCGTCGTCCACACCATTACGGTATACGCCGAAGTTCGCGCCATAGCGGTCAAGCGCCGTGCCGCGAGCGTTGTCGAGGTTATCCCAGAGCCGCACTTTTTCGGCTTGCTCATGCACGAGCTGGAAGCCGTCGGCGAGCAGGGAGAACAGTTTTCCGATGCGCGTGACGGGTTCCCGTCCGTGCCGCACGTTCTGCACATCGTCGCGGGCGTAGCCGCCGGTGAGCATTTCGAGCATATCGAGCAAATACGGGTTAGGCATCAAAAATCACCCGGCTTTCGTCGGTGACCGCCTTCTGCCGAAGGCTGATGGGGATGTTTTCATAGCCAAAGGCTTCCTCGTCTGCGCTGATCTTCATTTCAAAGTCCAGCAGTCCCGGCACCCGTGCGGCCACCAATGCGGCGGACAGCCGTTTGTAGCGCAAGTCCTCCCCGATACCAAGCCCCCCGGAGTTGTCGCCGCCGATATAGTCGGTAATCGCCTTGACGATCAATGCCGCTCCATCGCGCGGGTAGTCGCCGCTGGTTTCCAAGCCCCAAAGCTTCACCCAGACAGGCACAGGGGTTGGTCGGCTAAAGTGGATGTCAAAGGGCTTTCCGTTCGCCATAAGCACCGCCACTGTGACGTCCCCCACGTGCTGGATGCCTGCCGCTTTCCGCCGATAGATGGCTTTGGCGATGTTGGTGTCCAAACCGCCATAGACCACGCACTCAACGCTGTGCGGCGGTAGCCCCGTAACGGGATCGGGATCGTCGCCGTCGTTTTCATAGACTTCCGCGCTGACAACGCCCTCTTGCAGTATCTCAGCGCGGATGGCGTCCCGGTTAACGCCGCCCGCGAAGTCCACGCTTTTGTAATAACGGTCGCGGTATTCTTCATCGGTCTCCCGCAGCCGCCCGCCACTGAATGGCTCTTGGTTTGTCACGCCGTCCACGCCCGCGGGAATCACCGGGTTGACGACTGTGGTAATCGATCCTGCGGGGAGATTGCCCGTTTCTCCCGGCTGCGTTGCCTGCGCGGGCAGGGTGATCACGCCGCTTTCGCCGATGACCCCCTCTACCACAACGACGACTTGCACACCCTCCACGTTTGCGGCCAGCCATCCGGCGGGGATCACCGTGCCGGGGTCACCGCGAATTTCGAGGTAGCCCGTCGCTTTCTGGTTGGACAAAATCCGCAGACCGATCATGCGGCCCAGCTGGAGCAGGGACGTTCCCACAGCGGTGTCAATGAACCGACTGTTATAGACGTCCTCCAGCAAGCCGAACAGCAGGGAAAGCATCCACGCGAAAATACGGCAAAAAAGCCCCAGCGGGCTGCGTACGGTGAGGTTCGCGCCTGCGCCGAAAAGCTCCCGTGCTTTGTATTCTAAAGCGTCCAGCAGTTCTGGGTAAGAGGGGCGCCGGAAGCCGCGATCTGTCAAACCCCATTCTTCCTTGATGCTCACAATTTCACCCCCATATCGAGCCGCTGACCGTCACGCAGCCGCGCCATAAAATCTACGTCAACATGACGCCGTTCCCGCGCCACGGTAAGGCTGTCGATCTGGTCGACTGCCGTTTCCTGGTACACCGCTTCCCGGATCACTTCCTGTACCTCGCGGTCCTCCACGCCCTTCTGCCCCAAAAAGCGGTCGTAGTCTGTGCCGTGTGACAGATCCAGCGGAAAACTTGCCTTGTTCGTCTGGAGCGTCAGACGCACGTTCTGCGCCGTCGTTTCCCCGCCGGATATAGTTCGCAGAAGACCTTCCTTGTCAAAGTCCAGATCGCGGGTTTCTGGGTCGATATAAAGCGTATCGTTCATGCTGGACTCCTTCCTGTGCATAGCAAAACCCGCCCTGCTTCCGCAAGACGGGTTTGTTGTTTGAACTGGTTATCGGTTGACGGCTACACCAAGATACTCTAGCAAGGCGATTTCGAGCAGCCTGGAGAAATTCACCTGTCGCTCCTCCGCTGCCTCTTTGAGCCACGCGGGGATAGTCGTATTGGTTTTCACCCGCTTGTTGTCCAACTCGTTTTTCACAAGGTCGGGGTAAACTGTCACGCAGGATACCCAGTAGCCGCTTTCCGTTTCCGGGTCGATTTCAAGGGACTGCGACGGCGAAGGAATGGAGTCGCCGTCTTTCTCCATTGCGTACAGATGCAGACCCAGAGCATCTTCCGCTTCCCGTGCCGCTTGCTCAAAACTGTCGCCATAGCTCACACAGCCGGGTAAATCTGGAAAGTACACCCCGAAACCACCGCTGCCATTCGGCTCAAACACCGCCAGATAAGATACTTTGCGCATCTCTGCTCTCTCCTCTCTTGCAAGCGGGGATTATTTCAGCCCCGCTTGCTTCATAATGCTGTTTAGGGTACCCTTGGGGATATCCCCGCCGTGACTTGGTACGGTTACCTTGCCAGGCTTTATACCATGCTCTAGCTGAATATGAGAACCTTTTGTACTTGGCGTTTCCCTCCAGCCGTCATCGTGCAGGATTTTCAAAACCTCGCGCACTGTCATTGGTATCCCTCCCTACATTTATATTATACGCCTTTTTTATACGCATGTCAAGCTTTTTTATAAAAATATTTACGTTGGTGGGTTGGTTGGCCCAGTTACGGGTCCGCCGCTGTTTCCAAGATTCACTTGATGCGTATGGTTTTTCAGACTAATCCCCACCGCGGTGACGTCTGTGTCGCTATGGATCTCGCCCGTAGCGGTGATTTTGCCAGTCACGTCAACATCCCCTGTGATGCTCACGTCGCCGGTAATCTCAATATCGCCCCTGTGCTGCCATTTGTCGGCTTGGCTTTGGATACCGTCTTTTTTGACTGCCACCCACTGCTTGCCGTCCGCAGTACCAAGCGCAAGCGCCTGGTCGGGCACCCCGCCCTGTCCGAATGCAGCAATGTCCTTTTGCCCCAGCACGTTGCCGCCGATAAAATATGCGTCGCTGTCGGAATGGTTGCGCTCGGTATTCGGTTCGGATTCCTGCCCGTCCTGTGTCACCTTGTCTATGTCATGGTCGAGATAGACAATTAAACCGGGATCCCCCTTTTCGTACCAGGGACGCAAGACGAATTCCCCGAAACGCACCGCCGCGATGGGGACGCCCAAGATAGGCGGTTGGCTCTGCCACTTGCTCAGCACCAAATGCTTGGAGAGCGGTTGCACGTCCACGGTCATTTTTGCCGGGTCGAAGGCAATCACCTTCACCGCCGCTGCGACATGAATATCTGCGGCCTGCTGCTTTTGGCGAGCCTTAGAAATGCGGTATTTTTTCGTGTTTCCGTTCACTGCGGCTTCACCTCAATTTCTGTTTTCCAGTCGCTTGTGCGGCTGCCGATATGCTTGCCGCGCACAATCAGCCCTGCCCCAATTAGGGCTTTGGAGCGAATCATGACCAGCTCACCCGGACCCAAGTGGTAGTTCAAGAAGCAGCTGCGCTTGATTAGGTTTTCGTCTTCTTCCTTCTTTTCAGCACTCTCCTGCGTCTTTTGCGGGGTCTCCACCGGGATGATGACTTGTTCGTCGCTGCTGCGCAAAAGCCCAGTGCTACCGGACAAGACGTACCCCTTGTTCTCCCCTTGATTTGGGTTGCTGATAAATAGCTGACCCTGCTTTATGAGAAAGCGACTTTTGCAGTCGCTGGTTATAATCTCAGTCAATACGTCCCGCAGCATGCCCTTGCAGACCTTGCCACGAGGGTAGGTAATATCCTTGACCAACTGCATTTGCCCGACTTCGATGCCGAACAGGTTCAGAAGGTCGGCGAGGATTGCGCTGGCTTGGATGCCCTTGTTGTAGGTTTTATTGATGGGCTTTTTCAGCCATTCTTCCAATGCAGCGGTGGCGGTGATGGTGGTTACCAAGTCAACGCCCTCCACTTTGTTGGAGTACCCGGCCACCTGCCCGACGAAAATTGCCCCGACGTCGCCTTCATATCCGGCGTTGATAATAACTACGTCATTTTTCTGAATAGCGTTACGGGTCTGCTGGGATAGATTCTTGATTTTTACAGTGGCGGCGGTCAGCTCTTCACTGTCCTCAAAAGGCACTTCAAAGCTGAAATCCATTGTGTCCATAGAATAACGCCGTGTGCCGATTTGTACGGTGGCACTGCGCAGCCAAAGGTCGGCCATTACGCCACCCCCCGGTCATAAAGATATAGTTTCACTTCCTTGCCGAAATTTTCAAAGGTCACCGTATCCACCCCCGGGGTAAAGCCCCGCGGGATGATCACCGGCAGCGGGAATCGGTCGTCTTCAATGCTGCCGAACAGTGGGCGGCCATAGCGTATGATATCGCCATACGCCAACACGTCGCCCTGTGTGGTTTCAAGGTCAACCGTGAAGAACCCGCCCTGCGCGTTGTATTTGAATGTGAGGGTATAGGTTTTGTCGCCCAGCTTAATGCTGAATGTGCAGGGAATTTTGTTCACATCCACGTCGATATACTCGACGTTGTGTCCCAAGTCGTATAACTGCGCAGCCATTCTGCACCCCCTAATTTACGCCGCTGGCTGCCGCGTTCCCCCGGCTTGCGGGGGCGGCACTGGCCGCGGGTTTTGCGCTGAAGCTCTCCACATAATCCACATAGGCGTTGTCGGACAGCTTCGTGACGTTTTTGGTTTGCCGCCCCTCTGCCTGGGGTTTACTGGTCTGGCTGCTGTCTGCCGCTTTGGGTTTCTTGGCGTCCTGGACGCTCATCAGCGGCATTTCCCCTGCTTTGACATACTCGGTGGTGCCGACCATAACCTCTTGCAGGGTCACGCTAAAGCCACAGCCATCTGCGTTGTCCTTTCGGGCGTCGCGCTTTAGGCTGGTGATGGTTAGGCTGGAGCGGCGGAATCGTCCTTGGTACTCCACGCGCTCATGGTTGTTTTGTATCTGCTCCAGCCGTTCATAGGCTTCATAGCCCCCCACGGTCACGCCTGTAAGGGATAATTGCCACGGCTGGTTGATGTGATGATCCTGCGCCTCCCCGCCATCCTCGACGGGGCTGGAGGTGACCTGGCTGTTCCGGCTTTCGCTTTCGCTGCCGATCGTGCTGGTTTCTTCAAACCGTACAGTCCCGGACTTCTCGCCGGTTAGGGTGTATGCCATGCCGGTCACCTCCTTTGAATTAGGCTACATAGCCGTTTTGAATAATCTCCAGTACCTCGTCCTCCGCCCGATCTTCCCGGATCTTCTGGAGTACCGTTTCTGCGACCTGCTGGGCTAGCCGCCGCTCGGCTTCTGGGTCAAGACCGCCGCCCGTGACCACCACGTTCAACGTAATGGTCACTTCTTTTTTGACGACCTTCTGCCCTGCGCCTTCGGCAATGCCGTCGGCAATGCGCTCGCTCTTATCGGCGGGGATGATTTTGCTGCCGCTGGGCAGGACGGCAATCTCGCCGCCCTCCTCGTTGACGTAGGTTTCTCCCCCGGGGAAGTTTTCCGTACCCCGCGCATGGTGCGGGATCGGGTTGGACACGGACACGCTGACCGTGCCTAAGCCGTTGACTTGGCCGATAAAACCAATGATTTTACCAGTTCCAACTTTGGCGGCTTCGACAGCCGCTGCCCACGACCGTTCCGATTGCTCGGCAATGGACGCGTAGGTCTTCATGGCAGAGCCGCCCAAGTCGTCCAGGCTTTGCGCGGTGATGGCAGTGGTCTCGGTAACGCCCTTTTGCACAGTCTTGCCCGCGGCGGCCGCCGCCGTGCTGATTCCGGCGGAATACTTGGTGGTATCCGGCGCAGGTACTGGCGGCGTCTCAACCGGCTTCGGCGGCGGTATCTGAATCGGGTCAAGTTTGATGTCGCTGAAGCTGCTGCCCATATCCTCCACCGCCTCTTTGCTCTTCTTGCTGCCACCAAAGATGGAGCCGAAGAAGTCAGTAACCTTGCCTGCCTTGTCGGCGACCCAGCCGATGATCTTTCCGACCACCTCGGCGATGGGTACCAGCAACTGACCAATCAGTTTCAAAATAGGAGACAGCGCGTTGAGTATGGGGGTGATCGCCTCCAGCAGAGAATAAAGCGGCGGGAGCAATGCCGAAATGATGGGGGACAGTGCCTCTATGAGGGTACCCAGGATGGGCAGGACCGCGTCAAGAATACCCACTAATGGCGGCATAGCGGTTTCAGCCACAAGCTTTATAATGCTAGCCAGCGGCGGCAGTACGGTCTTTGCCAAATCCGCGATGACTGGCAAAAGCGGCATGGCTGCCGTCAGCACCGTGCCTAGCACGGAAGCTAATACAGGCAGCAGCTGTGAACCGATTTCTGCCAGCACCGGCATGGACTGGGAAAGCCCGTCAGACAGCACGGTGACCAACTGCATCAAACTCGGTTCGAGGGTTGGCCAAGCATCGGTGAATACCGCCATGAGCTTTAGGAGCATGGGGGCTAGCTTCGCCCCGGCGTCCTCCAAAAACCCTTTTGCCATGCCCTTGATGGATTTCAAACTGTTGGTTAGGCCGCCGCCGCTATCCCCCGCCTTTTTCTGCACGTCGGCGGTTTGATCCATGATAGTGTTCAGCCGAACCTGCGCCATTGTGGCGTCGTCAACATCTTTCAAATCTTTGTGGATGCCCATGCTCTTGGCTTTTGCTTTGAGGGTGGCGTCATCGAGCTTCACCCCATACTCGGACAGCGCGTCAGCGTTGCCCTTGATGGCGTCCTGCATGAGACCCATCGCGTCGGCATCCTCCATGTTGAAGGCGTTGGCAAAGTCCAGGGCGAGGGATGTCGTGACTTTGGAAAGTTGCTTTGTTTCTTCCTCGGTCATGCCCATAGAATCGAACATGCCCTTGTTGGCCACCATGAAGCCCTTGACGTCGCTAGTGGCGCGGCCTATACTTTTTGAGTAACTGGCCGCCCAGTCTTCCGACGCCTTGTCTTTGAACATGGCGTTGAATTTGGCGGCAGACTGTTCGCCGTCTTTTACCGCGCCGATTGCGGCTTTGGCGAAGTTCGCGACCGCCTGCCCAGCCTTCTTGATGGCCTCCACACTTAGGAAAGCCTTCATTGCGCCGGAGACCGCACCCTTCATTTTATCCATCGCCTTGCTGCCGTTTTCGCCGGTTTCCTTGGCTTTCTTGCCCAGCTTTCCGAAGAACTCGGTCACGCTTTTGATAGGGTGGGTAACGCCAAGCAAGGCATCGCTCAACCCTTTTTTGATGGTCTTGATGGGATGTTTGAACGCCTCGCCGACAGCCTTGACTTTCGTCGTAAAATTCTTGTGCCAGTCGGAAATATCCTTTTTCACCTTCGTGAAAAAGCCCTTGAAGCCCGTGCCAAGGGACTTGGTGAGGGACTGGCCATGCTTTAGTGCCAACCCCCAGCTTTTTCGGAAAGCTTCCCCTGCGGTTTCCGCGTCCATCGCAACCCTTCGCGTCGCAACTCCAATAGCGTCATCCATACCACTGATCTTCTTGCCCGCCATATCGGCGGCATCCCGAATCCAGCTGAGGGCTTCTGTGCCGCCCTCCCCGGCGTTTTCAAGCGCCTTATCCAATCCCGCAACGCCGCTTTCCAATGCGGTGGCGACGTCGTCAAGGCCTTTCAGCGCAACGTCGACTTCATCCAGCGCGTCGATTGCGCTGCTTGTATCGAAGTCAACGCCGAGCTGGACGCTGCGAGCGTCCTCAGCCATCGCTAGCCACCTCCTTTTTTCCAGTCGCCGTGAAAGAGGCTGAACGCCTCGACTGCCTCATAGTAGGCGTCGGCATCCATGTGCCGGAGTTCAGTGTAGGAAAGCCCCTGGCCGGAAAAGATAAGAATCCAAAAATCCTTACGTTTTTGCGCCAGTGCCTTGCCCCTCGTCCGTGCCATACTGTTTTGGTTCGAACAGAAATCGTTCGATCTCCTTGCGCAGATCGAGCGCCCCCTTCAAGTCCTCGCGCCTGTCAAAAAAGCGCATACCGTCTTGTCGCAGCTCGGCGGGTGCAACCACGCAGTTTTTGAACAACTCATCGCAGTAGTCGTTCAGTTCCGTGTTGCCGTTGGCGTCCTTGTTGCGTGAGACGCACTCCAGATACCATTGCGGGGACGGGTTTTGCAGAGTGATTTCCAGCCCACGCAGGTTGATCTCTTTTGTTTTTGCCATAAACTTTCGGTAACCCCTTTCACTTAGTGATTTTGGTCGCAGCGGCCAAGTGGCGTTGTACTTCCAATTGGCCGCCGTGTGTTTGCGTGTATAGGTACAATGCATGCCGCATCACCCCTTTATCTGTACTCCAGATTGGGGATGAAGAGGGTCACTGTGGCGTCGCTCAGCGTTGCCTGCCCGGCGACGTCAGGAACCTTTGTAATCCGGCAGTCGCTTGCCTGCACGGCTACGCGGCGGCTGACGTTTGCGTCGGAGATCGTCAGTTCGCACGGCACGCGCCGGACGCACAGATCACGCAGAAATGGAAGGGACGCTGATGTCGGCACCAAGGTAACTGTTGCCGTGCCTGTGTTGTCGGAACTTTCTTGATAAATTACGTCCCCCATGCAGCCCACGTAGGGGGTTGTAGTGTCGGTGTTGTGCGCCGTCGTGCATTTGCCGCCAGTGACAAAGCCGGTCAGATACCGGCCATTGACCGCGATGTTGTACTTGGCGACGTCATAGGTCTTGACATCTTCTTGCATCTTGATTTATCCCCCTTTCTTACGCTGGCAGTGCGGCGTAGAGTACGCCGCTGGATTTGGAGCTGTGAACCGCGCCCTCGAATTCCGCCTCCCAGAAGATGGGCGGCATCTCGCGGCGGCGGGCTTGCTCGTCGGTCGCATCGGCGCGGGTCGGGATCGTCACACGGAACCGCCCTTGTTTGCTCTGCGGGTCTTTTGCCAGAATGTGCAGAGCCACTGCCGCATTCAGCGTAGCCAGCACAGCTGCGCCAACCATGCTGAAGCCCTCGTCATCATAGGGTACCTTTTCGTTGACCAGGTAAACATGATAGAGTTCTTCCCGCATGTGTTCGGTGATCCAGTCTGCGCCCAGCTGGTT
Organism: Oscillospiraceae bacterium; assembly: GCA_031268095.1. Taxonomy (GTDB): domain Bacteria; phylum Bacillota; class Clostridia; order Oscillospirales; family Acutalibacteraceae; genus WRMQ01. Next base: position 53,453 of record JAIRXU010000056.1, on the reverse strand, counting down.
GTCGATGAATTCCCCGTCAAAGCAAACCCCGTTCTTGACGTAGATCTTCCCGTACTCGTCGGTTAGGAAGTTCCAGTTTGCTTCTTCCAGTGCCTCCCGCTGCGCCTTCGTTAGGTCGGGCAATTCAATCCCCGCGGGGCGCTTGAACTTCCAAGTGACGCTGCGCGGATAGAACGGACCGACGTTGCCGATATAGGCGGGAGCGGTTTGCTCTGCGCTGCTGGCGGCGGCAATGCCCGCACAGCGGCGTTTGTTTGGAATCAGCAGCACGGTGCTGCTGAGGGAGCCGTCCCCCGCAGGGGCGAACAAATCGGAAAAAAGCGCATGGCTGAAATAGAACTTGCGATGGTCCTCCACGCCCGCGCCAAGCTCCGCCTCTGTCGGCTCGGTGCATTCTGCCCAAGCGCACAGTGCCGTGATGCTGGCAAGGTCAGTGCGGTCGGTCAGTAGGATGTGCCAGTTGTCATCCTGCTGGCGGAATTCCTCAACGGCTGCCACCAGTTCGGTCGGCGCCGCGTTTTCCGCGACGTCGATTCCGGCAACCTTGACCTTGCGGATCAGTCGGTCGGCAAGGGTCGTTTTTCCCTGGTCAAACAGAGCAACAACAGCCTTGTAGGCTTCGCTGCTGTCCAGGTAGTTATCGGACAGCATCTCCTTGTAGTCGCGGTAGATCTTCGGGTCGCGGATGCCTGTGGTTTGCAGCACAAGAATGCTCATGGCTTCGGCAGGCTTTGGCTTGCTGTCCAGCCGGGTATAGACAATTACGTCGTTTGGCAAATTAGGTTCCTCCTTTGCTGTGTATGATAGTGGTGTAGTCTATGGCGCTGTCGTTTCGCGCCTCGTAGTGCGTGTAGCGGATTTCGACGTCGAAGCCCCAGCGCCGGGAGGTTTCGTCGACCACCAGCAGGGAGCGCGATGCGAAGTTCTGCACGTTGACAACCACCAACCCCAATGGGCTTAGGTAGTTATAGCCAGTATGCTCGAACCAGCTCATCGCGCGTTCTGCGTATTCCATCGCCTCGTCCTCGCCGGAGATGTTACCCTGCGGTCCGTCCCGGTTCATGCTGACAAAGGTAAAAGAGAATGTCGCGGAGGGTTGGGACTCACGCACGATCTCCACGTCTTCGCCGCCCTGCGTCATGCGCCGATGATAGTTCCCCATACCGCCGCCGTCGATGTGCGGCGCGGTAACGCTGTAGTACCCAAAGGGTACGCGGGCTTCTGGGGTTACTTGGTCAGTCAAAACAACAAGAATGCCCAGGTAATTGGATAACCCTCGAAGGATAGGGTTGCGTACGTCATGGACAAAACTGCTCATTTGGCACTTGCCTCCCCAGCGGTTTCCACCACATAGCGTTTCATCGGGTGCAGCGGCGTATGCCGAAGCTCCTGCTTCACGGTGTATGTGGTGCCGTCCAGTGTGTCGCGTACCGTCTGGCCGGGGCGCAGGGAATGGCCGTTGGTGTAGAGCTTTTGGCTGTTGACCGTGAAAGTCCCCGCGGGGTTATACTGCAAATCCTCGTTGTCGATCGGCAGGATGATCCCCGAAAATGTCGCCTCGGTCGCAGCGCCCTGCACCCATTGACCACCGTTGTTCATGTCGTAGTACCCATCGCCGGGTCGGACGTCGATGATGTCGTGCAGCAGCCCAGCAGGGATTAAGGGCGTTGGCGTTGGAAACGGCATAGTCTCACTTCCTCTGAATGGAATAGGTGATAGAATGATACAACAGCCCGGTACTATACAGGCTGCTGTTGTTGCTCTTGCCAGTCTCTTTGGTGACCTCGCTCTTAGGCGGCTTAATACCGCCCTGGATGTGGTTTTGAATGATGGATACGCCTACTGCCCCAACGTGTGCGGCGGCATCCACCGCCGTCCACTGGCCAGATACCACCATAGAGACTGCGTGTGCGAAAGCCTTGAAGACTTTCTCCCTGCCGTTATCGTAGCCCGCACGGATGAAGCTGCGTTCCGGGATCGTCACCGACGGGAGCAGTAAGAACAGAAATTCCATGTCTTCCGCGCTTTGGTGCTTATACTCCCGTTTGCCCGCGTCTTCCTTCTTGGCACTGGACTTGGCTCGCCCTTCCGTAGACGCCGCCTTTTTAGGCACTTTCGCGCCTTCCTGCAGCACCCCGAAAATATGCCCTTCCTCGCTTTTGATGAAAACCAGTCCGGGGAAGTCTTTGGGGCTTTTCCCCTCGGCTTTCTTGTCGATGGGGATCGCCAGGTTCTGCGCATGGCGCGGCGTAATATTCGCCATGCCATACTCATGGACGCGGGCGATGGTCAGCAGCTTCGCGTCCGCCCCCTCCACCCGTGAACCGTCCACGCCATATTGGTCGGCACTGCTCTGAACGCCGATCGTGATATGCATGGATCGAAAGTCTTCCAGTTCTTTGCCCACGGACTCAATCCAGGGGCGTACCGTGTCTTGTTTTACCACCATAACCTCCACCTCACAATCGGGTATAGGAACCCAAAGTTTTCATCCAGCTCTCGTTCGGGGTCTTGTCGAACGTCCACGAAACATCCGAAATACTGAACGCCGAAAGCCCCGCCGCGCCGCTTTGCTGCAGCACCCATTCCTGTTGGATGGCTTGCCAGACGACGCCCAGCAGATCCGCAGGCAGCGTGCAGGGATCACGCGGCGGGTGCGCGTCCTTTGGAAGCACATAGCCCGCCGTGTATTTCACTTCAATGTTCCGCTTCGGTGCTACAATGTCGTAGGCTAGGCCGCTCCGATAGCCTTGGAGCGGCCAGCCATCGTCTTTGTAGATCACGCCGAGGTAGCCCGTTTGTGCATAGTCATATCTGTCCGGCGGGATTTTCTCGCCGTCCATTTTGATATACAGCACTTTGACGATTGGCCACTGTAGCATGACAAGTTCTTGCCCACCCGCCGCATTAAAGAAGTGCGTATACACCTGCCGCCGCAGCTTTCGTCCTGTGGTCTGCTCCACCCACGCCGAAACGTAATTGATCAGATGGGTCAGCCGCGCGTCGCGCATGGCGTCTACGCTTGCTAGGTCAATGCCCAGCATCACCTTCACATCTGCAAGTGTGGTCAAGGCGTTATCCGCCAGTGGGATAGCCAGCGGGCAAGCGTTCATAGCGTACTACTCCTTTTTCTGGTCGCCGCTTTCGGGCGGCTTTTGGGGGCTGGCTGGTGTTTTGGGAGGCTTTGCCGCACCGCCTTTGTCGGCGGTTTTCGGGGTCCGACGTTTGTTCTCGCCTTTGTAAACTTGAATCATCCGTCTGCCCTCCTTAGACCGGCTGGGCGATGCTGTCGCCCAGAGCCAGCGCGAAGGCACCGGCGGCAGTGAACTGAATGAACTGCTTGCAGCCCACCAAGTCAATGCCCACGTTGAGCAGGTCGTCCGCCTCGGTGGGGATGACCGCACTCACGCTGCCGTCGTCTGCAACCTTCGTCCCATCGCCGAACAGTCGAGTATCCTTGACGGGTTCAAAGGTACCGTCTTCGGTGTCGCAGTGCGCCACGGTGACGGTGGTCGCACCCGTAGCGGTTACGCCCAGCACGGCGGATAGAAACCCGGCGCGGTCGATAACGGTGCTGCCGCTGGTCACGGGCAGTACTTTGACATTTTCCAGAAGTTCACGTTTCATGCTGTTGCTCCTTTCTTATGCCAGACCCGGCACGACGACGTCCTTCGTGTAGTGGAAGGATTCCACATGACGAACGCCGACGTCCACGAGCTGGATGGCGCGGATCAATGTTTCATCGCGGCTGAACGCCGACACCTGCTTGCCGTCATCGGTGTAGTAGCTCGCCTCGCGAGACGTCTCCACCATCAGACTGCCTTGTTCGGCGATGATCATATCGCCCCAGTTGCCGAAGAAAACGCCGGTCTTGTTGCTCGCGGTGGGGATGAGGCTGGAGCGGCGGTACGGATAGCCCATGAAGCGACCCGTGTTCATCTCGTCGAGGAAGATGAATTCGCCGGTGGCGGACTTGATGTTCTTGAAGAAAAATTCCGTCCGCGCGTTGAACGCCCAGCCCATGTTGCTTTCATCGACGTTCTTGTCAAGTACCGCGCCTTCTACGAAGGCAGGAAAGCTGGAGGTCAGAACGCCGCCGCTGGCGTAGTCCGCCGCCAGACTGCTTGCGCTGACCGCAGTCACGCCCTTCATGTTTGCCAGTCCCATTGGCTGGAACTCGCCGCCAGTACCATAAAGCGCGGCTTGGTCAATCGCCAGAGCCATGCGGCGGGTCATATCGCTGCCCACCATCTGGTCGGTGGTGTAGTGAGTGCTGCGCAGCAGGTCGTTGCTCAGCGGGACGATGGTCCCCAGCTTCTTGGCGGTCAGCTTCAAGTTGCCGTACTTTGCCTTGCTTTCGGGGATGTCGCGGTCTTCACCGATCCACGTCCCCGGGACGCCTGCGGTCATGCGGGGCATATTGATGCTGCCGCTGTCCATCGCGATGCGCCGTGCACCCAGATCACTGATCACTGTTTGGGCATACAGCAATTCAATGATTTCCGTGCTGTATTCCTCCGGGATTAAGTAACCGCCGCCGCTCGGCACGGTTGCGGTCTGCGCCTTAAATGCGCGGGCAAGGGCATCATCGCCAAATGTTTTCTCTGCGAAGTAGGACGCCTGTTCGGGGTCTCCATTCGCGAAGCTGCTCAAGCACTTCACTGCACGACCAAAGCCCTCGTAGACGAAAGACTTTTTCTTTGCGCCAGTGAGTGCGGCGGCGCGGCTCTTGAAGTCCGTGCCGGGAGTTGCGCCACGGGGGCCGCCCAGGTAGATATCAGAGTACTTCCGCTGCGCGGGTGCGGGCGGACGCTGGTGCTTCGCGGTGCGCTTGCCCGAAGCCGCCTTGCCCTTGCCTTTCGGCTCTTCTTCCTCTACCTCCGGGTCGTCACCCTTTTCCTCGTCTTCCTCTTCCTCTGCCTTGTCCTCGTCGATCAAGGCAGCGACTTCTTCCGCGATTTCCAACATGTCGTCGGGGGTGAGGTCGGCGTCCTCGCCGTCCGCCTCCTTGCGGGCTTTGCGTTTCTCGTCGGCGATAGTGATCGCCTCTTCGAGTACGTCAACCAAACCCGCAGGGATTTCGCTGGCGACGTCCTCGTCATCCTCCTTGCGGCTCTTGCGCTTTTCCAGTTCATCGGCCAGCACGGTGGCCAGTTCAGTTACATCGGTCTTGACGCCCTTGCGGGCTTTTTTCTTTGCCATAGGAACCTCCTTGTTTTATAAATAGACTTCAATCTGTGCGGGGGATTGCAAAAGCACCGAAGTAGTTCGGTGCTTCACTGCCTGTCTGGGGGGCTGCCTCGCCTTGCCGCCTTCGCCCTCTGCCTCTTTTACCAGCGCGTCGATGGTCTTCGCGGCAGTCTTCATGGCGACGCTGGCTTCTTTGAGTGCGGTGATCCGCTTACCGCTGATCTTCCGCCCTTCTTTCATGTCGCGCCGTGTGTCGTCAGCCAGAGCCTTGTAGTCGCTGATCACCGCTTGGTCGTTCATTGCCCAAGTGACGACGGACACCTCCCAAAGCGTGACCTGCTTCAAGTGGCGGACGCCACACTCATCGATCTCCCAGACCACGGGTTCGTAGCCGATAGATAGTTCGTTGAGTACGCCGTCCCGCAGCAGCACCCGCACATCCCGACCCAGCGCCGTATCGCTGATCTTGGCAACAATGCGCAAGCCGCGCTCGTCCTCGAACAGTTCGATAGGGACGCCGATGGGGAGCCAGGTATCGCTATGCAGCGCGAGGATCTTGACGCGGCTGGGGTCTTTCAATGTCTCGGTAAACGCCCCCGGCTCAATCACATCCCCGCCGCTGTCCACGTTGCCGAAGACTGCGCCGTACCCAGCAAATACCCCAGCTTCTGCCTGTGGCTGGTCTTCGTCCAGCTTGAATTGAAATCGCTTGGTTTCCTTTGCCATCCTGTTCACCTCCTAATATCCAAAATCGTAGGTCACCGCGCATCGGCACTCGATCACCTCGCCAGCCGCTTTCTTTCCGCCGGTCGCCAGCGGGTCACGCGGGAACCGCAGCTTGACGCCGCCGGGGAACACAAACCAATCCCGGATGCCGATGGTCTTCCCGTTCATTGCGATATGGGTAGCCCGCGCATACGGGGTTGTGCTATGATGATGCCATGTTTTGTCGGTTGCCCCGCCAGCGGTCATCATGTCGAACTGACCGTTGGAAAGGCTGGTCATGGTCTCCTGCCGTGCGATGAGATTCGCTCGCTTCTCCGGCGCGTCCATCGTCTTCATGATATCGTCCGCCAACTCGCGGGTACTGCCGCCGTCCCGAATACGCCGGGCGACAGACGCAGCAATCTTTTCTTTCGTCGCGTCCTGGATGCCCACAACGCGCTGCGCCCCATGCTTCTGCGCCTGGACGCTTAGCTTAGGTTGCTTGACCCCGCCCAAGCCATACAGGGACTGCATCTGCTTCGCGCCCGCTTTGTATGCCTGCGACCAAATGGGCTTGAAGCTCCGTTCGAGCCTAGCACTCTGGGTATCCCAGTCAATCAGTTCTTTGGCGAACCGTGCGGACAGTGCGTTCTGTTCCGCTTCGGGCAGCGCAAGCCAACGGTTGACATCAAAGCCGCCGTCCGGCAAAATATAATCCTGCAGTGCGCGCATGGCATCCGCGTCGGATTTTCCCGCGCCGCCCAGCGCCCGCTGTATGTCGGCAGCCTGCTGCCGCAGGAATCGGGCAGTAGCAATCTCGAATGCTCTCTGCGATTCCTTAGCCGCTTGCTGCTCGCTGCGCAGGAGCTGCTGGAGCGTCACTTCTTTACGCTGTCGGTTCTTGGTGTGGATCACGATGGGCGCGGACTTCTCCACGAGCACGCCGTCCACTTCGATGGCGTCATCGTCTTCCGACTCCGGCTCCATCAAGGGTGGCTCAGTGCCAAACTGGAGATTAGCCGCTTCAGTGGTTACCTTCACCACGTCGTCTCCCGCCCGCACGAACATATCCGTGAAGGCAATCTTGCGAACCTCTCCGGCGTCGCCGATAGAGGGGAAGCCGCCTTTTTCCAGAGCCTGGTTCTGGGTGATCAAGCCAGCGTTCCAGAAGTCCATCGCCAGCTGCTTGTCGAATTCCTCGTTGCTGGCCACCAACGGGTCAAAGCGCCATACGAGATCTTCGCCGAACCAGCCCACCAGCTGCTGGTTGATCGCCTTCTCCCGCGCCGCCAGCATGGGGGTCAGCACTTGCTGATTGTAGATAATCTGCGCGTTCCAGCTGGTGGCGCGGTTGCTATTGGCGGTCTCGCCCATGATCTCGGGCGGTACGCCAAAATGGCGGCGGCAGGCTTCGTGCATCGCTGCTCGCCCCTGGAGCATATCCATGTCCCGCATATTGTCCGCCAGTTTCTGGACGTTGGGCGTGGTATTGCCGCCGACAGTGATCAAGCCGTGACTGTTGAACACGCCTTTGAGACGCTCCATCCAGCCCGCATGAAACCGCTTGACCTGTTCATCGGTCGCGCCCTGCAAGTGAACAATGGCTGCGGGGGTGGCATCGTTGTAGAAGAACCGTTTTTGGAACTTCGCGGCATACTCGTCAATCTCGATTTCATCAGCCAATGCCTCAGCCTGCCCCAAACCGCGCAGGGAGGGGTCAAGTGGGTTCAGCCGTTTCATGACGAAAATATCGTCAACGCTCACGTTCATCACGGTGCCGTTGGGCGATCGGATGACGTAGAACGGCTGCCCCTCATACGGGGTATTGAGTACCCACTGCACCGGCACCGGCCACAACTCGCACGGTCGATGCTGGTGATCCCAGCTGATAATAAAATATCCCTCGCCTTTCAGCAAGAGATAGATTTGCTGCAGCTGCCATAGGGCTTCGCTGCTATACTCCATCAGCGGATTGGGGTATGCCCAGAAATCCAGGAAAGGGTGCCGGGTTAGCTCGGTCTCCGTGCCGTCCGACTGAATGCGAAATAACTTCCCCGGCGCAAAAGAAAGGTCGGTGGATATTCGATCCACCACCGCCAGGCGCGGGCTAGTGCGAAACGCGCCAATGAATTCCGCCGTATTGCGTTCCGGCGGGTGCGTCCAGCGGGACACCATGCTGTTTTCCCGCCGTCGGTATTCATCGCTTTGCAGACGCCTCTTTCGGCTCACCGCCATTCCATCGCCGCCTTTCGTTAAAATTGGAAATTCCAGTTATTCCCGCTCTGGTTATAGTACGCGTTCGCCTGGGTCATGGCATCCACTTGGTCGTCATGGCTGCCGTTGGGGAAGGCGGAGAACTCTTCCACAAAGTCGCCGACCCAGTCAGCGTGTTCGGGAACGTAAACATTACCCGCCTCAACGCAAGCGGTCACGGCGTTGGCGCGTACCACTTTGCCGCCTTCGGGGTTGACGGCGATAATGCCGGGGATCTCCCGTGACAGCACCTCAATGATAGCAGAGCCGTTGGCTTTATCCTCCACAAGAATGCGTTCCGCTTGCGGCCACTTGGCTTTCATGTCCCGCATAGCTTGCATGGTGGCGGTAAAGTTCATGCGTCCCCGCACTTGGTCAAGCAGGAAACGCTTTGCCGGGGCGCTTTTGCTACGCGCCCACATCTGCCCCACCACGTAGTCACTGCTGTCGCTGTCCTTGAATGTGCAGTCCCAGGACTGCGTGAAGTCAAACAGATCATCGGGCAGCTCTTTCCATCGCCGCCACCAATCCCGCTTGAACAGACCGCCCTCGCCGGGACTTGGGTGCTGCTGGTAGAGTGCCGCCCAGTCGTAAGAGCCGACGGTCGTCTTGATGCGATCCAGCCGGGTCTCGTTGTATTTCTCCTGCCAAAGTGCCGTGCCTTCCTGCCGGGGGTCATATGCGCATTCCCCTGGTTCCCGCACGGCGGGCAGGGACAGAACCGTCCAGTTGTCTTCACTGGCCTGCTGGAGTAGCCGCCCCGCAAGGTCGTCTTCGTGCCAGCGCGTCATAGTCAGCAGGACGCGGGCGTCTTTTTCCAGTCGAGTGTAAAGCGTCGACGTGTACCACTCCCACACGGCGTTGCGCATGGTCGGGCTATTGGCGTCCTGTCGGTTTTTGATGGGGTCATCGATAATAGCAAAGTCAGCCCCCATGCCGGTGATACCGCCGCCAACGCCCGCGCTGCGGTAGTCCCCTCGGTGACCGACAATCTCGAAGATGTCGCTGTTGCGCAGGTAGCTACCGTCCGCTATTGTGCGGATGTTCTTGCCGAACAGCGTTGAATCCGGGAACAGCTCGGCATAGGCGTCGCTGTCCATAATCCGCTGCACGTCGCGGTTCATCCGCTGCGCCAAGTCGGCGCTATAGCTGGTGGCGATGATGTGGCTGTCCGGCAGTCGCCCGAAAATGAACGCTGGAAGCTTGCGGCTCACCAACTCACTCTTGCCGTGCCGCGGCGGCATACTGACCATCAGTCGGTCGATGTCTCCCGCTACAAAGCGGTCCAGATAATCGCACAGCAGACGGTGATGCCAGTTCATGTAATAAGTCGGGTGGGTGTACAATGCAAAGTCCGCCAAATGGCGGCGAGCCAGCACTTGGCGGACATGTGCGTAATCAACCGCTGGGCGGCTCTTGCGCGAGGAGGCCCCGCAGCTCATCTGACGTCAACTCCTCATATGGGTCTGACCGCACAGCCAGCGACGCCTGCGCCTCTATCACCGCTTTCGCATCCATGCGCTGCCGGTTCTGCCACTTTTCCGGGCGGCGGTTGGTCAGCCAGAAAATCTGGGCAGCCACGTCGCCGCGGATGCCCTTCTCATACAGGGCGTTCTCCATTTCGTAATCCGCGACTTCCTTGCCCTTTTTTATAGCCTCCAGAATCTCTGGATGACCTTCACGCCAGCTATACAGCGTTGCCGCTGCTATGCCCATGTTTTGGGCTATCTGCTCGTTGGAAAGCCCGTCGCGTGCCCAGCCCTGCAACAGGATAAACCCCTCTTCGGTTTCCCACTTTTCGTACTTTCCCTTTGCCATGCTTACCACCTGCCCCATGATAAAACCCGCCCTGCTTTCGCAAGACGGGTCTGTTCGCTGCTATGCTATCCCCAAAATCTGCTTAAACGCAGGGATCGCCGCGTCGTTATAGCGGAAGGACTTAACTTCTTTCTGGCTGTGCCGGGCTTTGTCCACGCAGAAACGACCGTATTGCTCAACCTTCAATCCGTGTTGGTTGGCGATACGCCCCACCATCTGACCAGAAATGCCGCCGATGATTTCCCCCATCTGTTCCGCCGTGTACTCATGCTCCTGCGGCGCATCCGGCAGCGGGAGAACCATTTCGCCAGTCAGTTCCTTCGCGGCATATGCATGTAGCACCTGCCTGTACTCACCCTCATACTGCCCAGCCAGCCGCTCCAGCAGTCGTGCCTTTTGAATGCGGATATTCTCCGTTCGTGTCGCCGCCATCATCTGCTGGTATTCCGTCATGCTGACCACTTTGGCTTCGCCGCGCATGAGGCTGTCAATCAGTTCCCAGCACCAGTCCATGAATGCGTTCGCGTTGGGTTGCTGGCTCCAACGGCAGATTTCCATAACGCCCTTGCGGGTGTAGACAGTGCATTTTTGCTTCCCGCCAGAGGGTAGCGCAATCTGCGCTACCCTTGAAAACTGCGACTGATCAAGGCGGTCTTTGTGCCGTGCATGTATGTCCTTGATCGCGCGAACTGGGTCACTATACCCAAGCCCTTCGCCAATCTGGTTGCGCGTCATCAAGAATTCGTTGCCGTCTTGGTACACGTCAACGGCGACTTCGCCGAAGTGGTCAGACTTCACAAGTTTCATTTGGTTTCCTCCGTTGCCCTGTGCGAGCGGTTTTCTTCGAAAAATCTCTTCAGATCGTTGGAATGTGTGCGCATACCCTGCGTGACCAGAAGCAGCGCATCCACAAAAGTGTCAGCGGTAGACCCGCATTCGGTCATTGCTGTGTGCACCGCGTCTGCCGCGTTCGCCAAAAGCCGTGCGTTGTCGGACAGCGCTTCAAATTCTAAAAAGTTCATGCGGCTTCTCCTTTCACCCGTGCCATCATGGCGAGGGCTTTCGTCCGGTCGTGCAGAAGGGCGCGGCAGAACGCCAAGACCTCTTCCCGCTCTGCGGGGCTAAGGGTCACGTAAATATCCCAAATCTGGGATTGAATGCTTTTGGACATAAAAATAACCACCTTTCGCAAATTCCACTTGCAAAAGCGCGGCCTGTATGGTATACTCAATTTACCATTAGGCGTCACCTTTCGCTTGTGGTGCTTGAACACTCGCTCGACTTTGGACGGTTGGGGCGGGTGTTCGCTCATTTTTTCCCAAGAAGTAGAAGAAGCCCTTGACGGATAGCCTCGGCGCGGGTTATGCCGTGCTCTGTGCAATACTCCGAAAGCTGACGCTCTGTATCAGCGTCTAACCGTACGTTGTACTGCGCCGCCTTAGGTTTTTCTACTTTGGGTCTGCCTGTACGCGGGCTCAATTCATCACCTCACTTTCTGCGACGCAATAAGTATACTACTTGCGACGCAGAAAGTCAATAGCTTTTTTGAAAAAATTTCCGTGAATGCGGGAATTTTTGGTTTGGGGGAAATGTGCAGCGCACCCGCCGTCCAACGGATGCGCTGCGGAAAGAGAGGAACCCCACGAACCTACCCTTGAAGAAAGCTGTGTACTTGAAGCCCTGTTCTACAGTACTTCACAATGACATAATAGCACACTTTGACCGCTCATGCAAGGGGTTATGGCAAAGATGAGCTTTTTTGTGTTATACCGCTCGTTGCCATGTCTTTTATCCTCCTGCAATGCGAGAGAGAATAGCCCAGCTCTGCAGCCACATCAGCCCAGCAATACCCGTCTGCATAGCGAAGCATGATCAGCTTTCGTTGTGTAGTGTTCCCTGTCAAGCTGGCATACCGCCGCACCTGTGCTATGTAGTCCTCCAGCTTTTCTTCCCAGAAAAATATCGCGCTAAGCGTGTCTGGAAGCACGTCGTTGCCTCCGCCGCTGCTTTGCACGCACGGACCGCCCATCGGTGTGCCGGTACGCTCCAAACTACTGCGCAGGTAGTCTATCCTCTCTCGGATGCTGCTGATAAAACAAGACAGCACTGTCAATTCATCTTTTACTGCTTGCGCGGTTGTAATAGCCATCATCTACCCCTCTCAACATTTCGTCTTAGCTAGCGGGCAACCTAGCCAAGTAATGCGGGTTTGCCTATCGCCCTGTGTAGTTACGTTCAACAGACCCCCCCCAGTAATCGCTGTCTGGGTTCGTACACTGATAAGCTGTCCATCTAGGCGTACTGGCGTTCGCGTCTGGCTGGGCAAAGCGGCACTGGCAACAGCGAAGGTGCCCCGGATCTGTTTTTTTTTCACTCATACTTAACTCCTTTCAATTTTCGCCCCACAACCGGGGCAGTGCGTTACAAACCTGCTGTTAAACGCAAATCCGCAGCCGTCGCACTTGCAGTTGTGTTTATAAGCAGAATCCCTTGCACGCGTTACCGTACTTATACGTTCGGCGCGTTTATTCCAAGCGTCGACCGCTTCATCATCTTTTTCAAAATCCGCTGTTTTGGATTTGCAACGGCGACACATCACGTAATGGTAGTCGCAACCTTGCCAAATGTCCGCTATTCCACCGCAAAACGGACATGGTTTTAGTTGGATGTTCATGCCACATATTCCTCCATTTCTGCTTTCAGCGCGTCGATAAGCGCTGTTTGTGTTAACTCTTTGCCGCTTAGCAAACGCATGATACGTTCGTCAATCGTGCCTTTGGCAATCAAGTGGTGGATCAGCACAGTGAACTTTTGCCCCAGCCGATGCAGCCGCTTGTTTGCCTGCTGGTAAAGTTCCAAACTCCACGGCAGGCTGTACCATACGGCAATGTGTCCGCCTGCCTGTAGGTTCAAGCCATGCCCTGCGCTTGCAGGATGCGCCAGCAGTATGGGTATCTCTCCGCGATTCCACCGCTCAACCGCTCCCGGCTCTTTCACCTCTACGGCTTCGGGGTATGCGGCTTTTAGCCGCGCCAGCTCGTGCTTGTAGCCGTAGAACACCAGCAGGGGTTGCCCGTTTGCCTCGTCCACCAACTCTTGCAGGGCATCCAGCTTGGCGCGGTGGATGCCATGCACCATGCCGTCACTGTCGTAAACCGCGCCGCCTGTGAACTGTAGCAGTTTGTTGGCAGCTATGGCTGCGCTGCCGGCGTCTATGTAGCCATTTGCCAGAGGCAACAGCAACTCCTGTTTCAGCTGCTGGTACTGCGCCTGTGTCGCGTCTCCAAGTTCCACGGTGTGCATAACGTCCAGCCGCTCCGGCAGGTCGAGATAATCGGCGGACTGCATGCTGATGCACAGGTTTTCCAGTCGACTGTAAATTTCGGCTTCTGCGCCCGGCTTTGGCGCCCAGCGAACGGGATAGCCGTTAGCATACTGCGTGACCTTGAAATACTGCTCCCGGTAGCCGCTGATCGTCTTGCCCAACGCTTGACCGCCGTCCAGCAGGTACATCTGCGCCCACAGGTCAATTAAACCGTTTGGTGCCGGAGTACCCGTGAGACCCACCACGTGTTCGATGCGCTTGCGTACCCGGCGTAATGCCCGAAACCGTTGGCTGCTGGGAGACTTGAAGCAGCTTAGTTCATCAATTACCAACATGTCGAACGGCCAGGGGATTTTGCTGGATTTTAGCCAGTTCACCAACCATGCCACGTTATCGACATTGATGATGCAGATGTCAGTCTTAGCCTTGATGGCGGCTATACGCGTGTCAACGTCACCGATGGCCGTGCTGTGGGTTAGCTCTTGCAGGTGATCCCACTTGTCAATTTCCTGCGACCAGACATTGCGGGCGGGTTGCAGCGGTGCGATAATCAGCACACGGTTGACCGTGAAAAAATCGTACAGCAGCGCGGCGATGGCTGTTAGGGTGATGATCGTTTTGCCCATGCCCATATCAAGCAATAACCCTGCGGCGTTGCGTGTCAGTAGGAAGTCTGTCGCGAACGCTTGGTAGGAAAACGGTTTGAAAATCATGTGGCATCACCTCCCTGCATCCACGCCAGCAGCGCGTCCACGCTGCCCTTGTCGTCGATGTCTGCGTATACCTCGCAGCCAAAATCCCGCAGCTCCTGCTGCCGCAGTAGCTGGATTGGGCGTGACGTCTTGCCCGGTGCTTTGGTTTCGACGAAGGCAATCCTGCCGCCGGGCATGCACACCAGCCTGTCGGGCATCCCATCGCTGCCGGGGCTGGTCAGCTTGTAGGCTTTGCCGCCCAACTCTTTGCACCGGCGGCGGAGGTACGCTTCGATGGTCTTTTCTCTCATACTGGATCTGCCCTCCAATACCAGGTTTCCCCGCTGGCCAAGTCCTCATGGCATGTCGAAATCCCCAAGTTCTTTCTTGCGGCTTTCATGCCGGATTTGCTGAATCCTTGTTCCTGTGCCTCCCGGCGAACCCTGCCGCAGTCAACCCAGCCTTTGCCGTGAAGTCGTTTCCACAGCCAGTCTTCGCACTTTGTGTTTCTCGGCATATAATCGCTCCCTTCTTCTAACTGTGTTGATTTCTGCTATACACGTTATATAGCATTGCGGATTAGGCGCTTTAGGCGGGTCACGCACTGCCTACGCCCCCTATCACGAATATATCATATAGAATACTATAGAACATGGAACAGAACATATCTAAAGCCTTGATACTCTTGGTTCTAAGCGGTGTTCCGTTCCATGTTCCGAAAAACTGAACGTTACACCCATATTAGGGAGTTTACAGCTTTTGACGGAACAGAACAGCCTTCGGAACACGATTAGAACACACTACAAAACGCGTTTGTAGTATAACTGCGGACCATAACACCCGAAGCGCTTTTTGTCTAGCTGCCGCTCCCATCCGGGTATCTGCTTCATGATTGCCCGAATTTCGTAGCTGTCCTGCCGCTTTAAGTCTGACGATCTTTTGCCAAGGCACTCGCACCAGATTTCGGCGTTGCACACTTCCGTGCGGGTCACGGTGCCAAGTTCACACCCGCCAAACGCCGCGCCGTCCAGCCACTGTTGCCGCTCGTATGGCTGCAAAGAACCCCAATTTTCCGGCAGCAACCGTTCGAGATATTGCTCCACCAAACCCGCGCGTTCGTCTGTTTCCATCGCGGATTCCTGCTGGGCGAATGCCTCGGCCTCCAGCTCTGGAGACAGCAGCAGGTTCTCCCCTTGTTCGTAGTAATACTTTGCCTCCGCCCAAATTTGGTCAATATCATCCTGCGTGAGTTCCCAAGGACCGCGAGGTTTTATGCTTTTCAGATAAACAATCCAGAAATTACGGTTGCCTGTAGGGTCACGCAGAAAGCCCTCTGTTTCGTTGGTCGTGCCATAGATCACGCATTGCCTCGGGTGGCTTTCCACGTTCACGCCGTAGGCGGCACGGTACATGTCGTCAGAGCGGGACATAAAGGCTTTGATGGTTTCTAAGTCCGCCTTGCGCATTCCCGACATTTCGGCCAGCTCTTGAATCAGACAGCCCTGCAGCTTTTCAGCCGCGCGTTTCCCGTCGTGCATATCCGCCAAAGACAGGCTGTCGCCGAACCATTTTCCTGCTAGCTTCGCGCCTAGCATGGACTTCCCCAACCCGCGGCCGCCCACGAAAACCAAAGCGTTATCGAATTTTGTTCCAGGCTCATACGTGCGTTTCACGGCGGCGATCAGCCACTTGCGCGTCGCGCACCGAACATACGGAGTATCTGACGCACCCAAGTAGCGTATCAGCAGTTGTTCTGCCCGTTCCTCGCCGCGCCACGATGGAAGCTCGTTGAAATAATCTCGCACTGGGTGGTACTTTCGCTCAGCGGCAACAGCCAAAAGCGCGGTCTTTGTTTTTCCGGGCGAGTGCAAGCGGTATTCCGCGCTGATATATGTTAACAGCGCAGCCATGTCACTGTCGTTCCAGCCGGGCTTCAATTGCTCCCAGGGGACGTTGTCGCGTACAGCGATGCCGTCCCGATGCTGGTTAAACGCAATGCTGATCAGCCCTTCGTCGTGCCGCAGAATCAACACCAAGTTTTCCAGCGTATCGCGTAAATGTCCCTTCTTGTCATAGTCTAACTGAGATTTCCAGTCTTCTGGCTCGTCGAATTCGTCCGCCAATCTTTTGCCCTGCTTGGCAAGTTCGGATTTGACCAGTTTATCCTTTGCCGCCAGCTCGCACATCGCCCCATAGCTGGGCAGCTTGTTCATAGGGGTATCTGGCGCGGCGTCATCGTCTTGATCGCCATAGAGGTGCAGCCGCACCAAATCGAAGGCATTCACTAGGCGTTCACCGCAGGGGTCAGTGGCATGGTGGGAGTAGGCGAACGCATCGTTGTCGTAAAGCACCAGACCGCCCGCCGTGCTGCCCGCAGCGAACGTGTAGCGCCCCTCTCCCGCCGGGGTGTAAACCCCGGGCAGGAAGGCATTGAGCGCGGCAGGGATGGTGTAGGCGCGGCCGAACGCGCCTACAACACCCGGCTTCTCGCTGGGGTCTCCCTGTTTCTTGGCCAGCTTGCGGATCACCTCGGCTTTGCGGCTACTGGTTGGCCACTGACTGGCGTCGCGCCAATCATGGTAGCCAGCCAGTACCGCATCCACGTCCAGCCACGGACCATCCTGCACCTCGTAGTGGTATTCCCCGTCACGGGGGACGCTGGCAAAATACATGAGGCGGTGCGGCTCGTATGTGGTATCGTCGCACATATCTATGCCGATTTCCTTAGCCACTTTGCGGCTGAGTGCGGCGTACTCGTCGGGCGTTGAGGGTCTGTTCAATGGGAGTACCAACCGCATACGCGGGGCTTCTGTGGTGTGACTGTGCGTGCTGTAGAGTGCCGCCGCACAGTCGAAACCCAAGAAAAAGTTTTCCCAGGGATCTTCACCTGCGGGGACGCTGTCGATGTCCAGCGTTAGCAGACAGCGGTTCAGTACGGCGTCGACCTTGCGTCTGCCGCCCCGGAGTTGCCCTCCAACAAAGCCGCCGACGTCTTTGATTTCGTCACGCCGGGGCTTTGTCATAGCCTTGAACTCCGCTGCCGTCTCCTGTGTTCGCGTTGGTTCTCGCAGCCGCTCCACAAGCGCAGACCACAGTATGGTTTGCGTCTTCCAGTGGGTGCATTTCCGGCTGTCACCAGTGGAAATCGTGAGTTGACCGTCATATTTCATAGGGTTTACACCTCGGTTTTTTTTTGCCATTAACGCTTCATGTAATAATCACACTCATACCCATCCGCCCGCAGCGGCAGCCCGGGGGCCCAGGGCAAGGACTGCCCCATGATCTCGCACACCTCATTCACTGTCACGCTGGGCGGGGCTTCAATGATGCATTCATCATGCACATGCGCTACAATTTCCAGCCCTGCGGCGTCGAGTGCTAGCATGGCGGCAGCCAGGCAGTCGCGGGCGGTGGCTTGCACAAGGTTTTCCGTGAGGGTGCCGTGCCACGCGCTGGATGTGATCCAGCTCTTGCCGCATTGGGTTTCATATTGGATTTGGCCGCGTACGACGCGCGGACGGGCGTAGCAGATTGCGCGTCCGCTGGGAAGCCGCAGCCGCAGCAGCGGACCGTCCATATAATAGGCGGCCGCGCCTTGTGCGAAGGTCTGCGACCGCTTTTCCGCGATCGCCTCTTTCGCCGCGTCTTCGGCGTCATGCCACAGCTTGACGATGTTTGGGCTAGCCGCACGCCAGCTGTCGACGATGGGCTGTAGTTCATCCTCTCCCAAACCCTCGCGCAAAGCTCCCATGCGGATCAGCCCGCCTGGTCCCGCGCCGAAGCCCAGCGCCAGTTCCGCCACCTTGCCCCGCGCCCGCATGGGGTCACCCTTCTTTACACTGCCCGGCGGCAGGTGAAACATCTGCTCGGCACTGGCTTCATAGATCTTCCCATTGCCGTTGAAGACGTCCATGCGCCACTTTTCGTGAGCCAGCCACGCAGTAATGCGGGCTTCGATCGCGGAAAAGTCAGCGACGATGAAGCGTGTACCTGGCTTTGGAATCAGTGCCGTTCGCAGCAGCTGTGACAGGGTATCAGCAGGAGAATACAGCAGGCAAAACGTATCATAGTCGTTTCCGCGTACGAGCTGCCGGGCGGTATCCAGGTCGCTGTCTGGCATGAGGTTCTTAGGTAGATTTTGCAGTTGAATTCCGCGTCCTGAATTTCCAGTTACCCAAACTTTACCGTTACGGCGTACCAGAAAATAACCTGTTGGCGTTTCTGCACAGTAGACTTTTCCACTGTAGGCTTCGACAGTCGGCTTTGCGCGTAGCTCGTGTCCGTTCGTTGGCTTAAGCCAGATGTCTACGTAATATGCGGTGTTCCAGGCCTCGTTATCGCGTATTTTCGTCTTGATGGCTGCGGCCAACCCCGATATGTGTGCAAACGCCTGAACCATATCCGCGTTCATTTTGTTGCAAGTGCAGTATTGTAGACTATTAGGCCCGCAGCGGTATCCGTCCCAGTTAGGCAATTCATCAAAGAAGGCTTCGGGGTTTTCATCGAATAGCCACGCTCCGAACGTTTTATTTCGGAACTGCCTCAGCCACAGCGGGCAATGTCTTGACTTGATAACAAAACAGGTCGCATCTGCTTGGCTCTGTTCAATATACGTAACACCTGCTCGCCGCAGCAGGGTTTTGCACCGTTCGATTTTTCGCTGCTTGCGCAGACGCAATCGCACATCGCCGTCGTTTGTGTAGTGGCCATCCGCTTGAACCATCACTATAACCCGCAGCTTTTCCGAATTGACGTTTGCCGCGGTGGCTCGTCGCCCTGTAAACGGAATTAACGGTCGAGAGACCTTTGCCATCTCTTCCACCGTTGCGGGGGCCCACCCTTTTGTACGGGCCAACCGGGCGAACATTTTGTGGTCTGGGGTACTCACTTGTTGAATGCGCGAATCCTCATAGCGGTACATATCGCCAGCGTACGTGAACTCCAAGGCATTCGCTTTTTGAAAAGATACGAGCTCGCCGTTAGGATTCCAGCAGGCGATACGCCCACCGCCCCAAGCGTCTAATCGCGCCCAACCGTCCGCAGTCAGCACTTCGTGATCGCCGGTTAAGCACCATCGCCCTGTTGACGCTCCATAGAATTTGAAACAGCCACGGGCGCGGTCGTCGGCCCCAGCCATACGCAGCATCGCGCCATATTTTTCAGTGCTGGTCTTGTTCAGCTCCGCCCGCAGGTTCAGCATCTCATCCACCAGAGAACTCTGACAGGCCGCGCGAACTTCCTCGATGTGGTCTTTGTTGAGGCTTGCCACGTCAACGCCGCAGGTCGCTTTGATCCAACGCTTTTGCGCGGCGTGGCTTTTCGGTCCGATTCCCCCAGTCAGTTCCGCAAACCGTTCTTCTTGAATCACCTTCGCCCGGTCGTCAAACTGATCCGCGCGGGCGGCAAATTCCGGATCGATGCGAACGCCGCGGTCATTGATCCGCTGATCCAGCGCCCAAAGGGCGTATTCCTCGCGCGGTACGGCGTATTTCAGCAGCGTTCCCCGGATAGCGCGTTCAGCGACAACGTCTTGGCGGTTGTACTCGATAAAATCCGCCCAGCGGTCAGGGGCGTGCTGGGGAAGGTTGCGGGTGCGTCCGCCATTGCGTTGTGTGGGCTTGCAGGGGGCGCAAAAGTATTCAATCAACTGCTTGCCCGCCGCGTCTTTCTGTTCGTCCTGTGGCAGTCTCAGTGCCTCTCCGACGCCTGCCAGACTATCCGGCAGCCCCAGTTCCCGCGACAACATTTGGCTACAAGTCCATTGCTCTGGCGGCATCTCCATGCCTAACCAAACATCCAGACAGACGCGTTCAAAGTTGGCGTTGAAGGCGGTCTTGAAAATGCTAGGGTCAACCAGCGCGGCTAATACAGCATCGGGGAGGGACTGACCCTGCGCAAGATCGATCACTTCCACAGGGTCGTCGTCAAATGCGTACCCGAACAGCATGACTTCAAAATCCGGGTGTGCGGCATAGATGTAGGCGCCGCAGTCTTTCAAAGAGACGGGGGAGTACGTCTCAATGTCCACACTCAAAGTGCGCATAGGTCAGCCCCCTCCCCCTTCATTAAAAGTCTTCGTCGTCGAAGTCGTCAACGTCCACGCTGCTGCCCAGCGCCTCGCCTTCCTCCAGCAGTTGTATCGCGTTCAAGCCAAAGCTCACGCCGCTGTTGCCGCCTTTGCGATAGGCGAACGCGTTGAGGATGACCTTGCCGTAATCGCCGCTTTTAATTCCCCCGCGGTCAAGAATCTCGTTTTTGAATTCATCCACCACTTTTGGCGCGGCTTTGCTGCTGGCACTGAGTACCCAGCATCCCTTGCACTCGGGTCCGAAGTCGTCCCCGTTGGGGCGTTGGCCGTCACCATCGTGCAGCGTCCCCAAGCCGGGGATCACGGCTTCGCTTTCGGGCGCGACGGCTTTGCCGTTCTTTTCACTCCAGGCTTCCCGTGCGGCTTTCGCGGCAGCCTGGAGTCGCTGGATGGTGGTTTTGTCGCTCTTGGGAATCAGCAAGACTACGCTGTAGCGGGGGTCTGCGTTGTCGATAGCGGTGTAGGGTTCCCAGCAGTGCAGGAAGGAAAACCGAACCTTCCCCGTGACGATTTGTGTTGCGCTTGCCATAAGTAATACCTCTTTCTATTATTCGTCAAATGCATCAAGCATCTGTCCGTTTGGTTGAAGTGCCGGGCGTTTGTCGCTTTCCGGCACAAGGGTGGGCTTGCCTTCAGGCTTTTGGATCAGTTCGCCCAGCAGTTCGGGCAACCGTTTCTTGCCCACGAGTTTTTCCAGATTGGTTAGTGTTTCGAGTTCCCGGCGGAACACGGTGCTTTCGGGGAATCCGGCGTCTGTCAGTGCCTTGCCAGCGGCAGCGGTATCGGCAATCTTGCGGGTACTGCGTCCGGCGACCATCTTCCAGCCCGGCACCAAGTTGCCGCGCAGAAGGGACTTTTCCACGTAGTCTGCGGTGCTGTCCAGCCAAGCCTTGAATATCTGCGCTCGCTGGAGCAAGTTTCCAACCTCTGCATCACTCAGCAGGTCGCCGCGTTCCACCTCATCAAACAGCGATAGCACTTCGTTCGCCCGCGCCCGGCATTGCGCCGCCGCGCGGCAGAACCGGCATTGCTTTTCTCCTGGGACGAATTGACCGGGACCGTCGAACGCCTCGCGAGCCTTTGGGCGCAGAACGTTGGCTGCCCAGCGTCGCAGCTCATCAATCGGCATTTCCGCCACATCGGGAGTATCGGAAAGGCGCGGCTGGAAAATGGTCATGCGTACCGTGTGAATGTCGTATAGCACGTCGCAGTCATGGGTATAAAACGCACCCAACGCGTAAAGCTGCATCTGCGGGTTATCCGCCGCGGCGACTTTCACGCCTTTGCCATACTTGAAGTCGATCACTTCCAGTGTGCCGTCTGCGATGATGAGGCAGTCAGCTGTACCGAAGCCCTCGGGTACCCAAGTCGCAAAGTCGACCCGCTCCTCCAGATAGACGGTAGGGGCGCGGTCGCGGGTTAGTGCGTCCCGGTAGCGAGCTACAACAAGATCGGCATAGGCAAGCGCGGCATCGAGCATTTCGCCTTCGCAGTTTCCCGCGTCAAAGAAATTGTCTGGCGCGAAGATGCGGGCGTGTGCGGCCTTCTCAGCCCACGTATGCGCCAGAGTGCCTTCGGCGGCATAGGGGCTAGCCGTATCGGGGAATTGGGCTTCCAGCGTCGGCGAAGCGGTACAGGCGAGCCAGCGGTGTGCGCTGCTGGCACTAAGTTTGGCGTGTTCACCCGGCATCTTTGATCGCCTCCCACAGTTCTTGGTATTTCTCTGGGGGTACGTTCTGCAGCCGATCGAAGCCCAGCGCGGCGATCGCCCCGCTGATCACTTCTTTCTTACCCGCGGCAGAAAGCTCGCGACCTTTTGCGCGGATGTTTGAGAGCAACTTTGTTGGGTCATCGGAAAGCGGTGGGGTTTCGTCGGTCGGTCCAGGCGCGGTGGGGATGTCGGATGCTGTACCAGATGCGGTCAATTGCTGTGCGTCGCCGGATGGCGTCGTCACCGGGGCAGTCGTAGCAGTCTGCGCAGCAGA
The DNA here is from genome assembly GCA_031268095.1 of Oscillospiraceae bacterium. Lineage (GTDB taxonomy): Bacteria > Bacillota > Clostridia > Oscillospirales > Acutalibacteraceae > WRMQ01. The sequence continues at coordinate 31,397 of JAIRXU010000056.1, read as the reverse complement.
TGCGTCGGGGGCAGATTCCGTTTTTATCGCAAGGGTGTTTCCGTTGAGCGCGGCCAACATGGCCTGCACTTGTGCGGGGGTGAATTCGCCGGTGAGGTTGATTGTACATTGCATTGTCGTGTTCCCTTCTATTTTTTTTGTTTCAAACGAGCATCCGCAAGCGGGGCAGTCTTCCCAATGGCTCATACTGGCACCCCCGGCGCAAACGCCCACAGCAGGACATAAAGCCCATAGAGTGCGACGCCAAACAGCGGCGCGGCGATGATGCCGAGCAGCAGATCACGGGGTTGCAGGCTGTCTTCGGGCTGACCAAAGCAGCGGTCGATGATATTGCAGAGATTTTTCATGTCGGGATACTCCCTTCTTCGATTTTGCGGACGGTTTCGATTTCCGCAATGACGCGCTGCAGCAATTCCAGACCATGATCCTGCGGGTAGTCCCGCGCCGCTTTTGCAATGCCCTCGAAAGTGAGGCGTTGATAGATCGGCGCAAACTTGGTAATATCCTTGAAAAAGTTGCAGATTGGGCATTTGTTTTTTTTGTTCACTTTGCTTCCTCCCTTAAGGCGTCAAGCCTTTGATCAAGCGCATTTAGCGCGGTTTCCAGTTGAAAAAGGTAGTCGTTCGCGATGAAGCTGAAGACGGCAATTTCTTTGTAGCCGATAAGAATCTTGAACTCCTGCTCTTGCCGCTGTTCCGGCATGCAATCCGGGTATCTGAGGGAAAAGTAGTCGACGGTGGCGTTTAGTGCCGTGCGTCCTCTCTCCAGCTGTACCCTTGCATCCAGCAAGTCATTGGAGAGTTCGATTATGTTTTTTTTGTCCATGTCTAGCTCCTTTCGGGGTTGACAACCGGGAAGAATTGCTGTATGATATATGTAACAGGGCAACCTTCCCGGTTGTTTGGTGTGGCTCCTTATGCTTCGCTTTGGACGGCAGTAGCATTGGGGGCTGTTCTTGTTTGCGTAAGCCTTTCACGTAAGAAGCGCAAACACTCTTCGGGGTGACCCGTGCTTATGAAGTCTTTTGCGATTTGTACGCATAAGGCATCAATGTTTGGGGTCTTGGACTCCGGGGTGAACGCCTTGGATGTGTTTTTTTTGTCAGACATTGGTGTGTTCCTCCTTTCTACTCGCCGATATACGCGGCGAGCAACTTGGCACTGATATGGTAGCTGAATTCCCCGCCCGGCATTTCCGCTGCGAATCCGAACGGCGCGGTACGTTGCTGCAGGCTCACGCGTATGAACTGCGGCGACTTGCCCAGCAGTCGGGCGGTTTCCTCTGTGGTAAGGTTACGAGTGCCATTGGTCGGGGCTTCGTCCGTTTCCCCGGTCAGATCGTCTACCGTGCAGTGCAGTGCATCGGCTAGCTTTGGCAGGTTTTTCTTGCTTGGCTTGGTCGCGCCGCTACACAGCTGGCTGATCGCGGATTTCGTTAACCCCGTGCGTTTGGCTAGCTCAACCTGCGTGACGTTTTGGTCGCTCATGAGCTGGCGCAGGGCTGCGGCTGCGTTCATTGGGGATCACCGTCCAGTGTCACGCCGTGTTTGATGGCTAATTCTTTGACGATGGCGATGTAAATTTCAATCAGCTTCTTGTCGTCGGCGATGACGTCTGTCTTGCGCAGCTTATCGCGCGTGGACTTGCACACGCCTTCGGCTGCCATGCGCTGCCGCTTGTTGGTCAAGCGGGTTGCCAGACTTACGCCGCCGCGCTCATCCACCAGCTTGTGGATCTCCGCATACACATCCCCGATGTGTTCCGTGCCGCCCATCTTTCGTGCAATTTTTGTCACCAGTTGCGACGCGTCTTTGCGCCATTGGGTCGGGCTGAGCGCCAGCACTTCCGCCACATTGTCCATGCGGCGGTTGACCGCGTTCAGTTGATGCTGATGCTCCCGCTGTGTGGTCTCGAGCTGGATCAGCACTTGCAGTGTCGGGGAGAGTTCGTTCAAGTTGAGCCCCGCTTGCTCCATCTGGTTGAATCGCTGGACATAGGCGGCGGTGAAGAGTGTGCCCTTCTGCCCGGTCAGCTTGTGGGCGATGAACTCACAGCCCATTTTTGTACATAGGTAGCAGGGCTGTTGCTTGTTCTGGGTGTTGACGTAGGAGCTTTCAATAAAGAAATCTGCGGGGTTCGGAGGACTATCCAAAATTGGAGCGTCCTCTTTTGGCGCGCTTAAGTAGTCCCGATAGGTGCGGATATCACGCATAAGGTGCATGTGCTCTTTGCCGATAATCTCGGCCACTTCGGTGCTGGGAATGGTTGCTGGAGTTTCGCCGCGCGGTGCGGTGATCAGTTCGTTCATGTTGTTTCCTCCTTAATAAAATGGATCTTCTTTTCCAGGGCATATCCAACGCATGCAGCACCGTCGATAACAAATTCATGGAATACTCGTTTGATCCAATCAGTCGTCTCTTTAGGCTGTTTCTGCATGAGTTGCTCGAAAATCGACTTGCTCGTGCCGGGGAAGCCTTGCTGTACAAGGTAGTCACAGAATCGGTGCAGTACACGAATGCACGTTTGATTGTTCTCGTCTTTTGCGGAAAAGTAAGCGGCGAGAATGACACCGCGCATCGAAATAACCTGCTCCTGTTTCCCGTTGACTGTGGCAATCCGGAAGTCTTCGTTCATGGGGTTGCTCCTTTCTTGGTTTTTCTCGTCTCTCGGTCATGCGGGCGTTCGTACCCGTCAAGAACCGTCATGCTGGCGATTTTCTCTGGGGTGAAGCGGTCTAGCGGTTTACACTCAATGTACCAAGCTTGGTTCTTCTGCTTCGCGATTCGCGTATTGCCGTCACGTAGCGCAAAAGCGAATCCTTTGACCGCTGGGTGGATGCACCAGTCGGTACTGGGTTGCTCTGCGAGTACTTTCATAAGCGGCAAGTAGCTGTTAAGGTTCCTATTCAGCCAGTATTCACTTTCAGTCATGAGGCTTCCCCTTTCCTCACCAGCCACTCTTTTCGGGCGGCGTGGCACTCGTCTAAAGTCTTTCGGGTGCAGCTAAACAATTCGCCGTCATAGTCGCGGTAGTCGTACTGGTAGCGCGGGCTAGGCTTTCTCCCGACGCGCGGGGTGTAGCGTTCGTATTGCTCTTCTCCGTTGTTAAGGTTGCTTGGGTCAAGCATGGGATTTTGCTCCTTTCTCGTTTTGGGTTAGGGTGTCAAGGCAATCCGCGACAGGGCTGCTTTGGTCTGCGCGTAGTCAAAGCCACAATCGCGGAACACTGCGGCGCGTTCGCTCATGAGTTGAACTCTAGCCATTTCGTCAGCGGTCAGATAATCTGTCACATTTGCCTTTGGCTTTGCCTCGCGTTCTTCCCGCAGTGCCTTTGCAGTCTTTCCCGTTACTGTCAAGTAGCACAAATCCATGTACTGCTTGTAAGTCCATTGCCCGTGCTCGCTTTCTTTAATCGCGTCCGTGAGCTGCCGCCGCGCGGGTTTCAGCATCTGCCTGTTGATCTGCCGCTGTATGAGTTCCTTGCGCATTAAGAAGAACTGGCGGACAAGTTCCTTCTTGAAGGCGCGGACGATTGGGGTGTTTCGTAAGTAGGTAAACAAAAGGGTAGCCTGCTGCTCGTTCAGACGATAAATTCTTTCCGGCTGACCTCTGCCTTTGATTTCTTGGATTTCAAATCCAAGTATTCCGAACGCTTCAAAGTCCTCTGGATAGTTTCGCAGACTGCGGGTAACCGTGTGATGCTGTAATCCAGCACACTCCGCAATAATCTTGCTGGTCGTGAACGGCTCCGCGTCCAGGCGGTTAGGTTCCAGGTAGACGAGGGATTGCATGGGGTCTCCTTTCATAATCGCCCTAAACAGCACAATTCATGCTGTTGCTTGGCTAAAAAAAATATTGTCCGCGCTGGCATCTGGAAACTTTTCTTTGAGCTTCCGAATAAAAGAGTATGATGGGTTTGCTCTTCCTTGCTCAATCTTTTCATATTGCGAAAGAGAAACGCCTATGTGCCTCGCCATCCCTTCTTGGGAGTAGCCAATTTGATTGCGGAAATCTTTCAACCCAGAAAGTCCCTTCATCTCGTTCACCTCCTTCCGTATGCTACCAGTATACACCGCATTTATCGTGCTGTCAAGCATTTTTTGTGCGGTTTCTATTGTGTTTCCGCATAATATGTGCTACAATGCAAGCGGAGGTGATCTTTATGGACGAACTAAACCCCTGCGCAACCCGTCTTCGTGAGTTGCGGCGCGAAAAGGGTATGACGCAACTAGAGCTTGCAACTAAATTTTCTCGCGCGGAAAGCACCATACGGATGTGGGAACTGGGGAAAAACGAACCAGACAATGAGACGATATTAGAATTGTCAAAGTTTTTCCATGTTCCAACGGATTTCCTGTTGGGGCGTGCGCCTTTTGAACATTGGGAACTAATCAACGCAGACCGAAAAGGTTTTTTGCATTCGGCGGTGGAAGACTGGGACTTCTTTGAGCTAATTTGGGCAAGTGAAAAGAATTCGCCCACCCAGGGGATTGATAGAAACAATCCAGACACTTCTCCAATATCTCAATTTGTGGAATTCCTCAAATTAGAGATCGAATCAGCACATCTATTGCCAGATGGAACTTGGTCGATAAAGTTGAAAAGCCCTGATAGGAATGGTAGAACCGCCAAACCTGTGCAAGACGACCTCCAGGCCGCCCTCTTCGGCGGCGATGGTGAAATAACCGACGATATGTGGGAAGACGTGAAGCGATACGCTGCTTTCATCAAACAGCGCAAAAAAGAAATGAGCGATAAGGATGGACAACCTTGACCTGTATCTGCTGGCGGACGAAAACGGTATTGTTCTGGATGAGTTTAACCTACGAGAAACGCCCTCGCTGTCCACGATGGATGATGGACAGTGTTATATTGCGATGAATTCCACTCGATTGGAAACGATGGTGGATGAGCGCGTTCATCTTGCACACGAACTTGGACACTGTATGACAGGCAGCTTTTACAATAGATATGCCGCATTGGATATTCGCGGCAAGCACGAACGCAGGGCGAACAAGTGGGCGTTTCGGCACTTGGTACCGCTCGATGAACTGCAGAAATGCTTTCGGCATGGATTGACCGAACACTGGCAGTTAGCCGAAGTGTTCGATGTTCCGTGTGAATTCATGCAGCAGGCACTTGATTACTACCGGGAAACCCGCCCACTGGGGGCGTGAAAACAGTGAAAGAAGGCTGACAAAATGGGGCTTTTTGAAAAGTTAAGAGGAAAAAGCCGAAAAACGGTTGACGCTTCTGGCGTTTCGGCGGGTGCGGAGGAAGTAGAGCCGGTTCCGTTTGTTCCGATAAGTCCGAATCCAGAAATGTCAATCACGTTTGTTGACGAGCGTCAAAAGGATAAATGCAGTGCCTTATCCCCATCAAGGGTTCCGACCAAAACCAAGTCAGCTATATCCCTTGAGTTTCACATTGGAAAATATCTTGCAGCTCTTGAAGCTCTCCAACGTTACTTCGATGAGCAAGTGGACGAGATTTCTCTAAACGACTTCGCTATTTGGGCTAAAAGAAATAAACTCCCTATGGAGATATACAACGGAGTATTAGTTCGGCAGTTTAGGGATTCCCCCGATATTTTAGAGGCTTGGCGGTATCAATGCACTGCACTCTTTGGGGCTGCGGGGGCTGATGAATACTCGAAGGAGCATTTTGGCGTTTCTCTTACTGATTTAGCAATCCCCGCGCTTCGACTTTTCTTGGATAAGGTAACGCGTCCTGCGATAGGATTGTCGCAAGATCCTAGTTTTGCGCCACCATTTGAAGCGTTCATTTTGCAGGAGTGTGCTCTTGTAACGGGAGAGTATGACAGTCTTAGCCCGTTTGATTTTTGGTCATGTATTGAAAAAACGAGTGAGAGTTGCCGCGAAATGTGGCTTGTTTCAGCCATTGACGTTACTATTCAACATCTTGAAAGTGTCGGGCATTGCGAACCTTCGACGCTCTACCGACTCAAGGGGGAAATACTACTTGAGCATAACCAAAAAGCAGAGGCACTTGCTTGTTTCCGAACGGCCCTTGAGCTGAATCCCGCAGTGGGCGTCAAGCGTATCACTGCGAAATTGACAAAAGAACTAGAGGCTGGGAATTGAAAAAAGCCCCGCACCTTGCGGCGCGGAGCAGAGAGAAGGGAGGGATAAGGTACTTGAAAGAGTTTGATGAGTTTTACGCAACGCTTACCCCAGATGTTGTCGAATCCGTCCAGAAGAAAATAACGCATGATGTAGAGGCGTTCATCGAGGGAAAAGAGTTTGATGCCGATTTGGCGGGAGCAATAAAGGAAATGAACATGCGAAATAAAATGTTTTCCATGAGATTTACAATGGTAACACTTCGGATGTACCATGATTGGCTTCGATCAAACGAAGAGCGACACGAAGAGTAAGTTCGTTGACGAGTTCGTCCGTAATTTTGGACAATTGCTCCAAGGATTTTGCCAGGTGCAGCAAATCCTCTACACCCTCCAGATTGATGCCAATGGTCAGCTTGCTCTTATCCATGTATTCTCACCACCTTTCCAGCATAAAATAACCGCCCCGTGTTGGTAGCACGGAAGCGGTTCAAATAGCGCAATCCCCCAATCAAAAGGCGAATGGCTAAATCTATTATAGCCGTTCGCCGGGGAAAAGTCAACCCTTTTGGAAGGTGAACATTTATGCGGAATCCGAACGGCTATGGAAGTGTAACGAAACTCAGCGGCAACCGCCGCAACCCATTTTGGGTGCGAAAGACAACCGGCTTTGATGAACGTGGCTATCCTGTCTACATGACGATTGGCTATTACTCGTCGCGCGAGACGGGGCTGATCGCTCTGGCACAGTACAACAACGATCCGTGGGACGTTGACCGGGTGAAGGTCACGTTTGCGGAGCTTTATGCACTGTGGGCGGATAAGAAGCTGCCCAAACTTGGCGGCAGCAATCAAAAAAGTTTGCGGTCAGCCTACAAGCACTGCAAAGCCCTCTACGCCCTAAAATATCGCACGGTGAGGGCGTACAACATGCAGGAATGCATTGACGGATGCGGCTGCGGGTATTCCACACAAAGTGCCATCAAAGCCCTATTCCACCATCTTGACCGCTTCGCGCTGGAACTGGACGTGATCACGACGATGTACAGTGACCTGGTCACGTCAGAGCCAGTGCCGGAAACGTCAAAAGTTCCCTTCACGGAAGACGAAATCAACCGCCTTTGGGACTTGCAGGACACCCCCTGGGCGGACAGCGTCTTGATATATTTGTATACAGGCTTCCGCCTTAGCGAGTTGCTGGCGGTCAAATGCGCCGATGTTGACCTCGCCCAAAGCACCATTAAGGGCGGGGTAAAGACCAAAGCTGGGCGCGATCGTATCGTGCCGATACACCCCCGCATTCTCCCTCTGGTGACCTCCAGAATGGGCGGATCGTATCTGCTGGAGTATGACGGGAAACCCATCACCAAGAGCCAATATTACCTGTTCTGGGCCGCCGTGATGGAACGCATGGGTGCGGCGCATACTGTCCATGAAACCAGGCACACATTCCGTAGCCGCCTTGACAGTGCAGGAGCCAACAAAGTGGCGATTGACCGCATCATGGGTCATAAATCGCTGGATACCGGGGAGCGTGTTTATACGCACAAGACCATCAAAGAACTACATGCCGCCGTCGCCCTGCTTACATAAATTTGGTTTAGGTTGTGGCTAAACCAGTATCATACTAGTGACAAGCACCCGCAAAAGCCTTGATTGTCAAGGGCTTTGCGGGTGCTTGGGGGTATTATATCACCCGCCGGGAAAGAAAAGAGGTAACGTGAAATTTCGCGCGCAAAAATGACAGGTGAAACATCACGGAACAACATCGCAAAGCGAAAAAAGCGCTGAGAACTTGGATTCACAGGATTGTGCAAGGATTGTGCAGCGGATTCTTGAGAGATTTTTTCAGAAATCAAGGAAGACGTCCGCGGCCTTACCGGCGCAGAGTTCCGAAAAAAAGAGCCGAAAGGACACCGCGCACTCCTGTGAATCCAAGTTCTCAGAATGCCTCGCCGTTCAAAAATTTCTCGATCCATACCAGATCCGCCTTCGAAAGCGGCGCCCGGTCAATCTCCCGCAGCAGCTTCCGGCCCCAGCCGGGCAGCGCGCTGTCCCGCCGCCGTTTTTGGGGTCTCTTCCGTGTTTCTCCGGGCAACGCTTGTCTGGGCGGCGTTCGGCCCCGCCGGTGACCGGCCCAGGCGCCGGCGCCCGCCGCGCCGAGCAGCAGCAGCGCTGTCTGCGTCACGCGCCGCAGCGCTTCCCCGCCCCCGGCGCTGAACCGATGGCCGACGACGACGGCGAACCCATTCCAGATCCACCGCGTCTTGCAAAGATATGTCTTCTCCGTCACGGGGATGGGATCTCTTTCGGACAGGTTGTCGCCTTTCGTCCAAGCCGCGCCCGGCTCCTTCGCCGCGATCCGGTGGGTGTTGTGGCTCCCGTCCGGCAGGCGGAAGGTAATCACGTCCCCTTCTTCCAGTTCACTGAAAGGCACGGCCTGCCCCACCACCAGCGCGCCCGGCTGAATGGTGTCTGTCATGGAATCGGTCGTCACGACATGAAAATACCATCCGTAAAATGAGTCCGACCCGCTGACACCGTGATATAGCACCAGCGGAATCCAGAACAGCAAAACGGCGGCCGACACTGCCAGCAATCCGTTCCATCCCCGCTCCCGGCAGGATTTTTTCCCTGCGGGAAGTCCCCCCCTCCTGTGTCTGCGGGAGTCTGCGCGGTGTTTTCCGGATGAGCCTGGCATGTGTCGGTCACCTTTTACTTCCATTGGAATTGTCTTCCTGATCATCTTTTTATTTCAGCCGGCGGACGCCTGGTTGCTTCAGGGAATTATTCCCAGTCTCTCCGGCGGATCCTGGAGTAAAGCAGAGCCGCCAGTGACAGAACCGTCCCGGAGGAGAGCAGCATCACAATCGCGCCGGACGCGGAGGCTTCGCTGGTCTGGGGAACAGTAACCTTTGTCGCCCCCTCGCCGCCTTCGTCGGGACCGGTGGTGCCGGCGGGTTTCGTGCCGGCCGTGCCGTCTGTCCCGGTGGTCCCCGTGACAGTCGTAGTTTGCCCCGGCCGCGTCTGGTTACCCGTGGTAATCACGCCCACCCCGGTGCTTGGCTGCGTGGAGCGCTCTGTCCGCGTCCCGGTGTCTGTCGAGGGAACGTTAGACGTCGCAACATGGGTCGAAGTCTGGTTGGTTGGGCTGGTCGGGTGGGGCACTGTCGAAGATGTCCCCGGCACTGTCGAGGATGTTCCCGGCACTGTCGAGGATGTCCCCGGTACCGTCGAAGAAGTCCCCGGTACCGTCGAAGATGTCCCCGGCACTGTCGAGGATGTTCCCGGTACCGTCGAAGAAGTTCCCGGTACCGTCGAGGAAGTCCCCGGCACTGTTGAAGAAGTTCCCGGGCTTGTGGAAGGCTCCGGCGTTGTCGTGGACTCCGGCGTCGTCGTGGAGGCCGCGCCGTTCAGGCGGGCGCTGTAGGTGAGGTCCCGGTCCTCCGCGCCGGAATAGAGCAGCTGGTTTTCCGCGCCGCGCGCCGTGTCCACCCACATCAGCGGCGGGCCGTAGGCACTGCGGGCGGCGGGAACGTCCGTGCGGCGGATCGTGACGCCGGTTTCCTCCCCCGGCAGCCGCGCGGCGGAGAACGTGTAGACGTTCCCGTTGCGCTGGACGCTTAGCCCGGCGGGATTCGGGGTTCCGATGGCAAGGTCCGCGCCGCTGCTGTTCGTGTCCGTGAAGCGCTGCTCCCAGCGGTCGCTTGCCGCGTTGTAGGTCAGCTCGAGCCGCAGCGTCCCGCCGCTGAGGAAACTGGGAACCGTCAGGTGAGAGACGACGGCCGCGGCAATCGCGTCATAGACCGCCTTGAGCTCCGGCAGACTCCCGTTCGCGAAATACGCGTTATAGATCCGGTTGTCCGTCCTGCGGAACTGCGCGTCCCGGTAGGATAGCTGGCTTTCCCAAAGCAGGATCTGCGTGGCGGCATGGGCGGCGGTGTTGTTCGCGCCGAGTTCATCCGCCGTGCGGTTGGGGTATCCGTAGAGATAGGTCAGGATCATATTTTCCCGCGCCGTCCGGCTCAGGACCGAGGAATAGGAATCCCCCAGGTTGAACGCCGTCCGGACGGTATTTTCCGTGTCATAGATCTCCATGCCCTTCTGCATGCAGTAGGCGTAGACGCTGCTGTCTGTGCTGGTCAGGAACAGGAAGGGCAGCCCTGTGGCCATTGTCTTCGTGACCCCCGTGTAGGGATCCTGCACCGTCAGGGGCGCGACGGTGGCGTAAGGCGTGTGGTAGCTGGCGCGGAAGCTGGCGGTGGATCCGGCCCGGGCGGCGAGCGACGCTGTCAGCAGCGACGCGAAGGTTCCGATCACCAGGCAGACGGTCAGCAGCGCGGCGAGCAGCGCAATTTTCTTCTTTTGGGGAATGCGGGACAGGTTCGGCTTTTTCTGGGGCATGGCGGGCGTAAGCATACAGACAAACCTCCATTCGGCGGATTCCAATTCATCATTTACAAAATTTACAAATACAATCACTGAATCTGAACCGGACAACAATAAACTAACTTAAGCGACAATGAGAGCGGCGGACGGGATCAGTCCTTGGGCGCTTGGCGGGCCAGAACCACCAGTCTGGCGTTCTGGAAGTCGAAGGCGCAGGTGACCAGGCTCAGCAGGCGGTCGCCGGGGACAATCTGCGCGCCGGTCTCCGCGAGGCTCCGGACGCGCACCGCCGCCAGAAAGGCGGGCAGCTCCTCTGGGTCCGTCAGCGTCTGCCCCCGCCATTCCAGAAAGTCTTGGGGATCCTCCGGGTCCGCATCCATCAGGAACACCGCGACAATCTCCCAGCGGTCGCCGCCGGGCTGTCCCGCTCGCTGATTCTCCTGTCCGGCGGGTTCAAACCGGAAAAACCGGTTGGCTTTGGCAAAGGCCGGGTCCGCGAAGGCCCGCAGGCGGCCAAACATCGCGCCGCTGCGCAAGTTGTGGCCGTAAATCGTCAGGTTCCGCCCGGCGGGATCCTGGTCTTTGTCGAGGAACAGGCAGCCGTACCGGCTGGGCGCCCGGTCGAAGTCATGCTTGAGATAATAGCTGTTGTCCTGTCCCGCGACGACGGGCCCGTCCACCCCCACCGCCGGAATGGAAAGCCAGCCCAGCGTATCCGGATTATTCTCCCGCAGTTTCGAAAATTTACCGCCGCTTCCTGGGGCTGCGCTGGCGTTTGTTTCCTCCGCCGGCTGGGATCCTGCCGCCGGTCCCGTGGTATCCGGCGCGGCGGAGTCGGCGTTCCCGGCGGCCAATTCTTCCTGTAGTTCCGATTGATGGAAGGCCATGGACAGTTCCGCGCTCTTCTGGAGCTGGCGCGGCCCGTCCCATGCGTAGGCCAGCAAATAGCTCCCGGAGGCGGAGAGGAGCAGCGCCGCCGTCAGGATCGCCGCCAGCAGCGGGACCCGCCACCGGGCCGGCGGCCAATGGCCTGCTGGCCAATGGTCTGCGGACCAATGACCTGCCGGTCGGCGGCTAAGCCGGCTCCCCCACGAGGATAAATCCCCGGCAGGCGCCGTCTTGCCCGGCTGCCACGCGTTTTCCGGCATCGAATCCCCTCCTTCCTCCGGATGATTCGGATGGTTCGCTTTCCTTCCTGATTTCAGCATCATAAAACGGGAACAGAAACTTACTGACAAAAGCAGCGCAGTTTCGCCTTATTATTGTAGCCCAACTTTCATTCCCAGTCAATGGGAACTGAAGGGAGGTTTTGTTCCAATAATTGACGCGTCTCCCGGAAATTTTTCGTATTATTCTGAAAAGTAAAATTATTCTCCCCGTTTCGCGCTATAATACTCTACAGTGCAAAAGAGCAGACCCTCGTGTCCGCGCCTTGCTCCCGTTGGTAAACGGTTCGTTCGCAAACGATTCGTTCGTGAGCATATTGAAAGATCAAAATCAAAGAGAATGAAAGAAAGGATGTTGGAATCATGAAACTTACGAAGTATGTCAAATGCGCTGCCGCCGCCCTGCTCTGTTTGGCGGCCATTGCCGGGCTGTTTTCCTCCTGCCGCCGGGCGGGCGGTCCCCTCCCTTCGTCCCCCGCCAACCAGAAAGCGCCGCCGCCGGTCAACATCGTCCTGCACCGGGAAATGTTCCCCTATACCCATGACGACGGCGAGGGGCCGGAATCGCTCGAAGCGCCGTACTATACCGTCAGCGGGCTGGCGGACGTGAAGCTACAGAAAAAAATCAACAACGTGTTGCGGGACTTCTTCCTGACGGGGATCGACACCGCATTGGTCGTCAGCGGCAGTGAGGGCGAAGGCGCGTCCGACGCTGGCCCTTTCCATTTCGAGGACAGTGCCGTCAGCGCGCAGGTGGTGCTGCGGCGATACATCAGCGTCGCCCGGGAATGGGGCAAGGGCGGCGGCTGGACCTCCAAGACGTTTTCTTTGCTGGACGGCGGTGAGGTCACCGGACTGATCAACTCCGCCGGGCTGGTCACCCTGCTCCAGAACGGGAAGCTGACCCAGCGCGCGCCGGAGAAACCCGCCGAGCTGGCCATTCCTTATGCCGACCGCATCGCCGCCGGAGAGATTCCGCAATATTATTTCACCCGGGATGGCGTCGTCTTTTTCTGCGAAGGGACTGCGCCCGCCCCCGGCGTACTCTGGCGCTTCGAGATCAAGTTTTCCGGCGCGCAGGAACTGCTTTCCCCGGCGCTGCGGCAAGCCATCGCCGAGGAGCCCGACCCCGATGCCCCGACCCTGTCGGCCGCGCCGATCGACGCGGACAGCGACGACCACGGCGCCAGCCCCACCCAGGGCTCCCTCCCGGAGAATCCCTACGTTGACCGCCTCGCCTCCGCCCCATCCGCAAACTGACCCGCACCGTAAAACCCCAAAGCACCCCCCGCCCTTTTGGCAGGAGGTGCTTTTTCATGCATATTCCGCGGCCCCAGAAAACGAAACCCCGCCTTGGCATCCGCGCATGCCGAGGCGAGCGGGCTGATCGGCGTCATCTTTCCAGATCTGCCTTCTTGTATAACAAGGCCCCCGCCAGGTAGATCACCAAAAGCCCAAAGGCTGCCGCTATCAGGGGGGCGCGGGTGAATGCATCACAGCTTCCTGCTGGTTCGCCGCGCCGGCCGGCGGCGTCTTTCCCCCGCCAAATCCGCGTTCGCCTGCCCCCGTTCCGGCCGGATCAGCAGCCAAGCCAAGCCCAGGAACGCCAGCAGCGCCGCGGCGGTGGCGGCGCGGAACCCGTGCCCCCCAAAGAACAGTCCGAACTGATAGACGATCAGGGCAATGGTGTACGCGAAGCAGGTCTGATACCCCAGCGCAAAGAGCGTCCAGCGGCTGCTGTTCATCTCCCGGCGGATGGCCCCGACCGCCGCGAAACACGGCGCGCACAGGAGGTTGAACAGCAGGAACGCGTATGCTGACAAGGGCTGGAACGCCGCCGTCAGGTTGGCCCAGAGATTGCCGCTCCCGCCGTACAGTACGCCCAGCGTCCCCGCCAGGTTTTCTTTGGCGACCAGGCCCATCAGCGTGGAGACCGTCGCCTGCCAGGTCCCGAACCCCAGCGGCGCAAATATCCAGTCGATCCGCCGGCCCGCCGCCGCCAGCAGGCTCTGTCCCATTTCTTCCACCATGTGCAGCCGCCCGCCCGCGGCGCTGAAGTTCGACAGGAACCAATCCAGTACGCACGAGAGCAGGATAATTGTCCCCGCCTTCTTGAGGAACGACCACGTCCGCTCCCAAACGCTCCGCAGCAAATTCCGCAGCGTCGGGAGGTGATAGGCCGGCAGTTCCATCACAAAGGGGGAGGGCTTCCCGGCAAAGAGCTTCCATTTTTTCAGCAGCAGGCCGGAACAGACAATCGCCGCTATCCCGGCAAAGTAGGCGCTGGGCGCCACCCACCAGGCGCCCCCGAAGAGCGCGCCGGAAATCAGCGCAATGATCGGCAGCTTCGCGCTGCACGGAATGAACGTCGTCGTGATCACCGTCATGCGCCGGTCCCGCTCGTTTTCGATTGTGCGGGACGCCATGATCCCCGGCACCCCGCAGCCCGTTCCGATCAGGATGGGGATGAAGGATTTCCCGGAAAGGCCGAAGCGCCGGAACAGCCGGTCGAGAATAAAGGCGATCCGGGACATGTAACCGCAGGCTTCCAGGAACGCCAGGAAGAAAAACAGCACGATCATCTGCGGCACGAACGACAGCACTGACCCGACGCCGCTCAGCATTCCCTTCAGCACCAGCCCCTGGAGCCAGGGCGCCACTCGCATCCGGGCAAAGAGCCCTTCCAGCAGCGCCGGGATCCCCCGGACCCAGTGCCCGAACAGGACGAACCCGTCCCCGAACAGCCCGTCTTTCACCCAGTCTGACATCCACTTTCCCGCGGTGCTGACTGAGATATAGTAGACCAAAAACATAATCGCCGCAAAAAGCGGCAGCGCCAGCACCCGGTGGGTCAGCAGGCGGTCAATCCGGTCCGAAGGGGTTACCTCCCGCGTCTTCTTCCTGACCAGGCAGACCCGCAGCAGGGCGGAAATCGCGTCGTAGCGCGCGGCGGACACCGCGCTGTCGCTGTCGTCCTCCAGGGCGGCTTCCGTAGCGCGGATCTCCGGCTCCATCTCTTCCGCCAGCGCGGGATACGTCTGGCAAAGCAGCGCGTCCCGCTCCAAAAGCTTCACCGCGCAGAACCTGCGCAACCGCGCCGGGACCGCCGGTTTCGTTTCCGGCTTCCCCAGCTTCCGGGTCAGCGCCGCCAGCGTTTCTTCCGCCGCCGGGGGGAAACGGTTCCAGGGCGCGGGCGGCTTCTGCCGCGGGAGGCTGGGCAGCTGCCGCGCCAGCGCCGCGATTCCCGTGCCCTTCAGCGCGGAGATCGCCGCCACCGGGCAGCCCAGCTGCCGGGAAAATTCCCCGAGGTCCAGCGTGTCCCCGTCCTTCTCCAGGACGTCCAGCATGTTGACCGCCACCAGCACCGGGATCCCCAGTTCCAGCAGCTGCGCCGTCAGGTATAAATTTCGTTCTATGTTCGAGCCGTCTATGATATTCAGCACCGCGTCCGGCCGCTCGTTGAGCAGATAATGCCGGGTAACAACCTCTTCCAGTGTGTAGGGCGAAAGGGAATATACCCCCGGCAGGTCGGTGACCGTGATCTGCCGGCTCCCCCTGAGCCTGCCTTCTTTCTTTTCGACCGTGACCCCCGGCCAGTTCCCGACGTACTGGTTCGACCCGGTCAGGGCGTTGAAGAGCGTCGTTTTGCCGCTGTTGGGGTTCCCGGCGAGCGCAATGACCGCCATCCTATCCCCCCTTCCCGCTTTCCTGATTTCCGCCGCAATCCTTCCTGTCGCGCCAGTATGCTTCTATATGCTTTTACGTCTTTCCATTATGCGTCATTTGCACGTCATTTGCTCCGCCCCAGTCCACAATGACTTCCACCGAAAGCCCCACATTGCCCAGCTGGCAGTGGTTCCGCGCCGTTTCCGCGCGGGTGAAAAGACGTGACGTCACTGAACGGGCGCCGGTGAGCGTTCTCCCTTGGTCAAAAAACTGATGCAGCGGGATATAATGATCTTCCTGGCCGCCCAGCAGCAGCACGTCCTGCCTGACCCGCGGCGATATCTCCCGGGTATGAAACCATGTGCGCTTCCGCAAAAATTCGTATGGCGTTTCGGTTCCCATCACATGCATCCCCTGCGCCACCCCCCATTCCAGCATCAGGCTTTTTTTCGCCAGCTTGCGGATGAGCGCACTGAACAGCGCGGCGTATAGCTTATTCTGATGCGTTATGAAAAACGTAACCAGCCTCCGGCTTCGGGTGGGGAACTGGCGCAGCAGCGTCTCGAAAAAATCGGTACAAATGTCGTCCGCGACGACCCGCGTCACCCGCTCCTCGCGGGCGGCCGCCCGTATGGCCAAATACCCGCCGAGCGACACGCCGATCAGCGTTACGTCGTTCAGTGCGAAGTAATCCAGCACCGCCCTGACGGGCTTTTCCCATTCGTGTGTCATGGGAATCCGGCTGTCCTCCAGCGCCGCGCCTTGTCCCGGGCCATCGAAAAACACAACGTCAAACCCGCCGAACACCACAAAGGTTCCCCTCGGGTTTTCCGGCGTGAACCGGTACGCGGACAGAAAGCCCTTCTCGTACGGCACCGGATAATGCAGCTCGTCGCCAATCCGGAAATGTTCCCGCGTCAGGGAAATGAACTTCTTCCGAGCCTCCTGCTTCCGCGGATCGCTGAGCGCCATATAAAACTCCGCCGTCCGCAGGTAATGCGCCGCCCACAGTTTATGCCCGCTCCCCAGCGACTTCTCATGGAGCTTCAGGAACGCTTCGATAAATTCCCCGTAATCGTGAATGCTCGGGCTGATTTCCCGCATTTCACGAAGCATTTCCTCGTCGTTGGAAAAATTGTAGCAGCGGTTCATCTGAAAATTCACGCCAAAGTCCGGATGCAAATCATCGTAAAACGCGACGGGAAAGAGCTCGCTGAACCGGTTTTGTTTCGGCACAGAGATTTCTTCCTGTTCCGTCCCCTGACCACGCTGCCGGCCGGGAACCCGCCTGTCCTGACTGTCCCGCTCCAAAACCCCGTTAGGATTCCGCCAGCCGGGAACAGCTCTTCCGCCCGGCGCGCTCCCGCCTGTGCTCGGTCTCCGGAACCGCAACCTGAATGCTCTGCGCGTCCTCCTTGCGCAGCGTCAGTTCGTAGCCCCGCAGCGTCACCACAATGGGATCTCCCAGCGGCGCGATCTTCCGCACCAGGACGGCGGCGTTCTTCGTGATGCCCATGTCCAGCAGCCGGCGGCGGATGGCCCCGGTGCTGGTCAGGCGTGTGACGGTGACGGTCTTCCCGCAGGGGATGTCTTTCAGGGAGAGCATGGCGATTCTCCTTCCGCTGCTGTGCGTTCGCGGCCGCAAGCTTTCCGCGTACCCGCGCTTGCCAAAGCCGCGCGTTTTATCTTCACCGCTTTTGATCTACTCTCATGTTGGCACAAACTAACGCCAGTGTCAACCTTCTGCGCAAAAAAATATGCCGCCGCCGCGAATTTCAGAACTGTGCATAAAAATTTCGCGGAATCAGGCCCGAAAATTGGCGGCGGGGACAGAAAAAATCCCCGCCGCCGGATTGTTCCCGGGAGCAAGGGGGGCGTGAGAGATGAGCGGTTCATCTCCCGCTTTTCAATATTTTCAATAAGGGAAACGCCGTTTTTTCTTGTCTTTCCCTCCCCGATATTGTATAATACATTTAATTCATATATTTTAGAAAAACGCCCCGCCCCTCCGGCCCTGGATCAAGTTTGGCTTCGGCTTTTCGCCCGATAGACCCGGCGCTTTCGTCACCCTCGGCCCGGGAAACGGAATGTCTCCCCTCTTATTCCCCCTCCTCCAAACTCCGCTTAATGGCCGCAAAGCTTTCTTCGCTGAGGATATGTTCCATCCGGCAGGCGTCGGCCGCGGCGGCGGGTTCGCTGACGCCAAGGCCCACCAGCCAGTCATACAGGGTGGAATGCCGGTCATAGACCCGCGCGGCGGTTTCCCCGCCTTTGGGGGTCAGCGTGATGTACCCGTCCTCGTCCATGCGGACAAAGCCGTCCTCCCGTAGCTTTTTCATGGCTACGCTAACGCTGGGCCGGGAGAAACCCATTTTTTCCACAATATCAATGGACCGCACCGACCCGGTCTTTCTCGAAAGCAGCAGGATGGTTTCCAGGTAATCTTCCGCTGAAGCGCGCATCGCCATGGCGGCTCCCCCTCATTTTCTTCGTTTCCTTTGCTCATCTGTTATTATACCATGCCCGGGCGGAAAAAGCAAGAACATCCGCAGCGAGAAGCGTCTCACCGCCAAAGAAAAGCGCGGCGGCATTTTTCAACTGTCTCTCTGGTCTTTCATTAATTATAAGAAATATAACTGCCCGCAACTGCCCGCGTCTTCGGAAAAGCGGCCGGATTCACACAATTTTCACGCAATCCACATCATTTTTACACATTGGAAGTCTATAATACCTATCGAAAGGAGGTGGATTCTCCGTTGCATAGCATGGCACAGCAACCCGGGTCCGCGCATTTCCGGATCGGCGGGATGACCTGCGCGGCCTGTCAAACGCGGATCGAACGGGCCCTGCGCGCCGCGCCGGGTGTCCGGAGCGCCTCTGTCCGCTACGGCGAAAACGCCGCCGACGTCGATTTTGACCCGGATTTGATCTCGCGGAAGGAAATCATCTCCATCATTGAGACCCTGCATTACGACGTGCTTCCCGATCAGCGGAGTCCCCGGCGAACCGCGGGCCGGGCCGCCGGCCTGCTGATTCTCGTGGCCGCGCTGTTCTTTCCGCTGCAATATTTCGGCCTCCTGAATTACCTGGTTCCCGGTCGGCTGGCCCAGTCCGGCATGGGTTACGGCATGCTCTTCCTGATCGGCCTGGTCACCTCCGTCCACTGCGTCGCCATGTGCGGCGGGCTCCATCTCTCGCAGTATATTCCGGCAGACGGCAGCGCTGCCGCCGAACCGTCCGGCAAACCGGCCGTCTTCTTCCCCGCGCTGGTTTATCATTCGGGCCGCCTGATTTCGTACACCGGCATCGGCGGGGCGCTGGGCCTTGTCGGTTGGCTGATGGGCGGCGGGCACGCCGAAGTCGGCGTGCCGCTTTTGCTGCAAGGCGTTCTGAAACTCGCCGCGGGCGTGTTCATGGTCCTGATGGGCGTGAATATGCTCGGGATCTTCCGGGGCCGTTTCGGCTCTTTTCTCCGAACCCTCCAGCCCCATTTGCCGAAACAGTTCGCCGGAAAAATCAGCCGGAAAAAGGCGCGCGTCAGGAGTCCTTTCGTCGTCGGCCTGCTGAACGGCCTGATGCCCTGCGGTCCGCTGCAAGCCATGCAGATCGTCGCGCTGGCCAGCGGGAACCCCCTCAAGGGCGCGGTTTCGATGTTCCTGTTCTGCCTGGGCACCGTTCCGCTGCTGCTGGGACTGGGCTCGCTTGTCTCGGCCCTGGGAAAAAAATTCACCCGCAACGTCCTGACTGCCGGCGCGGTGCTAGTGACGGTGCTGGGTCTGGCCATGTTTGTCCAGGGCTGGAACCTCACGGGTTTTCTGCCTTTGTCCGGCCGCATCGCGGCCCCCTCGGCCCAGGGCGGCGCGGCGGAACATGCGGAAAATTCCGTGACCATCGAAAACGGTGTGCAGGTGGTGCGCAGCACCCTTTCGCCCCGCGCGTACCCGAACATCACCGTGCAGGCGGGGATCCCGGTCCGGTGGATCATCGGCGCGCCCCCCGGCAGCGTCACCGCCTGCAACGCCCAGCTGAACATCCGCCCCTTGGGCATTTCCGGCTTCGCCTTGGAAACCGGCGAAAACATCATGGAATTCACCCCGGCGCAGCCCGGCGTTTTCCGCTATTCCTGCTGGATGGGTATGATCAGCGGCGTCATTACCGTGACGGACGCGCGCGGCGGCGCCCCTTCTCTCCCGGCGGAGGAACCGTCAGAGACCGCCGCGGTCGCCGCCCCGGCGTCCGGCGGCAGCTGCTGCGGATAACGGCTCAGATCCCCTGCCTCCGCATGGATCCCCCTCGAAAAAAATCATAGCAAAGAAGGCGACTGCATGACGTTCCTCAAAAAGACCTGGCTCCCGGTGCTCCCGCTGGCTGCGCTCCTGGCGCTTGCGCTTCCCGCCTGCGCAAGCGCGGGAACCACACCGGCCCCTTCCCCCGCCGTGACCGATCCGGACGCCCTGTCCAACGCAGCCCCGGCGCAGCCCGTGGCCCCCGGCGGCAGTCTCGTCATCCCCGTCAGCGAACTGAGCGATGCCGTGCGGTTTTATCCCGCAACCGTGGACGGCGTGACGATGGAAGTGCTGGCGGTGAAGACCGGCGACGGCAAACTCCGCACGGCCTTCAATACCTGCCAGGTCTGCAACGGCTCGCCCTACGCCTATTTCGAGCAGCGGGGCGACAAAGTGGAGTGCCAGAACTGCGGCAATCAGTTCCCCATGAACCGCATCGAAGCCGAGGCCGGCGGCTGCAACCCTTGGCCGATCTTCCCGGATCAAAAAACCGAAACCGACGCGGAAATTCGGATTGGCTATGAATTTCTCTCGGCCAATGCGCCGATTTTCAGCAGCTGGAAGGAGGGGATCCAATGACGCAGACGCAGATTCTGGATATCCGCGGCATGACCTGCGCGGCCTGCTCCGCGCGGGTGGAGAAGATTCTGACAAAGCAGGCTGGCGTGGCGCAGGCCAGCGTCAACCTCGCGGCGGAAAAAGCCCGGGTGGAATACGACCCGGCGCGGGTCTCTCTGCGCGCGCTGATTGCCGCCGTCGAGAAGATCGGCTATCAGGCGCTGCTGCCGCGGCCGGAGAAAGCGGACGAAGACCGTCTGCGCCGGGAAAAGGCCGTCCGGGTTCTGCGGGCCAAGACCGTCGTTTCCGCTCTTTTCGCCGTGCCACTGCTTTATATTGCGATGGCGCCCATGCTGACGCGCTGGGTGACGCTTCCTTATCCCCCGGCTTTGGATCCGATGAATTATCCCCTGCTGTACGCCCTGGCGGAAATCGCCCTGGTCATCCCCGTGGTTTGCGCCGGCCATCGGTTCTATGCCGTCGGTTTCCGCGCCCTGTGGATGCGCAGCCCCAACATGGACAGCCTGATTGCCGTCGGCACCAGCGCCGCCGTGCTCTATAGCCTTTTTAATACCATCCAGATTTCGCGGGGCCACTTCGCGGCGGTGAACGCGCTCTATTTCGAGACGGCCGGCGTGATCATCACCTTGATCCTGCTGGGCAAGACCTTGGAAGCGCGCTCCAAAGGCAAGACCGGCGAGGCCATCAAGAAGCTCATGGGCCTGGCCCCGAAAACCGCCATTCTCCTCCAGGACGGCGCGGAACGGGAAATCCCCATCGGGGACGTCGTCACCGGCGATGTTCTCGTCGTCAGGCCGGGCGCGAAAATCCCGGTAGACGGCGTCGTCCTGGAGGGACGCACGGCCGTTGACGAAAGCATGCTGACCGGCGAGAGCATGCCCGTAGACAAGCAGGCGGGGGATCCCGTCTATGCCGCCAGCCTCAATACCACCGGCAGCGTGACCTTCCGGGCCGAAAAAGTCGGCGCGGACACCGCCTTGGCCCAGATCATCCGGCTCGTCGAGGACGCGCAGGGCTCCAAAGCCCCTATCGCCAACCTGGCCGACAAAGTCTCCGGCGTGTTTGTGCCGATCGTCTGCGGCATCGCTCTGCTGGCGGGCGTGGCGTGGTTCATCGCGGGCCGGCTGCATCCGGACATCCTCCGGCTCAGTGACGCCGCCCAGGCCTTTTCGCCCATCCAGGGCGGGGCCGCCCCGCTGACCTTCGCGCTGGTCGTGTTCATCTCCGTGCTCGTCATCGCCTGCCCCTGCGCCCTGGGCCTCGCCACCCCCACCGCCATCATGGTCGGCACCGGCAAGGGCGCGGAGCACGGGATCCTGATCAAGAGTGGCGAGGCGCTCGAGACCGCGCACAAAATCAGCACCGTTGTCTTCGACAAAACCGGCACCGTCACCGAAGGCAAACCCGCCGTCACGGACCTTCTCGGCCCGCCGGATCTGCTTTCTCTGGCCGCCTCCGTGGAAAAACTTTCTGAGCATCCCCTCGGGCAGGCGGTGGTCGCCGCCGCACAAGAAACGTTTCCCGCCGCGGATTTCCGCTCTGTCACGGGCATGGGCGTGGAAGCCGCCGTGCAGGGCAAACAAGTCAGGGTTGGCCGGGCGGCCTACGCGAACGCCCCCGAGGGCGAAGGCGCGGACCTCGCCGCCCAAGGCAAAACGCCTCTGTTCGTCTCCTTTGACGGCGTGTTCGCGGGCGTCATCGCCGTGGCCGACGTCGTCAAGCCCAGCAGCCAAGCGGCCATTGAGGCGCTGCGCGGCATGGGCGTCGAAGTTGTCATGATCACCGGGGACAACCGCCGCACCGCCGAGGCCATCGCCCGGCAAGTCGGCATTGACCGTGTTCTGGCCGAAGTCATGCCCCAGGACAAGGCAAACGAAATCCGGCAGCTGCAGCGGGAAGGCAAAATTGTCGCCATGGTCGGCGACGGGATCAACGACGCCCCCGCCCTGGCCCAGGCGGATGTGGGCATCGCCATCGGCTCCGGCACAGACGTTGCCATGGAGTCCGCGGATATTGTGCTCATGCGTTCGGACCTGACGGACGTCCCGACAGCCATTCAGCTGAGCAAGCGCACCATCCGCAACATCAAGCAAAATCTCTTCTGGGCCTTCGGTTATAATGTCGTGGGCATCCCCGTCGCGGCGGGGCTGCTGCATCTGTTCGGCGGGCCGCTGCTCAACCCCATCTTCGCCGCGGCGGCCATGAGCCTTTCCAGCGTTTCCGTCCTGACCAACGCCCTGCGGCTGAAACGCTTTCATCCTTTTCCCGGGAAAAAAGAAGGCCGGTCTTTATCGGCGCATCCATCCGAACCATCTAAACAAAGAAAGGCTGGGCGGCTCTCATGAAAAAAAGCGGAAAAATTGGCGCCGCCGTCGCGGCCGCCGGGCTTGCCCTCGGCGGGTTTCTGTTCCTGATTTTTCACAATAGCGGCGGGACGCTGGACGTCGTGGGGAAGGACGCGCAGCGGGCGCTGGCGGAGGTCCGCGCCGTCGCCGGGCAGGAAATTGTGCTCGACGGCGCGGCGTTTCGGGAATCCGGCGGTTATTACTGGATGGAGATTGATCCCTCACCCTTCCTCGCGGCGGGCCTGCGCGGTGCGGACGGCTTAGCCTTTCAGTTCATGATCAAAAACAACAACCGTCTGGCCCTCGGTTACCATGCCGCCATGGATCACTACAATATCACCTTCGGCGGCGGCAATCTCTTCGAGTGGGCCAAGGACCTCCGGACCAACGGCACGACCGGCGGCCCCCAGGACAAAGACATCGTCTTCGTCCTGAACCCGGAACCGCTGATCGCCGCCGGGCTCGACCCGGAAAACGTCGAAGGCTGGGCCTACGCGCCAGTGCAGGTGGAAATCGGCGGGCGGCCCGCCACCGTCTGGAAATTACTCAAACCGTTTGACTTCGCGTAATGTTGGTGGTATACTACACCCATAAAGGAGGCGATTATTTCATGGACAAAGCAATCATCCGAGTGGACGGCATGATGTGCGACCATTGCGTGAAAGCCGTGACCGGCGCGCTCTCTCCCTTGCCGGGCGTGGCCGGCGTGGCGGTGGATCTCGCGGCCGGCACCGTGACGGTGGAACACGACGCCGCGCTGACCGGTCTGGCGGCGCTCCGGGCAGAAATTGAGGCCCAGGGGTATGACGTCGTCTAGCGGGGGTTCCCCCCTTGAGGATCCGGCAGCCGGCCGCGCGCCAAAACCGAAACCGCCGCAGACAATGCCAAAGCCGCTGCTTTCCGGCAGCGGCTTTTGGGGTCTCCTGGGGAGCAATGGTCAAGTCAAACGCAAGTGTTTATTAGGCGTACAGAAATAGGGACTTTCGGGATGCGCGCAGGGAAGGGCTCGTGTCTGCTCTGCCAGCGCTCCGTGTCCCCCCTCACAGCCCCCGCTCCTTCAGCCCGCTTACCAGCTTTACATAAAACTCACATACGTCGAAGTCGCGGATGTTCTTCTTTGTCATGTCAATCATGTCTCCGTGGGAAATTCCTGTTTTTTCCGCCGACCGCAGGATGCCCAGGAAGTTCCCCCAAGCCATGGATCCGGCGCCGACCAGCCCGTCGTTTTCTCCTTCGATCGGATGGATGATCGCATACCCCGCGCTGAGCGGTAGGATCCTGCTTGCCGCGCTGTTCATCGCCGAACCGACGCTTTGATACAAAACCCCCGCGCGGTCCGCCGCCGTTTCGTTCAGCGCCGCGCAGCGTTCCGCGGTCAGTTCCTGTACGCCGCCGAAGAAGTCGCAGTCGCTGTCCCCTAATTTGGTAAATATTTTCTTGTACTGCTTCCCGACCGCCGCCACCAGTTTTTCCGGCGACTTGTCCAGCAGCGTCCCCGCCAGGGAACTCCCCCTGTGCGGGGTATTGATCGTGGTCAGGGAAGCAACGTGCGCGTCCATCCCCAGGCAGCTGATGGCGTAGCGGGCGTCAATGCCTCCTTTGGAATGCGCGATGATGTTGACCTTTTCGCTGCCGGTTTCCTGCCGGATTTCCAGGATCCGCCGCCGGATCTCCTGCGCGGTCTGCTCCACCGGCAGGGAGGAATTGTGGTTGCCGTAAAAAACGCTCGCCCCGTTGTCCGTCAGCGCCTGCGGAATCCGGCCCCAGTAGTTCAAATATTTCCAGTCCCGGAAGAAGATCCCGTGCAGCAGCAGGATCGGATACTTCGTCCCGCAAACGGCCTCCCCCTTCCTGGCGGCGTCCAGCCGCCGCTTCTCCCGCTCGAACCGGCATTCCCTTTTCACCGTCCGGCACGTCACGCCCAGCAGCGCCAGGTTGACCGGCGGCATCCACCAAAGCAGCACCAGACACACCCGGTGCACCGTCCCCAGCTGTTTTGCGGTCGCGGCCGCGCGGATCGCGCCGTTCAGCGCCAGGACCGAAACCAGCGCTGCGCTCAGGATGCCGTGCATCGCCCAGACCGGCGCGCTTGCCCGGACCGTTCCGGTCAGGCCCAGCGCCAGCGAAAGGAAGACTTCGCAGGGAAACAGGATCAAATACGCCGTCATCAGCTCGCGTCCGCCGGCCAGGACCCGCTGCCTGCCCGGCGCGTCCCCGCCGGTTCCCGGCCTGATATTATAATACAGGAACGCCGCCGTCAGGAACAGAACCGCCGCGATCTTCAGGGAGGTATGCCCTTCCCAGTGTGCAGCCAGCAGTACGCTGTTCATTAGGCAAAACGTCAGCGGAAAAAATATCGCCCGCTTTCCGTATAACAAACCCCTCGCCCTCCCTCCGGCTGATGAAATTCCCTCCTATTGATGGGCCCCGGCGCTCTGCGCGCAGGTCATTGGATCGCCAGCCAGCGCCCGCG
Organism: Oscillospiraceae bacterium; assembly: GCA_031268095.1. Taxonomy (GTDB): domain Bacteria; phylum Bacillota; class Clostridia; order Oscillospirales; family Acutalibacteraceae; genus WRMQ01. Next base: position 6,413 of record JAIRXU010000056.1, on the reverse strand, counting down.
GATTTGCGACAGGGGGCCCGCCGTCAGATAATACGTGTACTCGAACGGCTCGGCGGACATCTGGAGCGTCCGGACAACGCCCATATAGCCGGTGGCGCCCGCGTTGGGGTCAAAGGTGATTTTTTCGCCGCCCACCCCGGAAAAGACGCCGCCGATCAGCAGTTCCGCTCCGGGCGTATATACGCTGAGCCCGAAAGCGTCCGGCCCCGTGCCCATGGTCCAGGCGCACCAAGTCTCTGTGTTGGCAGGATCCAGCGGGAAATAACACGCCGGGTTGCCGCCGTCCCAGAACGGCAGATCGGTTTTCTCCGTCAGCGCCCCGCCGGTCCAGGGCGCAGGACCGTCGTAAAAGCGGAACGTGTCCAGCGCGGTCACGACGTAGCAGGCGGGCATTTCCTGGTGCCGCGCGGGATGCGTGTAGCCGCTGAAATCCACAAAACGATTGTCCACCGTCAGCAGCCCGTCGTCCAGCGTGTAGGTGTTTTCCATATAAGACGGCGTCAGCTCGCCGTGCTTCGCCCAGTCCGCCGGGCGGCATTTGATTCTGATCCGCTTGTCCTGCACCGTATAATCCACCAGCTTGGACCCGTTGCCGTCCATGTCGCCCCCCTGGACGGGATTATAAGGCCACGGCCTCTCTCCGCCCCAGTCGCCCTGTGCGTACGGCGGCTCCTCGGTGCCGTAATAGGCTTGCTGGAGCAGCCGCCCCGGATCCGCGCGGTTGAGCAGGTTCGTGAATCCTGTCGGCGCGCCTTTCCAGACAAAGGCGTCCACCGCCCCGCCCCAGGCCAGGTTGATTCCCACCCGGCAGAAAGCGTCTTCCAACAGCAGCTGGGAATTTTTCGGCGGACGCACACGCGACAGCGTCCATTCTTTGACCTGGTAGCTTCCTTCGCCTTCCAGCGGAGAAAGTGTCAGTTCCCCGGCGGCCCGCCCCAGCCTGCCTTCCAGGAATCCGTCAATGAAGCTGGCAAATTCCGCCGGTTCTTCCGCCGCTTCCAAAAAGAAGGTTTCCGTCGTCTTCCGGCTGCCGACGCTATACGAAATCTCGCCTTTCAGGCGGACTTGCGCCGTATACCGGAGAACATACCGATTGAATAATTCGTCCGCGCCGCTCTTTTCCGGCAGCCATCTGCCCAGCGGCAGCAACAGCGACGCCGCGCTGAGCAGCCAGCACAGCGCCAGTTTGGTCCCCCGGACCACCCAATGACACACAGAAGACATCGAAGACCCTCCCTTTTTTTCAGGGAACCGCGGCCGGGCCCTCAGGCCACCGCCGCGGAAACGCTCTCTTTTTTCTTGCGGTGAATAATGAACCGGTTGACCGGGTACACCCACAAATTGGGAATCCCCATCGAAATGATTTTGCTCAGAATCTGCACCATGACCGTCGGCAAAAACGTGATTTTACCCACCGCGCCTTCCAGCGTCGGACCGATCAGACTCGTCGCCGCAATGGTGAAAATCACGAGCAGGACGTAATAAAAGGTGCTCAGCGCGACGTTGGAGTCAGCGTGGAACGCAACCTTGCGGTTGAGGATGAAGGAAATGGTGTAACCGACGCAGGTGGAAATCATAAAGGAATAGACGACGGTGGCGAGGCTGAACCCGTCGCGGGGCGGGAGCGTCCGGGCCAGGAGATCAAAGAAAAAGAAGTGGGGCAGCTTGGTTACGTTCCATGCGCGGAATAAGTATAGGAATAGCATCTGTGTGCCAAGGTCCGGCCCGGAGGCAATCAGGCCGGCGCAGAGGAACTTCAGGAATTTCCAGAGCTCCGCGTGTTTCTTTGCGAAGGGATGGTTGTCCAGCCGGTCCAGGAAGGGCTGGGGCTCGTTTGTTGCGCTGCTCATTGGCGCACTCCTTTCCTGTTGTCAAAAAATGGGGCCGCCGGTTCGTTCGGCGGCGGGGCGTCCGCCTTTTCGCTGTTCCCGTCTGTCCCGCCGAAAGAAAAAACCCGCGGCTTCCGTTGCTTGCCGCAGGGACGCCGCGCCCCCCAGAAAAACGCCGGTGAGACGAGGGGCATGGCTGCGAAAAAAAAGTGCGCTGGAGGCGGAATTGCCCCCAGCGCCGCTGGCAGGGTACGCCTAAAAAGATGCCATGCGATTTAGCTTGGCGTTGCAATCCCTGCGCCATTTTTTATATTATAGCATATTTAGCAAAAAAGAGCAACACCGATTTTGTGAATTTTCAGCAGTGTTACTCCATTTTCATTCCCTCGTCCTCGTCCGGCTCGGATATCTCCGCGATGCGTTTTTCCAACCCGGCGTCTATCATAAGCTGCCAGATGATTTCGCGCTCATACTCAGTCAGATTAGTCACTGAAACGGGATCGCGCTCCGCGCCGTCCGTGTCGTGCAGGATATAATAAACGCTGAGAGTTTCGTCCTCCGGATAATAATTGGCGCAGAGGTCGATATAGGCGTCGGTGCCTTCGGTTTGTGTTCCGAACCGCTGATCCACATCGAACCATGTGCCGAAATAGGCGGTTATACGGTCGCCATCGGCGAACAGCTCGTCGGTGATTTGCAGATTGTCAGAGGTTATCCGCGTGGCATCCAAGACATTGCCGTCAATTCTTGCAATTGCCTGATCAATTGCGCCTATGATGTTCCGCAGTATCTGCGACACATCCTTTTGCTCCTGCTCCGATATGCCCGGCAATGCGGCGTGAATTTGGATTTTTTCTTTCGCCTCGTATAGGGTCTGCAGGGAAACCTGACGCAAACTGCTTTTACCGTCACCAAGCAGACTCTCCGCGCTGTTCTTTTGGTAATAGCCCTTGCGAGTCTGCGCGTAACGGAAGTCATTATCGTGCTTGAACAGATACCAAATGGCGGAGTGGACGGTTTCATCGGTTAATCGCCCGCCGTCCACTCTGCGTCCGTTCGTTTTGTCGTTGATATAGCTACAGATTTGCTTGTAGGAATGCTCCTTGCCGTCATCCAGCAATTCTTGAAAGAAGTGCCGCACCATGTCGGCATTGGATTTGAACATCTGCTGGCTACTGCCTACCCGCATATAAGCGAACACGCGGGGTGGATTATTATCTTGTTTCATTGACTGTTTTCTCCCTTCAGTTTAGTTGCATCCCGACGTCCTCGTCCGGGTCGCTTTGCATTTCGGCGATACACTCATCCAGCCCGGCTTCGCGCAGCTTTTCGAGGATGGCGTCGCGCTCGCTGTCGGCCAGTTCCACCGCTATAAAATCGCTGTCGGAGCCGTCTGCTTTGATTAGCGTGTAGCCGACCTCCAGTTCCTCGGTTTCGGGGTAGTAGTTGGCGTACACATTCACATAGTCATCGGTGTCATGGGTCTGCGTACCAAATCGGGAATCCACGTCGAACCACGCGCCGATATAGGCGTTGATGTGGTCGTCTTCAATAAAAAGCTCACGGTCTATTTCGATATTGTCCGGAGTGATGAGGACGCGCCCTTCGGTCAGAGTGGCGTTGGCCGCCGCAATCAGCGCAGCTTGCGTTGCTCCGGTGCAGCCCTCAAAATCGCCGGGAATTGTTTTGAAGTGTTCGTCGTATCCCGCGAAGTCGTCCGTGCCGATGTCAATCAGATACTGCTTGCAGCAACTGCCGATGTGGTCGAAAAAGTCTTCCTCATCGGCGGCTTCGCGGATTAGCGCAAAGTCCGGCACATTCTCAACATATTGCCCTCCGGCATCGCTGTCGGGGTTGTAGTAGAGCCAGCGGACGATGCCGCTTTCCTTGTCCAAATAGAATTTATCCTCCGTTTCGTAATCGGAGAACACGATTCCATTGTCCTCAATCATTTCATCCGTATAGCCCTGCCCGCGCAGGAACTCCAGCGCGGCGGCTGCGTCCGCAAAGGTCATTTCATAGCCCTTCTCATCCAGCACAAATTCCAGTCCGTTCAGCGAGATGCCGTTGATGGGGCGGCCTATCTTTACCATAGTGCGATTCTCCTTCCAAAAGGAACAGCCCCTGCGATGGAGGCTGCTCGTGTGTTGTCATATATATTTTTAAGCATCCAGCCCCGCGTCCAACTCGATTCCGGGGCGGAAGCGGATGCGAATCCAATTTTTGCTGACCACCTTGACGCATTCCACCATCTGCCGGATTAGTGGTTCTTCCCACTCCAGCGGTCTGTTGCGGAGTCCATCCGCGACGGTGAAGATTTCGTCCAGCCGGGACTGCTCTGCGCTGGCGTGGTTGGCGGTCGCCTTGATTGCCGCCAGCTTTTCCTTGAGGGCGGCTTTCTCGCCGTACAGGGCTTCAAATTGGCTCTCACAGCCGTCCTCGTTGCCCGGTTGGGCTATCAGCTCATATAAGTCGTTCAGGGCGACGCCGATCTCGCCGATCCGCGCCTGTATCGCGTAGGGGTCATCGCCGTCCGCTTCGCCGGAGAGTGCCATGCCGATGTGCTGTTTCAGGACATCCAGCGCGGCGGAGTTTTGCCGGACGAACCGGGCGAGGGCTTCGAGGATGGCGTCCTGCAGAACGCTTTCTTCGACGGTCGGCGATTCCTTGCAGTATTGCTTGCCGTAGTCGAGGCGGCTGATGCACCGCCACACCGCTTTTTTCTTGCCGTTCTTGCTCCATGTGACTCGGCGGTAGGGCGTTCCGCATTCGCCGCAGATGAGTAGCTCGGTCAGGGCGTATTTGCTGGAGTATTTGCCCTGCTCACTCGTGGTGCCTTTCTCCTTGACCTTGCGCTTGCCGCCACGCCGAGCCAGCTCCTCCTGCGCCCGGTTCCACACCCCGCGTTCAATGATGGCGGGATGATTGTTCTCGACGTAGTATTGCGGCATCTCGCCGTTGTTTGCCACCGCTTTGTGGGTCAGGCAGTCGGGGATGTAGGTCTTGCCCAGCAGGGCATCGCCGGTATATTTTTCATTCCGCAGGATCGAGTGTACTGTGGACGGCAACCATGTGCCTTTGCCCATCGGGGTGGGGATGCCCAGTTCGGTGAGGCTGTCGGCAATCTGTTTGCGTGTAAAGCCCATGAGGAATTCATTGTAAATGCGGCGAACTATGGCGGCTTCCTCCGGCACGATCTCCGGCTGTCCGTCTGCGCCCTTGCGGTAGCCAAGAAAACTCTTGTAGCTGATGTTGACCTTGCCCTTGGCGAAACTCCGTTGCCAGCCCCAGCGGACGTTGGCGGAGATGTTTTCCGATTCGTTCTGTGCCATGCCCGCGTACATAGTCAGGATCATCTCGTTTGCCATCGTCAGCGTGTTGATGTTCTGTATCTCGAACAGGACGCCGATTCCCATGCTTTTCAGCAGCCGGACGTGTTCGAGGCTGTCGAGGGTGTTCCGGGCGAAGCGCGTGACCGATTTCGTGATGATCAGGTCGATCTTACCCTTTTTGCAGTCACGGATCAGCCGCATAAAGTCGGGGCGTTTGGTGGCTTGGGTGCCGGTAATCCCGCGATCCGCGTAAATGTCGACATACTGCCACTCGGGGTTTCTCATGATTTTCTCGGTGTATACGTCCTTCTGTGCCTCGTAACTGAGATGCTGTTCGTCTTTTTTGGTGGACACCCGGCAGTAGGCTGCTACCCGCTTGGGTCTTTTCACCGTGGCGTCGGAGGCGAACTCCGGCTTGGCGGGGATTTTGCGTACCGTTTTAGGCGATAGGACTGTCTGCGGCGGCATTGCCAGCGGTGGCATTATTGTCATCGTCTGCATGGTCATCCTCCTTTTCGATGATTTGATTGTTTTTGAGGACGAGGGCGATATTCCCACCCGCGTCCAACCGAACCTTCAGCACCGTGCGCTTGAAGAGTTCGGGCATAAAAGAAGAGAGCAGCTTCGATTTCTCGAACGCCGCTCTCGCCATATAGCTTTTCACTTGTCTGTTGTCGATGTGCCGGTATTTTTCCTTTGCCAGCGCGAAGAGTACCTTTTGCGCTTTGTCCTTGTCAAACTCGAAGCTATCCAACTCCCGGTCGGCTTCGTTTTGCAAACGCCTGACCTCCATCGGCGAGGCGGCAGAGCCGCTGCCGGGTTCAATCAGTGACGGATTGGCGATCAGCCGGTTCAGAATGGCGGTGATGTCGGTCAGCAGTGCATCGTCGCCGAGATTGACGATGATGTGGCATTCGGGGTTTTGGCACGTCCACACCTCCTGTGATGCCTTGCGCCGCGAGTCGTGGCGTCGGCTCATCTTCGCGCCGCATAGGGCGCATTCTACCGTACAGGGCAGGCGGTCAGGTTGCTCGCTCTTAGACTTTTGATTGTTGTTCGAGTCCTTGACCGCCCGCGCCTGCCGGTGCATATCCGCGTCAATGATGGCGGGATATGTATCGTTGCCGAGGTAGCGTGTTACCACCCGCGCAAAACGAGAGTAAAAGCCATGGAAAGACAGAGCGAAAAATAAGAAAGCACACAAAAGAAAACAGGTGCAAGATCTCAAATAATGTGGTAAAATAGACTCCCA
>JAIRXU010000019.1 GCA_031268095.1 Oscillospiraceae bacterium | reverse complement strand
GCCAAAAGGAAGCACCTCATTTGGTAGCGGGGGTTGACGAACGTGCGTTCCTGCGCAGTGACGCGCTTCTTGGCCGCCGCCGTTCTGCAAAGGCAAGCGATGAATTGCGCCCAGCAGCCGATCTGGCCGTTGTCGTTTTCCGCAGAAAACCAGTCAAACTGCAACCTGTCATCAAGCACCTCGATGGGCAACTCTTCCGCGCCCAGCGCCATTTTGATCAGCGGGGCCTTCGCGGCCACCATCCGGCGCAGATTTTCGATGGCTTCGTCGGACATGCCAGCGCGCGGGTATTCGATGCAAACGCCGTCAATGGCGGGCTCCGGCTCCGGCGCGGGCTTTTCGAAGGGCGCGCCAACCACCGCGAACAGTTTGCTGTGTTCGGTTGCGCCGTCGGGGTTCTGTTTGATGTAAACATCCCGGCCTTCGTGGTGAAAGTAGCAACTGTAACTATCGGCCTCGGCCTGCTCAGCGGTATCGTAGCGTGCTTGGCAAAGCAGGGTGCCGCGCGGGGTGATTAGGTGGAAGGTGTTGGTCGGCTCCGGCACAAAGCCGCGCTCCGCGAGGGCGCTCAGCAGGCCAAACAATTCCGGCCCTTCGAGGATGCCATCTCGGTGCAGGGTGTACTCTGCGCATTGGTAGGCAGCGCTGGGCATCCCGGCATAGCGGGGTTTTTCGCCCAGAATGTCGCCCAAAGCGGCGGCGAGGGCCTTGCGGGTTTTCGGGTTGAATTTGAGTTCCATTGTGGTTCCTCCTACAAGATGTTGTATTCGCTCGTTCGAGCAACCACATGATACCGTACTTCCCGCGATTAGTCAACCCGATGAATTACCCAAATGATCCAGCCGCGTCCATGCCGATTTTTGTGCTTACGGTCAAAATATTTCCGCGTAGGAAAGCCGCGCGCCGCCGCTGAGCAGGAACACGTCTGCGTCGGACTTTTTCCATTCGATGTAGCGCTTTACAATGCAATCGGCGTAGCGGGGATCAAGTTCCGAAAGGCGCGCCGTGCGGCCCGTTTGCTCACAGGCGATCAGGGTGGTGCCGCTGCCGCCGAAAAGATCAAGCACAATGTCGCCGGGGCGGCTGCTGTTTTGGATGGCGCGGCCTGCCAGCGTGACGGGCTTCATCATCGGGTGTTCTTCGCTCACGCGCGGGCGCGGGATCTCCCACACATCGTTTTGCTTGCGGTCGGCCAAGTGGCACAAGGCTTTCGCGTCGCCGAGCCAGCCGTACCAGATCGGCTCGTAGCGCGTGTGGTAATCCTTCCGGCTCATAACGTGCGCGTCCTTCACCCAGATGATCGTGCTGCTCCAGTGGAATCCAGCGCGCTGCATCGCGCTCATCGCACTGCCCCATTCTTGCGCCGACATAAAAAGATAGCACATGGCCCCGGGTTCGCAGGCGGCGGCGAGGGCCTTCGCGCCGTCCGTGAGGAACTCAAAAAAGTCCTCCTGTGTCATTTTGTCGTTTAAAATGCGGCGGCGGCGGTAGCTGGGATGATCCGCGCCACCATAGTCCACATTCCACGGCGGGTCGGTAAAGCACAGGCGCGCTTTTTGGCCGTCCATCAAACGGGCTACCTGCTTTTGATCCAGCGAATCCCCGCACAGCAGGCGATGCCGCCCCAGCAGCCAAACGTCGCCCGCGCGGCTTTTCGGCTGCTCAATCTGCTCGGCCTCGGCCTCGGCGTCGAATTCATCCTCCTGCACCACGCCGGGCTGGCGCTGTTTGAACATCTCTTCGACCTCGAAGGGGTCGAGGCCGGTGAGCGTCACGTCCGCTTCGGCGGCCTGCAAATCCGCGACAAGCTGCCGCAGCAGTTCCATCTCGAACTCGCCGCCGATTTTATTCAGCGCGACGTTGAGCAACTTTTCCCGCACGGGATCGAGGTCGACCACCATGCACTGGATCATGTCGTAGCCCAACTGCCGCAGCACTTTGAAGCGCTGGTGCCCACCAACAATGTTGCCAGTGCGCTTATTCCACACGATTGGCTCCACCAGCCCAAATTCGTCGACCGACCGCAGCAGCTTTTCATACTCCGGGTCGCCGGGTTTGAGGTCGCGGCGCGGGTTATATTTCGCCGGGTTCAACTGCGCCGCCGGGATCATCTGGCATTCTTTCGGGTCGAACGGCATCGTCAGGCTCCTTCCGCGTCTTTTTTGGGACGATTTTTTGCGCGCCGTGCTGCAATATCGCGCCCATCACGCTGTCGTTGGGGCTGTCGGCGCGGATCTCCTGCCCGCTGTTTTGCACGACAATGCGCCAAATCTTCTGCCACGCAACGTCGGCGGCCTTCAGGTACTCGAGACCCGCCTTGATGACGGGATTTGTCACGGGCTGGCCGGTGGTGGGGTGCTTGGCGAGGAAGCCGACAAGGTCGGTGCGCGCCTCGGCCTCGAACCAGCGCGTCTTGAGCAGCACGTACTCCGCGATGTAGTCTGGCGGGATCAGCGGCAGGCAGCCGGTGGTTTCGAGCCAGTCGACCACCTGCGCGAAGCTGTCCTCGGCGCTGGGATAAACGCCCTGCTTGCCGCCGCCGCGCAGGAAATCGGGGCAGACGGGCCGCCCGCCCGCGCCCGGGAACTGCATCTGCGTCAGGGGCCGGTGGCCGGGGTTGCCGTCGAGCAATTTTTCCACAAGCGGCTTAGGTTTGCGCCCCGCGCCGGGCCGTTTCCCGCCTCTTGGCATACAAAATCCCCCTCAAAAGTGTATATTTCAGCATATGCAAAGTGTCTTACTTTGATTCTTATGATTGAACCCTGCATTTTATGATTGCTTTTTGATAGATAGCCAAGCCAAAAATGTATAAGATATAGCTCCACTTGGCAAACAAAAACACGAAAGGAACAACCTCTGAAAAGCCCGATATTAGGGCGTTTCAGAAGCTGATGTATACAAAATGTGATGGTTCAAACGCATTCGACAATGCAATTCTGCACGGTATGGGTTATGCGTCCACTGAAAGCGCGTTTTATTCGCGCGAAGGCCTGGGGCGTTGCCCGCTATTTTAGTTCCAGAGAAGCAATATCCCCCTCGGGTCAGCCGCTCTTTTCCCGCGCGGCAGCGAACGTAATCCTTGTGTGGCAAGGCTTACAGAGCGCTTGCAGGTTGGATTCCGCGTGCCCGCCGCCGTCCTCCGTTGGGACAAGATGGTGCACTTCCTCCGCAGGAACCAGCCGTCCGGATTGTAAACAAAGCTCGCAAAGTGGATGCTTTGAAATGTACAAGTTTCGAATCTTTTCCCAGCGGCGGCCATAGGTTTTCCAAACGTCCGGCCTGCGGGTCTGGTTATATCTTCGCGCCTCCAAAGCCTTGTGTTCTGGGCAATAGCGGCCTTCCGCAGGGTTCGGGCAGCCCGGAAATCCGCAGGCCTTTGACGGTCTCATCGGCATAAACGCACCCTCAACATATATATGATTCTGTGTTTCAAAATATGCATTGTGGCAGGTTGTTGCAGGAAATATATAACTTTTGTAGAAAACCCTCTCGCGCTGATACTTTTGTATTGACCTGCCACATCTGCCACATCCTTGATATATAGGCGTTTCAGCCCTCGCCGAAGAAAGAATACTGTTCAAAATCGTTCGTTTTTGGCAGCGCATAACCACAAATTAAAGTTGTATTATTCCCGTCGCTGCGGGGCCTGCCGCGCCGGATTTTCGCCTTCGCGCTCATGGCCTGCTTGAAGTTGCGCGCATTCTCATGAAACAGCCCGTTTTGGCTGCACCAGCGCTTGTAATGCTCATAAACGTCACTGCTGCGGGCCTCCGCGCCCGGCTCCGGCACGAGAACATCCTCCACAAACTGCGCGATGCGGTCGCTGTCATGCTCATAATCCTGCGTCGCGTTGGTCACAGCGTCCGACGGCTGCAGCCCGTCGAGCGCGCGCACTTGGCGGCAACCGGCCACCAGCCAGTTCAAAATGGCCGATTGATTCACAGGCTTGGCGAACGCGCGCTTCAGCGTAGTGTCCTGTTCGCTCGGCTCAAAATGGCGCTCAAACGGAATGATGAACACACGATTCGACGTAAAAATAGTCATATCCTGGATATTTGGGCGATAATTTGTATTGATGTAAAGCTTGAAAGTCGGCCTGAAATCGAAGCTGTTTTCATACAAAAACCGGGCGTTGATGGTGTCGTTGCCGGTCATTTCCTTGACCTGCGCAACGTTCAAAACCAAGCCCCGGCTGGGTTCGCTGATATTCGCGAAGCGCACGCCTGACAGCCGCGCCACGTCCTCGTTGGCCACGCTGCCGGACTGGGTGTGACGCTTTTGCGCGATGGTTTCGGCCTTCACCGCTTTGCCGTAGTCGCCCATGACCTGCAGCACGCTCTCGCACAGGGTGCCTTTGCCGTTTCGCGTGGTAACGCCATAAAGAATGAACATGCACTCATATTGGGTGTCGCCGGTTAAAGCGTAACCAAATGCGCGCTGCATGAACTGCGCTGTCGCCTCATCGCCGCGCATGATCTCGCTGATGAACTGCTCCCAGCGCGGGCAGCGCACGGCGGGATCATACTTCACGGGGGACTTTTTCGTTAGCAAATCCGCGCTGTCGTGGGCGGTGAACTTGCCGCTGTCGAGGTGCAGCGTGCCGTTGGCGCAGTTGAAGGCGTACAGGTCGGCGTCGAATTCCTCCATCACCACAGGGTAGACCGACTCGGCCTCGCTCAGCACGACGTCGCGAAAGTTGTGCTTCTGCCATTTGACGCAATACTTCAGGAAAGCCTCCCGCTGGCGTTCGTCCTCCAACCGCGCGGCGTAGGACAGCAGCGCGTCAGCGAGGTGCTTCGCAAACTCGCAAACCCTGCCGCGCATGTCGTATTCCCAGCGCGTGCCGTCGTACACGAACCACTGCTTGCGCTCCGGCGCGAACCGGGCCACGGCTTTGAAATAATCCGCGAACAGTCGCCCCGCGCCGATGTCTGTCCAGCAGTAGCGCGGATTATTTTCCGGGCGCATTTTGGCCAGTTGATCAACCTCTGGCTTGGGCGCACTCTGCGGCTGCCGCTTGCCGGGCCGGTAGGCGCTTTTGACTTCGGCAGCGGCCTTTTCGAGGGTGAGCCGCCCATAGGTGCTGCCCGCCTGCGGGCGATCCCATTTCTCCCGGAACAGCCCCGACTGCCGGAACAGGCAATCCATCTGGGCGATATCTTTCCCGCACCAGAACGCTAAAATGCCGCACAGCGCCAAATCCGCTTCACTCTGCGAAGCATAGCCGGAGCAGTCGCCATCCCACAGGCGCTGAAACGCCGAGCCGTTCTTTGCACTGGCGGCCCGTTGGATCACAGTAACGTCGCTCAGGCAGGACTCGCCGGGCGCAGGCGGCGGCACGGCAGCGTCGCGGCGCATGTATTTTGCGAGGAATTGTTGTAGCGTTGCGCCGCACTCCGGCACGCCGCCCTGCTGATACACATTTGCAGTCAGCGTCATAAACCGGTTTGTCGCGCCGCTGATGTAAACTTCAACGTTCAGGCGGCGGTTGTTCATCAGATGGGTTGTCTTATTAAATGAAAAGGCGGGCGCGCGGCCAATGATATGTAGGCCCTCGCCGCTGGGCGACCACTCGGCGTAGCAATCGGGGAACATAGCGACGATGTCGGCAGCGGGCTGCTTTAAAGTGCCGTCGTCGTTTTTGCAGTGGTCGCAGTCGATCACGAACAAGTCATTGGTGATCAGGAAGCCCACGCCGTCGTAATTTTGAACGGCCCGGACAGCTTCACTAAAGCTACAGAAAGTCTTATGGTTATTGGTCTGTGCCCGTTGGCCCGTGCGCGGGTCATAGGGGATTTTCGTCTTGCGCCCACCTGCCTGTTCGTAGCGCCAGCAACAGAACAGGCCCTGCTCCCGCAGCGCGCGGGGGATTACGCTTGCTTTGCCCATTATCTCACACTCCCGATGTTTAGTCGGGTTATGTATATGAGGGGCGCAATTTGTCCTATTATACATATCGCCGGGATCATTATGAAAGTGATCCCGGCGGTGTCATTTTTTAGCAGTAAGAATAGTATAGATTAGATGATATCATGGATAAAACTGGATGACTTTTCGCAGAGTACGCACAGTTGCGAACGGGGAACCTTGCCGAACGCGCCCGAACCTTAACCCTACCTAGACTATTATATCACAACCGTGTGGAAAATGCAAGCATTTTTTACAAAAATCTTCCTTCTGTTTTGGAATAATACGGCAAAATTTTGTTCGTTTAGCTGACCAAACCGTCCATTCCGGGGGCTATAAGCCGTCAGCCATCCCGTCAACACTAAAGCAAAAGGAGGCGATAGCCATGCCAAGGACAGGCGCGAATATTTATAAGCGAAAGGATGGCCGCTGGGAGGCCCGGTGTGTCAGCGGTTACAAGGCCGATGGAAGCCTGAAGTATCAGTCGCTGTATGCGAAAACCTACGCCGAGGCCAAGCGAAAACAGATCGAAGCAGCCGCCCAGCGATATGCACCGGCGGCGGTAGAACCACCGGAAATTTTATTGGAACACGCTGCCGCCGACTGGCTGGCCAGTGTGCGCCTGCGGGTAAAAGCCTCCACGTTTGGCAAGTACGAGCGGATCGTGCGGCTGCACGTTTTGCCCGCGCTGGGGCGGTTTCGGGTTGCGCTGCTCAGTCAGGCGCAAGTGGAACAGTTCGCAGGCGGGCTGATCGCGGGCGGGCTTTCGCTCAAAACGGCGCAGGACGTGCTGATGGTCACCAAGGCAATCCTGAAATATGCCAAAGCACCTGTGTGCTGCGACTGCGGCGGGATCACGATCAAGAACGAGCCGAAGGAAATGCGGGTGCTGTCCAAGCCCGAGCAGGATGCGCTTAGCCAATACCTGACAAAAAACGCCGATGCAGGGAGCACGAATGCTCCAGCGCTCGGCGTTTTGTTGAGTTTGTACACCGGCATCCGCATCGGCGAACTGTGCGCCCTGCGCTGGCAGGATATTGACCTGACGGAAAACACGTTGCACATCACTGGCACCCTGCAGCGCGTGCCGGATTTTTCTGGCGAAGGGGCCAAAACGCGCGTGACCATAACTTCGCCCAAAAGCAAATGCTCCGTGCGAACGATCCCACTGCCGGAATTTTTGATCCCCCTGTTGCAAGCGCGGGCGGCGCAGCCAAAGGCCTATCTGCTGACTGGCGAGAAGGTCCGCTTCGTGGAACCGCGCACGGTGCAGAACCATTTCAAGCGTTATATTGTCGCCTGTGGTATTGCGGATGCCAATTTCCATTGCCTCCGTCACACGTTTGCCACCCGCTGCATTGAACTGGGCTTTGATGTGAAGACCCTGAGCAAAATCCTCGGCCACAGCAGTGTGAGCATCACGCTGGGCCGCTATGTTCACTCATCACTAGACCTCAAGCGGGCCAATATGCGCAAGCTGAAACCGTAGCTATTCGCCGTCAAAATTCTGGTCAGAAAATCGCGGGAAGGCTTGATGCTGTTGGGATTGGATGGTGTGTTTCGCAACTGTGCGTACTCTGCGAAAAGTGGAAACATACCCCAGGACGGAAAAGCGGTTCTCGACAATAAGAGCCACATGCCCCAATCTACGTTTTCGGCGAGTTGGAATGCAGTGGTTTGGTATAACCCACAGACCTTGCGCCGGAGCGATCCGCGACGCAAATGGCGAAGCCGTATCCATCAAAAACCGGGGGCCTGAACATATGGCTTGGTATGCAATTCATGTAAGAACTGGACAGGAAGATGCGGTCTGCGGAGAGATTCGCAGACATTTGTGTTTGCTGGGCTACGCAGAAGCGTACCGATTGCTGGTTCCGAAGCGCAAGCTGCTGGAGCCGCACCAAGGGGAATTCATCGAAGTGATCCGCACGATGTTTCCGAGCTACGTGCTGGTGGAGTCGGAGGACATCCGTGGGTTTGCCAAAGAGACTGTGCCGTGCAACGGGATCTTTCGGTTCTTGGAGCACGACGGGTTATTCGAGGAGATTCTGTTGGAGGAAATCGCACAGATCATTTACATGACGGACGAGGCGGGCGTAATTGGCGCTTCAGAGACCATCGCCGAGGGCGTTTGGGTTGAGGTTGTCAGCGGGCCGCTAAAGGGGTTCGAGGGGCAGATTCGGAAGATTGACAAACACAAGCGAAGGGCAAAGGTGCTGTTTAAGTTTGATGGGCGCGAACATCTGATTGATTTGTGTGTTACTATTCGCAAAGAAGGCACTGATTGATGTATTGCATGGTCATATATGTGGCGAAAATTTATACTGTCATTAAATTTGGAGGTTACAAAAATGCCTAATTTCAGCCCCTTATTCGACGCGATTATTAAGAATCGCAAGACATACCTTGCGAAGCTTGATATGGAAATTGATAAGACTTCTAAACTAAAGACGAATGTCAGCAATTTGTTGGACTCGCTTGGTCGGATCAATGAGGATAGTCCCTTAGTGAGCGTTAATGATGCGGTGGAGACGCTCAGAGCCAAATTGTCCGATCTCGAAGCACGCATCACTCGGCTGACTGAGGCACGAAAGCTGTTCCTGCGTGAGACGGTAAACGTCGGTGTCAGCGGTCAGGCAAGAGTAGGCAAGAGTACACTTTTGCAGAAAATATCAGGGTTGGGAGACGACCAAATACCGGCTGGTGCTGAAGGAGTGCCAATGACGGCAGTTCATTCGAGGATATATTGCAGTGCAGAAGGCGAGTCTGGTTTTGCGATTGTTCGGCTCCGGGATAAATCATCGTTTCTTAATGATTACATATATCCTCATTGGAAATGCGTATCGACTTTAGGCGCGAAGCCTGCCACGCTTGAAAGCTTCATTTCATTTAATCTGCCTCCAGAGATTTCAGAAGAGAAAGAAAAAAAGCCGTTGGGGGCGGTGCACTGCTTACGCAGTCTTAGATTGTGTAGTCACGAGATTGACAAGTCGGTTGAGATATGCTATACTATAAAGAAAACGGAGGTTTTCTTTGATGGAAGAGCGTTTGGCGGAGTATCATCGGCATGACATTTCG
>JAIRXU010000018.1 GCA_031268095.1 Oscillospiraceae bacterium | reverse complement strand
CGAAATGTCATGCCGATGATACTCCGCCAAACGCTCTTCCATCAAAGAAAACCTCCGTTTTCTTTATAGTATAGCATATCTCAACCGACTTGTCAATCTCGTGACTACACAATCTAAGTCGTTCTCCGTTCCGCCAGACGCCTTTAAATTATTGATAGACGCCGCCATCGTCTGTGCAAGGTTTTGAGTAAAACCCTGACCAAAAGAATTACTGGCCTGTGTCAAAATGTCGTCTGCCCACAGAGCAAAAAAGGTCGCAACCCAAAACGCCTTCTCATAGAACGTCCCCTTCCCCGTCCCCGCCATTCCCGTAGGATCGCTATAATTCACGGGATCCCCATTACAGTAAGCATACAGATTCACTCCCGTGAGCTCATTTCCGGCGACAAACAGGCTGTCCGGGCTGAGGAACCGGCGCAGGAGGGGGTCATACCAGCGGGTCTTGAGGAAGTATAGGAGGGTGTCTTCATCGAAGAAATAGCCGCGGTAGCGGAAGGGGAATCAGGACTTTCTGTTGTCTTTATGGCCTAACCTCCTGCTTCTTGCGTTTGCGTTTTACTCTTTTCACAATACGAAGCACTATTCTTATCACGCAACAAATCAGACTACCATACATTGTTATTGATAATGTAGTAAAGGCGACCGGACGAAACATCCGCATAATGCTATTGCTTGGCCAGCGCGATAAAATGTAAAGCAGCATGGCGACCATAGGAAGTAGGCCATAAAATACGTATACAAAATCTCGGAACACGCGCAATTTGCTTGCAAGCAAACGGATAGCAGCGGATAGGAAAAACAAGAAGCAAAGCACACACAAAACGGTTGCTGTCGGCTCGTCAAAGTCATCCCAAGTGACTATTTGCTCAGTTATGTATGCGCATCCCAAGAACAGCGGCACAAATACAAGGTCACCCCAGTGACATGCTACAAATTTAAATACCTTCACAGAACATCCTCCTATTATTTGATCTTTTTCCCTTTCAGGTTGCCCGTAGGGATAAACAGAAAAAAATTGTCATTAAAATAGACCCCTGCGTCTATTAAGCTCGAAATTGCAACGGCCATTGTACTTGCTATGTTTACGCTGTCGGCAATCAACGTTCCCAGCGCGGTTAAGCCTCCTGCGGTAGCGATTATAACGTCGAGAAGCAATGGTTGACCCTTCGAATTTTCTATTCGTCGGTTCGATGTCGATGACAGGTTATAAACCGTCATATCCAAAACAGTATCCCTTTCTTTTGAGGCTTTCTTCCGAGCATCTATAAAACTTCGCATGCTTCCAATGGACGCTACAACAAAATCAAGGTTCCAGTTATATCCTTTTACCTGGAAATTTGATGTGCCAGTTAAGTAACTATAGTTGCTTCCTTGGTAAAGTTTGAGGTTTGTAAGGCCTAAAGAGTTCACAATGCCAAGTCCTAATTTCTGGGCGAGCGCTATAGTGCTTGTCATTGCCGCCACTCGAAGCCCCCATTGATCGTCTTGGTAAGCAGCTAAGGTTGATGATTCCAGTAAATTATATAAGCCTGTTGTTTTTATCGTCTTGCACCCATCCGGGTCAGAATAATTCACGGGATCCCCATTACAATAAGCATACAGATTCACTCCCGTGAGCTCATTTCCGGCGACGAACAGGCTGTCAGGGCTGAGGAACCGGCGCAGCGTTGGGTCATACCAGCGGGTCTTGAGGAAGTACATAAAGGTGTCGCTGTCGAAGAAATAGCCTCGGTAGCGGAAGGAGCCGCTCACTCATTAGTTTCGTTGCCTTTCCCTCTCTTACTTTTTCGCCTTTTCTTAACAAAGTGTGCAATCAGACGGGCAATGTATAAGCCTAAAGTAACATAGAATGCGATTGAAAGGGCTGGTGCAGCTATATACCGAACTTGAAAGGCATATTTAGGAATGGTGGATCCGATTAGATAAGGAAAAATGCCAACAGAGAAACTCATGGCATGGATTGGATATGCAAAATCACGTATTTCTCGCTTCTTCG
Source organism: Oscillospiraceae bacterium (assembly GCA_031268095.1). Lineage (GTDB taxonomy): Bacteria > Bacillota > Clostridia > Oscillospirales > Acutalibacteraceae > WRMQ01. The sequence goes on along the minus strand of JAIRXU010000018.1, from coordinate 33,584 downwards.
CTATAATAAAGCGAATCATTGCGATTGCAAAAAAGAGAATCATCAACGAAAACACTACTGCAACTACTTGTTCATCAGCAACGATATACCGATAGACTTCCCCTCTGATATACGCACACGCTAAAAACAGAGGAAGAAAGACAATATCGCCCCAATGACGCAATATCCACATTTTCATAAGTACCCCTCCATCATTTTATCTTTTTCCCTTTGAAATTCCCAAGAACAACAAACAAATAATAACTACCATTGTTGATATTTCTTGTCTTATCAACCAAGCTATTCGCAGTTGAACTATTGTCAGCAATTAGGGGACCAAGTCCAACTAAACCTGCTACCGTACTTATAATAACATCACCAATAAATGGTTTGCCTTTGCCGTTGTCAATCCGATTTTGGGCGTTGCGCGCCGACGAATACAGAATATCATCCATAATTTGATCTCTAAATTTACGTTCATCTAGCCGATTTGTGACATATGTCGACATAGCACTAATAGTTCCAACTGCAAAATTAAAGCTCCAAGCGTATCCGTTGGCATTAAAACTTGCTGTTCCCGTTGTAACACCATCCGTTTTTCCCATCTTTGAGAGAGCTACATTTTGGGAAGCACTCAAACTCAAGCCCAGCGAATTGGCTAACATCCATGTGCTAACTTTGGCAATCCATTCGATATCTATCTTCGAATTTAAGCTATCTGCATTCCATAATACACTCTGATCTTTTGCCTTGATCGTCTTTGTCCCATCCGGATCACTATAATTCACGGGATCCCCATTACAATAAGCATACAGATTCACGCCCGTGAGCTCATTTCCGGCGACAAACAGGCTGTCCGGGCTGAGGAACCGGCGCAGCGTTGGGTCATACCAGCGGGTCTTGAGGAAGTACATAAAGGTGTCGCTGTCATAGAAATAGCCTCGGTAGCGGAAGGGGTTGAGATTAACAACGTTATTACTTGAAAAACCGGCATCTTCATAGCAATAACCGTAAGCGTCGTAGGTATAACTGGCAGGATGCAAGTTTTTCCCCTCAAACAGGGCTACAACATCGCCCGTTCCATTGTAAACATAGTAGTAAACTTTCCCGTTATAGGTCATAGAAAATGGCTTTCCAGCGGAATCATAGGTGAAATCAAGTATCACAGAAGGGCTTCCGTTGTAGTAATATACTAGCCTTGCCAACAAGTCGCCAACCCAAGTATACTTTGCGGCAAGTTTACCATTCCGCGTCTTCGTAACGGGCATACCATCTGCATTATATGTATATTCCGCAATAGGTGTGCCGCCGTAATTATAACTAACGCTTGTCAGCTGTCGCCCTTTGTCCCAAGTATAGTTATAATAATCCCCGACTTCTGTGATATTCCCCATGCTATCATAACTGACAGCTCCGCCATAAATCGACGTCAGCCGGTCCGGGTGCACGAGATCGTTGTACTCGTATTCCCAGCCATCCATGTAAATATTGCCAGATGCGTCAAATTCAAACGACTCATATCCGTCGTCAACCAATCGTCCCAATCCGTCATATTGATAAGTATAGTCATTCGCAGGCGCACTGCCACCAAGCATTTGGTCGAAACGGGTTGCCATTCTGCCGTTTTCATCATAACTATAAGTGGAATTCGAATTCAAATAAATCAATCCGTTGTCTATCAACGTGCCCCGCGTAGTGTATTGACTAACCAAGCCCGTTGCGTTCCCGTTTTGTCCGCTGGCGTAAGTAATATTGGTTTCCAGCTTGTAATTTCGTTCGCCGGCGGTGTCCGCAATGAGCATATTCGCCGTTGTTCCGGTCATTCTCCAAAAATCGTCGTACGCATAACTCAACTGGGCGCCGTTCGCGCCGGGCAGCAGCGGGAAATTGGCGCCGGCGGGCGCGCCGTTTTGATGGTATGAGTATCCCGCCTCCGATATTGTACCACCGTTTTGCCCCACTGTCAAGTGGTTTATGGCGTTGGTTGCGTTGTCATAAGACATTTTTGCCGTTGTGCTGTCGCTCCCCCGGATGTTCGTCAGCCGCCCGGCCACATCGTAATCATACCGCCAAGCCAGGTTATTTTCGTAGTCCATCTGTGCCGTCAGCAAGTTTTTCCGGTTGTAGGCATACGTGTACGACGGCGCGGCACTCCCGCTGCCCTGTCCGTAGCTTTCGCCGATGATCCGGTTGTCGCTGTCGTACGCTGGCTCATACCAATCCCCGTTGCCGTATGTCTGTTTGGCCAGCCGCCGCTGGTCGTCGTACTCGTTCTGGACCAGCGTTGTATTTCCATCCTTCGCCTCGGTGATACGCCACAGATCGTCGTACGAAAATGACGCGGTTACGCCGTTGTGTGTAATCGTTTCCAACACCCCGTCTGCGTACGAAAACGCCGTACTTACTGGGGTTTGCGGGTCCGCATGCCCTGTCGCCGCCGTCATTGCGCCGCTCACCGCGTCGTAGGAATATTGGATCATATTTCCAGCTGGATCAGTCGCGGACAGCAACTGCCCCGAACTGATTTCATATTGGAATGTGCTAACGCTTCCTCGCGCGTCCGTATATTCATCCAAATAATTCCAGTCACTGGCGGATGTCATCTCTTCCGACGTCGTTGAACCATTTTCTCCCGTCGTGACTGTCTTTGTCACCACGCCATAGGTGTCTGGTCCGTTTTGTCCGCTGCCGTAATAATACTGCGTCGTGATACCGTTTACCGTGTCTATCGCTGAGATTACATTGTTTGCGTCATCACGGGCATAATCGTAATCCTGCTGTGTCACGTTGTCGTGAAGAAGCGAGATGCTGCTCACCTGTCCATTTTGATAGGCCGCGACCACCTTGTCTCCTCGCCCATTTTGAATTTGCGTTGGTTTTCCGCTGTTGTTGTACGCAAAATCCGTCCCGCGCTCGCCGAGGTAAAGCGCCGCCCCTTTCAATCCCGCGCAGTTGATTTGATTATCATATATCAAAGAGACTGTAACGTTTTGGCATGCCCCGGACAGCGTCAGCGTCCCGCCGGTTGTCTGGTAAGCGCTGTGGACACGGCTGGAGAAGGGCGCATAGGCGCTCTGTCCGTTGTCGCTTTCCAGCAAAATCCCAAACAAGCTGTCTGGATTGCTCGCCGCGTAAGATGCCGCCTTGGCATTAAATATCAGGGTCTGTCCCGCCTGCGCATCGACGCGGACTGTCTGAGCAACGGTTTTTCGAATGCCGCTTTGTCCCGCTGCCAACACGAAATTCCCCATATTTTCCGGGTCATCCCCATAATATTCCGTTCTATCCGGCCCTGTCATCCCCTGTACGGTCCAACGATCCGGCCATGCGCCGCTTTTTTCCCGGAATAGACCATTTTCCAGGAAGTTATAATCATTCGAACTGTCGCCCTCTTCAAGTTGCACAGCGTCAAAATACACGCTTCCCGCCGCGTTTTCCAGTGTCAGTGTCACCCGTAAAGTGATATTCCCGCTCCAAATCCCGGGAATTGGAATCGCCGCGTCAACCCGTGTCCAGTCCATGGCCAATCGCGTTGGTTCACAGGAAGCCGTGACGCTCCCGCCGCTGCCGTTGGTGGCTGTCAGCGTCAGCTTTGCCCCGCCCGTTCCCGTTAGGCTGGCAGGCAATCGGAGATACGCCGATAGTGTGTAGTTTTTCTGCTTTTCCGCCGCGGAAATAACAATATCCTGCATGGCGGAAATCGACGCCGCGTTGTGATTTGAGGACAGTCGCAGCGACGTCTGTCCAAAATATCGTTGATCTGTCGTCACATTGACACTTCCGCCGCCTCCGCCGCCGGAAATGCTGGCCGACCACTTCGGGATTCCGCTGCCCGATTGCTCAAAACTGTGGTTTCTTGCCAAGTTTTCGTTCATTGGCTGCGCAGAAGACAGATAACTTACCGTATTATTTTTGTAACCGTCGCTGTTGTAATCTGTATATTGTACGATATTATCCTGATTGCGTACATTGACCAACCGTCCGGCAAAGTCAAATAAGTAAACTTGATAGGTCGGTTTGATCTGCACAAGGTCCTCCACCCGTGTCCACTCGCCGACGCCGCCATAGGTGAAAACCAATTTTTGGAATGTCTCCCGCGTTCCGTCTTCCCTCAGTTTTCCCCGCCGCTCGATTTGCTGCACACGCATCGAGTTTGGGTTGCCTATCTGCGACGAACAATATGTGACCAAAACGTCGGTTCCGTCCGCTGCCGCAATCCGGTCAATCCGCTGGCTGTTGAGTTTATTCATGCTGGAATTCGTGCCGTCGGTGATGTTCCCCATCAAGCTATAGGTGAATGCAGTCTGCCGTCCGTCCGGATAGGTGATCGAATCGGGGAAATGAGAGGGCGATGGGGGATACCCAAATGTAATTTCCCGCCCGGACGGCTCTTGAATCCCGCGAAGCCGGGGTTTAGTATATACGTAAAGCTCCGTTACATAGCCCCATTCTTCATCATAAAATGGCTCGCCGTCATATATCTCGGTTTCTTGGAAATCGTACAAAAAACGAATGGTTCGTCCCGCTCCGTCTGTAATAGTATCAATAAAATTAGCGCCAAACCAGCTATAACACTCAAGAATACCGTCGTGAACGTCTATCTCATCATACATGTAATGGTAGCTGATCTCATTGGTGTTGCCGTTCGTGTCCTGCATAGCCGTGTTAGTGAATAAACATTCGAACTTTCATTCATTTTGTATTGCTTCACATTTCCGGTCTTATCTGTCAAAGTCAGCAAGTTATAGCTGATTTTGGTCAAAATAAGATCCTCAAATTCCTCACATTTGTAGGTATTGGTGCCGCTGACTTTCTCAAAATAGTGCGTTGTCCCGTCCGCGTCCCACAACTGATAATTATTCCAATCGCTAACGAAATATTCCGTCCAATTCAGCGCATAGGGGTTCATATCACTTGCAAAAAGAACATCATTCCAATTTCCATGACTCAGAGGCCGCAGCCCAGTCAAAATATGACTGATATTGACCGGCAGGCGGTTCCCGTCTTCCGCGATATCTGGGTGCACGTAGGTCATCAACCCGTTGTATCGGTTGACGTATATTGTCCCTGACCGTCCCAAATCAATGCTTTCATAGGACCAATGATTCTCCAGTCCGATGTTGTTGACATATGACACGACGAAAACGGGCAAAAAACCGGATCGGTTGTCTAGGATCGACCACGCACTCTTTGTCTCGTCCTCCGAACAAATCATCAAAGCGCCGGAAGTTTTCTTTGCCTGATACCAATCCCGTATTTGTTTTGTGATATCCCACATATAGTACCCAACGTTGCCGCTGTCCGTTTCCATGATGCGCGGAGAGGCCATGTCAAGTGCAAAACATTGATTGGCGACGGCATACGCCATGAAAGAGTTTGCCGTTGTTCCGTGTACTTGCGTTGCCCAGCTAGAGGGAATGGAATTCACCGCGTATGCCAACGGATGAATGGCGCCGACAAACGCAAAATAGATGAACATCGTATAGGCTGCGTTGGTAATTGTACTGTTTGCCGGAATCGAAGGAAATGAAAGTGGCGCGTAAATCCTGAAAATATTGTTGTTTGTGTATCCCCGTCCCAAAGGAAGTCCTGCAGATGTTTGACGGCTGTTCGGTGAACCGCTGTTTACGCCATAGAAACTGCTTCTCGCCATGGTTATTGTCGGATCCACGGCCACCGGAAATGTCCGTCCGTCCTCGTTCAGCCATCCCATATCCGCCGTTACGGTCAGCAGATCCCGACCGTCTTCCTGCGTCAGCGCCATGACGACTGCGTCGCTTCGTTCCCCCGCTGCATCCACCATGTAAGGGACCTCCATCGTCGCGACAGTCTTGCCGCCTTCATCTGCCAGCGCAATGGATCCATTCTCCTGTGCCAGCGCATGCAATCCCCCTAAATTCATGGCGAATTGATAGGTATATTCTCCGCCTGGCGCCTGAATGACAATACTTTCTTTCAATTGCGAGGCTGTTACGATATATTCCAAATCTGCGTCTTGGAACACGCCGGGATAGCGCACCGCCGCGTCCTGGTTGGTGAGCTCCATGAATTTCGCATTTTCCTGCCGAATTTCTTCATTCTTATCAATCGTTTCTCTTGGCATTATTTTCTCAGTCGCTTTGCTGCCGCTTGTCTGCGCAAGCGCCTGTTTTTGTGCCGGTGTCGCTGCCTGAACCGTCTTCGCCTGGGCTGCCGCCGCGTCTGCTTTGGCGATTGCGACATCCGCTGTATTCAACAGCTCTGCGGTTCCCCGCCGCCCGGATTCCGCTCCCTGCACAACCCCGAACCCGATACTGTACCCATCCGTCTCCAACGTTATTTGCTCTTCGCTGCCGAGCTTTTGGGGCAATTGCAGATGATAGGGCAGCGACGTTGCTTCCAATTGATCTCCAGAAACCTTCAGCGTTGCGTCAACTTCTATCCAGTTATTTGCTTCTAAAAAATGTACCGGTTCCGCGTAGGTTACCGCCATAAAACTGCCGTCCGCCTTACGGAAATGCTTCACCGAGGCCTCTCGCAGCCCAATCTCTTCCGCCACAATCGGTGATTCCGGCGCTTCGGTGTCCTCCGACGTTGTCTACCGGGGCGCCGCGCTGTCTGCTGCCGCCAGCCCTTCCGCGCTCACGGAAGGCAGAGCAAAGGCCCACCCCGCTTGCACCGTCGTCACTAGCAATATCATCGTTAATAGAACCGCAAGGCTTTTCAGGATCATTTTTCCAGTATTTTTCATGTTGATTCATCCTTTCGGCTTAAGCAATTCTCTTGTGACAGAAAAGCTCATTTATTTTAACATAAAAATTTTTGGAATTCAACACATTTTTTGGGATTTCCCCGGTTTTTTGCAAGTTTTTTCTGAAGTCTCGCTCTCTGTTCCGCTGGACCCTGAGAATTTCCCAAAGACCCGTTGGTCAGTCCCTATGCGGCCGTTTGCCTGGCTCCAATTCCGGTGACTTTTGTTTTGTGAAAATACTTGCGTTCCCGCGTTGGCTGTGTTATAATGAATCCATTGCTGAAGGAAGGGGGAATGTATATGAATCCCGCGCTGATTGTTTGGATCGTCCTGTTTGTTGCCTGCATTATATTGGAATCAATTTCCATGCAGCTGTTTTCCGTCTGGTTTGCCTTGGGAGCTCTGGGAGCCATCATCGCCAACCTTGTGCACGCAGAAGTCTGGGCCCAAATCCTGGTGTTTACGGTGGTGTCCGCCGCGAGTCTGATCGCTACCCGGCCTCTGGTCAAGCGCATGCAAAGCAAAGACAAACGGCACGCCACCAACGCTGACCGGTACTTGGAGCAATCCGCTTTGGTAATAGAGGAAATCGACAATGCCAAGGCCACCGGGCAGGTGCAGGTCTTAGGTTCGATCTGGACGGCCCGGAGTATAGACGGCAGCAAAATCCCGGAGGGCAGCACCGTCCGGGTTGCCGCCCTCGAGGGCGTGAAGCTCATGGTGACTGCCCAGGCCCCGCCGGCCCCGTCCGCAACGACGGGATCATGAAAGGAGCGCGCACAAAACTTTCCGTCCTGTTGGTCTATAAACCCATTCTTCTGCCGAACGAAAGGACTGATTCTCATGCTAAAATCTCTTGCGGCTATTCTCCTTCCCCTCGCCGCCGGTGGTCCCGGCACGGCGGTGCTGATCGTCTTCGTCGTGCTGGTGATTTTCATGTTGCTGGTCGTGATTGCCAACATTAAAATTGTTCCGCAGTCGATGGCCTATGTCGTCGAGCGCCTGGGAGCATACAGAGAGACCTGGGAAACCGGACTGCACGTCAAAATTCCGGTGATTGAACGCATTGCCCGGCAGGTGTCCCTGAAGGAAAAGGTCGCCGACTTCGCGCCGCAGCCCGTGATTACCAAAGACAACGTCACGATTAACATTGATACGGTGGTATTTTACCAGATTACGGATTCGAAGCTCTATGCCTACGGCGTCGAGAATCCTGTGGCGGCCATCGAAAACCTGACCGCCACCACTCTGCGCAATATCATCGGCGACCTGGAACTGGATCATACCTTGACCTCACGGGACACGATCAACACCAAAATTCGCGTCGTCCTCGACGAAGCGACGGATCCCTGGGGCATCAAGGTCAACCGTGTGGAACTGAAGAACATTGTCCCGCCGCACGAGATTCAGGACGCTATGGAAAAGCAAATGAAGGCGGAGCGCCAGCGCCGGGAAGCGATCCTCCGGGCCGAAGGCGAGAAGGCCAGCAAGATTCTTGTTGCCGAAGGGCAGAAGGAAAGCCAGATCCGCGCCGCCGAAGGGGAAAAAGCTGCGGTCATCCTCCGCGCCGAAGCCGCCAAAGAAGCGAAAATCCGCGAGGCGGAGGGCGAGGCCCAGGCCATCGTCTCCGTCCAGCAGGCCCAGGCGGAGGCCATCCGCTTCATCAACGAGGCCACCCCAGGGGAGGCTTACCTGACGATTCAGGCCCTGGAGGCCTTCGCCAAAGCCGCCGACGGGCAGGCGACGAAGATTATCATCCCCAGTGAAATACAAGGCATTGCAGGCCTGGCTGCGGGGATCAAGGAATCCCTGGTACGCTGACCGCGCGATACACGATATTTAAAATTTTGAGAAAGAGAGAAGGAGATTCCGAATGAAAACATATGTCTGTGCCATTTGCGGCTACGTTCACGTCGGCGACGCGCCGCCCCCTCAGTGCCCCCAGTGCAAGGCCCCGGCCGAGAAATTCCGCGAGCAGGCGCAAGAAGAACTGACCTGGGCTGCGGAGCACGTCATTGGCGTTGCCGCCGGTGTAAGCGACGATATCCTGGCTGACCTGCGCGCCAATTTCACCGGAGAATGCACCGAAGTTGGCATGTATCTGGCTATGGCCCGCGCCGCATTTCGGGAAGGGTATCCCGAAGTGGGGATGTATTACGAGAAAGCCGCCTACGAAGAGGCCGACCATGCGTCCCGATTTGCCGAGTTGCTGGGAGAAGTCGTCTCCGCCAGCACGAAGGAGAACTTGAAGCTGCGCGTTGCCGCCGAAAATGGGGCCACTGCCGGAAAGACCGACCTGTCTAAGCGCGCCAAAGCCGCGAACCTCGACGCTATCCATGATACGGTGCATGAGATGGCCCGGGACGAAGCCCGGCACGGTCGCGCTTTCGCCGCATTGCTTAAGCGTTATTTCGGGGAGTAAGCCAGCCAATAGCTCTAATCCTCCGGCCGATGGGGCTGGAGGATTTTTTTCTGGAACTTTTTGAAGGATTTTGCGCCTTGGCTGCGTATAAGATAACAAAGAGGTGATAGAACTGTGGTAGATCGCGACGTTTTGGACAACCTAAAGATTCGGGAAGAATCCTGCCGTATAGAGCATGCCTGGCTGTCTCCTCTGGCGGCCTTTGCGGACACCAGCCAAGGCCGGCTGCGCGCCGAACCGGAATGCGAGATTCGCACGGCCTTCCAGCGGGACCGGGATCGGATTCTGCACTGCAGTTCCTTCCGGCGGCTCAAGCATAAAACCCAGGTGTTCCTTTCTCCTGAGGGGGATCATTACCGTACCCGCCTGACCCACACGCTGGAAGTTTCCCAGATTGCGCGGACCATTGCCCGGGCCCTGCGGCTCAATGAGGATTTGACGGAAGCGATCGCGCTGGGGCACGACCTGGGGCATACGCCCTTCGGCCACGCGGGAGAACGGGCGCTGCAGCAGGTGGTTCCCTGGGGGTTTCATCATTTTGCCCAGAGTCTGCGGGTAGTGGACAAGCTGGAACAAGACGGGCGGGGCCTCAATCTGACCTTTGAGGTGCGCAACGGCATTGAGCGCCACACCGGCGGCGAGGACGCGGCGACGCTGGAAGGGCAGATTGTCCGTCTGGCCGATCGTATTGCCTATATTAACCATGACATTGACGACGCCCGGCACGGCCAAATTTTGGCGGAATCGGATCTTCCCGCGGAGATCCGGCGCGTCCTGGGAGAATCGAAATCCGCGCGGATCAATACGCTGGTGCGCTCGGCGGTGGAGGCCAGCGGAGAACGCATCCGCCTGACCCCGGAAGCCGGAGCGGCATTCGACCAGTTGCACAGCTTCATGTTCGAGCGGGTCTATACCAACCCCGTCTGCAAGAGCGAGGAGGGGAAGGCCATTGACCTGGTGATCTGGCTGTACCAATACTATGCCTCCCGACCGGTGCAGTTGCCCGCGCAATATGGCCGCATCGCCGCAGAAGAGGGCGCGGAACGCGCCGCCTGCGACTACATCGCTGGCATGACGGACCGTTACGCTGTCCGGGTTTTCGAGGAATTGTTTGTGCCGCACGCCTGGACAAGAACCTGATGGACCGAACCGAACACTGATTCAGAGAACGGAGGAAATTTATGACTTTTGGGGAACTTTTGCAAGGGGTGGAGCATCGGCTGATTTTGGGGAACCTGAACGCGGCGGTGCGGGACGTCGCGTATGATTCCCGTAAGGCCGGACCGGCCATGCTTTTTGTCTGCCTGCCGGGGTCTGTTGCGGACGGGCATAATTTCGTCCGGAGCGCTTATGAGCGAGGGACGCGGCTGTTCCTGTGTCAGCGGGAACCGGAGGATCTTGCGGCGCTGGACGGCGTCACCCTGGTCCTGACGGAAAACACCCGCCGCGCCTTGGCGCTGATCTCTGCGCGTCACTTCGATTACCCCGCCCGGCGGCTGAAGTTTGTCGGCATCACGGGAACGAAGGGCAAAACCAGTACGTCGTTTATGCTCAAATCCATTTTTGAATGCGCAGGACACCCGGCTGGACTGATTGGTTCCAACGGCGTCTACTATAGCGACGTCTATTTCAAACTGCCCAACACGACGCCTGAATCCTATGAACTGCATCGGATCCTGAAAGATATGGCCGACGCGGGAATAGAGTATTGCTTCCTGGAGGCAACCAGCCAAGGGTTCTACCTGCACCGGACCGAAGGGATACATTTTGATCTGGCGCTGTATACCAACATTTCACCCGACCACATCTCCAAAACGGAGCATCCGACGTTTGAGCACTACTTCAACTGCAAAAAGATGATTTTTTCCCAGGCGGATTTCTGTTTCGTCAACCGGGACGCGGAGCTGTTCGACGAAATTGTTCGGGACGTGCCCTGCGCGGTCCAGACTTACGGCTTCGATGCCCGCGCCGACTACCGGGCCAAAGATATCCGCTGCGAGATGAACGGCAACAAGATGACGGTCAGTTTCCTTTGTCAGACGCCGCGCTGGGAACGCTCTCTGCGCATCCCCATCCCCGGAGAGTTTTCTGCGTCCAACGCACTGGCGGCGGTCTGCATTTCCGATTATTTTGGGATTGCGCAGGAGCCCATTGCTGAAGGGCTGCTCAGCGCGGTGATCAAAGGTCGCATGGAGTTGGTGGAGGTGCCCGCGCCGTTCACGGTGATGATTGATTTTGCCCACAACAAGCTCAGCGTACGCAGTCTGATGGATACCATCAAAAAATACAATCCCAGGCGCACCATTTGTGTTTTTGGATTGGAGGGCAACCGCGCCCACATCCGCCGGTTTGATTCCGGCGAGATCCTGGGGAAGACCGCCGACCTGACCATTCTGGCCAACGCCAGCCCCCGGACAGATGACCCAAATCAGATTTTGGCGGATATTGCCACCGGGATTGAACGCAGCGGCGGCAATTACACGATCATTCCCGACCGCCGGGAGGCGATACGCTTTGCACTGAACCAGGCCCGGGACGGCGACCTGATTCTGCTGGTGGGAAAGGGCAACGTCCCCTATGAAGAGGTCAACGGCGTCAACATCCCCTTCAGCGAGCGCGCGGTAGTGGACGAATTCTTCGCCGAGCGGCGGAAAGCGGGCCGGGCGATCACTTAAAACCGCTGCGGCAGAGAAACGAGGGGAAAAATAAAAAGCGGAGAAAACAGAGAACGCGGAAAGGGGGGGGGTGCCATGCCGATTCCAGACAGTTTTTTACAGACCTTGCGGGATCGGGCGGACATTGAGACGCTGGTCTCGTCCTACGTCAACCTGCGGCGCAGCGGCCGGATCCTGATGGGCCTTTGCCCCTTTCACGGCGAGAAAACACCCTCCTTCGCGGTTTATCCCGACAGCAATTCTTTCTATTGCTTCGGCTGCGGGGCGGGCGGGGACGCCATTTCCTTCCTCATGCGCATCGACCACTTGGACTACGTGGAGGCGGTGAAATCTCTCTGCGAGAGGGTAGGGATGCAGCTGCCGGAGGACAATTACGATGACAGTCTGGCCAAGCGACGGATGAGGATCCTCTCCGCCAATCGGGAGGCCGCCCGCTTCTTTCACGCCCAGCTGCGTACGCCGGAAGGCCGAGAGGGCTTGGATTATTGGCTGGGGCGGCGGCTCAGCCCGGAAACCATCAAACATTTTGGTTTAGGGTACGCGCCGCCCCGTTGGAGCGCGCTGCTGGATCACCTGCGGGGCCAAGGCTTTGCCCTCGACGAACTGGTGGAGGCCAACCTCGTTTCCCGCAGCGAACGGGATGGGAGAACCTCCCACTACGACCGGTTCCGCCACCGGGTGATGGTGCCAATCATCGACTTGCGGGGGAACGTCGTCGCCTTCGGCGGCCGGGTGCTTGACGACAGTAAGCCAAAATACATCAATACATCCGATACTTTGGTGTATAAAAAAGGCCGGGACGTCTTCGCGTTGAATTTTGCCAAGAACGAGGGCGGCGGGCAGTTGATTCTGGCGGAAGGGTACATGGACGTTATCGCGCTGCACCAGGCAGGATTCCTCAATGCTGTGGCCTGCCTGGGGACGGCGCTGACGAAGGACCAGGCGCAGCTGCTTGCCCGGTATGCCAAGGAAGTCGTCTTGTCTTACGATGCGGATGAAGCCGGCCAGGCCGCCACCCGCAAGGCGCTGGCAATCCTGGAGCAAACCTCGCTGAAACTGCGGGTGCTTTCCCTCAGCGGCGGAAAGGATCCGGACGAGATCCTGCGGGCGTATGGCCCGGAGCGCTTCCGTATCTTACTTGACGGCGCGGCCAACGACTTAGAATTTCGGCTGCTCGGAGCCAGGGGAGATCTGGATCTAACGACCCCGGCAGGAAAGCTGGATTACCTCAAGGAGGCCGCCCGGATCCTCGCGAACCAGGGCGGAAAGATGGAGCAGGATATCTACGCCGCCCGGCTGGGGGAGGAATTGGGGGTTGCAAAACAGGCGATTCTGGCGCAGATCCAATATTATGGCAAGCAGGCCGCCCGGCAGCGGGAGCGGGACAGGGAGCAGCAATTGCTGCGGACCGCCGCATCCCCGCCCTCGCCGGATCCCCAGCGGATCCTGCACCGGCGGGCCGCCAAGGCGGAAGAGCGGCTGCTGTCGTTGTTGCTGGGTCATCCTGATTTTTTTCCCCGGATCCGGGAAAAGCTAACGGCGGCGGATTTTGTGACCCCCCTGAACCGGCGGCTGGCGGAGGTGCTCTTCGGGCGGCTGGCGGCGGGGCGGGGCGTTGAACCGGAACTGCTCAGCGGTGAACTGGATGAAAAAGAGCTGAGCGAGGTCATGCGGCTACGGAACCTGAGCGGACCGGGCGGCAGCCTGCTGGCGGAATGCGAAGACTGCGTCCGTGCGCTCCTGGAAGAAAATCGCGGCCGGGAAGTGGCGTCGGTGGGAATTCTTGACGACGCAGAAGTGTTCCGGCGGCAGTTTGCCCATAAAAAAAAGGCGCTGGGGAATGTACCCCAGCCAGAGGACTCCAAAGGATAGCGCGGCCAACCAAAGCAGAGAGAAGGAGAGAGTGGGAATGGAAGGAAACGAGAAGAGGAGTTCCGCCAAAGCGCTGATTGAAAAAGGGCGGACCACAGGAAAACTGACCACGCAGGAAATCGACGCCGCAATCCTGGAAATGAATTTCGACATTGAGGAACTGGACAAACTCTATGACGCCATTGATTCCATGAACATCGAAATTATCGACGACCTGGGGGATCTGTCGCTGGATTTGTCGTTTGACCTGGATTTGCCCAAAGGTCCCGACCTGGGCCTGCCTCTGGATGATAAAAGCCAGATCATGGACGATCCGGTCAAGGTTTACCTCAAGGAAATCGGCCGGGTGCCGCTGCTCACGCCGGAAGAAGAAATTGAGTTGGCCATCCGGATTTCCGATGACGACCCCTACGCCAAAAAGCGCCTGGCGGAAGCCAACCTCCGGTTGGTGGTTAGCATCGCCAAGCGGTACGTTGGGCGGGGGATGCAGTTTCTGGATTTGATCCAGGAAGGCAATCTGGGGCTGATCAAAGCCGTCGATAAATTCGACTATACCAAAGGATTCAAGTTTTCGACCTATGCCACCTGGTGGATCCGGCAGGCCATTACCCGGGCCATCGCCGACCAGGCGCGGACCATCCGCATCCCTGTGCACATGGTGGAAACCATCAACAAAGTCAAGAAAACCAACTCCCAGCTGCTCCATGAAAATGGCCGGGATCCTTCGGCGGAGGAGATTGCCGAGCGGCTGGAAATGCCGGTGGACCGCGTACGGGAGATCTTGCGGGTGGCGCAGGAGCCCGTCTCGCTGGAAACTCCGATTGGCGAAGAGGAGGACAGCTTGCTGGGTGACTTCATCCCCGACGACGACGCCCCCGCCCCGGCAGACAAGGCCTCCATGCTGCTGCTGAAGGAGCAGTTAGGAGACGTGCTGAAGACCCTGACCAACCGGGAAGAGAAGGTGCTGGCGCTGCGCTTTGGGCTGGAAGACGGTCATCCGCACACGCTGGAGGAGGTCGGCAAGGAGTTCAACGTTACCCGCGAGCGCATCCGGCAAATTGAGGCAAAGGCCCTGCGCAAACTCCGCCACCCCAGCCGCAGCAAGCGTCTGCGGGACTTTTTGGATTGATGGGAGGATCGCGAACGATGACCAATCTGGAGCTTGTACAGTTGATTTTTCCTGATATTTCCCTCACGGTGGAGGACTGCGAGGCGCGGTATCCGGCGCGGGAGCTCCCGGAAGGCGCCTGCGTGACCCGCTTCGCGCCCAGCCCCACCGGCTTCGTCCATATCGGCAACTTTATGCCGGCGCTGATCAGCTACGTGCTTGCCAAGCGCAGCGGGGGAGTTTTCTTCCTGCGCAACGAAGACACCGATAAGAAGCGCGAAGTCGGCTCCGCCCTCCGGCTGATCATGGAAACGCTGGCGCATTTCGGGATTCTACCCGATGAATACGAAGCGGACGGACAGACCGTCGGCGATTACGGCCCCTACGTCCAGAGCGAGCGCAAGGAGATCTACCATGCCTGCCTGAAGCGGCTGGTGGAACGGGGCCGGGCCTACCCCTGCTTTTGCGCGCCGGACAAGCTGGACGCGCTGCGGGCCAGCCAAGAAGCGGCAAAGCAGCGGACCGGCTACTATGGAACATACGCCGTTTGTCGGGACCTCTCTAATGATGAGCGGGCCGCCCGTATCCGGAAGGGAGACCCGTTTGTCCTGCGTCTGCTGTCCGAAGGGCACTCCGCGCGGCGTGTGCGGTTCCGGGATGGCGTCCGGGGGGAGACCGATTTTCCGGAAAACGACCAGGACATCGTGATTATGAAGACGGGGTGGGGCCTGCCGACGTACCACTTTGCCCATGCGGTGGACGACCATTTTATGCGCACGACACTTGTGGTGCGGGGGGAGGAGTGGCTGCCTTCCGTGCCGGTGCATCTGGAGTTGTTCCGGGCCTTCGGCTGGTGTCCACCGGCGTACATCCACCATCCCCTGATCCTCAAGCGGGATCAGGACGATCCCAGCTGTGTGCGGAAAATCAGCAAGCGTAAGGACCCCGAAGCGCTGATGGAGTATTATATCCAGAAAGGCTACCCTATTGAGGCCGTGGTAGACGCGCTGATGACGATCATCAATTCCAACTTTGAGGACTGGCGGACGGCCAATCCCGGCGCATCCTTCCTGGAATTTCCGTTTTCTCCCCGGAAAATTTCCGTGTCCGGCGCATTCTTTGACCTGGACAAGCTGGACAGCATCTCCCGGGAGCGCCTCTCCCGTCTGCCTGCCGTGCTGCTGCGCGACCTCTCCTGCGCCTGGGCGGAACAATATAACCCCATCCTGCTGGACTGGATCCGCCGGGACGAGGATTATTACACCGAGATTCTGAACATTGAGCGGGAGCAGCCAAAACCCCGTAAGGACGTCGCCTGCTTCTGCGGCATCCCGGATTACCTGTGGTATATGTATGACGATGTGTTTGAGGCGCGCGAGAAGCGCTATCAATGGAACGAGGGGACCGTCCGGGTGGACGCGGCAGAAATCCTGGATCTGTATCTGGCGCAATATTACTGCATGGACAGTCAGGAGGCCTGGTTTGGCGCCATCAAGGAGCTTTGCACGGCGCTGGGGTTTGCCGCTGCGACGAAAGATTACAAGAAAAACCCCGGCGCGTACCGGGGCAGTTTGGTGGACGTCACCACTATCCTCCGTGTGGCGGCAACGTCCCTGCGCATGACATTTGACCTGTACAGCATCATGCGGTTGCTGGGGCCCGAACGCCTGCGCCGCCGTTTCGATCTGGCACTGGAGACACTTTAAAAACAACCGCCCGGAGACGGGGCAGTTCGTCTCTTCTGCGCAACTGCGCATGCACCATTGCGCGTGAGCAGTGGTCCGCCGTCAGCCCCGCACGAGGAAGCCTTCCGCTGTCCGGAGCCAAGCCTTCGCCAGCAGGCGATGCCCTGCTTCGGTGGGATGCACACCGTCGGCGGCAAAAGCAGCCGGCGGGAGCATCTGCTCCCGGCAGGCGTCCTGGAACAGCGCGTCGGTGTCCAGAAACAGCGTACCGTATTCTGCGGCTAAGCGGCGAACTGCGGCCTGCTTGCCCGCCAAGTCTTCCCGCATGCGAGATACGGCGTTGCTGACGTCCAGTACAAAGGGCGCGAGTAGCAACAAGCCGACCCCCTGTTCCGCCAGGGGATCCAGAATGGCCCGGTAATCCGCCGCGAAGGCCGCGTCGGTGGTCTCGTCGTTTTGATCATAGCGCCGCCATGTATCGTTGATTCCGATGAGGATGCTGACGAGGTCAGGGCGCAGTTCCAGAACATCCGCTGCCCAGCGGGCCCGCAAGTCCCGGACTCGGTTCCCCGAAATCCCTCGGTTGATAAGTTCAGCCGGGGTTTGCTGTTTTACCAGCGTCTCGGCGACGAATTTTGGATAGCCGCCGCCCAAAGGATTTTCCGGGTTGTCCCGGCGGCCGCAGTCCGTGACGCTGTCGCCCTGAAATAAGAGTCGCCGCATGCGGATTGTCCCTCCTATCACCAATCGTACTAATCATATACGCCCACGCGCTGCACGGTTCGCAGAATCTCTCGGAAATTCTCCAGAGAAACGCTGTTGGGAATAGAATGGTCGGACGAGAAGATGTAGCCGCCGTTCTCTTTGAGGATCGGGATCAGGCGCTCAATTTCAGGAATGATCTCCTCTTTGCGGTCCCAGAGCACCGCATTGATTCCGCCGTGCAGCACCAGGCGGTCCCCGTACGTCCGTTTGATCTGGACCGCGTCCATCCCGGCCTTGACCTCCAAAGGGTTGAGCGCATCAATGCCGGTGGCGACAACGTCCGGCAGTAGCCGCATAATATCTCCGCAGGAATGCAGGTGCGCGCGGACGCCCTTGCTGTGGGCCCAGGCGACGGCCTTTGTATGGAAAGGCTGGAGCAATGCCCGATACATGGCGTTCGAAAAAAACGTCGTGTTTTTGTAGCCCATGTCGTCCGGCCAGGTGATGCAGTCGAAACGGTATCCGGCGTCCCAGAGCAGGTCAAAATGGGCAATGCATTGGTTCAGGTAGGTATCAAACATATCCGTTACCCATTCGGGTTCCTCCATCAGAGCGATCAGCAGTGTTTCGGTGCCGACCATCCAGGAATGGGTCACGTCAAACCCGAACCAGAACCCCGCCTGGATCCAGCACCCCTCAGCCTGCCAGCGGGGATAGTCCCGCGCCAGCCGTGCCCAATTGATCCGGTTCCGGTCTACGGTCATCCTCGCTTTTGCCTCTTCCCAGGCCTCTGGCGTGGTCACACGGAAGTCGATGAACTCCGGCGTGGAATCCATCTCTTTGAAGTGTTTCATCGTTACGCCCCAAGGGGACGTCTTGATCACATAGCGATCGGTTTCCTCGAGGATCCGCTCGGGGTAGTTGGGCGTAATGTTGATGCCGATGGTCTCGAATTTGTCCGCGCCGAAGTAGTCACGCCAGTCTGCGGCAGCCGGCATGCCTTCCCGCCGCCAGCGGGCCAGGGTGCCCTGCCAGGGGGAATCGGTGACGGGAATCCGGTCAGCCTCTCGGTGGTCGAACATCCTAGTCACGCGCTCATGCGTTGTCATCTGGCTCATGGAAACCTCCATCCCAGCCGCCGCAGGGCGGCGAAACTGCGTATCTGTAAATAAACGGACGAAATCACATCAACCCACCAGGTCGAATTCCAGGGCCGGTAGCGGGAAAAGCGCTCCGTATGCATGATCACCGCCAGATACCCCATCATCAGCCAATACCGAACCTGCTCTTCCCGGCCCATAGCAATGGGATCCTTGGCAAAACGGTTATAATCCGCCAGTAGGCGGGTCTTCCGCTCCGGGGCCTGGAAAAAGTCCGCCAACAGCAGGTCGCATATCCGGTCTCCCCAAAAGCAGCGCTCCAGATCAATGGCGCTCAGCTGCGGACTGCCATCAGGGGCCTGTGCATAGAACAGATTCATGTCGTGCAGGTCGAAATGGACGAAGGTACTGAGAACGGGCTCAAGGATGGTCCGGTACCGGTCAATGAAGCGCAGAAGCCGCGCCCCGGCCCGGCAGGTTTTCCCGAATGCCGCACAGTCCTCTGTGAGGGCGAGCGTCATTTTCCGCAGCGCCAGATACCAGTTCGCCTCCAGACCGTTTTGCTCGTATCCAAAGCCTGCCCCGCTGATGGTATGCAGCTCGGCGAGAATTTCCGCAATGCCCGCATCTGCCGCCGCCCGCGCAGCGCCCCGAAGCCCGGCCTTGTCCAGGCGGACGCCGTCCAGCTTTTCCATAATGAAATAATCGCAGGGCAGCAGCGTCCGACTGCAATCCCCGCAAAAGATGCGGGGCGTCCGGATTTTGGTCCGCTCCCGAAGCAGCGCATAAAACCGCAATTCCTGCCGCAGGAGATCCCGTTCATAGGTCAGAACCCGGGTGTTGGGGTGAGGCGCAATTTTCAGCACGTAGTCAGCGCCGCCCGCCGTGACGGACAAGATGGTGTTGTACCAGCCGTCGGACATGGGCGCGACCGCCGAGACCTCTCCGAGGCCCGCCGCCGCAAACACTGTACGCACTTGCGCCTGCGTCACGGGATATTTCGTTTTGCTCCGCAAAACAGGCCCTCCCTCCATGTCAAAAAAGTACTTGTGAAACGCGCCGCCGCCATTTTCACAAGTACTCGGTGGATTGGGATTGCTTATTCTTCGGCTTCCCGGCGTTTGGCAGCTTCTTCGATCACCTTCTGGGCAACATTCTGCGGGGCGTCCTCATAGCGGGCGAATTCAATGGAGAAATAGCCGCGCCCGGCCGTAACGGAGCGCAGGACCGTCGCAAAATCGCCCATTTCCGCCATGGGCACTTCGGCAACCAGTTCCTGCATCTTCGGTTCGTCCGCCGCGCCCATCCCAAGCACACGGCCCCGCCTCTTGGTGATATCGCCCATGATATCGCCCAGATTTTCGTCCGGCATATAGACCTTCAGTGTGCCGATGGGCTCCAGAATGGTGGGCTGGGCATTGGGCATGGCGTTCTTGAACGACAGAGACGCTGCCGTCTTGAAGGCCATTTCGGAAGAGTCCACTGGATGGTAGGAGCCGAAATAGAGGACCGCCTTCAGCCCGACCATGGGATATCCGGCCAGGAAGCCGCGCGTCACGCACTCCCGCAGGCCTTTTTCGACGGCGGGAAAATATTGCTTCGGAACGGAACCGCCGACAATTTCTTCTTCGAACACAAGTTCTTCGGTATCTGTTGGCTCAAAGCGAATATAGACGTCGCCGAACTGCCCGTGCCCGCCGGATTGCTTCTTGTGCCGCCCTTGGGCTTCCACTTTCTTGCGGATGGTCTCCCGGTACGCCACGCGCGGCACGGCCAGATCCACTTCTACCCCGAATTTGACCCGCAGTTTGGAGACGATGACGTCTAAGTGCTGCTCGCCCAGGCCGGAGATGACCTGCTCATGTGTTTCATGATTGACGGCGAAGCGAATGGTCGGATCTTCTTCCGTCAACCGAGCCAGGCCGGATGCGACCTTCTCTTCTTCCCCCTTTTTGCGGACCTTGACGGCCATGGACAGCGCGGGCGCGGGGAAGGAGACACCTTCCAGTTCCACCGGCTGCTTGGGGCTGCAAAGGGTATCCCCCGTGCGGATACCCCCAAGTTTTGTGACGACACCGATATCTCCGGCGGGAATGGCTGCGGTATCTTCCTGCTTGCCGCCCTTGACAAAGATGATTTTGCCCATTCGCTCGCTTTCACCCGTCCGGGCGCAGAAGGCCGGCGCGTCTGGGGTGAGCTTCCCGGCGGCGACCTTGAAGAACGACATTTTGCCAACGAAAGGATCTGCTACGGTCTTGAAGCAGATCGCGGCCAGAGAGGCGCTCTCATCGCAGGCGACGTCGCCCTCCCCGGCTTTGTCGGCGGCGGCGGGCGTGACGCTGGCCAGACTGTCCAGCAAAAGATCTACCGCGTCCAGAGTGTAGCCTGCACAGGCATAAACGGGATAGATGCTTCCGTCTTTCACCCCGGCGGCCAGCCCGGCGGCCAGTTCTCCGGCGGTCAAAGCCTCGCCGTCGAGGTACTTCATCATCAGTTCCTCGTCAGCGGAAGCGACGGCTTCCTGGAAGATTTCCCGCAGCTCGTCAACCGTATCGTCGGCAGGAAGGGGGATTTCTTTGGCCTTGCCTTTGTCGTACTGATAGGCTTTCCCAGAGACGAAATCGACATAGCCTTCAACCTTCTCGCCATTGCCGAAAGGAACGACCACCGGGCATGCCTGGGTGACGTGAACGTTCCGGATGGCGCGGAAAGTCTGGGCAAAATCGGCGTTTTCCGCGTCGCAGCGGGTAATGGCGAAGAGTATGGCGGTACCCCGGGCAGCAGCGGCCTTGTAGGCTTTCTCGGCGCCGACGTCGTAGCCCGCGCCGGCAGCGGTGACGATCAGGGTGCTCTCCGCCGCGCGGATGCCGGAAATCATCTCCCCGGCGAAATCGAATAGGCCGGGGGTGTCCAGTAAATTGATTTTGCTGTCCGCCCACTCCAGCGGGGCGACGGCGAGAGAAACGCTGGCCAACCGCTTCTTTTCTTCCGCGTCGTAGTCCGTCACGGTGTTGCCGTCCGCCACCCGGCCAAGGCGGTCGGTGGCTTTGGCGAGATATAGCAGGGCTTCCGCCAGAGTGGTCTTTCCCCGCCCGCCGTGTCCGGCCAGCGCGATATTTCGAATGTTGGCTGCGTGATATGCTTTCAACTCAGTTTCCTCCTAATTAGACATGATATGGGACCGATTCGAGGGTCAGCTAACCCATTAAGACTTATTGTACCATACCCAAGAGGCTTTTTCAACAAGAATTTTTGCATTTTCGCGAAGAAATTTAGAACAGCCCGTCAGCCCTTCTGGAAATGCTTGACTTTCCGGGCCAGGGCGTCGTGTTCCGCCGGGGTAATAGCAAAAGAGCGGGAGGCGAAATTTTTGCGCAGCATCTGCCAGGCCACAAGATCCGGGGCGGCGCGGGCGTATTCCACACCCATCTTCTCAATCACCGTCTTGACCGCCGCATTCCACATACTCTTGACGAATTCCAGGTCCAGACGGCCCAGCAGCGTCTGGATTGTCCGCTGGGCAAAGGTCAGTTGCTCCAGGGCAAAGCGCAGCTCTGGCTGCTCCTTCGAAAAATCTGCCGTCACCGCATGTTGCGCCTGCGGCGGGAGGCTGTCCGGCGGGAGAATCCAGACGTCCGTGCGGCAGCCGCCCTCTGCAGCCGTGGAGGCCACCGCCGTCATACGCGCAACCTGGGGCGGGAGGGCGTGGCAATAAATCTCCGCCAACACCGCCTCGGCCAGCCGCGGCAGTTTCGGGTCCACCAAGCAATACAGGCGACTTTCGGGTGCGGCCACCGTCAGCAGCGCGGCTTGCCGGAAGGAATGCAAGAAGCGGTGGTCCTCGCCCGTCCAAAGGGCAAACGTGTTGTGCCCCGGCAGAATTTGTTCGAAGGGCAGTTCGGTTTCCTGCCGCGCGAAGGGCGAAACGTCCGCCACCCGCAGCCGGCTCTCCCAGCTGCCATCCGTCAGGCGCTGGACGTGCAGGAATGCCATGTAGCGTTCCCCCAGCGGGAACATGGCCTCGGCGTTGTCCGGCCCATATTCCTGCTGGAGTTCTTCCCGGCGTTGGGCCAACTCCGCCAGCAAGGCGCTGTCTTCCCCGAGGAGGGCACGAACAGTCTCAGTCCCGGCCGCCTGAGGTTCTTGGGGCCAGCGGATTTCATCACAAAATATGGCTGCCATGCGTTATCATTCCCTTCGGAATTTATAGCTATCCTAAAAACTTTGGCTGATTATATTGAACCGATGATCAGACGCCCCTTCTCGCGGATCTCAATACCCTGGGGTGTGCGGACGGTTCTGGCCGGGGAGACGCCCAGGATCCGGCGGCGAATAGCCTGTTCCAGCGGCACCCGGCGGCCCAGTGCGTCTTCCAGCTGAAAACACGTTTCCAGGAATTCCCCCCGCAGGGAGGACTGCACCATGCACAGCGGCGGCGCGAAGTTCTCCGGATGGAGGTAGAGCCGCCCGCTCTGGGGTGAGATGGCATAGGTCTGGCCGTTGGGATGTTCCTCAAAGAGAGGCCTGACCTCCCGCGTCGGGGCCTGGCGGTCCCGGTAGAGCAGTTCACGGTTGAGCAGCTCCACAGGAACCAGCTGGACGCGCAGGGACTCCAGCGGGCGCTTTCCCTGGAAGAAAGCATTCATTTCGTCTTCTTCGCTCTCCTGCATCGCGGCGGACCGGGTGGGGGCATGGGCCATCACGACTGTTCCGGTCAGGGAGGAAATGTCGTCTTCATCTGTGATTTCCAGCCCCGCCAGAGACGTTACATGGGCGGCGCTGTTCGCTGGGCGGCTGCCCTCCCGCCGCCGGAAAAAGTTCGTCAGCGGCAAGGGATCCTCCTCGTCCTGCGCGGGGGGCGGTGAGGGTGCAATGGACGGCGCTTCCGGCTGCGGAGGGCTGGGCCGCCGGGAAATGGGAGGCTCGTCATCCGTGGGGCTGGTTCCTTCCGGCGGCGTGGCGGGGACGACGTCCTTTGGCCGCCGGGTCTTGCGTTTCAGTTGGTCCAGGAGGCTCGGCAAGTGAATGACCGGCAGCTTCTTCGTCAGCGACCGGACCCAGCCCGACAGCAGGTCCGCCGGTTTCCGCAGCCAGGGCTGATTTTTGCAGAAGTGCCAGACCACCAGCATGCCCAGGATCAGCAGTGTCAGCAGCAGCATGAGGACGTAACTGCCGGGACGGCGGGTCTTGCCTCCTTCTGTGTTCTGGCCCGGGGTGGCGGCCGTGCCCGTCTCGCTGGTGGCGGGGGCCGTGGCGGAGGGCACCGCAGGCGCCGGTTCGTGCAGCGCGCGGACGGTGACGCCCAAATCCCGGCCCAGCTGGCCGACTTTATGCCTTCCGGTCAGGTCCAGGTTAACCCGCAACGCGGCCAGGGGAGCGCTCTGTCCCGGCAAGGTGAAACGCAGGTCCCAGCGCATGGGTTCCCCGGCGGACTGCAGCGTCAGCAGCAGCGTCTCCTGCCCGGCAAGAGCCTCCTGGGTTGCGATGACCGTTGCGGAAAAATAGACCGTACTTTTATCGTCTGAAAGCAGGAAGCGCACGGCAGGGATACTGCCCGGCATGGTTACGGCATCCAAGGCGAAATAGTATACGTCATCTGCCACATAGGCCAGGATCTGCGGCTTTTTGGTGTTTTTCAGCCGGCTCAGGTATCCCTCCAGGGGAATTCGCATCTCATAGCTGCCGTCCAGCCCTACCCGAACCATGGTGTCGCCGGACTCTTCTGGCAGGGCGGCGGCCGCGGAGCTTCCCTCCGGCGCGGTCGTTGTGACCGCCAGCGCCGCTGCACTGAGCAAAGACAGAAGCAGCAGCGCAAGCATTCCCGCCGCCATTCTGCGTCCCCATTGATCAATCATTTTACGATTAGGCATCTCCCGGACCAATCCTTTCTTCGACGGAACTTTCGCACGGTAACGCACCGCACACCCCCCAGTTCCCTGAAATCGTATCATTGTATGCATTTTTCGCGCAAATGTCAAGAGCTGGATCCGGTTTTTCCGCCGCTCGGCGAAGCTATCTTTTATTTTACCACAAAACAATCCAAATCACAAGACAAAAAGTGCCGTGTTTTCCGCCCGCCAAGCGGCGAAAATTCCTGAATTATCCATGCCAAGGCGCCGATCACGGAAAAATTCTCCTTATTTACTTTTGAAAGGGTAAAATTATGAACTTTTTGGAAGAAATATGGTTGCTTTCTGTAAAATTTTATGCTACAATCCTACTTGTTCAGTGAATCAACGGTTTAAATCGAAGATAATCGTAAAAACGGAAGGGGCATAAAAATGAAATTGAGAAAAATTCTCGCATTGACACTGGCAACCCTACTTGGACTGGCATTGATTCCCTTGGCGCATGTCGCGGCGGATACCGTCGTCCAAAGCGGTCCCCCAAGCATCGCCGTCGGTGTTCCCGGTACACCGGGCGCGGACGTGGCGTTTGCCGGGCTGGACTGGGTGGTGATCGGCTACGACGGCGTCGGTGTACATTCCGCAGCTGACACGTTGACGCTCCTGCTGAAAAACGATGAATTCGGGACCACACCGTTCCGCGGCGGCGCCGTTGTCGATCCCGGCGGCTGGACGCTGGTTGGCGGGACGTATTATGAGGGCAGTTTTACCGACCCCAGCGATTATGAAGACAGCACCCTTCAGCAGGAACTGGCAGCTATAGCCGGAAGTTTCCCCGCCGCTGAGCAAGGCTTGATCCAGCCCAGAAACCTGACCGACGTCAATGGCGCGGCAGCGGCAAACCAGCTGCTTTGGCCGCTGTCGATGACGGAAGCGGGCGACTGCGAACAGGCCTTCAGCGCTGCCTTCTGGCTGAGGACCTATGCCAGCGCGCTGACCGTTCATACGGCTGGGATTTTGGGCGCTTTCACCGGCGGCTCTCAGCCGGAGCAAGCCGCGGCCATTCGTCCGGCGCTCCAGTTGGATTTGTCCGATCTCTTCCTGATCTCTTCAGCAGCCAGCGACGGGAAGGGCGCGGCAACCTTGGGCGGTGGCTTCCTGGAAGCGACGGCTCCCAGCGGTGCGATCAAATTGACGGTTGGGAGTGCGGCGCAAACGCTGGCGGTACTGGCCACCCCGGCGCAGGCTGTCCAGACGGCGGAGACGCTGCAATTCAGCTACGAAAATGCGACGACAGGTGCGGACCAGTTCGTCTCCGCCGTGCTGACCGACAGCGGCGGGACAGTGGTTTATTACGGCAAGATGGCCGACAGCAGTGCCGACGATGAAGGCGGTTTGTCTGTCCCTCTGGCCGGCGTAGCCAACGGGACATACACGCTGTCGATCTTCTCTGAACAGGCCAACAGTGACACGAACACGGATTTCGCCAGCGCGCCCATTTCTATGACAGTAACCGTCGCGGGCGGGGAAGGTACCGTCAGCGGATTTGACGGCACTGTTCTCTATTCCGACGACGCGTCCCTGCTGTCCGTCCTGGGCGAGAGCGTTATCGCTGGCAACGAGGCTGGAACTCTCGCCGCACCCAAAACCACCGCCATTACCGTTGACAATGATGTTGACACCCTGACGCTAGCCGACATCGCCGCCGCCGCAACCGCGACTGTCCATTTCTATTCTGACGCGGCGTTTTCCGCGGACGAAGATATGGCGGTTTCCCTGGCGGAAGGCGATAACGAGATCTATGTAAAGGTCACCGCCGAGGATGGCACGACCGTCATCTTTTATCAGGTTACGGTCACCCGGAGCACGGCGACAACAACGGCGCCCCATCCTCACCATCCTCATTGCGGCGTGATCCACTGGATCCGCAACGCCTGCAAGACTGTTTGGCAATTCTTCTGCCATGTTTGGCAATACCTCTGCGCCCACGCGAAGTTCCACGCGGGGCAGATTTGGGAGCATGTGCAAATGTTCTGGTGAACGACTCAAAAAAACGTCCCTGCGTCCGGCGCGGCGCAGGGGCGTTTTTTATTCCTGATACATATACATGAAGATCAGGCAGCGGTCGCCGCAGTGGGTGCAAAGTACGCTGCCGCCGTGACCCGTGCGCAGTTCCCGGAAGATTTCCGCGCCCTCCACCTGGGCGACGGCGGAAGCAAATTCCTCCGGAGAAACGCCGGTGTGATACAGGAACCCAATGGAAGGGTCAATGCGCTCCGATTCTTCCAGCAGGATGCTGATGTACTCATGCTGGACGGCGGCGGATTTCCCCCGCAGTTTCTTGATGACGCCCAGGCGTCCGTCGGTCATGCCCAACATGGGGCGAATACTCAGCAGATTAGCGCCCAGGGCGGAGACCGCCGAACAGCGGCCGCTTTTGTGCATATAGGTGGGCGAGCCCAGCAGGGCTGTGGTGCGCACACGCTTGCGTTCCCGCAGGCAGACTTCCGCGAGTTCCGCGGCGGAAAGACTTCCCTTGTCTCGCCATTGCCCCGCCCGGATGATTTGCAGCGCCATACCGACGCTCATGCTCTCGCTGTCGATGACATAGACGTCCTCAAGCTCTTTGGCGGCAATCACAGCGTTCCGGTAGGAACTGGAAATCTCTCCGCCCAAGCAGAAGTGGAGGACGGCCTTGGTTCCGTTCTCTGTCAGGCGGGTGAAATAATCTTCGTAATCGCCGACGGGAATGGCGGAAGTAGTGGGGATGACGCGTTGTTCGGCATAGGCTGTAAAAATTTCGGCAGGGGAGATGTCAATCCCGTCCCGAAAGCTCATGCCGAAGAGGTTGATATAGATGGGCAGGGAGGAAACCTGATAACGCTGGGCATCCTCCGGCGGAAGGTCCGCTGTGCTGTCCGTGGAAAGCAGGATAGGCTTTGGCATAACGATGTCCTCTTTGCTTTAATATTGATTGGGAATGCTGGCGCCGGTGATGAAATCCAGAGGTCAGACATACTATGGGATATGCGCAGAACGCCCGCTTTATACGTTTGCTTATTTCTCCAGGGCAACGAAAGCTATGCAGTTTTTACCGCAATGGGAAACGATCATGCAACCTGTGATGGCGCCCAGGACTAACCGGCCGACCTGGGGGAAAAGTTCCTGGGCCAAGTGGCGGAGAGGTTCATACTGTGCGGGTTGCATATCCGGCGTATGCATGCACCACAGCATGGCGGGGTCAAAATCGGCGCTGGCGGCAGCGCAGTCCCGGAGAAAAGATTCCTGCACGGCGGCGAGCTTGCCCCGGTATTTTTTCCCTACCACGAGGTCGCCGTTTTGGGCGTTTATTACGATCGAGGGACGCAGACTGAGCAGATTGGCACCGAAGGCGTTCACTGCGGAACAGCGTCCGCCCTTGACCAGGAAGTCCAGCTTGTCGACGATGAAATACGCCCGGATTTTGTGCCGCAATTGCTCCAGCCGCGCCGCGACCTCCCGTGCGGTGAATCCTTGGTCCCGCAGCAGACAGCCCTGAACCGTCAGCATTCCCTGAGCAACAGTGAAGGCCAGGGAATCGACGACATAGACGTCCTCGAGCTCGGCCGCCGCCAGCATGGCGTTGCGAAAGGAGGAAGACAATCTGGAACTGAGCGACACATGAACCACTGCACGGCCCTGGCCCGTGTATTGCTGGAAGAACGACAAATAGTCGCCGACGGAAGCGGCCGCCGTTTTTGGGATGATCCCCCGTTCTTCGTAGATGCGAAAGATATCCGGCGGAAAGATATCTACCCCATCCTTGAAAAATTCACCCTCCACGTTGATGTAGAGCGGCAGGACCGCGACCGAAAATTCCTCCCGGAGGGGCAGCACAAGATCGCAGGCGCTGTCGGTGGAGATCGTAACCGGTTTGTCTGGATGGTTCCCTTTGCTCAAATTGCTCACGCAGGCATGATCCTTTCTTTTCTTTCGCCGCTTTGCTTCGGCGGAGGGCGCCGTACGCCCAAATCGAGGCTATTGACATATCCCTCCAGAAGTATAACAGAAATATCACGAATTGTAAAGAAAAAACTTGATTCCGGTACCGCAGTTGTGCTATAATCACAAAGGAACGTCCGCGCGGCCTCCAATTTCTATGGAAAATCCTTTTGGATGCCGCGGGCGCAGACAGAAATCAAACGAAATGGAGCGTTGTGCATGGCAACATATTGTCCGAATCCTAACTGCGGCCGCAAACTCAAATGGACGGACTGGAAGCCAAACTGTCCGGACTGCGGCACCAACATCCTGTATTATCGGATGGAAGAACGGCTGCTGGCTGACGCGGACCGCGTCGAAACCGAGAACGCGCAGTTCCAGAAAAAAATGGACCGCGCCAAGGCTTCTCTGATTGGAAATGGCTGGGCCATCGCCCGGCTGGTGCTGCTGTTTGCGCCGCTGGGGGCCCTGTTCCTTCCGCTGGCGAAACTGACGGCCGAAGGCCCCTTCCTTGCCGCAACGACCGAGGGCAAGCCCATCACGCTGAACCTGATTAAGCTGATCGACGTACTCTCAAACCTCGACTTCGGCGCGCTGTTTACCATAATAGGATCTCCCGCGTTGGGCAAGACCTTTCTCTGGTATTTTCTGGCGCTCATAGCCGTGATTCTGGCGCTGGTGGCCGTGGTGCTCGGACTGGGAACCTCGTTTCTGGCCGGATCCTCCAAAGGCTTTCGGCGCAGTATTGTGATTGCCGCACTGGGCATCGTTTCCGCCGGATTTGGGATTATCGCGTTCCGGCAGTTCATTGCCCAAAGCGGCAGCGTTCTGCCCGGCGCGGTGAACGGTTCCGTCGGGTTTGGCGCATATCTGGTTCCCCTGACTTTCGCGCTGCCGCTGGTGGTAAGCATTCTCATCAAAGCCAAAGGCGGCGTTCCTGTGAAGTATAAGCAGTGTTATATCAGCGGATTTCGAGAGGAAGAAGTAATCGAAGCCCAGGCGAAGGGCATTACTCTGGATGACATGCGCGCACAGCGCGCGGCGGCGGAGGCAGAGGAAGCCATCCCCGAAGCGGAACCGGCAGAATAATTGTTGGAAGGAAGGGGATCGCCACATGGCAAAGCAGCGGAGCGCGCCCGAAGTCGGCGGGCTGAAAACCTACACCAAGTTCGAGAGCCGCATGTACATGACGGGCATGTTCGGGCAGAACATCATCTATAACGTTGCTAACATGGCCTTCACAGCTTACTTTATTTCGAACCTCCAGCTGATTCCGGCAAGCATCGTCGGCGTCATTCTGGCCGTCGCTCAGGTGTGGGACGCGTTTAATGATCCCATCATGGGGACCATCGTAGACCGTACCCGCAGCCGCTGGGGCAAATGTCGCCCCTACCTGCTCTTTGTCCCAAGCATCGTGCTGGTGGTGACCATGCTCTGTTTCCTGGGCGGGGTCTACGACCACAGCGAGGGCGCTTCGGCGTTGCACAACGCCGGCGTTGTGCTCTGGGCCGGCGGATTCTATATTTGCTGGGGCATGAGCTATACGGCGGGGGATATCCCCCTTTGGGGCGTTTCCTCGCTGATAACGGAGGTCGAGAAACACCGCAAGCAGCTCCAGGCTAACCTGCGCATCGCGGCGGGAATCGGCACCGCGATCGTGGTACTGGGCTTCCAGCCCCTGGCGCTGAAGTTGAAGGAAATTCTGCTGCACGGTGAAACCGATCCGGCCATCATGCTGAACATGGAGCGCAAAGCATACATTATTATGGCGCTGGTCTTTACGGTCATCGGCTGTGTGACCTTCCAGATGGCAGGGATCTTCACCAGAGAAAAGATTCCGCCCTCCGGGAAGGTGAACAAAGTCGGCGAAAACTTCAAGATGATGTGGCGCAACAAACCGTTCCGCCAACTGCTGATTTCCGGCGTTCTGGCGGCGCCGCGCAACCTTACCATGCTGGTGGCTATTACCATGGTTTCGTTTTACTTCGCGAACAAAGATCCCGGCAAGGCCCTGATGTACATCGCCTTAATCGGCGGCGGACTCTTTCTGGGCATGTTTGGGACGACAGTGCTGGTGCCGAAGCTGTCGGACCGCTTTGCGAAGAAGACGCTGTACAACGCTTCCTGTTTGGTGGAGATTATCCCGAACCTTTCCATCATGGCGCTGTTCCTGATTTCTACCCGCGTCGAGGGTGGTTTAACCGCGCTGCCGCTGCTGATTCCGCTGATGGTCATGTTTGCTATCAAAGGCGTCTGCCTGGGACTGTATATGGCGGTGCAGACGAATATGATCGCCGACGCGGTGGACTACGAAGACTACCACAACCACATCCGGCCCGATGGGGTGTTCTATTCCGGCCAGACCTTCATGACGAAAATCGGGAACGGCATCTCCACCATCATTTATACCAGCCTCTGCGCGCTGGTCGGTTATTCGGGCGAGAACGTGCAGGCCCTGCAAGCGCTGATCGACGATCCGGCGGTCAAGCAGGCCCCCCGGGATCTGATGGCCCGCGGTGTCATGGCGCCAGTCTACGACAAAATCCTGAACGATCCCATTACAGGCAAGGTGCTGCATCTGTCCCTGAGCCCCGACCAGCTCTACTGGTTCTTCTTCATCATGTTCTTTGCCGTATCCATCATCCCCGCTGTCGGCAACCTGCTGGCGGTTATCCCCACCTGGAAATACGCGCTGGATCCTGCGGCCTATCAGGAGATCCTTGCGGAACTCCAGGCCCGGCGCCGGGAAGCCGGGCAGGCGGCGGAATAACCGGTGTTATTATTGTAAAAAAATCCCGTTCCGGGAAGGGGGCGGGATTTTTTTATGCGTGTGCACCTGCCCAGGCACCTGCCAGGCCCTCTTTGAATAGAATTTCTTGTAATGAATTCTGACTTGGAGGTGTGCATATGCCGCAGGCGGCGCAGCAAGTGCAACAATTGTTTATTCGGACCGCGACGGCCCAGGGGATCGCATCGGAGCTCCCAACCCTCTATCATCCGCAGGAGGGCTGGCGGGCCTGGCTTTGCCGGGGCGGTTTGGGCGGCGGGACGGAAGCATTTCTGCGCCGAATGGCGGATTTGGCCCAGACAGCGGGGCGGCGGGTGGAGTGTTTTCCAGATGCCCGTGGGGGCGACAGCCTTTGCGCAGTGCGCCTGCCGGATGAAAAATTCTGCTTTCTGGATGCGGACGGCCCCGGCGCCTGGGATCTCCGCTGTCCCGGTGCCTGCGAAGAGACCGTCGCGCTGAATGTTTTTTGGCATAAACCGATCTTGCAAGAGCGGCGGGGAGAAATCCTTCGCCTGATGGCGGACCTGCACCGGGAGCAAGCCCGCTGCGTACGTTTTCTCAAGGCGGCCCGGGCCATCAAACGGGATATGGCCTTTGTGGCGGCCGGCTGTACCGACGCGGGAAAGGTGGAGCGCTACGCCGCCCGCTTTGCCGCCCGGCATTTTCCCGCTCCCAGCGGACGCGTAGGGCTGGAGTCACGGCGCTTCCTAACCGCCGTGACGGGGCAAGGGCTGTTGCTGCGCCGCGCCGCTGTATTGGACATATGCCCCACCGTGTTTCTGTTCGAGGACGACTGCGGCGCCGCCGTTCCCGGAATTCTATCAATCCTGCGGGCTTATGCCTTGGGCAATGGCCTGGACGTTTTTCAGTGCCCCTGCCTGCTGGATCCAGACGGCCCGCCGGAGCACCTGCTGCTGCCCCAACTGGGACTGGCGCTGCTCAGCGTCAACCGCCGCCATCCCATTGATCTCGAGGGTGCGCAGCGGGTGTTGTCCTCCCGATTCCTGGAAAAAGAAGACCTTCGGGCTCACCGCTGCCGTCTGAGCTTTTGCCGCAGGACCCTCCACGAACTGCTGGAGGAGGCTTACGAGGCCGCCGCTGCTGCCGAACGTACCCGTGCGTCTCTGGACGAAATCTACGCCGCCGCCACGGATTTCCCTGCGTTACTGGCGCAGGCGGACAGCATATGGGCAGGACAGTAAGCTATGCATCAATGGACTTTGTCGGAGCTGTTTTGGAGTGAAAAACCAAGGGTCAAACTGTGTATGTCATCGGAGCAGCAGCTTCCTGCGGTTGCAGGGCGGACGCATTCCCCAGAAACAATGGAGTTCCCCATGACGCTTGGGTTCCGGTTCCGCGCCATAGGAGCCACCTAACTGAATTGGCAACCCCGAATTAAGAAATTTTCAAAGAAATTTTGAAAAAGCTCTTGACAAACGCTGTCGGATCAAGTATAATAACTCAGTCATTATCGAGGTGCTAATGATCTGGCCCGTTGGTCAAGTGGCCTAAGACTCCGGCCTCTCACGCCGGCAACACGAGTTCGAATCTCGTACGGGTCACCAGTTTGCGGGCAATGCGGATTCCGCATTCCGATATAGTTGGTGTCTATAGCCAAGAGGGTCCACCCGTTCCCATCCCGAACACGGTAGTTAAGCTCTTGAGTGCCGAAGATACTTGGCGGGTGACTGCCCGGGAAAATAGGACGATGCCAACATTTTTTCTTTGTGGGATGGTTCCCACACGATATTCCTCCTTAGCTCAGCCGGTAGAGCATGCGGCTGTTAACCGCAGGGTCGTTGGTTCGAGTCCAACAGGGGGAGCCAAAGTGATCAATCGCGAAACGCTGAACCCCTTGCTAGTCAAGGGGTTTCAGTATTGGCGGACAAATATGCGCCCATAGCTCAGGCGGATAGAGCAACTGCCTTCTAAGCAGTGGGCCGCTGGTTCGAGTCCAGCTGGGCGCGCCAAATTTTGCTATCAGGTTTGCGACAATCGCAAATCGGCGGATTACCCCTGTTATACAGGGGTTTTTCGTTTATTTGGGGTAGTTTGTTAGGGTCAAAATTGGGATGTTGGTGCCGCGTTTTGCCAAAATCGACTGTTTTCCCTTGCACACAGCATACCCCTTACGGCATGTTTTTTGCACACACCGGTGCAACTTTGGAACGATTGCTTTTACTGCCGTATTTTGCAAAGAAAAACAAAAAACACTATGGCACAGAACCTTAGTGAGTAAAAAGCCCGCGTTTCCGCGGGCTGTATAAGGTGCTTGGAGTGGCTCTATTTTGTGACAGTTACCCCGATTTCAGTACCGCTCCTCCACTTAACGGTGTATTTGCTCTTGTCGCGAACGGTTACGGATTCAA
The DNA here is from genome assembly GCA_031268095.1 of Oscillospiraceae bacterium. Taxonomy (GTDB): domain Bacteria; phylum Bacillota; class Clostridia; order Oscillospirales; family Acutalibacteraceae; genus WRMQ01. The sequence goes on along the minus strand of JAIRXU010000018.1, from coordinate 324 downwards.
CCGCAGTACGCCAGAGTTGCTCGTCAAAATCGGAACGGGGTACGACTTCACGCCGCAGGGTCGTAATGAACTGTCGCAGACGCTCTTTGGTTGCCGCCTGTTCGCGTTTCTGCTGTTTTAGGGCATCAACCTCGATTTTAGCGGCTCTGCATCGTTCTGTGAGTTCATCATAACGGCGGACGGCTTCCTCTTTGCGTTGCGCCGTGGATGTAGAACCTGTATTCAACCCTATGACCGACGCAGCAGGGTGCGAAGATGGGAGATGCGAACGATGGTTTCGGCGGATTCAACGGAGATTTCGAAGTCTTTCGCAAGGCGGCGGGA
>JAIRXU010000012.1 GCA_031268095.1 Oscillospiraceae bacterium | reverse complement strand
CGAAATGTCATGCCGATGATACTCCGCCAAACGCTCTTCCATCAAAGAAAACCTCCGTTTTCTTTATAGTATAGCATATCTCAACCGACTTGTCAATCTCGTGACTACACAATCTAATGCAACGGCCAGCGGCCCGGGAGATTTTCCCGGGCTGCTTTTTGGTTTTGTTTTATCCCCAAAAGCCCTGATAGACGGTGATGCCGGTGATGGTATTCTTTTTTACATCAATGCAAATCCAGGCTTCGATCTGGTCTTTATCATCGTAGGCATTGATCACCGCAACGAAGGCGTGCGTGCCGGCCGGCAGATCGTCTCCCGCTATAAACGGTTTGCCGAATCTCCGTTGCGCCATACTCTGCGCATCCGATAAGCTGTCGCCCGGCTTCACCCCAAACAGCGAAATGTTCGGGCTGGTCCAGGAAACATTGACTGCGCTGCCGCCGGAACCCGCGCTAACAGAAATACCGTTGCCCACCTGTTTTTTGAGTTCCGCCGCAGAGCTCTGGAACCAAACGAGAGAACCGGCGCCGAAATTGTCTCTTCGATTGGTCGCGCTCGTGAACCGCAACCGATAAAAGGCCCCTTCCTCGGAGGAAGCGCAAGCGATCTCCTCATCAAGATCCGCATCATATCGCATCCATTCTCCCGCGAACGGCACCATGTAATCTTCCAGCTCGATTGCTTTGGTCGGCGCCTTGGTGGTCGGAACCTGCGTCGTGCCGGGAGACGTCGGCGGCGGCGCGGCAGTGGCGGGCGGCTCCGTCATTGGGTTCGTTGCGGTGGCCGCCGTCTCGACTTTTATGCCAATCCGCTCCGCCAGTGCGTGGTACGCTGCGACGATCTCCTGTACCGTCGGCAGTTCCGCCGCGACGCGCTTGAGCAGAGCCAGGGCGACGTCCCGGAAGCCGACGGTCTCATACGCTGAAGCGAGGCCGAGGTAGCCCTGTTCCGGGGATTTTTCTACTTCCGCGCGGGCGGCCTCGAGGGCCTGGGCTTGTCCGGGGTTGCTGCGCTTGAGCTCTTTCGCGCCGATCTGGAGCGTCGCGGCGGCGTCTGCCTGGCGGTCGAGGTGCAGCAGCGCGTCCGCCTTGCCGAGGTAGCCGCGCGGGTTCTTGGGATCGACTTTGATCGCTTCGTCGAACTGAAGCAGAGCCTGGTCGTAGTCGAGGCCGAGCAGGTATTTTTCGCCCAGGACGAGGGCTGGGTTGGGGAGCGCGACGGCGGGCTTCGCCGCACAGGCGAACAGGGAGGCGGCGAGGGTCAGGAGAAGCAGGAGCGCGGACGTGCGTTTCATGGGACAGCCTCTTTTCATCATACTAACACTAAAATTTTCTCTAAAATTTCAGCAGATTCAACCCGATCTCCTCGCTGAACGCCCGATCCAGCGCCCCGTCGACCCGGGTGAGGACGAGTTCCGCCGTCGCGCTGACCGTCGCCTCATTGAGGTGCCCACCGACGACCGTGCCGTCCCGCTGCCCGGCGGCCATGTGCAGATGGAGGTAGACTTCCCCGGCCATACGGCTGACCGTGCCGGTGAGGGAGACAATCTCCATGTCGCAGTCGAACGCATTGGCTTGATACTGCTTTGTCTTGGGGTCGAAAAGGCCCAGCACCGCATGATTCACCGCGCCAATGCCCCGAACGCTGGCCAGCCGGAGATCTTCCCGGGCGGCCAGGTCTTTGAGGCTGGAAAGAATTTCTTCGCCGGGATCGAGGCGCAGGACAAGGTCCCGGCCAAAACCGCGATATTCCATCAGAAACCCCCCTTTCTTCTTTTTGAGCATTATCGCCCGAACCAGGGCAGCAGCAGGGCGGCAATCCGGCGCAGGTCAAAAGGAGGCGGGCCGGCCAGGTAATGGTTGCGGCCCGCTTCGCCGCCGGCTTCCCATTCGATCAGCAGCAGCCGCTGCGCGCTGGCCCGGACGGGGATCCGCGCCAGCGTGATGTTCTCATTGGCCGGAACGCGGAAGTCCCCTTCCCAGAGGGTCTCGCCGCTCTCGGCGTCCCAGCAGCGGCCATGCCCCGCCCGTTCCCGGCGGGAATCGTTCCCGGCCACCAGCTGGCAATGCCAGTCCGCGGGCTCTGTCATCATCAGGCAGAGCGGCCGCTGGACCCGGCAAATAAAATCGTAGGCCAGCTTTTTACGGAAATACCAATCGACCACCGCATCGGAAAACTGCGGCCAGCCGTCCAGCATATTCCACCAGAGAATTCCCGCGCGCTCCCATTTCCGCAGCCGGGCGGTCTCGATGAAGAACTTCTTCGCCTCGGCCTGGGTCAGCTGGGAGGCCAGGATGAAGCTGTCCAATTCTTCCGGCACCGCGCCGAACAGCTCCCCGATCTGCTTCGCCATCAGTTCTACGCGGTAGGCGTAGGGCCCGTCCGCGCCGAGGAAATCGCTGGCGTGGGTGATCCAGGCGGGATTGTCCCGCCAGGGCCAGAGCGCTTCCGGCGGCAGGAATTCTTCGAGCGACGCCCGGTCCGGGCAGCCGTGGTAGCCCATTTCGCTGACGAAGCGGGCGTCGGCATTGAGGTAAAACGGCCCCTTATAGTAATCCCGCGGCCCCCAGAGATGGTCTTCGCTGGGCTTGCCCTTGCCGGCGATCACGTCCGGCGAAAGATAGGGGGAACTGGGGAGGTAGGGCCGCTCGCCGTCCAGGCCCTCCGCCTCCCGCCGCAGGACCTCCCGCGTCAGCAAATTGCGGTTGGGATCGCTCCCCATGCCGGTATACATGCAGTCGCACTCGTTGTCGCCGCTCCAGAGGGCCAGGCTCGGGTGCTGCCGGAATTTCAGGATCACGCGCCGGGCCTCCCGGCGGCAGTCCTCATAGAACGTCTCCTGCCGGGGATACCGCGCGCAGGCAAAGGAAAAATCCTGCCAAACGAGGATCCCGTAGCGGTCGCAGAGATCGTAGAACGCCGTGTCCTCATAGACATTGCCGCCCCAGCAGCGGACCATGTTGCAGCCGCTTTCCCGGAAGAGCGCCAGCGCCCGGTCATAGCGCGCGGCGTCCCGGCTGTGAAACGCGTCCAGCGGCACCCAGTTGGATCCCTTGCAGAGGATCGGCGTCCCGTTGACAGAGAAGCAAAAATTCCCGGGCTGCTGCGGCGTGGTGACGTCGGTGCGCTCCAGGCGCAGTGTGCGGATTCCCAGCGGCTCCCAGCGCTCACAGAGAACTTCCGCCCCCCTGCGCAGCGTCAGGCGGACCCGATACAGCGCGGCCTCGTCCTGCCCCTCCTCAAAATAGCCCGCGGGCCACCAAAGCCGCGCGTCCGGCACGTCGAATTCCTCCGCCCCCGCAACGAACCACACCGGCCGGTCCAGCGTGAAGGCCGGGTCCTCCTCCCCGCCAAAGAACCCTTCCAGCCGCAGGGAAAGTCCGTCGGCCAGCGCGTCCGTCTCGAAGACATAGTGCAGCCGCAGACGGGCGGAGACCTGCTCCCCGCTGCGGGAAATGTGTCTGGTGGTCAGGTACATCTGCGCCGCCCGGTGCGGGCCCCGCCGCTCCAGCGTCACACTCCGCCAAAGCCCCGCCGTCACGCAGCGGCAGAGGATGTCCCAGCCATACGAAGACGGCGCGCGGCGCAGGCGCAGCCCCTCATAGCCTCCCTCCAGCGCGCGCTCCGTCGGCTCCGCTTCCCCCGCGCGCTCCATTGCCGTTTCAACGGGCGAATGGATATGAACCACCAGGGTATGCTCCTCCCCGACGGCCAGCCGCGCCGTTACGTCGAATTCATGCTCGATCAGCGCGTTGTCGCTTTGGCCGAACAGTACGCCGTCGAGGTAATAATCCGCCCGGCAATCCACCCCGGCAAAGCGCAGGACCAGCCGCTCCCCCTCCCGGGGCGGCGGGCAGGCAAAACGGCGGCGGTACCACCATTCGTGGAACTCATACGGCCGCAGGGCCCGGATGTTCTGATCTTCGTACGGCTCCGGCAAAACCTTGGCCCGCACTAGGTCCAGCTGGGCCTCGCCGGGGACAACGGCGGGCAGTACCAGGTGATCGTCCAGCTGATCCGGTGTCTGCACGGGCGAACCGCGCTGCGGAAAATGGAACAGCTCCCATGCGCCGTCCAGGGATAGGATTTGTTTTTTCATGGAATTTTCCTTTCTGTCTTGTGGCTTCTGTTCCGCTGAAAAACCAATGCAAAAAAGCCTTTCCCTTGCCGGAAAAGGCTTTGTTCGTTATGAGACTTATTCCGCGGCGTAGACACTGACCTTCTTGCGGTCCTTGCCCAGGCGCTCGAACTTCACATTGCCATCCACCAGGGCAAACAGGGTGTCGTCCTTGCCCTTGCCGACGTTGCTGCCGGGGTGGATTTTGGTCCCGCGCTGCCGCACGAGAATATTGCCCGCCAGGACGAACTGGCCGTCGGCCCGCTTTGCGCCCAGGCGCTTGGACTTGGAGTCGCGCCCGTTACGGGTGGAACCCATACCTTTTTTATGTGCCATACAGAAATCTTCCTTTCTGATTCGATCATTGGTTACGCGTTGACGGCGGTAATTTCCACCTTGGTGTACGGCTGACGGTGGCCCATCTTGCGCTTGGAGCCCTTCTTCGCGCGGTAGGTGAACACGGTGATCTTCTTATCCTTGCCGTTCTTGATCACCTTGGCGCTGACGCTGGCGCCGTCCAGGTAAGGGGTTCCGGCCCGGAAGCCTTCTTCGCCGCCGACGGCGACGATCTTGTCGAACGTGACTTCCGTTCCCGCTTCGGCGTTCAGCTTCTCGAAAAAGACGAGGTCGCCCGCCTCCACCTTATACTGCTTGCCGCCGGTCTCTACTATGGCGTACATATGGTTCCTCATTTCTGATAGACTCGCTATGCGGGGCGGGATGACTCCTCTTGCGGCGCGGCAATGCGCACCGCCCCGAATACGCGGCCCAAATATTATACCAGACGTCCGCGAGGATGTCAAGGAAAAAACGCATTTTTTCAAGAATTTTTCCGGGAAAAGAGCCGAAAAGACACCGCGCGCGCGGGTGCATGCGGGCGCTAAGAGGCCGCTTTCGCCGCCGCCACCGCCAGCCGGTCGCAGCGCTCGTTCTCCGGGTGTCCCGCGTGCCCCCGGACCCAGATGATTTTGCACTCATGCCGGGCCAGTTCCTCCAGCAGCGCGTCCCAAAGCTCCGGATTCAGCGCGGGCTTTTTGTCGGCCTTGCGCCAGCCGTTGCGTTTCCAGCCGGCGGCCCAGCCGAGGTTGATTCCGTTCGCCACATATTGGGAATCCGTATAGACCGTCACCCGGCAGGGTTCTTTGAGCCGCCGCAGACCTTCGATCAGCGCGCACAGTTCCATGCGGTTGTTGGTGGTTTGGGCTTCCCCGCCCGAAAGTTCCAGTTCCTGCCCCCGGCAGCGCAGGATGGTCCCCCAGCCGCCGGGGCCGGGGTTCCCCGAGCACGCGCCGTCGCAGTAGAGTTCCACTTCTTTCCGTTCGGACAAAATAAAAAATCCCCCTGTGTTTTGTTTTTTTCTATTATACCGCAACTTCCCGTCCGCCGCAAGCAAAATTTGCATATCCCGCCAAAATCGTTCCATACTAACGCTGTACGATTCTTGCGAGAAAGGCGGACGATCACATGAAGGCAGTCATTATGGCGGGCGGAGAAGGCAGTCGGCTGCGGCCGCTGACCTGCGACATGCCCAAACCCCTGGCGCGGCTCTGCGGCAAACCGGTGCTGGAATATATCTTCGAGCTGCTGCTGGAGCACGGTGTGCAGGACGCGGCCATCACGCTGGGGTATCTGGCGCACATGATTTCCGACCAGTACCGCAGCGGCGCTTACCGGGACCTGGCCCTTTCCTTCCTCACGGAAGAAAAGCCGCTCGGCACAGCGGGCGGCGTGGCGCTTGCGGTCAACAGCATGCACTGGGCCAGCCAGGACGAACCGTTCCTGGTCATCAGCGGCGACGCCATGTGCGACTACGATCTGACCGCCGCCCGGCAGTTCCATCAGGCCTCCGGCGCGGCGGTGACCATCGTCGGCTGCGAGGTCGAAGACCCCCGGGAATACGGCCTGCTGCGCCTGGACGAGCAAAACCGTGTCCGGGGCTTTATCGAAAAACCCGCCTGGGGCCAGGCAACATCCAACCTGGCCAACACGGGAATCTATCTCATCCGCCCGGACTGCATGGACCTGGTTCCGGCGGACACGCCCTTCGACTTCGCCAAGGACCTGTTCCCGCTCATGCTGGAACGGGATCTGCCGATTTATTGCTGCCGCGCCGAAGGATACTGGTGCGACATCGGGGACCTGGGGGCCTACACGCGCTGCCAGCGGGACCTGATGGACGGCAAGATCCGCTGCGCCCTCCCGGGCCTTTCCCAGGGGGGGGACGGCGTGTTCGCCAAAAACGCCGTGCCGCACGGGGAATTCCAGCTGATTCCCCCGGTCTACCTGGGCGACGAAGTGGAGATTGCCGCGGGCGCGGCCGTCGGGCCGTACGCGGTGCTGGACGACGGCTGCCTGGTCGGCGAAGGGGCCAAGGTCCGCTCCAGCGTCCTGCTGCAAAATGTCAGCGTCTCGGCCCAGGCGTCCCTGACGGGGGCGCTGCTCTGCCCGGGCGCGGCGGTGCGGCGAGGGGCCGCCCTCTTCGAGGGCAGCGCGGTGGGATCCGGCGCCATCATCGGCGCGGGGGCCTGTGTGCGCCCGGACGTGGCGGTCTGGCCCCGGAAGATTGTGGAAAGCAACGCGGTGCTCAGCGGCAACCTCAAGTACGGCGCATGCACCGCCTCCCTTTTCGAGGACGGCGGCATCGGCGGAGAAGAAGGCATGCTCCTGACCCCGGAAACCTGCGCGGCCATCGGCGCGGCCATCGGCAGCATCAAAAGCTGCAAAAAGGCGGGCATCGCCTGCGATGGCAGCCCCGGCGCCAAGGCGCTGATGCTGGCGCTGACGGCGGGGCTGATGTCGGCCGGCAGCCATGTCTGGAGCTTCAGCGAATGCTTCGAGGCGCAGCTCTCGTTCTTCACCTCTTTCTGCGGGCTGGGGATCGGCGTCTTCGTCTGCGGCGGGCGGGAACCGAGCATCCGCGTCTGCGGCGAAGGCGGCCTGACCATTCCGCGTTACCTGGAACGGGACATTGAGGCCAAGCTGGCCCGCGGGGAGTTCCACCGCTGCTCCGGCAGCGCCTGCAAAGACATTGCCGACATGAGCAGTATCCGCATGATGTATAGCCGGGAACTGATGAAACAGGCGCCCTACGAGCTCCAGGGCATGCGGGCCCGGATTGAGAGCGATAATTCCCAGCTGAAATCCCTGCTGGAGGACTGTCTGGAGCGGCTGGGCTGCGCGCCGGACGGCGAACCGGTTTTCCGGATCAACGCCGCCGGAACCCAGCTCAGCGCCCAAGAGGGCGAGGACCGCTGGAGCGGCGAACGGCTGCTGGCCGTTTGCTGCCAGCAGGAGCTGGAGCGCGGCAACGACCTGGCTCTGCCTTTCGACGCGCCGGAGATGCTCGACGCCCTGGCGCAGAACGCGGGCCGCAAAGCCTACCGCTACCTCAGCAGCCCCGCCGACCAGTCCGACTCCGCCGCCCGCCGCCTCTCCGCCCGGCAGGCCTGGGTTCGCGACGCGCTGTTCATGACGGTGCGGCTGCTGTCGGTCATGAAAGAGACCGAATGCTCCCTGAGCGATCTCTGCCGGAAGCTGCCGCCCTTCTACGTGGAGAAAAAATCCTTCTCCCTCCCCTTCTCTCCCTCTCTGCTGACGAAAGTCCTCGGCGAGAGCGACGCGGTGGTGGACAGCGCGACGGAAGGCGTGATCCTGCACAAGGAGAACGGCAGGCTGCTGATCACCCCCAGCAAGAGCGGCCGGCGGGTCCATGTCTTCGCCGAGGCGGGCGACGCGGAGACCGCCAGGGAGCTGTGCGACGGGATGGAGCAGTTCTTCGCCCCGGAAAAATAATCCCTGCCAGGGAGCGCGCCAGCGCGGGCGTTCTCCCTGGTTTTTTGTCCGGATCCCCTTGCGTTTTTGGGGAGGGTGTGGTATGATTTTGACACAGCAAGCAGAAAAAGGAGCGTGGGTATTCATGGACAACTACGAAGTGGGAACAGATTTCATGGGGCGTAAGACAATCAAGCCACCGGACAGTCCCGCCCTGACAGAGACTGAACCCGGAAGCAATAAGTATGTTGATACAGGTATTTTCTCTAACAGCAGAGAAATTACTCTTGAAAAAACAAAAGACGGACATGAAATCTACATCGACACTTTTCACAAAGGCGAGTCCATCGACATCCAATACACGCAGCCATTTTTTAGTAAGCCGGAAATCAAATCGATCACCCAAAATGGTAAAATATATCAGCCGAAACCCCAAGGCTTTTTTGACAAGACGCAGAAATTCACCTATTCCCCGCCGCCTTCCTCAGAGCCTCCCCCTACCCCCCACATACCCTATACCCCGCCATCTTACCCTCGCTACGACCGCGACTACGACCCGCCGGAACAGCTGAGCTATTCCCCTGCCCCTTCCGCCGGCGGCTCTTACGCTTCCTCCTATTCCTACAGCGCCGGCTCCGGCGTCTGGAAAATCGTCGTCAGCGTTGTCGCTGTTCTGGCGGTGCTGGGCGCCGGGATCGGCATCGGCAACCATATGGCCGGAAAGAAGCGGGAAGTCCTCTATTTCGGCGGGCTGGAATGGCTGGTGCTGGAAGATCTGAGCGACCGGATGCTGATAATTACCAAGGACGTTGTCGAGATGCGGGCGTTCAACAATGAACCCGGAGAAGTTGGCTGGGAGGACAGCGACCTGCGCGGCGAACTGCCTTTTTTAGAACTATGGGATTCCTTTACCGAGACGGATGTGCGGCGCATCCTGCCCCGGGGGGACGACGCCCTCTTCCTGCTCAGCCAGGACGAGGTTCAGCGCTACTTCAAGACAAAGAAGCTGCGCATCGCCCGCTACCGGGGGCAGGCGGTGTATTGGTGGCTGCGGGAACCAAGATACAGCGGCGGATACGCGGCGATGGTGAAACCCGACGGCTCCGCCCAATGCTACGGCAAAGTGGAACACACGGAATGCGGTGTGCGTCCCGCGCTTTGGCTATTGAAATCAGATCCCGGCGAAACCGGCGGGGATCCCCGGGCCTCGGCTCCCGTGTCCCCCCCAGCGCAGACCTCCGCCGCGCCGCCCCGTCCCGCCGAACAGGAACCCAACGGCGCGCCGCCGCAGGCGAACCACCTGGACGCCGACGTTCCGCTGACGGGCCGGCTGTCCGACGATTCCGACCAGGATTGGTTTGAATTCACCGTCCCTTCCGGCCAGATCGCCTTCCTGACCCTGGACACGCCGATCCAAACCGAGAGCGCGTTCACTTGGGATATTCAGTTCTACCTTGGCGCGCCGATTGACGCCATGAACGCCGGGAACTCTGTCGGAGCCGCGCTCCAGCAGGGCATCGCCGACGCGCTGGGGGAAGATCTTTTCGCCGACGCGCTGGTCTGGACCGAGCGCGTCCCCGGCGACCAGGGCTCAACCGTCCTGGAGGATATCCCGGCGGGGCATTATTATTGCAAACTGCTCGCGGCGGACCGTTACGCCGCGGACGACTACAGCCTTCTGCTGACGGTGATTGCGCCCGACACGCCCGGCCCTTAAGGCCGGCGCTCCCGCCTCCCCGGCTCGACGTAATACATAATCACAAACACCAGCGCGCCGACCATCACCAAGCCCAGTGCGGCGGTCAGCACGAAGAGGCTCTCCGGGTGCAGCGGGAGGTTCTTGGTCTTCTTGCCCAACCCCGGCAGCACACGGACCACCTTGCCGATCAGCGCCCGCGCGGGCACCGGCGGATCCGGCGCGCGGTTGCCGTCCCCCATCGTCAGGAACCAAAGGCCCGGCTGGCCTTCCAGATCCGCCTGGACGTCGATGACCCGATGGGCCACCGGCTCGCCGATATCCGCCGAGTCGTAGACAATGATATCCCCCTGCCGGACCTCCAGCGGCGGGCAGATTTGCACCAAAATACCGTCCCCCGGCGTAATTTTGGGAGACATGGAAGCTGTGACAACATGGAAAAAGCGGTAGCTGAAAAACGGTTTGTCGCGGTAAAGCAGGTTGCCCACACTCGCCGCCCCCAATTCCAGCAAGGCGCAGAGCACCAGCAGGAACAGATAAAGCGCCAGCGGGGTCCGGCTGCGCCGCTTGGCTGGGTTCACCATCGGACGCTCCCTTTCCGGAACGGGCGTTTCACGGAACAGAGGCAAGGAAGGCCTTTCTTCCCCGCTCCGCGCATGATTCCCGTTAGATGGGTTCCTGCCGCGTCTGCGGAATGACAAGGGGCTTGCCGCCGGCATCCAGCAGCGGGAGCACGGCCACGCCCGCGTCCATCCGGGAAACGATCAGGTACTGCACACCGGTGTAGGTATCAATATAGACTTCCTTGGATGTGACGGAGCCAAATAGCCCGTCTTTTTCCTTCCAAATGGGCTGCAAGCGGTCCGGCATGGGAACGCCTCCTCTGCTCAGCTTTCTTTTCTATACATAACGAAATTATTCTATCAAATTCAAACGGGTACGTCAAGCCTTTCGGCCGGGTTTCGTCAATTTTCTCCGGAACAGAATCATTCCATAAAAGCATAACCGACCTCTTTTTTCGGGAAAATTCCGGCCAAAGGGGCCGTTGTTGTTGTTTGTCTGCAGGCCCGCCGCTCTATGGCCCGGTCGCATCCTAAATTTTTTTCAGAAACCGCCCGGGATCTCTTTTCCCGCCGCCCCGTTTGTGGTATACTGGTTTCCTGGAAAGCCAAACGAAACGGGGTGTTTTTTTGCTGCAACTGATCTTCGGCCGGGCAGGGGCCGGAAAGACGACGCACCTGCATACCCTTCTGCGGGATTTCGCCCGGGGCGGCGCGCGGGACATGATCCTGCTGATCCCCGAGCAGGATTCCTTCGCGGCGGAGCGGGCAATGCTGGGGCTGCTGGGGGAGCGGGAGGCCGACGCGGTGGAGGCGCTGAGCTTCACCCGGCTGGCGGACAGCGTCTTCCGCGCCTGCGGCGGGCGGCGGGGCCGACCCGTCAGCGACGGGCTGCGCGCGCTGACGATGAGCCTGGCGCTGGACGGGATCCGGGACCGGCTGGAGCTCTTTGCCCGGGCGGACGAGCGGATGACCGCACGGCTGCTGGACTTGGACGGCGAGCTGCGCGGCAGCGGCGTCACGCCGGCGGAGCTGCGCCGGGCCGCCCGCCAAATCAACGCTTCTTCCGGGCAGAAGCTGGCCGAGCTCTCGCTGATCCTGGAGACCTACCGCTCCCTGCTGGAAGAGCGCTTCGGCGGCCAGGGCGACGCGATGCAGGACCTTTTCGACACATTGGCGGAGCACCGCTTCTTTGCCGGGCGGATCGTGGCCGTGGATTCTTTCCGGGGCTTCACCGGCCAGGAATACCGCATTCTGCGGCACATCCTTGCCCAGGCCCAGGCGGTGTACGTCACGCTGTGCATGGATACGCTCGCCGTCCCGGACGAGGAGACCAGCGTATTCGCCCACACCATCCGCACCGCGCGGAAGCTGATCGCCCTGGCGCGGGAGGCGGACGTTCCCGTCTGCAAGCCCCAGCGCCTTTCCGGCAACCATCATTTCTGCAACTTCCCGCCGGATTTCCCGCGTTACCAGACGAAGGCCATGGCGCTGCTGGAGTCGGCGCTGGCCGGGGACGGGCCCGGACCTTTTGCGGGGGAGACAGAGGACCTGGTCCTGTGTTCCTGCGAGGACGTGGAGGCCGAGTGCGCTTTCGCTGCCTGGCGGATCCGGCGGCTGCTGCGGGAACAAAACCTCCGCTGCCGGGACATTGCCGTGCTGGCGCGGGACTTCGCGGCGTACGAACGTCCCCTGCGGGCGGCGCTGCGCCGGGCGGAAATCCCTCTCTTTGAGGACCAGCGCCAGCCGGTGGCCTGCCAGCCGCTGATGGCTGCGGCCCGGGCCGCGCTGGAGCTGGCGGCCGAAGGCTACTCTACCCCGGCGGTCACCCGCTGGCTGAAGGCGGGGCTCTCCGGCCTGACGCTGGAAGAGGGCGCGGAAATCGAAAACTACGCGTACCTGTGGCACATCGACGGCCGGGGCTGGCTGCGGGACTGGACGGAACATCCCGGCGGGCTTGGCCTGCCCTGGAACGCCGGAATGCAAGGGGAATTGGACCGGCTCAACGCGCTGCGCCGCCGGGCGACAGCCCCTTTGGAGCGGCTGCGGGAACGCATGCGGGACTGCACGGGCCGCGCCGGCGCGGAAGCCCTCTGGCTGCTGCTGGAGGAGACCGACGCGGCGGCGGCGATGAAAGCCTTCCGGGACGGGCTGGAGGCCCGGGGGCAGACGGCGCAGGCATTGGAGCAGGCGCGGATCTGGGATGTGCTGGCAGGGCTGCTGGACGACATGGCCGGCCTGCTGGGAGACGAAACCGTCGGAACGCGGCGCTTCGCGGACCTCTTCTCCCTGCTGCTTTCGTATCAGACCCTCGGCAGCATCCCTCAGGGGCTGGACGAGGTCGCGGCGGGCTCCGCGGACCGGGTTCGGCTGAACGCCCCGCAGGCGGTGTTCCTGCTTGGCTGCAACGACGGCATCTTTCCCCGCACACCACCCGCCGGCGGACTGCTCAGCGACGCGGACCGCCGCCAGCTGGAAGAACAGGGCGTCGTGATGCAGGATACCGCTCCCCAGCAGCTGGCCTTGGAGCGGCTGCTGGGGTACCAGGCCATGTGCGCCGCCGGAAGGCAGCTGACGGTGACGTTCCCCCGCCGCAGCCCCGCCGGGGAAGAACGCTTTCCCTCCCCTTGGATGGAGGACTTGCGCCGCCTCTTCCCGGACGTCCCGCTGCTGGACACGCTGACGCTGCCGCCGCTGGAACAGCTCGAGGGGGAGGGACAGGGATTCTCCCTGCTCTGCGAACGGTACCGGGAGCCGGACGCCTTCCGGCAGTCCCTGCTGGCCTATTTCCAGTCCCAGCCCGCCTGGCGCCCCCGGCTGGAGGCGCTCAGCCGGGCGGCCAGCGCGGACGCGGCGGCACTGCAAATCGACGATCCGGCGGCGGCGCAGGAACTCTTCGGGCAGTCCATGACGCTGTCGGCCTCCCGGGCGGAGAGCTACCACCGCTGCCCGTTCCAGTATTTCTGCCGCTTCGGCCTCCAGGCCAAGCCCCGGAAGGAAGCCGATTTTGACCCCCTGTTCCGGGGCAGCGCGGTGCACAGCGTCCTGGAACATCTCCTGCGAGACCAAGGCGTGGATGCGCTGCTGGCGCTCGCCCCGCCGGAACGCCGCCGGTTACTGGACGAGGAAATGGACCGCTACGCGGCAGAATTCCTCCGCGGCGAGAACCTGCCCGAACGGGTGCGCTATCTCTTCCGGCGGCTGCGGGAGATCCTCGCCCAGGTGCTGGAACGGCTGCTGGCGGAGTTCGCGTCCAGCGCCTTCCGCCCGGCGGCCTTTGAACTCGTCATCGACCGGGACCGCCCCGTTCAGCCCTATGTGATCCCGCTGGAGGACGGCGGGGAATTGCGGATGCGGGGCGTGGTGGACCGGGTGGACTGCGCGGTGGTCGCGGGTGTGCCCTATTTCCGCGTCGTCGATTATAAATCCGGCGGAAAAACGTTCGACCTCAGCGAAGTTTATGACGGGCTGAACCTCCAAATGCTGATTTATCTGTTTTCCCTTTGGGAAAGCGGCGCGCCGCCCGCGGCGGACGCCCTGCCCGCGGGGATCCTCTATGTTCCGACCAAGGATCCCGTTCTGCGGCAATCCGGACGGGACGAAGACCCGGAGAAACTGGCGGCCGAAAAGCGGAAGGAGAACCGGGCCGGGGGGCTGCTGCTGGAGGACGAAGGTGTGCTTTGCGCGATGGAAGCGGACGCGCGGGGCATTTACCTCCCCGCCCACCGCAAAAGCGGCGGCGCGCTCGCCGGACCGCTGGTCACGCTGGGGCAGCTCGGCCGCCTCAAGCGCAAAGCCGACGGGATTTTGGCCGACATGGCGCGAAACCTCCGGCGCGGCGCGGTTCCTGCCCTGCCCTACCAGAAAGGCCAGCACAGCGCCTGCGAGAGCTGTGATTTCGCCGCCGCCTGCGGGCGGGAAACGGGGGAGCCCGCGCGCTGGGCCAAAGAGATGAAGTTCGAGGACGCGAAACAGTTGCTGGAGGAGGAAGCGGATGACGCCTAAAGCATCGATCCGGACAGCCGTCCGCTCCGCATGCCCCGATTTCCGCCTTTTCCTGGGGTTTTATCTCTTCCTCGCGCTGGCGCACTGGCTGCTGCCGCTGGGCTGGGGCGACGACAAGGTCTTCCAGGCCGTTGCCGCCGGAAAAACCTTGCCGGAATTCCTGCACGGCAGCGCCCGCCTGCTTTCCGACGCGCTGACCTACCTGTTCTCCCGCTGGCATTTCCTCTGGCGGCTGAGCAATCCCTTGGTGCTGACCGCCTTCGGCTTCCTGCTGTCGCGGACCATCCCCTATGAGCGCACCCCAAAGCGGACGCTGGCGCTGCTGGGGCTGAGCCTTTTCCCGGCCATGGCCGCGGTGGACGCCGGATTTATCGCGACAACGCTGAACTACCTCTGGCCGGCGGCCTGCGCCTTGGCGGCGCTGCTGCCGCTGCGGTGCCGGCTCCGGGGGCAGCGGCCGCCCCGGTGGGGTTCTTTCCTCGGGGTGCTGGCGATTCCGTATGCCGTGCAGATGCAGCAGGGCGGCGCGGCACTTTTCTGCGCGCTGGCGGCGGGGAGCGTCTGCTGCCTGGTCCGGCGGCGGCGGCCGCTCTTCCCGGCGGTCCAGGCGCTGCTGTGCGGCGCGGGGCTGCTCTATCAGTATTACGCCAGCACCGCCGGGGCGCACTCCCGCCTGGCGCGGGAAACAGCGCGGTATTTTCCGGATTTCCCCGCGCTGGGGATCCCGCAGAAGCTGGAGCTTGGCTGGTACGCCACCTGGCAGGGCCTGGCGGCGGAATTCCGCTTCGCGGGGCTGGCCTTTCTGGCGTTTACGGTTTTCCTGGCCGTGCTGGCCTTCCGGCGGAAGCTTGCCCTGCCGCTGCGGCTGGCGGCGCTGATCCCTCCCGCGGCTGCGGTGACCGCCGGGATCTGGAACCTCCTGCGCCCCTTCGCGGTCCACTACCGCATGGGCAAAGCGGCTTATACCTTCCACCCGGTCCAGGACGGGCTTTTCCTCCTGCTGGGGATTGGCGCAGCCGGGATTGCCGCGGCGCTGGCGCAGAGCAAGCCCCGGCGGCGGGAAGTTCTGGCAATCCTGGCGGCGGGCTTTGGCTCCCGGATGATCCTGGGCTTTTCGCCAACGGTCTGGGCTTCCGGCTACCGCACGTTTTTCCTTCTGTTTTTGGCGATGCTGGCGGTTTCTATGATGCTTTTGGAGACGAAAGGAGGCAGCGCGCATGGACTGGACGAAAGAGCAGCGGGACGCGATTGAGGCCCGTGGCGGGTCGCTGCTGGTGAGCGCCGCCGCGGGTTCCGGCAAAACGGCGGTGCTCGTGGAACGCGTCCTGCGGCGGCTGACAGACCCGGCCGACCCCTGCGATGCGGATCAGCTGCTGATTGTGACCTTCACCCGGGCGGCGGCGGCGCAGATGCGCGAACGGATCCGGCAGGCGCTGGGCGAACAGCTGCGGGCCGACCCCGGCAACACCCGCCTGCTGCGCCAGCAGCAACTGCTGCCTCTGGCCAGAATCAGCACGATCGACAGCTTCTGCGCCCAGCTGGTGCGGGAGCACTTCTCCGCGCTGGACCTGCCGCCGGAACTGCGGCTGCTGGACGAAAGCGAGAGCGCCCTTTGGCAGGCGGAGGCCGCCGCCGAGACTTTGGAGGCCGCATACCGGGCGGACAGCGCCGTCTTCGGGCAGCTGGCGCTGCTGACAGAACAGGGCGGGGACGACGCGCGGCTGGCCGAGGCGATGCGCAAAGCCTGCGACATGGCCATGGCCAGCCCGGACCCGGAGGACTGGTTCCGCCGGGCGGCCGCCCCCTACCAAACCCCGCAGCCCTTGCCGGAAAGCCCCTGGGGCCGGCGGCTGCTGGAGGACGCCGCAGAACGGCTGGCGTACCTGGCCCGGCTGAGCGAACGGCTGGCGGAGGACCTGACCCCGGACGAGGTCATTGCCGCCGCCTACGGCCCGGCCCTGGCCGCCGACGCGCGGCTGTATCGCTCCCTGGCCGACCTCGCCCGGACCGGGAACTGGGACGCGCTGCGGACGGCCCTGCAAAAGCCCGCATACACCCGCCTGGGCGCCAAACCCCGGGGATACGAAAGCGAGTGGGAGGCGCGGGGCAAGGCCGGCCGGGCCTGGATGAAGGACGAGGCCAAGGCGCTGCGGGAGTGGTTCTGCGTCAGCGCGGCGGAGCACGAAGAGGATCTGCGGGCGCTGCGGCCCGTGGCGGAAGAATTCCTGCGGCTGGCGGCGGATTTCCGGGAGCGCTACGCTGCCAAAAAGCGGCAGAAGCGCGCGGCGGACTTCGGCGACCTGCTGCACTGGGCGCTGCGGCTGCTGCGGGAGCCGGACGGTGCGCCGACGCTCCTGGCCCAGGCGCTCAGCGCGCAGTTCCGGGAAATTTTGGTGGACGAATACCAGGACATCAACGAGGCGCAGGGGCAGCTGTTCGCCGCCCTTTCCCGCCGGGAAGAGAATTTTTTCCTGGTGGGGGACGTCAAGCAGAGCATCTATCGCTTCCGCCAAGCCAGCCCGGAACTCTTCCTCGAAAAGAGGCGCGGCTGGGCAAAATACAACGCCGCCGATTACCCCGCCTGCCTGACGCTGGGGCGGAACTTCCGCTCCCGGCCGGGGGTGACGGAGACGGTCAACTTCTTCTTCCGGCAGCTGATGAGCGAGCGGGCAGCGGAGATGGACTACACCGCCGAGGACGAGCTGGTCTGCGGCGCGGCCTACCCGGACCGGACGGGGGCGGACGCGGAGCTGCACGTGCTGGCCACCGGCCCGCTGAACGCAGACGGCCGGGCGCAGCGAGAAGCCGACTATATCGCGGACTATATCGCCGCCGCGGTTGCCCGAGGCGACACCATCCTGGATCACGGAGAGCCCCGGGCCGTCCGGCCCCGGGACTTCTGCGTCCTGTTGCGCTCGGACAAGAAAAGCGGCATGATTTTCGCCCAGGCGCTGCGGGCGCGGGGCGTGGAGGCGCACACCGCCCGGACGGAAAGCCTCTTCCGCAGCAGGGAAATCGCCTTTCTGCTTTCCCTGCTGCGGGTGATCGACAATCCCTTGCTGGACGTGCCGCTGCTGGCGGTGATGCTCTCGCCGGTCTTTGGCTTCTCGCCGGCGGACCTGGCCCGGCTCCGCGCGGCGCGGCGGACGACCCCGGCGCTCTATCACTGTGTGCTCGCGGCAGCCCAGGACGCGGACGCGGCCTGCCGCGCTTTTCTGGAGACGCTGGATCACTTCCGCCGGGCGGCGGCGGTCATGGCCCCGGGCGACCTGATCCGCTTCCTGCTGGAAGAAACCGGATACCTGGCGGTTGCGGGCGCGATGCCCCACCCCGCCGTTCGCCGGGCCAACCTCCACCGGCTGGAGGACTATGCCTTCTCCTTTGACGCCACCGGCGACGGGAACCTCTCCGCCTTCCTGCGGTACATGAACCAAATCGAGCAGCGGGAGAATCTGCTGGCTGTCAGCGGGATTTCCGAGTCCGCCGACGTTGTGCGGATCATGAGCATCCACAAAAGCAAAGGGCTGGAATTCCCCGTGTGCGTCCTGGCCCAGTGCGGGCGGGAGTTCGTTACCAAGGACACGGTCCAGCCCCTGCTCCTGCACACCCGGGGCGGCCTCGGCCTCCAGCGCCCGGATCCCGGCAACCGCCGCCGCCTGACCACCGTCCCCAGCCATGCCCTGCGCCGGGAGATGCTGGACAGCCTCAAGAGCGAGGAACTGCGGCTGCTTTACGTCGCCATGACCCGGGCCAAAGAACGGCTGGTGCTGCTGACGTCGGACGCCGACCCCGCCGCGCTGCTGCGCGGTCTGGCCGGGCGGATGACGTTTCGGGACCCCGTCATGGAGCCGCAGGCGGTCCGCCGGGGAAACTGCTTCGCGGACTGGATTCTTTCCGCCGCGCTGCGCCACCCGGACGCCCATCCCCTGCGGGAGGCGGCGGGCCTCCCAACGGACGAAACGCGCGTCCTCCCCTGCCCCGTTCCGCTGGCCTGCCGGATCGTCCCCGCCACCCCGGCGGAAACAGAAGCGTCCGCCGCCCCGGACCTCTCTGCCCTCCCCCCGCCGGACGAGGCGCTGCTGGCGGAGATGCAGGCGCGGCTGCGCTACCGCTACCCCTATGCCGCCCTGACGGGAATCGCCGCCAAGCGCGCGGTCTCCGAACTGACGGAGCGGGAGCAGCGGGACCTCTTCGCCTTCCGGACCCGGCCGGCCTTCCTGGGCGCAGAGGGCCTCACGGCCGCCCAGCGGGGCACCGCCATGCACAGCTTCCTGCAATACGCGGACTACGCCGCGGCCGCGCGGGACCCCGCCGCCGAGGGCACGCGGCTGGCTGAACTGGGATTCCTCACGCGGCGGGAAGCCGACGCGCTGGACGCCGCGAAGCTGGCGCGGTTCTTCGCGGGGGATCTGGCCCGGCGGCTGCTGGCGTCTCCCCGGCTGCTGCGGGAGCGGAAGTTCACGATCCGGCTCCCGGCGGCGGAATTTGCCGAAGACGGGATCGCCGCCCTGCTGGAGGACGAAGAGGTTGTGATCCAGGGGATCGTTGACTGCGCATTCGTGCAGGACGGCGCGCTGGTGATCGTGGACTATAAGACCGACCGGGTGCGGACGCTGGAGGAGCTTGCCGCGCGCTACGGCGCGCAGCTGCGGATGTACCGCAGGGCCATGGAGCGCTGCACCGGGCTGCCGGTGGCGGAACTGCTGATTTATTCGTTCCATCTGGAAGAATGGACGAGGGTCGGGTAAGCGGATACGGGCAGAAGCAGCGCCACAAAAAAACGCGGCCCGAACCGGAACAATGCGTCCGGCCGGTTACGCGTTTGAGGACGGAGGACATCTCTCTATGAAAATCCCACTACACTATCAGCGCACAGAATACGACTGCGGGCCAACGAGCTTGCTCAACGCCCTGAGTTTCCTCTTCGGCCGGGAAGAAATCCCGCCGGACATCCTGCGGTATGTGATGATGTATACCCTGGATTGCTACAACGACAAGGGCGAAGCCTGCAAGAGCGGGACGTCTCAGATGGCGATGATGTTCCTGAGCAACTGGCTGGGGCAGTACGCCAAAGCGAAAAGGCTCCCCGTTGCCTGTGAATACCTCAGCGGGGAACAGGTTCAGATCGACCCAAACAGCCGGATTGTCGCGGCGCTCCAGCAGGGCGGGGCGGCGGTGGTGCGGCTGATGTACGACTGCGAGCACTACGTCACGCTAACGGGCGCGACGGACCGGGCCATAGAGCTCTTCGACCCCTACTACCGCCGGCGGGGGTTCGCGGTCCCGGGGATCGAGATGCTCTGGGACAAGCCCTGCGCCGCCAACCGCCGCGTGTCTTACGGGATTTTTGGCCAGCCGGGCCGCCCCTACGCCTTTGGGCCGCCGGAGAGCCGCGAAGCGGTGCTTCTGTTCAACGAGACGACGCGGAAGACCCCGGAAGAAACGATCGAATATTTTCTTTGAACGCGGTCTTGATCCAAAAAACGTTTCTGCCTCGCGACCCTCTCCCAGCTTCCCCAAAAACACCCCCGCGCCCCTGCCGGACCGGCAAAGGCGCGGGGGTTTGTGTTTCCGAAATTCTGTTACTGAAGATTCTCCCGCAGCCAGGCCGCGACGTCGCCCAGGTTCTCCGCGCCTTCCAGCGAGGGATACGCCCAGCGGGCGAAGAGCACCCCGCCGTCTTTTTCCAGGAAGGCCCAGCGGGTCCCGTCCGGCAAGCCATATTCCGCCAGATCGGTCAGCTGCAGGGTCTTACCGTTCTGGATGTGCACGGCGTCGAGGTCGTACCGGATCGGCGTGAAAATGCCCTTGGTGCCGACGGTCATCCGCGACGAGACGTCCGTGTCCTCCACCCAGACGTCATTCCCGCCCACGTAGCCGTCCACCAGCACCCTCACCGTGTCGCCGGGGGCGAGATCGCCGCGCAGCACCTCGCTCACTTCAATTTCCACGATGGCATAGGGGAAGAAGTCCAGCAGCAACGGGTTCGGGAAACGGGAAAAGCCGCCGAAAAACACGCGCACATGCCGCACCTTGCGGACCGTGCCCTCGAACGCGACCACCTCCCACTCATCCTGCCAGCGCGGCGCCAGCAGTTCCTCTTCCGTGAGGGAAACCAAAGCCGCCGAGGTCGCGCTTGTTTTCGCCGCGAAAAAAGGGAACACCGTCGGTTTGCTGCGCAGCAAGGGGGTCGCAACCGCAACGGCCAGCAGCAGGCAGGCCGTCAGCGGAATCCAAAAACGCCGTTTTTTCTTCATTGCGCCAATCTCCTTTCGTTTGTTCGCCCCTTCCGAGATGGCCCGGCGCACCCGCCGCCGGGCGGCTTCGCTGAAGGGGACGCTGTCCAGCGCCCGGACAATTGGTTCATTCTTCATGCAATCTCGCCTCCTAATGTTTCCCGGAGCAGCAGCCGCGCCGCGCGCAGCTGGTTGCGGACGGTGGAATGCGGCTTGCCTAAGATCGCGGCAACCTCCGCCCCGGCGTAGCCTTCGTAGTAATAAAGGATCACCGCCGCCTTGTATTTGTCCGGCAGGGCCAGCACGGCGCGCAGGGCATCGTCCTCCCCCGCTTCGCCGCCGTCCGCCTGCAGTTCTGTGTGGTCTTCCAGGGATTCCCGCCGCCGCCACCAGTGCCGCAGGACGTTTTTGCTGACGTTGGCCGCTGTCCGGATCAGCCAGGCTTTTTCGTGCTCCTCGCCCGCGAGCGCCGGCCGGGCGCGCAGCAGCCGCAGGAACGTGTCCGCCGCGGCGTCCTCAGCGTCGGCCGGGTTCTTCAGGAACGCGAAGCAGACCCGGTAGACGGTCGCGCCGTGCCGCTCGTAGATTGCCTCTATGTCGATGTCTTTGTCCGCAGGATCCTTACGTAACAAAGGATTCACCAAGGCTTTCGACCTCCTTTCACTGGGAATACAATCGGGAGGGGGGAAATGTCGGGAAGGGGGAAGAAAAATATTTTCTTCTTGTAAAATGACCAAAACTCCTCGTCTCCGTCTCCCAAAGCAGAAAATTGTGCATATTGCACAAAAGTCTGCCCGTATTTTCAATAAGATATAGTTTCTACAAAGAACTCAATAAGTCAAGGATATTTTTAAATAAATTTCTTCGTTTTCTTCTAAACCTGCCGCTGGCGGGATTTTTTTATTCCCCTTCTCTGTTCTACCCTCCCCCCCCCCCTGCATATCTATCTTTGAACCAACAGCCGTCGGCGGCGGCGGACACGCTTTGGCGGGGAAAGGAAGGATGATTTTTATGCAGGATTACACCAGCGACCTCGGTTACGACACGGAATCCCGGTTTGCCGACATCCGCGCCTCCCGGGAAAACCGCCGCGCCCAGCGGGACGAGGAAGGCGTCGCCGACGCCTTCGGGGAACCGGAAGCGCCGAAGGGCGGCTTCGCCCGGGTGCTGCTGACCCAACTGATTGTCTGCGCGCTGCTGCTGGGCGGAGCCTTCCTTTGCGGCAAGCTCGCCCCGCACACCTTCGCGCAGCTGCGCACCAGCTACACGCGGGTGATGCGAACCGATATGAGCGCCAAAGAAGTCTGGGCCGCCATTCAGTCTTTGGCACGAAACATGAAAGAAGACATTTATGTCATCAGCCCCAGCGTCTCGGAACCCTCGTCAGGAAGCGCCGTGGAGGATTCCCCGGCAGCGACCGTGCCGGACGGCGCGTTCGGCGGAAAAGACATTGAACCCATCGCGGCGGAAAAAAATTGCAGCATGGCCCCGCTGAAAACCACCGTTCCGCCCTACCGTCCTATCGCTGACGGCCGGCTGACCTCCGGGTTCGGCCTGCGCGTCCATCCCATCACCGGCGCGGAAAGTTTCCATACCGGACTGGACATCGGCGCGGACGAGGGAGACCCCATTTCCGCCGCGTTCTATGGCACCGTTATTGCCGCCGACAAAGACGAGGACTACGGCAACTATATTATTCTGGAGCACCGGGGCGGCCTGCGAACGCTCTACGCGCACTGCTCGGAACTGCTGGTGGAACCGGGCATGGTGATCCGGGCCGGAGAAACCATCGCGCTCGTGGGCTCCACCGGCAATTCCAACGGCCCGCATCTCCATTTTGAAGTCCGGCTGCACGGGATCCGCTACGATCCCCTCCCCCTCTTTGGCGACCATGGTTATCAGGCGCGGTAAGGTCCCCGTGGAGGTCAGCGTCTATTTTGCGGCGATGCTGGCCCTGCTCTGCGCGGTCGGGTCCGGACGGCGGATGCTGCTGGCGCTGCTCCTCTGCGCCGGGCACGAATGCGGTCATATCATCGCCCTGCGACGCTTCCGCGTCCTGCCCAGCCGGATCGTCCTCACGGCGGCGGGCATGCGCATGGAGCGCCCGCCGGGGCTGAACCTCAGTTTTCCGCGGGAAATCCTTTGCGCTCTGGCCGGCCCCGCTGTGAGCTTTTTGCTGGGCGGCGCCTGCTGGTGCGCGGCGTCGGTCTGCCCGGGCACGGGCGGCGTCTGGCTGCGGGAGGCGGCGTGGCTGAGCCTGGGCCTTGGAGGATTCAACCTCCTGCCCGTGCGGCAGCTCGACGGCGGCCGAGCGCTCTATTTCGCTCTGTGCCGCCGCCATGCGGAGCGCGCCGCCCATACCGCCGTGCAGGTGACGTCGCTGGGATGTTTATTTTTCTGCATTTTCCTCGCGGCACTGCAATGGCTCCGGGGCGGCCCTGTCTGGAACCTGCTGATCGTCACGCTGTATCTTTGCGTCAGCTGCTAAGAACCGGCATGCTCCGCAAAAGAAATCTCATCAAAGGTGCACACGGGGACATAGCCGATTTTTCGGTAAACGCCGTTGGAGATGGGGTTGGCGGCGTCGGCAAAGAGAAAACAAAACCGATAGCCAACGTCCAGCTGTTTTTGCGTGAGGGCGGCGACGAGGCTTGTCGCGTAGCCTTTGCCGCGAAAATGAGGCGGCGTATAGACGAATCCGATGCCCGCGCCGCGGATGGTTTTTCGGTGACTCGCCGCCATCGAAACCGGCGCGCCGCCGCTCTCCCAGAAGAACAGCTCGTCGCGCTCAAGGAAGCGGCGCAGACGTTCCGCTTGATACGCTATCTCACATTCGCGCGCGGAAAGCCGGCAGTCCCGCGCAAACGCCGCCGCCCAGAAGGGCGCAAAATACAGGTCGCTTTCCCGCATGGGGCGCATGATTCCGGGCGCTGCGCCGTGGTGCTGTATGGTCTCAATGCGCAGAATGGTTTCCGTCATGTGCACGGTATAGCACCCTTCTCCGGCAAAAAGAGACGCAAAGCGGCGCGCCAGGCCTGCCTCAGCCAGGACGCCGGGCGGACGCAGGCCCAGGTCTTTCAGCGAGCGCACAAGACAGCCCAGCGCGGCGTCAGCCGACTGATTGCCCGGTTCATACATCGTGAGGGGATACGGCGGCGTCATCGCGGCAACGAGTTTGACTTCCCCATCCCCGCCGCGAACCGCGGCCAGAAACCAATCCGCTTTGTCCGGCCCGGCTTCCTGCTGGGCAAACGAAATCATCAGCCCGTTTTGCGCCTCGTTGCGCAGCAGCGTTTCCAGCGCCGCCGCGCGAAATGCCGCCGGGCTTTGGTACTGTTCCAGCTTCATGACCGGCCTCCCTCGTATTTTTTGTTGTCATGCAATAGACTTCCTCGGAAACTAAATCCGAGATTCAAAATTGATGATCCCGCAGATGAGATTTGCGCGTAAATGATGGCGTTTTCTGCGGTTCCTGTACTTGTTCGCCATAATTTTGAACACTTTGATTTTCGCGTTGACATTCTCGATCAGTATTCGTTCCCGAGAAACGCATCGGTTTTCCGCCTTTTCCTCTTGGGTCAATTCGCCCCCCTTCGGCTTCTTTTTCGGCGTTTCGCTGTTCTCGTGGAAAGCGACGATGCCTTGGTACCCGCTGTCCGTCCGCGCTTTTATGCTCTCAAGAACACGACTGCCAATGGTGTTCTTGTAAAGCGTAAAATCATGGGTCCCGCCGCAATCTTCCGCAATACA
>JAIRXU010000010.1 GCA_031268095.1 Oscillospiraceae bacterium | reverse complement strand
AGGCGGCAAGGTTGCGCCGCCCGAAGCCGATCAGGTCCGGGTAGCCGGGATGCGCCCCGACGGCGACGCCCCGCGCCGCGCAGGCCCGGACCGTTTCGTCCATCACCAGCGGGTCCCCCGCGTGGTAGCCGCAGGCGACGTTGGCGGAGGTAATATAGGGGATAACCTGCGCGTCCAGGCCGATGGTGTATGCCCCGAAGCTTTCGCCCAGGTCGCAGTTGAGATCAATGAACATGACGGTTGCTCCCTTCGGTGCCGCTGTTTTTCGCTGCCGCGTTTATTATACCATGCCCGCAAGCGCGTGTCAAGAATGGGGGAAGGAAGACGGCATTTCTAAGGACAGGGACTGCCTCCTTCCTTCCTTGGCCGAAACAGTACGCCGCAGCGCCCCGCGCATACCCCTCTCCCCGCCGCGTTATTTTTCGTGTGATCGCCTATTTACAAAAATATCCGCGTATTTTTCAACATGTGTACCCCTGGAGGGATCCATCCGGGGCGCCGGAGCGGAATGAGTGGGAGGCGTTCGCCGCGCTTGCCGAAGAAAAATAACACAAGGGGGTTCTGGCATGGAAGAAAACGAAGAAGGCTTGGTGCTTTGCTGCATGGAGGATGTGAAAGAGCGGCCGGTCAGCTGGCTGTGGAAACCCTACATTCCCTTCGGAAAGGTCACGATCGTCCAGGGGGATCCCGGGGAAGGCAAAACCACCATGATCCTTGGGCTGATCGCCCAGATGTCCCGGGGGGAGCCGCTGCCGGGGCAGGAGGGGCCGGGGCTGTGCCCAACCCGGCGCGTCATCTACCAGACGGCCGAAGACGGGCTGGGGGACACCATCAAGCCCCGGCTGCGCGCGGCGGGGGCGGACTGCGAAAACATCTGGTTCGTCGACGAGAGCCAGGAGGACCTCTCCTTCCTGGACCGGCGGCTGGAACTGGCGATCGACATGACCGGGGCGCACATGGTGGTGCTGGACCCCCTCCAGGCCTACCTGGGCGGGGACGTCGATATGCACCGGGCCAACGAGATCCGCCCGCTGTTCAAGGCGCTGGCCCGGCTGGCCGAACGCAAGCAGTGCGGGATTGTTTTGGTCGGCCACATGAACAAGGCCCAGGGGATCAAGGCGGCGTACCGGGGCCTGGGATCGATCGACTTCCGCGCGGCGGCGCGCAGCGTCCTGCTGGTCGGCCGGCGCAACCCAAGCGACGAAACGCGCCTGATGGTCCAGGACAAAAGCAGCCTGGGACCCGCCGGGCCCGCCCTCTCCTTCCGGATCGACGAACACGGCGCGGCGCGGTGGCTGGGGCAAACCGACTGCACGGCGGACCAGCTGCTGGGGGGAACCCCCGCGCCGCCGGCACGGGAGAGCCAGGCTGACCGCGCGGAGGAGCTGCTGCGCCGGCTGCTGACAGAACCCGCCCCGGCCCAGGCTGTTTTCCAAGCGGCGGCGGAAGCGGGGATCTCCCCAAAGACGCTTCAGAAAACCAAAAAAGAGATGGGTGTCGTTTCCCGGAAAAAAGGCGACCGCTGGTTTTGGAAGATCGGCGGCGAGGAAACGGCCGGCAGCGGCCCGGAACCCGCGATACAACCAATGAAATTGGTGTGATTTCGTCAACTGAAGGAAGGAAGGAGGCAGTCCCTGTCCTTAGAAATACCGTCTTCCTTCCCCCCCGCCTGCCGCCTTTCTTCCCAAAATTCCCCGCGCGTATGGATCCCCCTTCCCCGGGAAATACTAAACATCACGCACAACGAAGCGGGAGGAACGCACATGATCATCACACTGATCCGGGTCACGATCCTTTACTGCGTGGTCATGGTCGCCATGCGCCTGATGGGCAAGCGGCAGGTCGGGGAACTCCAGCCGACGGAGCTGGTGATTACCATCCTGCTTTCGGAACTGGTCGCGATCCCGATCCAGGACAACAGCATCCCCATGGCGACGTCGCTGCTCTCGGCGGCGGTGCTGGTCGCGTTCGAGATCCTCAATTCCGTCTTCGCCGTGCGCTCCAACCGCTACCGCACCCTCACCCAGGGGCACACCATCGTCGTCATCCGGGACGGGACGCTGGACCTGCGGCAGCTGCGCAACCTGCGCATTTCCGTGGACGACCTGATGGAGGCCCTGCGGCAAAAGGATGTGTTCGACATCAGCGAGGTCCAGTACGCCATCGTCGAGACCACCGGAAAGATCAGCGTTCTGCCCAAACCCGAGGCCCGCCAGCCCACCGGGAAGGACATGAACCTGCCGATTCCCGACACGGGCCTTCCCTTCGTGATGGTCTATGACGGCGAGATGATCCCGGAAAATTTTCCGGAGGTCCGGACGGACGAGGCCGCCATCCGGGCCATCCTGCGCCGGCAGAAGACCGAACTGCCCCAGGTGATGCTGCTGACCGTCAACAAGGCGGGCGAGGCCAACCTGATCCGCAAGGACGTGTAGGCGCCGCGCGCCCAGCGCCGAACCCCGAAATCCAAAACGATGGCAAGGAGGCCGAACATGAAACTGCGCACAGGGATCGCCGTCGGTCTGCTGGCGGTCTGCCTGGCCGCGGCGCTGGGGACCCACCGGCTGCTGGACCGCCGGACAGAGGCCCTGACCGGCGCGCTGCAAACCGCGCTGCAAAGCGCGCTGGACGACGCCCCGGACTGGAGCGGCAACACCGAGGAAGTCCTGGCCCAATGGGAGCGCTGCAAGGGCCTGATGCATGTCATGCTGCCGCACATCAGCCTCAACGAGCTGGAGCTGTCCCTGGGCTCTCTGCGGAAATACTGCGAAGAGAAAAAAACGGACCTCTACCTGGAGCAGTGCCTTCGCGGCATCGAGTGCGTCCGGATCGTCCGGGAAATGGAGCGCCCCCTGCCCGGCAATATCTTCTAGATTGTGTAGTCACGAGATTGACAAGTCGGTTGAGATATGCTATACTATAAAGAAAACGGAGGTTTTCTTTGATGGAAGAGCGTTTGGCGGAGTATCATCGGCATGACATTTCG
>JAIRXU010000009.1 GCA_031268095.1 Oscillospiraceae bacterium | reverse complement strand
CGAAATGTCATGCCGATGATACTCCGCCAAACGCTCTTCCATCAAAGAAAACCTCCGTTTTCTTTATAGTATAGCATATCTCAACCGACTTGTCAATCTCGTGACTACACAATCTAGGAGAGTACCATGTTCGAACTGCAAGGCAAGTACAACACCGCGAAGATTTTCACCGACAACGCGGAACCGGAGGCCGTCGGGCAGATTCTGCACCTGCTCAACCAGGCGTTTGCCGCCGGGAGCCGCATCCGGATCATGCCGGACACCCACGCCGGGGCAGGCTGCACCATCGGCACCACCATGACCATCACGGACAAAGCCGTCCCCAATTTGGTGGGCGTAGACATCGGCTGCGGGATGGAAACGGTGCTGCTGCGGGCAGACGTCCGGCCGGAACTCCAGCGGCTGGATAAGATCATCCATGAGCGGATCCCGGCGGGCTTCTCGATCCGTGAGACACCACACCCCTACCTGGAGGAGATTGACTTGACGGCGCTGCGCTGCGCCCACCACGTCAACCTGCCCCGGGCGGAGCGGAGCCTGGGAACGCTGGGCGGCGGGAACCACTTCATCGAGCTGGACCGGGACGAAGACGAGCGGCTCTATCTGGTGATCCATTCCGGCAGCCGGAACCTGGGCAAGCAGGTGGCGGAGTACTACCAGAAAGCCGCCGCCCAGGACCTTGAACGGCGGCGCGACGATGGCTTCCAGCTGATCGCGCGGCTGAAGGCCGAGGGGCGGGAACAGGAGATCGAGACGGAACTGCGAAAGCTGGACTATGTCAAGATCGACAAGACCCTGGCCTTCTGCGAGGGCGCGCTGCTGGACGATTACCTCCATGACATGGCCTTGACCCAGCGTTACGCGGACCTCAACCGCCGGGCGATGGTCCGGGAGATCCTGCGAACCATGAAATGGAAAGCGGACGAGAGCTTCACCACCATCCACAATTACATCGACCTGGAGGCCCGGATCCTGCGCAAAGGCGCGATTTCCGCCAAAGCCGGGGAGCGGGTGCTGATTCCCATTAACATGCGCGACGGCAGCCTGATCTGCACTGGGAAAGGCAACGCTGACTGGAATGAATCCGCGCCCCACGGGGCCGGCCGGCTGATGAGCCGCAGCGCCGCAAAGGAACGTATTACCCTGACGCAGTTCAAAGCCGCGATGGAAGGAATCTATTCCAGCACCATCAGCCGCGCCACGATCGACGAATCCCCGTTCGCCTACAAACCGATGGAGGAAATTGTCTCCAACATCACCGATACGGTAACGGTCGAAAAGACCATCCGGCCAATCTATAATTTCAAGGCTGGGGAAGAGGCGCGGGACTAGTGCTGCGGAAGGGCGCGGCGCTGGTCCTAAGAAATAACCAGAGAGGCAACGAACAGGGGGAGGGAAGAGTTAGGTATAAAGGGCTTCGCTGCGCGGAATCATAGTAGGGCGTTTTGCAAGTTGGATATTTCATCAGGAAAGGACGCTGTATTTATGAAACGAAGTGCGCTGCCGCTCTGTCTGGTTGCTTTGCTTTGCGCTGCCCTGGCTGTCCTCCCCGGCTGCAACGGACGGCCTGTCAATCGCTGGCTGACCACTACCCCCCGCTCTTCCAGCCCTACGTCGGAGGGAATTTTTTCCTCCATCCCTTCACCTTCTTCCGGATCCGAACAGCCTTCCTTGGAACACACAGGGCTGCTCTACGCCGTCTTCGAGGGCGGCGCTGTCAAGCAATATCCCTTTGGGTACGAAGGCAGCCTGACCCCCGAGAAGATTGCCGCCGCATTGACGGATCTGACCGGCGCAAACTTTTCGATCGCCTCCCGGACGGACCCGGGCACCGGCGCCATCGTGGTGGAATGGCTGCCGGACGCGGCGCTGCTGGGCGGCGACTACGACCGCAAAAATGAGGACTTTCAGTTCTACGACGCCGAATCCCTGGACTGGTTCATGATGAACAGCCTCAGCCGGTCCATCCGAGAAACCCTCGGCAAGCCTGACGTGTTCTATGTTATGAATGGTAACGAGCCGCTGAAGCTCCCGGCCATTGACTACACCCCCGAAGCGGGGATTCCCTTCAACCGCGACAGCGACCCCCGGGCGCACGGGGCGTAACCGGCAAAGAGAACGGCCGCTCCGCGAGGCGACTCGCCATTGCTTTGCGGAGCGACAAAACTACAAAACTACAAACCCGAAAGGACAGTCTTACTTATGAAACTGCATTATTTCGGCACGGCGGCGGCGGAGGGCATCCCCGGGATGTTCTGCACCTGTCCGACCTGCATCCGGTCCCGGGCGGCAGGCGGCCGCAACATCCGCACCCGCTCCCAGGCCCAAGTGGACGGCCAGCTGCTGATTGACTTCCCGGCGGACACTTATGAACATATGCTGCACGGCGGACTGGATCTGCCGCAGGTCACTTCCTGCCTGGTCACCCATTCCCACGAGGATCATCTGTATCCCCAGGACTTCGAGAACCGCAAGCCGGGCTTTGCGCATGTTGGGACGGTGGACACTTGGTTTGGCGGGCCACTGCATATCTATGCTACGGCAAAGGCGTTGGAAACCGCGCGCGTACCGGGACGGGAATACCTGGAAGAGCAGGGCGTGATCAAACTACACGAAGTTGTTCCCTATGAACCGTTCGAGGTAGAGGGCTACGCCGTCACCGCCCTGCGGGCCGACCACAGCGCCGACGCCGGTCCGGTGATCTATCATATCCGCCGGGGGGACAAGGCGCTGCTCTACGCCAACGACACCGGGTATTTTCCGGACGAAACCTGGGATTACCTTACGCGCGTCCGGCCGCACATGAACTACGTTTCACTCGACTGCACGGGCATGTTCCACCCGGGCTACCGCCACGGGCACATGAGCATCCCGGTGGACGCGGAGGTCCGGGACCGGCTGCTGGCCATCGGCTGCGCGGACGAGCATACGATTTTTTGCGTCCATCATTTTTCCCATAACGGCGGCATGACCCACGACGAGCTGGTCCCCGCCGCTGCCGCCCAGGGGTTCCTGGTCTCCTACGACGGGATGGAAATCGAATTTTAAGCGGGGGTGTCTTTGCCCATGCGCATTCTTTCTGTTCAGCCAGACACGGTGCCGGCCCTGGCTTCCGACGCTTTTCGGACGGCGGGGGGGATGGTCGAAATGCCCTGCGGCGGGCGGCGCAGCTGCGGTAACTGCCTGGTTTGGCTGCGCGGCGCGCTGGAGGAAATCGGTCCGGCGGAAGCGGCGCTGCTGGC
The DNA here is from genome assembly GCA_031268095.1 of Oscillospiraceae bacterium. Taxonomy (GTDB): domain Bacteria; phylum Bacillota; class Clostridia; order Oscillospirales; family Acutalibacteraceae; genus WRMQ01. Next base: position 20,368 of record JAIRXU010000009.1, on the reverse strand, counting down.
CCGCAGAGAACCGGAGCCCCCTCCCCTGCCCGGCTTCGTCCGGCGGCTTGCCTGCTGCTGCCGGCTGCTTGGCCCGGCGGAACTGCTGCTGCCGGAGGACGCGGACGAACCTGCCACCGCCGCTTTTGCCGGGCAACTGCCGTCTTATGACGGCGGCGAGCCGGACACACTGGGCGCCGCCATCGACGTTGGAACCACCACCATCACCCTGGTCCTCTTTCGGCTAGGGACAGGAGACCTGCTGGCAACGGTCAGCGAGCTCAACCGGCAGACGGCCTTCGGCGCCGACGTGATTTCCCGAATCAACGCGGCGCAGGGGCCCGGCGGACCGCTCCATGACTGCCTGACGGCGCAGCTGCGGTCGATGCTGGACCAGGCGCTGAACCAAGCCGGCGAATCGCCGGACTCCATGACCCGAATGGTGGTCACCGGCAACACCACCATGCTGCACTTTCTGCGGGGGCTGGACCCGCGGGGAATCGGTGTGGTGCCTTTCACCCCCGCATCGCTCTTCGGGGAAGAAATCCCCGCACAGACGCTTTTCCCCGGCATACCGGGCGCGCTCTACCTCCCTCCCTGCGTCAGCGCCTACATCGGAGCCGATATCACCTGCGGCATCCTGGCCGCGCGGCTGACGGAGGGCGGGACGGTGCTGCTGGCAGACGTCGGCACCAACGGGGAAATGGCGCTCTTCGCGGACGGACGGCTGCGCTGCTGCGCGGTCGCGGCGGGCCCTGCGTTTGAGGGCGCGGAAATTTCCATGGGGATGCCCGCGCTGCCCGGTGCGGTAGACCGGGTTTGGGATGAAGGCAGTCAGCTGGGATTCCATGTTCTTCCGGGATCCAAGCCCCGGGGAATTTGCGGGACAGGGCTGATGAGCGCAGTGCGAACGCTGCTGGAGCGGGGCAGCTTGGACGAAACCGGGCGGCTTGAGGCGCGGGAAGATGATCCCTGCCTGCTCTGGAACGACAGCGGTCCCCCCGCCGTCTGGCTCGGCGGCAGCGGGGTCACGCTGACGCAGGAGGATATCCGCAAGCTCCAGCTGGCCAAGGCAGCCGTAGCGGCGGGGATCGATACGCTACTGAGCGAGGCGGGGCTATCGCCGAAGAAGGTGGAAACCCTCTGGCTGGCCGGCGGTTTTGGCAGTTTTCTCCGCCCGGAGGACGCCGCCGGGAGTGGGATGCTTCCCCTTTCCTTGGCGGAGCGGACGCGCGCGGCAGGCAATCTTGCCCTGACGGGTGCGGCGCTGCTGCTGTTTTCGGCCCGGCCGCGGGAGACGGCGGCAGCCACCGCGGCGCGGGCAGAGGAAATCCCTCTGGCGACGCATCCGGTATTTATGGAACAATTCGTGGAGCGGATGGGATTTTTCGCCGAAGACTGAGTTTTTTTGCTGAGGCCCCGCGAAAGTCCAATTCGGACAAAAAAGGGAACCCGCGCGGTACGTCACGCCGCGCGGGTTCTGTAAAAGGGAAGAGGAAAAATCAAACACGGAACAGTAGATCGCTGTAGGTGGGATAGGGCCAATACTCGCTCGAAACAAGAGTCTCCAGCGTGTCGGCGTTCTGGCGCAGGAGATTCATCCGCTCAACGACAGTCTCTCCGATGAAACTGGCACAGGCGGCGGCGTCCTCGATCCCCCGGCTTTCGATCAGCGCATCGTCAAGGGCTTTGCTGTTTTGATAGAGACAGGCGCTGACTTGGGAAATCTCAGCAATGGTGCTTTCTTCATAGGCGACGGGAATCAAGGCGGAAAGGGCTTTTTTATCCAAAGCCGCCCGGGTGAGGCTGGCAGCATAGGCCGACGCGGCGGGGAGAATATCGGTCCGGGTCATGCTGAGCATGGTCTGGGCCTCAATGGTGAGAACCTTAATGTAGTTCTCCAGCAGGACCTCCGTGCGGGATTCAATCTCTATGGGAAACAGAACGCCGTGTTTGTTCAGCAGGGCCACATTGGCGGGGTCCAGGTAATGGGGCAGGGCCTCGGGGGCAGTGCGGTAATTGTGCAGCCCCCGGGCGGCGGCCTCCAGCGGCCACTCGTCGGAATAGCTGTTGCCATTGAAGACGACGCGTTTGTGGGCGTTGTACGCCTCGACGACGATCTTCTGCACCTCGGCGGCAAAGTCGTCCGCGCTTTCGAGGCGGCTGGCGAACTCGGAAAGAATCTCCGCGACGGCGGTGTTTAAGATCATATTGGTGCAGGAAATCGACTGCGCACTGCCCATCGCCCGGAACTCGAACTTGTTGCCGGTAAATGCGAAGGGGGACGTGCGGTTGCGGTCGGTGTTGTCTTTCGGGAGCGGGGGGAGGACGGCGACGCCGCTGTCCAGCCAAGCCTGCCCGGCGTCGGCATAGAGCCGCCCAGCAGCAATATCCTCCAGCACAGCGGAGAGCTGGCTGCCCAGGAAAACGGAGACGATGGCCGGCGGGGCCTCGTTGGCCCCCAGGCGGTGGTCATTCCCCGCGGTGGCGGTGGAAACCCGCAGCAGATCGGCATAAATATCTACAGCCTTAATCACAGCTGTGAGGAAAATCAGGAACTGAACATTCTCATGAGGCGTTTTGCCGGGTTCCAGGAGGTTCTCGCCAAGGTCTGTGGCCATAGACCAGTTGTTGTGTTTGCCGGAACCGTTCACGCCCGCGAAAGGCTTTTCGTGCAGCAGGCAGGCCAATCCGTGCCGCTCGGCCACTTTCTTGAGGATTTCCATAGTCAGTTGGTTCTGGTCGCAGGCCATATTGGTGGTGGAGAAAATGGGGGCAATTTCGTGCTGCGCGGGGGCGACTTCATTATGCTCGGTCTTGCTGAGGATCCCTAGCTTCCAAAGCTCCTCGTCCAGGTCTTCCATGAATTCCTTGACGCGGGTCTTGATCACGCCAAAATAATGGTCTTCCAGTTCCTGGCCTTTGGGCGGTTTCGCGCCGAAGAGGGTGCGTCCGGTCAGCAGCAGGTCGGGGCGCTGCTCGAAAAGTTCCTGATCCACCAAGAAATATTCCTGCTCCGGGCCAACGGTGGTGCTGACAGCGACGGCCTCCTTGTTGCCGAACAGGCGCAAAATCCGCAACGCCTGCTTGCTCAGCGCCTCCATCGAGCGCAGCAGCGGGGTTTTCTTGTCGAGAACTTCGCCGCCATAAGAGCAGAAAGCCGTCGGAATGCAGAGGGTCTTTTCCTTGACGAAGGCCGGGGATGTGGGATCCCAGGCTGTATAGCCCCGGGCCTCAAAGGTGGCGCGCAGACCGCCGGAAGGGAAACTGGAAGCATCCGGTTCGCCCTGGATCAACATTTTTCCGGAAAATTCCATGATCACCTTGCCGTCGCCAACAGGGGTGATGAAACTGTCATGCTTTTCTGCGGTAATGCCGGTCATGGGCTGGAACCAATGGGTAAAGTGGGTCGCGCCCTTCTCGATTGCCCAGTCCTTCATCGCGGCCGCAACAGCGTTGGCTACGTCAGGATCCAGTTTGGTGCCGATTCCGATGGTCTTTTTGAGCTTCTTATAGACGTCCTGGGGAAGTTTTTCGCGCATGACGGATTCGGTGAACACCATCGAGCCAAACAGTTCCGGAACATTACACATACTCTGACACCCTTTCTTCTCATAACAAATTCCCTTTTACTCAGCAAAAGAAAAAACAGCGCTGCAGACCCCTGGGGCCCACAGCGCCTTTGCTGATGTTATTATTATAGCAAGTTTTACGCGGCCTGTCAAGCAGAATTGGCGGCGTGTTTCCGCGGAGATTTTGTGCAAGGTGACGGAGGCGGCGGGAATCCGGGGATTTCTTCACGATTTCCTCTTGAGTTTTTCTGAAAACGTGGTATAATAACAGAAGTAAGGTAGGGAGATGGGAGATTTTTTGATCTGAAGGAATCTTTGCAGGGGAAGAAGAGGGATATGGAGCAAACTCGCTGGAAGGAATTGCTGGGGGCACTGCGGGACGGGGACACCGCCCGCATGGACGAGATATTTCGCCTGACCCATCAGCACGTTTATGGTTATGCCAAAATCATCCTGGCGGAACGCACCGCCGTGCTGGAGGTCATGCGGGACTTTTATCTCTCGCTGGTGGACGCGCTGGCCCTTTGGGACGGCAAGGACGATGGCTGGAAACTGATGGACCGCGCGCTGTTCAACCAATGCAAGCGTCTGCTCCAGCGGCGCGCACCGGAGCGCTTCGAGCTCGGGGCAGAAGACATGGCCCAGGCTGAGCGGTTCGCGGCGGAAGGCGCCCCGCGCCCCGCGGACGCAAAGAGGGAAAAGGGCGACTCGTCCGACGGCGAACCCACCAAGGCCGCCAAAGAGGCCTTGCGCAAGTGGTTGCTGTCGTTGCAGGGAGAAGAGCGGCTGTTCTTCATTTTATACTACGCGAACCGCATGGACGTGGCGGACATCGCAACGCTGCTGCGTGTCCCGGCGGAACTGGTCGCTGCCCGGATCTATTCGGCAGCCACAGCGGCCCGGCAATTCGCCGAATCGTATTGGAGCCGGGACCCGGGCCTGCAAAAACGAAAACCCAGCGATGAAGCGGCTTTGACCGCTTTTCTGCTGTTGCTGGCGGACCAGCGCCGCCGCGCGCGGTTGCAGGAGGACGCCGCCGCCGCTCTGTTGGCTGACGTCCGGGGGGCAATTCCTGCGCCCGCCGCCCGCCGCCGGGCGGTTACCGCCGAAGAACTGGAATCAGACCCCGCCACAGAACCGGAGCGCGTGGAGCACGGCCGGTTCAATCAGCGTACCTTGATCAAGGCTGGCGCTGCCGCAGGCGCGACGGCGCTGGCACTGCTGCTGTTTTTCATCCTGCGCCCGGTGGTTGCCCGCTGGTTTGAGCCGCCCCCCCCGACGACCGACAATAGCTTCCAATTCGGCTCCTTCCCCAGCGGCGGCGACGATTTCCCGGTCATCATTCAGCCCATTAACCCCACTACGACAGTTCCTTTCACTTTCCCCGGCTGGCCGCCCGCCCTGCCGTCCGCCGCTACCAACGCGCCGCAGACAGAGAAACCGACCACCAACGCGCCGCCGCAGACCACCATCCCTTCTACCACCGCGCCAGCGCCCACCGAGGAGCCGGGAACCGCCGCGCCAACAACAGCGCCGCCCCCGCCCGTTACAACCTCCAACCCGTACATAATGACCTTCACGCATCCGACGACGACAGCCAAACCCCCAACGGAAGCCCCGACGGATCCCCCGCCGCCGACCGCCGAGCCGGAAACCAAAATTGTGCACTGAACCTGACCATATTTTGAACCGTCAAAACAGAGAAAGGATGATCCTATCATGCAATCAAAGACAGGGAAATCATGGAAAAAGCTACTGGCCGTACTGCTCTGCGCCGCGTTGACCGCCGGGGCGTTCGCCACCCCCGCGGCAGCAGCAGAGAAACCCTCCGCCGCCATGGGTGCGGTGTACAGCGTCGGTGATTGGGCGCTGAAAGGTCTGCTCAAGCTTATCACCGTGCTGATGCCCCAGCCGAACACGCCCTGCGAATTCCCGGAAAGCAAAAACTTTTTCCCCGGGGACAGCCAATTCCTGCCGGTCGATCCGGCAAAGACCACCTGGGAGCTGGGATTTGCCCAGCGCGACATGACCAGCGGGGTAGACATTTTTGACGGGAACCATTACGTCACCGGCGGACTCGCTCCCTTCAGCAAACGCAACCCAACGGACGTGCTGGATGAGCCGACCGCGCGGATCACGGTCCTGGACGACAAAACCGGCCGGGGCCTGGTGGCGTTCGTTTCGATCGACGCCTTTGGGATCACCTCAGCGGACGTGGCCAATATTCGTGACGCCGTAGTCAACACCGTTCCCTGGAAAACCTTCCGCAGCATCAACGTCTCCGCGCTGCATCAACATAGCGTCATCGATACCCTGGGCATGAACGGCATGCTGGCCGAGGCTCTCTTCCTCAACCCCCTGGCCAACCTGACAGGCCTGTTTCAGCCCTTCAGCGGCAAGAATCCCGCCTTCATGAAGAATCTTTCAGCGCTGATCGCAGACGCCGCAAAAGAGGCCGTGGGCAACCTGGAACCCGGCCAGCTGCTTTACAGCAAAGTGGACGTCGCGGACTTCATCAACGACAAGCGCGACCCCCAGAAGATTGATCCCTATTTCCACCGCCTGCGCTTCGTCCCGACGAACGCCGCCAGCTCTGAAACCTGGCTGACCAACGTTGCCATCCACACCACCGGCGCGGGTACGGACGGCTTGGTCGTCACGGCGGACTTCCCGGCCTACATTGCCAAGGAGGTTTGGGAGAAGAAACACGCCAATTTCCAGATGATTAACGGCGCGCAGCTGGCCATCGGCATCAACTACGGCTGCGACGACTGGCCGGACGGCGACCGCTACGAGGCGCTGCAGGTCTACGGCCGCGCGCTGGCCCAAAAGCTGATCAATATCCCCGCCGCGCAGGAGCAGACCGTTCCGGCGATGCTGAATTTTTCCGCCAAGGAATTTGTGATTCCCATCGACAATCCCCTGCACATTCTCTTCTTCCGCACCCGGATGATCGAGAGCACCTGCCGCAAGACGGATCTGCTGGGTCTGAAGCTGGAAGTCAAGACGGAAGTGGGCTACATGGAAATCGGCGACCAGCTGGCGGTGGCCCTTGTCCCAGGGGAATTGGATCCCGGCATCGCCTTCGGCGGCGGTCTGAGCGCAGAAGACTCCTGGCAGGGCTGGGACTGGGAATTCACCAGCATGCAGGAAACCGTCGGCAGCCGGGAACTGCTGGTCTTCGGCCTGACCAACGACCAGATTGGCTATATCATCCTGCCCAACGACATTGGCAACCTGATCGCCTTCGGCAACGAGGAGGTCAACGCCGCCAGTACAAAATCCGCCGACTTACTGCTGGCCGCCTTCCAGCAGACGCTTTCCGGCGTAAAACGCTGAGGCTTTGGGAGGCCTCTGACATTTCCAGAAAGGAAGTCAAACGATGAACGCAGCACAAAACAGATACCATGCCGCGCCGTTCCGCCAGTGGGAGCGGACGTTGTTGCCGGACATTACCGCCCGCTGCCTGTCTTATGACGGGCAGGGACGGCTTTGGGCCGGGACCGCAGACGGAACGCTGCTGCTCAACGACGAAGGCAAGCTGCTCGCCCGCTGGGATCTGCGGCCTCAGGTGCTTTTTCCCGGGAAAGACGGGACGATGCTCCTTGGCTGCGGCGCGGTCCTCTGGTCCATGGAGGGAGGCAAAAGTGCGGAATGCCGGACCTTCCCGGAAACCATCCGGGCAATCGCGGCGCGGGACGGGCTTTTGCTGGTTCTGACCGCCAAAGCTCTCTATCGTTATGACCCGAACGGAGACCGCTGGTCCGATCCTCTCGGGCTGGAAGGCGGCGAAGGCACTGCGCTGGCAGCCTTTGGCGGAAAGATCTTCGCCGTTACGTCGCAGGGTTGGCTGCTCTCCCTGGCGGGGAAGCGGGAACACTGGAAACCGCTGCGCCCCGGCCCCGCCAATCCTTTCTGTCCCGCCATGCCCCAGGGGGCCTTCCGCGCGCTGCGCTTCGATTCTCTGGGACACCTCTGGGCCGGCGGCGCGTTTGGGTTAGCAATCTTCGACACGCGCAGTTTCTGGCGTATACCGGACAACACCGGCCTGCTCCCGCGGGAACCGGCGCACCTGCTGACCTTCGACGAAAGCGGGGGCCGTTGGCTGGCCACTGACTGCGGCGTCATTCTCCTCCGGGACGGGGAACGGCGAACCTTCGGCGCGCAGCGCTGGCTGCCCAGCTGCGAAATCACCGCCTTGACCGCCCGCCCCGACGGAACCGCCGCCTGGGCCGCCACCCCCCAGGGACTGGTCAAGCTCTCTTGCCGTGAAGTGACTCTCCGGGAAAAAGCCGCGCACTTCCAGCGCCTGGCGGAGCGGTATTTTATCCGGGACGTGGGGTTCTGCATGGGCCGGGAAGACCTGCAAAACGACGACATTTCCACCGGGCATGTCGAAATTTCCGACAACGACGGACTTTGGACCGCCTATTACTGCGTTGCGCAGAGCTGCCGTTTCGCCGCGACGGGGGACGAGGAGGCCCGCACTTTGGCCCGCCGCAGCATGGAAGCGCTGCTCTGCCTCCACAAAATCACCGGTCTGCCTGGCTTCCCTGCCCGGGCCATCCGCCATCCCGGCGAGAAAGGCTACGGCAACGGGGATCCGGAATGGCCGCTGGCAGCGGACGGGGTGACAGAATGGAAGCGGGAAACCTCCAGCGACGAGGTTTCCGGCCACTTCTGGGGACTGACGTTTTACTGGCTTCTCTGCGCGGATGAAGACGAAAAGGCGAAGATCGCCGCCGCGCTCCAGGCCGTGGCCGACCACATTCTCGAGCACGGCTGCACACTCTGCGACATAGACGGCCAGCCCACCACCTGGGGCAACTGGTCGCCGGAAGCTCTCAACGGGGACGATACCTGGAGCTGGGAACGGGGGATCAATTCCTTTGAGCTGCTCTGTTACTGCAAGGCCGTGGCGGTCATGACCGGGAAAACGCCGTACGGCGAGGCCATCCGCGTCCTGACCAAGGAACACCACTACTGGCTCAACGCCTTGCAGCACAAGATGTTCGACGGGCACGCCAGTCATATTGACGACAGTCTTGGCTTTTTCACGGCGATGACGTACTTCGAGCTGGAGGATGACCCTGACACACTGGCCCTGTGCCAGCTGGCGATGGAGCATCATTGGCAGTATGAACGGATTGAAGCCTCGCCCCTCTGGAATCTGATTTACGGGGCATACACGGGCCGCCGCTGCGACGTTGACGCGGCGGTACAGGGGCTCCAGGACATGGTATGGGACCCCGTCTGCCGCCCGGTCCAAAACACGAACCGGAAAGATTTGGTTTGGGACACGGAACAGGCCGCCTGGAACGAACCGCCTCAGCTGATGCGCCCCTTGCCCTACCATGAGCGGGACTATCATAAGTTTGACGGCAATCCCTTCCGGCCGGACAGCAACTGCCATGACTGGGCGGAAGACCCAGCGAACTTCCTTCTTCCCTACTGGTTCGGCCGCTGGAAGGGCCTGATCGATGAAAATTCCTGACCTAAAAAAACGGTGCCCGCCAACCAGCGGACACTGTTTTTTCTTTTGTGCACGATGCTGCGCACTTGGGGCGCGAACTCTACATCAGAATGGAAACCACCGTCATGGCCACCAGCGCGATCAGCAGGAGTATTATACCGGGATTGGCGAGGATCTCCACCGCAGTCGGTTTCGGCATCCGGAGCAGCGGCATTTCCCGCCGAATCTGTTGTCGTTTCTGGCTGAGCAAAACGATGCTGACCGCCCCGCCAGCCGCCAGCAAAATCGTGATCATCCCCGTGACCAAGGCCGCCTCTTGCATCCCCATACGGTCTATCAGGACCAGCGGCACCCATCCGCCGAAAAGATTGAGACTCATGTGCAGCAAAATGGTATAGCGGATCTGTTTCGAGTAATACATGACTCCGGCAAAAAGCAGCCCCAGCAGGAAGGCATAGATCATCTGGGACAGATTCATATGGTACATTGCAAACACTGTGGCGCTGCACAGCGCGTATATTCCAAAACCATATCCCCCCAGCTTCCGGTAGAGCAGTTTCCGAAAGACATACTCTTCCGTCAGCGGAGCCAAAAACACCAGCACCGCCAGCATCACCCAAGGATTGGAGCCCTCGCCCATCGCTAAGATCGGATTCGTCACCTCTTCGCCCTTGATCTGTGCGATGAGGAAATTGAGCACCGTGCTGACGATGTTGCCAATATACATCAGCAGGAACCCGGCCAGCGTCAGGCCAACCAGCGCCGCAGGCGGGATCGCGCGCTTTTCCGCTTCTTTCAGGGGCAGCGGCGGCGGGGCAGGGTACGGTTCGGGCGTCGGCGGACAGGACGCATAGGGATACAGCGGAGACACGGGAACTGCAAAGAGACGGGGGCCTGGGTCCGGATTCAGTCCCGGAACTGCGTTAGGCATGCTCTGGAGCGCGGCATGATCAGGCGGTAGACCTGGCGGAACGGGCGACTGCACCGACGGAGCCGCCCAGGGGGCTGGCAGGTCCGGCACCGTTCGGAACAGGAGCAGCAGCACCGGGAACCCCAGCAGGTACAGCGGCGCGAAATTTGCCGCCAGCAAAAACCAGTCCGTCCGCAGCAGCCACGGCGCCCATGCCTGGCCGGCAAACGCAATTGCAAACGCGGCGCCCTGCTGCACGACGCACATCAGCAGCAATCCCAGCCCCAACCGGGAAAAACGGCGGCGCGCCGTCATGCCCTCCGTCAGCTTCATCAAAGTTCCCTCCATCCCGCCGCTTTTCCGCGTCAGGCGAAACAGTTTTTTCTCTATTATACCATATTCGCCGCCTCAGCGCAAGCCTAGATTCCCTTCATCATCAACGCGCGGAGCATGTTGTCCAAATATTCCTGTCTTCCGCTGGCCACCGCCGGTTCGCCTTTTTCCAGTGCATACAGCTCCAGCTGCTCCATCGTCATCCGGCCCTCGGTGATGGCTTTGCCCACCCCATAGCCAAAACTTGCGTACCGGTCCCGGCGGAATTGCTCCAACCGTCCGTCAAATAGGATCCGCTGGGCCAGCAGCAGCCCCAAGGCATAGGTATCCATGAGCATAATATAGGTCAGAAAAATGTCTTCCGGAGTGGAAGAAACACGGCGGGGCGCGGTGTCCAGCAAGAAACCGCCGGTTTGGAATCCTCCCAGCCGCAACAGTTCCAGAACCGTCATCGCCGCCTCGTCCGCTGCGCCGGAGCCTTGGGCCGCCGCATCGATGGTATGCAGCCGCCCCGCCTCCCCAACCATGCGTAGACCCGTTAGGTCCGCCGCCCCACCTGGGAGGTTGATCCGGTACGTTCCGTCCAGCTGGTATTGCCGCAGAAAAGCCAGCGCCTCCGCGCCGTCTGTCCAATAGGGATGGAGCGCCGCGCCGGGCGGGCCGGGCCGAACGCATAGTTCCCCGTCAAACCCGATTTTCTGCGCATGCTCCGCCGTCAGCCGCAGGAAGCGCGCCAGATTCTCTCGCTCCAGCGCATCGTTGCAGACCGGCAGAAATCCCGTTCCTTCCCGGCCGCCATCGATCTGAAAGGAAGCCGCGCCCATCCGGGCGGCCAGTTCCAGCGCCTTTTTGACCTGCGCCGCCGCGAAAACAAAGACATCCGCGCCGCAGGCCGTCGCCGCGCCGCCCCGGTACCTTGGGTGGGCGGTCAGGTCTGCGGATACCCGCAACGGGCGCACAGCATAGACTTGCTGAAGGCTGATCAGATATTCCCCGATTTCGTCCAGCCGGGCATTGCTTTCCCGGAGGGTGTCCGCCTCGGGGGCAAGGTCCCGGTCCGCAAACGCATAGTAGGACAGCCCCAGCTTGTGCATCAGTTCCATCGCGGCACAGGCCCGGTCCCGGGCACAGCCCGCCTGCGTCGCCGCGCCAAAAGAACGGTCCGCCACCGCTTGGCCAAAGGCGTCCGCGCCGTCCGCGCAAACCGCTTTCCCATAGCAAAGAGCAAACCGAAGATGCTGCCGCATGGATTTCCCCGCGACAATCTGGTCGGCATTATAAAACTTATAAGCAAATGGGTTGGTGGAATAGCACCCCTCGTATTCCACCACAGGGACACTGGGGAAAAATTCTTTCAACGTCCATCCTCTCTTTCCCGGCCTCACTGCCGCGCAGCCAGTTTTGACCTCTGATATTATACCATACTTCGGCCAAAATGGGAACGCCCTATGGCAAAAATCTTGGACTGGGGGGACGGTGAAACCCCCTCAATGGAAATTCTTCCTGGAAAGCCGGATTTTATCCCCCCGTTTTCTGGGAAAGACCGCCATAAACTGGCGCCGCATCATTTCCCGCCGGCGAGACACACTATCACCATACCATGTTTTAGTTTTGCAATCGCATTTTGCAATAGCGCAACATCGCATCGACACGCTGGCGCAGAGAATCCCAGCCGTCGATCGGCCAAACGATACGGGCGGTTTTGCCGCCGGATAGGAGGCTGTTTTTTCCATAATGATGAAGAAAAAAGGCTGGCTCCTGCGCGGCGCACTGCTTTTGGTGAGCGCCGGTGTTATCTCCGGGGGATGGTTCGCCGCCTCTCGCGCCCCTGGTCAAGGAGAAAGCGCCGCCGAGACCGTAACCGCACCGGAACTTTCCGGTCCAGCGGAAGAATCGTTGCGTTCCGCCGCGCCGACGCGGCAGCCCTCCCGCGCGCCATCGTTGGCGCCACCTTCTTCCGCGCGGGTTTCCTCGTCCGCCGCCTCCTTCTCCGCAGCCCAGGCGACCAAACCACCAACCACTGCCCGGGGACCCGCGCCCACCCGCGGTTCCGCATCGGGATTCCACTGCCCGCCGAGCGGAAAAGGCAAGATGGTCGCTCTCACTTTCGACGACGGCCCCCGCCGCAGCACCACCACTGAGATTTTGGATGCGCTGGAAAAATATCACGCAAATGCCACCTTTTTTTGCCTGGGTATCCATGTGGAGGGCAACGAGTCTGTCATTGAGCGTATGCTGTCGCTGGGCTGCGAGGTCAGCAGCCACTCCAATGAACACAAATACCTGACCCAGCTCTCCCCCGCTGCGCTGCAAAAAGACCTCACTGCCGCAAATGAGGCGCTGGCAAAGGTCATTGGCCAGCGCCCGGCGCTCCTGCGTCCGCCTTTCGGCAGTAAATCCACTTCGCTGCTGGCACAGCTGGACGTCCCGGTCATCTTGTGGAGCATTGACACGCAAGATTGGGTTTATCATGACGGCGTCCAGCGCAGCGACTACCAGCGGCAGAAAGATCTGGAAAAGGTGGTCAACGAGGCGCTGGACCTGGTCGAAGATGGTTCCATTATTCTGATGCACGACGTCTTCTTTTTCAGTGCGGACGCGGCCGCCGAAATTATCCAGCGTCTGACCGCGCAGGAATGGCAGCTGGTGACGGTCAGCGAACTTTTCGCGGCCAAGGGTATCCCCCTCGAGCCCGGCAAATCGTACTACCATGCCTAACAAACAAACCCGCCCTCAGCCAGGGCGGGCGTCTTTTTTCAGGATTGGTTCTCTTCCGCCGCCTTCGCGTCGTTGGTCCGGATCTCCTTGCGGCGGATTTTCCCACTGATGGTCTTCGGCAGCTCATCCACGAATTCAATCACACGGGGATATTTGTAAGGCGCGGTAACGCGCTTGACGTGATCCTGGAGTTCTTTTTTCAGCGCCTCAGAAGGTTCGTAGCCCTCTGTCAGAACGATTGTCGCCTTGACGTTTAGCCCCCGCACCGGGTCCGGCACACCGGTGATTGCCGTTTCCAGCACCGCCGGATGCTCCAGTAAGGCGGATTCCACCTCGAACGGCCCGATGCGATAGCCGGAACACTTGATGATATCGTCGCCGCGGCCCTTGAACCAGAAATATCCATCCTCATCCTTCCAGGCGATATCACCAGTATGATAGAGTCCGTCGAATACCACACTTCCAGTCACTTCCGGATCTCGGTAATAGCCGCGGAAAATACCCAGCGGGAAATTTTTTTCGTCCGGCACGGGGACACAAAGCTCCCCTTCCTCGCCGGGGTCACAGGGGCGGCCCGTCTCATCGTAGATGCCGCAGCACACCCCGGGCATGGGCTTCCCCATAGAGCCGGGCCGGGGCTCCACCCAAGGCGTAACCGCCGCGAGGATGGTGCTCTCCGTTTGGCCGAACCCTTCCCGCAGCCGGATGTCCGTTGCTTTCAGCCATTGCTGATAAACTTCTGGGTTCAGCGGTTCCCCGGCGGTGGTGCACTTGCGCAGAGACTTCAGCGAGAACCGCGACAAATCCTCCTTGATCAGGAAGCGGTAAATCGTCGGCGGGGCGCAAAAAGAAGTGATCTGATACTTGTCCACCAAATCGAGAAAATCGGAGGGGTGGAAGTTCGCGTCGTAATCGTACACAAACAGCGCCGCCTCGCAGATCCACTGCCCATAAATCTTACCCCAGGCCGCCTTCGCCCAGCCAGTATCCGCGACGGTCAGGTGCAGATCATCGGGCCGCAGGTCGTGCCAGAACGCCGCCGTGGTGATGTGACTAAGAGGATAAAAAAAGTCGTGTGCAACGATCTTGGGCATTCCTGTGGTTCCGGAGGTGAAATAAGCCAGCATGATTCCGCGGCTGTCAATCGCCTCCGCTCCGGCCGGCCGCTTCCAGGGTTTTCCTTCCGCCGCTTCGGCCAGCCGGCCGAAGGACACGTAACCTTCCCGTTCCCCAGAGAGAACTGCTTTGACGCGCAAAATTTCCCCACAGTCTTTCTGCGCTCCGTCGATCTCGCCGCACAGCCGCTCGTTGTTGATCGTAAGGATCATTTTAATATCCGCCGCCTGGACGCGGTATTTCACGTCCTTCGCGGTGAGCATGTGCGTCGCGGGGATCAGCAACGCGCCAACCTTCGCCGCCGCGACGGCAAACAGCCAGTACTCGTACCGCCGCTTGAGCATGACCATCACCGCGTCACCCCGACCAATTCCCAGGCCGCGCAGGACCCAGGCATAGGCGTCGCTGCCGCGTTTGACGTCCGCAAATGTCAGGATCCGCTCATCGCCCTGGTCGTTGCACCAGACCAGCGCGGTCTTATCCGGCGTCCGCGCCGCCAGTTCGTCCACGACATCATACCCAAAATTGAAGTTTTCGGGATACGTGACCCGGTATTCCCGGTAAAATTCTTCGTATGAGGAAAAATCCGACCGGCAAAACCGGTCCAAAAAACGCTCAGCCATAGAAAAACCCCACTTCCTTTCCCGCGTCAATCCGCGACCACCACAAGCGCCTGAGCGGGCTTGCCCTCCCGCGCTTTCATGCCATGCGGGGTTGCGGAATCAAAATAAATCGAATCGCCAGGCTCCAGTGCAACCTCGTGCCCACCGATTTGGATGGTAAACGAGCCCTCCAGGCAGAGATGGAATTCCTGCCCGCTGTGGGTCGTCAGGGCATAGGGGGCTTCTGCCGCCCCGGGCGCGATGGTGATTAGATAAGGATCCATCCGGCGGCCCGCAAAATTATAGGCCAGGGAACGGTAATCATAGGCCGCGCGGCGAGACACGGAAACGCCCCGATCCCGGCGGACCAGGCAAAATTTAGTCAGTTTCGCGTCCTCTCCTGTCATCAGTTCCGTCACACCAATCCCCAGCGCCACAGAAATGCCGTGCAGTACGCTGACGGGAATATCCCGCTTGCCCTGCTCGTAGGCGGTTAGTTCTTCCGGGGAAATCCCCGCCGCCTCGGCCAGCGACGTGACGCTCCAGTCGCTGAGTTCCCGGACTCCGCGGATGCGTTCTCCAATCTCGCGGTTCATGTCTGCCATGAAATTGCTCCCTTCTCTTGAAAGAAACAACAAAAATGTTGTTTTTACTTCTCGCCCAGCAGTTCATACATCGTTTCCGCCGTCTCTTTTGTGGCATATTCCGCTACAGTCAGAACCTTCGCGCGGGTTTTCCGCGCACCGATGGTGATTTCAATTACGTCGCCCGGCGTAACCTCCAGAGAAGCCCGGGCCACCTTGCCGTTGACATCGACGTGCTTCGCGTCGCATAATTCGTTGGCCACCGTCCGCCGTTTGACCAGACGGGAGACCTTGAGGTATTTGTCCAGCCGCATTCGCCGCTCCTTTCTTCCAGATACGCAAATAAGGGGCGGAGTCTCCCCCGCCCTGCTTGACTCGTATTTGCATCGCATGCCAACACACCTTGGCGGTCCCACTTATTTCGCGACGGCGTCCTTGAGCGCTTTGCCAGCCTTGAAGACGGGGATCTGCGTGGGAGGCGCAATGAGGGTTTCGCCAGTCTGCGGATTACGAACTTTCTTTTCCGCGCGCTGTCGCACTTCGAACGAACCGAAACCAACAAACTGAACCTTTTCCCCCGCCGTCAGCGTGTTCGTCAGCGCGGTCAGCACTGCATTGATCATTTTCTCCGCCGCCTTCTTCTCGATCCCCTCCTGCTCCGCCAGCGCGCTCACGAATGCGTTCTTGTTCATGCCAAAATCTCCTCCATTTTCTTCATTTCGATTGATTTATGATCCATTTGGAGAATTGCTCCTCCAAACGTCTCTGATGAAATTAGACGGCCGATATTTCGGCCACACTGTCTCCGACGCAGCCTTCTTCCGCTTTCGCCTGCTCCCAAAGCCTGTCCAGCGCGGAAAGCGGCGTCTTTGCCATATCAAGCCCCGCCGCTGCCGCCAGTACCTCCACCCGCCCGAACCGCCGCCGGAACTTGTCCGTCGCCGCCGTGAGTGCTTCTTCCGCGTCACAGTGCAGGAAGCGGGATGCATTCACCGCACTGAAGAGCACGTCACCCAACTCGTCTGCCCAAGCCGACGGATCTCCGTCCATCCATGCCCGGCGCAGCTCCGCCACTTCCTCTTCGAGCTTTGCGAGGCTTTCCCGCACCCCGTTGGCCTCGTCCCAGTCGAACCCCGCCTTGGCCGCCTTCTGCTGAATCTTCGCGGCCCGCATCAGCGCCGGGAGTTCCCGGGGAACACTGTCCATCGCCTCGCCGGAGGTCCGCTGCCCCTTGCTACGGCGCTTGATGGCGTCCCAGTTGGAGAGAACCTCTCCAGCCCCGCTGACCTGTACATCTCCAAAGACATGCGGGTGACGCTCGATCAACTTGCGGCAAATTCCATCGGTCACCTCGTCCCAGCCAAACGTCTGCGCCATTTGCGCGTGCATCACCACTTGCAGCAGCACGTCACCCAGTTCTTCGCAGAGCAGCGCGTCGTCCCGCTTATTGATGGCCTCAATCACTTCGTAAGTCTCTTCAATGAAATTCTTGCGGATGGACTCGTGGGTCTGCACCGCATCCCAGGGGCATCCCCCCGGCCCGCGCAGAACTTCCACAATCCGCCGAAGGTCGTCCGCCGTGCAGCGTTCCTGCGCCATCAGCGCCGCCATGTCATCCCGCATTCCGCACAGCCGCCCTCCCATATTTTTCCGTCGCCTGTTTTCAAAAAAACCAACATCATCATTTTACCCCAAAAGTCCGAGTTTTGCAAGGGTTTTGCCTAATTTTTTTCCGCCAGGCAAGATTTCCAGGTCGTCTTCCGAAACTCCTTTGATGAGCAGCATCGCCACCCCATAGACTGCCACCGCCGCGATCATCGCCAAACTCATGGACGCCAGCATCGTCAGCATCTCCAGCTTGCTTTCGTCGAGGTTATGCAGCAACCGGCCCATCGGATTTGCGTACTGAACCAGCCCATTGACCGACCAGGCCGCCAGCGTACAAAGAAGCGTCGCAAACAGCGGCTTCCACAGCACCGTCCCCAAGTTCAGCTTCGTGCGGGAGGTCCGCAGCAGGGCAACGAGGTTGATCGACACAATGACGATGTAGCAAAGGACCGACGAGATCGCCGCGCCTTTGATATTCAGCGAGGCATTGCCGACGAACAGAAAGTTCGCCGCGACTTTCACCAGCGCCCCGGCAATCAGAGACTTGACAGGGACATCCGTCCGTCCGATGCCCTGGAGCATGCTGGTAATCGGGGAGGAAACCGACATCAGCGCCGTAGCGACGCCGAACATCTGCATGAGCGGCACGGCATGGACAATCATATCTGGGTTTTCCCGCCCATACATCACCGTCAGGATCTCCTTGGCCAGCACCGCCATCCCGAACCCAGCGGGAAGCGCCACCATCATGGAGATGCGCAAGATGGAGTTGATAACCTTCTGGACCGCTTCCTTCCGGCGCAGCGCCCAGGCGGCAGAGATTGCGGGGAGGGCGCTGATGCCCAGAGACGTAATGATGGTCGGCACCAGGTTGCGGAAGTTCAGGACGGTGTTGTAAATCCCCCAGATATACGTGGAACGCTGGGAATCCACCGTATCGGAATTCTCGAAGGCCGTGCCGTAGATGCTCTGTACCACATCTTCGTGGTGCTCGATGATATACGCCAGCAAGCGGCGCATGGTCACGCTGTCGATGAGATTGGTGAAGTTGAGGATCAGAGAACTGAGCAGCATAGGTACGGCGATCACAATCAGCTGACGCGTCAGCACCTTAGACGATTCCGGCGGCCCGGAATTAATCAATTCTTCCCGAGTAATGCCGTCGCCCCGCGCCCGGTGCCGGATCATGAGATAGAGCAGCCCGAAAATGGAACCCGCCGTCACGCCCAAAATTGCCGCCGCCGCCGCCCAGGGATACAGCATGCTGGAAGCAATCTTTGGCGTCGCGGCCACCTTCCCGAACACGGTGCCTGTTCTTTCGTACTGCTTCTCGCCGTAAGACCACAGCAGGTTGGTCAGGACCAGCCCCAACACCAGCTTGCTCAGCGCCTCGATCACCTGGGACGCCGAAGTGGGGATCATGTTGCGCAAGCCCTCGTAGTAGCCCCGGTAGATCGACATCGCGCAGCAGAAGAAAATGGACGGCGCGACACAAAGCACCGCCGGGAGGGAATCCAGGTCCGCGCAGAACCACTTCGCGTACGGATACGCCAGCAAGAACATCAGCGCTGACGCAGCCAGCCCCGTCAACAGAAACAGCCGCTTCGTTACTTGCAGCAGCATCTGTACGTCCCGATACTTCCCCAGCGCCATACGTTCCGCCACCATGCGGGACACCGCAATAGGCAGTCCCGTGGTCGCTACGGCAAAAATCGGCGTGTAGAGGTTATAGGCATCGCTAAAAAACCCGGTTCCCTGCATTTTGAAAGCGTTCCCCAGCGGCAACCGATACATTGCCCCAATGACCTTGGTCAGCGCAATCGCCACCGTTAAGATCATCGCGCCGTTGAGTACGCTCTGATGGGCCTTCGTCTGCCGACGCTCCTTCAATCCCCCAACCTCCCCCATGGATTGGGCAGGATTTTCCACCACCCAATCATTAATTATACGCTATTTCCCAAAAAAACGCAAGGGGTTTTCGAAAAAAACTACACTCGCCGCTCTATCTGTTCCCCAGAAACTCTCGCAGCAGCGAATCCGCCGGGACAAGCGTCTCCGCAAGAGGCTCAAACTGCCGCAGCGCCTTCGCCAGCTTCCGCGCTTCCGCCGCCGCCGGGCTGCCCGACGGGATCTCTTCCAGCAGCGGCAGCGCCCGATGGCGAAATACGCAGGGTTCATAAACATGAACCGAATTGATCAGCAGGTCCGCGTAGGGCTTGCAGGGAGAAAGGAACGCCTCTTCCCCTGCGGTCACGGCGGACCACATCCCCAGCGTTTCCGCAGCGCCGCTGCCCCGGAACTGGAGGTCCCGCAGCGTCCGCCGCACCAGACGGAGGTTTCGCTTGTTGAGGACGATATCCTGCTTTTCGCCATAAATCCGAGAAGAAACGCTGATATAAATCCTCGTCACGCGCTCTGTCTGCGCGCCCAGACCCTCCATGATCAAAGGGTTGATGGCATGCAGGCCTTCGACAATCAGCATCCCTTCCGCAGGAAGACGCAGCGGTTCCCCCTGGAGCCGGCGGCCCGCGCCGAAATCATACCGGGGCAGTTCCCCCTCCCCCCGCTCCATCAGGTCTCGCAGGGTCTTCGTCAGCAGCGGCAGTTCCAATGCGTGAATGCTCTCCAAATCCCGGCTGCCGTCTGGCAGCAGCGGCACGTCGTCTTTGTCGCGGTAGAAATCGTCCAGCGAAATCCGAACGCTCTCCACCCCTTCCCGCCGCAGGGCTTCGGAAATTTTTCCGGCGGTGGTGGTCTTGCCGGAGGCGCTGGGCCCGGCCAGCAGGATCATCTTATGCCCATGCACCCGCAAGACCCGCTGCGCCGCCGCGTCAATCAGACCGCGGAAGCGCGCCTCGCTTTTTTCAATCAGCGTTTCCGGCGACGTCCGCGCCAGATCATTGATATACATCAGGTCGTTGTGAATGGCCGCCATACGCCCTCCCGCTTTTTCAGCGTTGTCCACCGCTATTACTGTATGAAGAATAAAAAGAAATTATACGTTCTTTGCGCGCCAAAAGCTCTAAAAATCGGGCGTTATATTCATAGGGGTACTTGAAATTGAACACCCGCTCCAACGTTGTCCCCGTCGGCTGTTTGAGTTTTGTCACCGCCCCGGCGCCGCAGGCCAGCACCGTGTGGCTCTCTTCCATCATGTCGATGTTGTAGCGGCACAGGCGCCCCGGTAGGCTCCATCCGATATTTTCGAGATTGCCCACAGAGCGGCTCTGGCGGTACATATAGTAGGGCGCGTAGCCAGCGGCCGGCAGGAGCTCCGCCGCCGCCGCCAGCATGGCCGATGTGTCCGCCGCCGCGTCCTGGGCCGTTTCGCCCCGCGTCAGCGCCGCCGCCCGCTTGCGGGCCAGGGTATGGACGGTGATATTCTCCGGCGCGCAGGCCCGCACCCCTTCCAGCGACCGCCGGAACCCCGCGGGGCTATCTCCCGGCAGCCCCGCGATCAGGTCCATGTTGAT
>JAIRXU010000005.1 GCA_031268095.1 Oscillospiraceae bacterium | reverse complement strand
CGAAATGTCATGCCGATGATACTCCGCCAAACGCTCTTCCATCAAAGAAAACCTCCGTTTTCTTTATAGTATAGCATATCTCAACCGACTTGTCAATCTCGTGACTACACAATCTAGGATTGACATACGGCTTCGCGGTGTTTCAGCGGCTTTCCGCCGCATAAAATGCCGAAATTGTTTCCTACCTGTCTATTCCGGCGAGACTGTTGTTCGCGGCGGCCGATGCTGCGCATAGGATGAGAATGCGCCTACGCCTTCGTTCCCCCACTGTTCTGGTTGATGCATCCTTTCACTGCGTCAAGTTTGTCAATGTCATCGAAACGCTCCGCCGTCCGGTCCTCCGGGCGGCAGCGGTATTGGGAGATGGGGCAGTACCTCTGCAATTTGCAGGAAAACAAAAAATATCCCCAGACCTCTTGCTTTTTTATGCGTATTGCGCTATAATGTTTTATTGAGAACGCAAATTGCCGGGAGGTGACTTAGGATCGATCCGCGTTTGACTGTATTTACACCAACCTACAACCGGGCCTATATTTTGCCGCGCTGTTATGAGGGCATGCTGCGCCAGACCTGTCAGGATTTTATTTGGCTGATCATCGACGACGGCTCCACCGACGGGACGGCAGCGCTGGTGCGGGAATGGATGGAAGATCCGGCGCATCCATTCGAAATCCGCTACCATTATCAGGAGAATCAGGGCATGCACGGCGCGCACAACACCGCCTATGAGCAAATCGATACGGAACTGAATACCTGCATTGATTCCGACGACTATATGCCGCCGGATGCAATGGAAAAAATCCTGCGCTTTTGGGATACCTGCGGCAGGGATGAGTATGTGGCCGGGTTCGCCGGGCTAGACGCCACGGAAGACGGGCAGGTCATTGGCATTCGGTTCCCGGCGGAGCGCCCTCGGGGCAGACTTTACGACTACTACGAACGCTGGGGCATTCGGGGCGACAAAAAATTGGTCTATCGTTCCGACCTGACGCGGCATTACCCGTATCCGTTGTTCCCGGGGGAAACATATGTCGGGCTGGCAAGCAAGTATTTTCAGCTGGATCAGAAGTATGAGCTTCTGGCCTATAATGAGGTGCTGTGTATTGTCGAGTACATGCCGGACGGTTCCTCCCGCAATATGTTTCGGCAATACCTGCGCAATCCCCGGGGCTTCTGCTGGTTTCGTCGGATCTGCATGCAGTTGCCCTTCGCTTCCCTGCGGTTCCGCGCGAAGATGGCGCTGCACTACATCGCGGAATGCCGAATTGCCGGAGAAAAAAGGATTGTGCGCAGCAGTCCCTGTCCCGGGCTGACGGCGGCACTGCTCCTGCCTGGT
The DNA here is from genome assembly GCA_031268095.1 of Oscillospiraceae bacterium. Taxonomy (GTDB): domain Bacteria; phylum Bacillota; class Clostridia; order Oscillospirales; family Acutalibacteraceae; genus WRMQ01. The sequence continues at coordinate 3,387 of JAIRXU010000005.1, read as the reverse complement.
TGGGCGTTATATTGGTACATCCGGCGGCAAACGAGAAATCCCTCAAATGAAAATGGTGGCCTGTAATTTTTCACAGAAGAAAGGGTATTTCGGATGAAATCAGTGAAACAGCTTCTCTGCGTGTGTTTGGCGGCGGTACTGCTGACGGTGGGCTTGCCGCTTTGGGCAGCGTCGGTTCCGTCAGAATCCTGCGGCTGCGGCGTCACACCGCGTATCTATGTGGACGGATTCGGTTCCGAAATTTACTACAACCAGGGAACCCCGGAGCAAACGAATGTGCCCACCGTAGTCACCGACGACCTCGCGCGGACGATTTTGCTGCGGACGCTGCCGCAACTGACCGCGGCGGCGGCGACCAGGGATTGGGACCGGGCGGCGGACGGCCTGGGTCTGATTTTTGATTCTCTGCTGGGACACCTGCGCTGCGACAAAGAAGGCAATAGCGTTGGGCCGATTACTGCCCGTCCGACGCTGGATCCCGCGCAGAACCACACGGAGAATCCCAACTATACCTTCCGCTATGACTGGCGGCTGGATCCTCTCACTGCGGCCGAACAACTGCATGACTTCATTGGCGAGGTCCGCGCGGCGACAGGGCACGAAAACATAAACCTTACGGCGGTAAGTGAAGGCGGAATCGTCGCCCTGTCCTATTTGGCGCTGTACCAGACGGAATCGCTGGAAAGCCTGGCGCTCATGATCTCCGCACACGGCGGCTTGACGATGGTCGGCGAACTCTTCAACCGGAACTTGGCGCTGGACGCCCAGCGCGTGACGGATTACCTGGCGCAGACAGACGACGGCGGCCTGCTGACCGCGCTGTTGGACGTACTGCAACAAAGCGGCTTGATGCAGCCCGTGCTGTCCCTCGCGGTGGACATCATCAGCCACTGCAAGGACCGTTTGTTTGACAATACGCTGTTGCCCCTGCTAGGCCAGATGCCCGCGATTTGGGCCTTCGTTCCGCCGGAATATTATGATGACGCCAGGGCGTCCATGTTCGGCGGCAAAAAAGGCTACGATGTGTTGCTGGAAAAAATCGACCGGTATCATGACTTGGTTGGCAGCCGGTCTACGCAACTGCTCCGGGACGCGGCGGCCAGCGGGCTGAAAATCGGCGTCATTGCCTGTTACGGCATGGCGGCCATCCCGGCGATTCCCGGCGCGGATTATCAGAGTGATTCTTTGATTGATACGGCCCGCTCCAGCGGCGGCGCGACTGTTGCCCGGCACTATCAGACATTGCCGGAAAGCAATTCACCCTACCGTTCACCGGACGGAATCATCGACGCCGCGACTTGCGCTCTGCCAGACCAAACCTGGTTTGTTCGCGGGAACAGTCACGACGCAGGACCTATGATGGCTTGGCGGGACTGGCTTTTTGCGGCGGACGAACCGGTAACCATCCGCAGCGACCCGCGCTTCCCGCAATATTTCCTGCGCACAGCAGACGGCGTTGTGCCCATGGCGCCGGGAACGCCGCCGGAAACGCTGCGGACAGAGGATCTTTGCGGCGCGCTGCAAAATTTCTGCGGTGCGGTGCTGCGGTCCGTCGGAATCGCAAAATAACAATAAATTCAACGAAAAACAACAAGAGGTCCGAGTGATCTCCTGTTGTTTTTGTGTTTTTTCGAGGGGGAAATGTTGTTTTTTACGTGTTGCGGATAATCTTCGCCCCTTGCGGGGTATCCTCCACCGTTACGCCCAAAGCCTTGAGTTCGGCGCGGATCTCATCAGCGCGGGCCCAATTCTTTTCCTTGCGGGCCTGGCCGCGCTCAGCCACGAGGGCCGCAATAGCGGGGTCGGCGGGAGCCTCCTGCGTCCGCTGATACACCAGGCCCAGAATGCCGGTCAATTCGTCGAACAGCGCGGCGGCGTGACGGCAGACCGCGCGGGAAGCGCCGGCTTCTACCACATGAACGTTGCAATCCCGCACCAGATCGAAAACGGCGGCCAGCGCGTCGGCGGTGTTGAGATCGTCTTCCATGCCTTTGAGGAACTGATCCCGGCGGCAATCCAGTAAAGCAAACAGCTTGTCGTCGTCAGTCAATTCTTCTGCCAGGGCGTTTTGCAAAGCAAAGTCCAGATTGTTCCGGCAGGTATAAAGCCGCTGCAAACTCGCCTTGGCCTGCTCCAGACCCGCCGCGCTGTAGTTGATCGGGCTGCGGTAGTGGGAGGCGATCAGCAGGTAGCGGATAGGCTCATATCCGAAGCGTTCAGCCACCTCCCGGACGGTGAAGAAATTTCCCAAAGATTTGGACATTTTAACATTGTCCACATTAATATACCCGTTATGCATCCAATACTTGGAGAACTGAACGCCGTTGCAGCACTCGCTCTGGGCAATTTCGTTCTCATGATGGGGAAAAATCAGATCCTGACCACCGCAGTGCAAATCGATTTGTTCCCCTAGAAATTTTCGTGCCATGGCGGAACACTCAATATGCCAGCCAGGGCGGCCCTTGCCCCAGGGGGAATCCCAAGTGGGTTCGCCGGGCTTGGCAGCTTTCCAAAGCGCGAAATCCATCGGGTCGCGCTTGACTTCGCCCACCATAATGCGCGCGCCAAGTTCGAGATCATCCAGGGGCTGATGGGAAAGTTTCCCGTACTCGGCGAATGTTTTTGTGCTGAAATATACGTCTCCGGACGCCTCATAAGCATAGCCGGACGCCACCAAGCGTTGGACGATGGCCAGAATTTCATCAATGGTTTCGGTCGCCTTGGGATGGACGGTGGCGGGGCGGACATTGAGACCCTGGACGTCCGTCCAATATTCGGCAATGTATTTTTCTGATACGGCCTGAAAGGGGACGCCTTCCTCGCCGGCCCGTTTCATGATTTTGTCGTCAATGTCCGTAAAATTTTGCACAAACCGGACACGTTGGCCGCAATACTCCAAGTAACGGCGCAACACGTCAAAAACGCAGAACGGCCGTGCGTTGCCGATGTGTATGTAGTTATAGACCGTCGGGCCGCAGACATACATGCGGATTTCGTCGGGAAACAAGGGAACGAAGTCTTCTTTTTTTCGCGTCAGTGTATTGAAAATTTTCACAGGATTCTTCCTCCATCCGCCGGCGGCGGCGCGTCATTTTGTCTCAGGCAAGTTTTCTTATTATACCGCACACAGGCGAAAAATGCAAGCCCCTGACTTGGCTTCCGCGGCAATTGGGGCAATTTTTTATTTGTGCATGAATTATGAGGAAAGAGTGCGGCTGCGCCGACAAAGTGCAGGCGACAGCCTCGTGTTCATTACGTCGCCGTGGACTTATACAGTGTCTACACGAGTTTCAATTTTTTCTGCGCCCAGATGGCAAAACAGCGAATTTGGACGGCGGCAAGGAAAGAATCGGTGGTTTTCGCGTAGCGAGTTGCGATGCCACGCCA
>JAIRXU010000004.1 GCA_031268095.1 Oscillospiraceae bacterium | reverse complement strand
CGAAATGTCATGCCGATGATACTCCGCCAAACGCTCTTCCATCAAAGAAAACCTCCGTTTTCTTTATAGTATAGCATATCTCAACCGACTTGTCAATCTCGTGACTACACAATCTAGTTTCAACGGAACAAAATTACGGAATGTTACTTTTTGCAACTGTGATCTTGCTGCCGATTTTAGGAATGCGGATATGGATGATAAAACACGCCAGCAACTGCGTATAGCAAGTTGTTCCGGTGAGCATGTTGATACGCTCGAAGACGTTATTCGCCTTAGGCATAGTACGAGAAATTTCCAAAAAAATCAGATTATACCAAGAGAAATAATCGATAAATTAATTGATGCTGCACGCATGGCCCCTTCGCCAAAGAACAGTCAGCCTTGGTTTTTTTATAAAGTGGATGACAAACAGAAAATGGAAGAAGTAGCAGAAACACTCAGAAAAAAGAGCGAAGAACCCATGATAAGACGGACCGCTTCTGCAATTAGCAGCGCTTCTGCAATTATATTTGTCTGCAAGAACACAAATTCTCGGAATTCATTTCCATCTCCATCTGAGCAGTCTATTGGGGCGGCAATAGAGAATTTGGTGTTGCAGGCAACTGCTCTCGGGATTGATTCATTGTGGGTTTGCGATGTTTTAGATGCTCATGATGAAATAAAACGGACGCTTGATCTTAAATATGATTTTATCTCAGCCATACTCCTTGGATTTTCACCAGGAGCTGACCGAAAGAGCATTGAGGAAATAAGCTCTTGGCTTTGAGCCAGGGTATCGTCGTTCTCTGTTTGAAAACGGAAAACTCACAATCAACATGATCTCGCTATCGACGCTCCGCCAGAGTGTTCCGGTTTGTGCCGGAAAAGACCGGGCTATTGTTGTTTCCTTTTTCAGGAAATTCAACCTGCTTTCGTCTAAAGTACCAGTTTCCGCTCTGATTTCCTTCCGTTTCTTTGAAAAAATGTGGAAAATCCTCTTGCAAAGTGCGGGTAAGGATGTTATAATTATCTCGCGTGTGCGGGTGCCTTGGGATTTCCAATGAGGCCGCGCCATGAAATTGATGAAGAGAGGGTATCGCATGAAAAACGTAAGCAAACTCCTGGCATTGCTCTTGGTCCTTGCAATGGCGCTCACTTTCGTGGCCTGCAAAGACAGCACCGAAACTGGCGGATCTGAAGCCAGCTCGTCCACCACTGAGCCGACCTCCGAGGAAATCAGCAACTCTGAGCCGATCATCAGCTCTGAACCGGAAACCAGCAGTGACCTGACCGGCACAGAAATTTCCAGCGGCGTTTCTGAAACCGGGACAGTTCCCAGCAGTGTCCCCGTATCCGGCAGCACCATTGCGAGCAGCGGCCCTTCTGTCGTGAACACGACGGTGCCGACAGCGGTGACGCTCAACGGCAAAGAAGCCCTGGATCTGTTCAACGCGGCGACCAAGAAAGTCGTTGCAGAGAAAGCCGGCTACACGAAGAAGACCTACACCAAGATCACCAAGATTGATTTCGGTGCGCTGGGTAACCTGTCCATCGTCAAGGACGCCGTGTATGGGTTCTTCAACGTCGGCAGCAACGGCGAAGGCACGAACGAATTCGGCGGCCCGATCAAGAAAGGCAGCGCCGACGCCGCCAAGCGCATGAAGGCCAGCACCTTCACCACCGGCGATATCAAGAGCGCAACGGCTGTGCCGGACGGCAAGGGCGGCTACACCATCACCATCCTGGTCAAAGACGGCTCAACCGAGTGGCAGGGCACCGACCGCGACGATGCGGGCAGCGGCAGCGAGATGTCCCCGATCGACAAGGGACCGTTCCAGTACGGCAAAGACGACGACAGTTCCTACGACCACAAGACCGCACATAATATCTACTATTCCATCAACCATGCGGACGATGCCCAGACCAAACACATCGGCGAGAACACCTTCAATGTCAAGTTCGTTGCCCAGGTCAATGCCCAGGGCCGCATGACCAGCCTCACGGGCCACTATGATATGCACGCGAATGTATACAATGTGAAGTATACTATCATTACCCTCAACAATAAGTCCGGCGACGGTTATTGCGACGTGACCTATAGCAATTTCCAGTGGTAATGTACGCGTGAAATTTCGTGAATGAACGAAGGATCATACCTGAGACGTCCCCGCCAACAACTCGGCGGGGACGTTTTTGCGGTGCCAACACATTATTCAGCGGGGTTACGCTGGATACGTACAAGCACGGCCCCGAAGAGAAGTCCTGGGCGCGAAGTTGTATCGTGCGAATGTTCTTGGAAAGCAGATTGCAGAGGTATCCTATCTGAGCGAGCCGCCTCCTCCAAAGGATGGGGGGGGCTTGTTTTTGTGAAGTAATCTCCCGGAAAAGGCTTGCAAAAAGCAAGACGGACGTGTATACTTTACGGTAGAGATTATTCTTGAGGGGGATTTGTTTTGAACGGCGAAGAAATCGCAACGTTTGCCAAAGCAGCCGCGCAAGGGGACAGCGATGCGTTTGAAAAGCTTTACCTGCATACGCGGGATGCGGCCTATTTTGTCGCGCTGCGCATCACGAAAAACGAGGATGATGCGCTGGACATGGTGCAGGAGGCCTACCTGAAAGCGTGGCAGGGCATTGGCAAATTGGAAAAGCCGGAGAGCTTTGCCAGCTGGTTCAAACAGATCACGGCCAATGAAGCGCGGATGTTTTTGCGCAAGCGCAAGCCGCTGCTGTTCACCGAGGAGGACGATGTTTTCGATTTGGAGCCGGAGCAGGACGCGGAATACATTCCAGGCAAGGAGATGGACACCGCCGAAACCCGCAAACTCATTCTGGATATTGTGGACGGGCTGCCAGAGGACCAGCGGCTTTGTGTGCTGCTGCATTATTTTGAAAACATGCCGGTGGCGGATACGGCGGATTCTCTGGGCATTTCTGCCAATACTGTCAAAAGCAGGATGTATTATGCCCGCGGCAAAATCGAGACAAGTGTGCGCGGTTTGGAAAAAGAGCAGGGCCTTCGCCTGTATTCCGTTGCGCCCATTCCGCTGGTCGTTTGGGCGCTGCGCTCGCTTTCCGCCGGGAGCGCAGCGCATCTGTCGGCCACCATTTTGGGCGGTGCAGCGGCAGGCGGGACCGCCGCAACGGCTGCGGGCGGCGCGGCCGCAAAGGCAGGGACTGCCGTGGGCATGAAAATTGTTGCCGGGATCGCCGCCGGGGCAATCGCCGTGGGCGCAAGCGTGGCTGGGGTTGCGCTGCTGCGCAGGCCAAGGCCGGAGCCGCCGACGTAAGCGGCGGTTCCTCCGTTGCGGTGGCAACCACTTTGCAGACTGCCGACACCTCCGCAGCGGCCGCCACGGGGACGACCGGCGCGGTAAAAACATCCGTACAAACCACCACAGCAAAGGAACCCAGTACCGCTTCGACAATCAATGACTGGATTCCCATCTATACCGCGGAAGATCTGCGCCGAATTGACGAAAACCTTTCAGGTAAATATATGCAGTCCCTGAGGTTTTGAATTTCGCTTTTCGTGGTGCACTTGATGGAAATGGATTTCGTATTAAAAATATTTCTTCGCAAGGAACTCAGTACGCAGGTTTATTTGGATGCGTCTGGGGAGGCGAAATTCGCAACTTAGGCGTTGCCAGCGGAAATATTCAGGTATCTTCAAACCGTGAGACAGGCACTGTAGCTGCCGGAGGAATTGCTGCTTGGGTTGGTGGTAACGGTAATATCGTCAATTGTTTCAATTCCGCGAACATTACTATTACCGCAACATCTTCCAAAGGATATGTGTCTGCCTATGCAGGAGGCATATTCGGAACCCAATGGTATAACCCAAGAAAAGGCACGGGGTCCATTTCACAAATGAATTCTGTGACAGGTTGCTACAACACGGGAAGTGTTAGCGTAACGGCTAAGGCAACTAGCACTAGCTCCACGGGGACAGGCGCTGAGGCCTTTGCCGGTGGAATTGCGGCAAACTATTACGGAAGCTACGAACAAAAAGGTCTCAGTCGGTGCTACAACTTGGGTAATATAAGTGCAACAAGTTATAGCACAGCTGGTGCAGGTGGAGCAGGCGCTGCAGGGATTGTGAGCAACACCTATGGTTCTGGAATGTATTATTGTTGCTATAATAGGGGAAACATTAGCGCGGAAATCCTCCAGTCATCGACGACTTATGGCAGCAACGCTTGCGCTGCGGGAATAGCTGATGGGGGTAGCGTATTTGATTGTTATAATTCAGGTGCCATATTTGCAAAGGAAGGCGGAAAGTATACCGCTGCAATTGCTTCTGGCGTTTCTTTTACCTCGACAGCCGAAAACTGCTACAATGCGGGTGATATAAAGGTCAATGGTGATATCGCATTTTCGGCCGGTGTCGCTTTTGCTAATACTGAAGGAACGATCCGCAATTGCTATTCACTAGACATAGGGGTACCTTGCGTTTCGGAAGACCTTGGAACCGGAGCAATAGAAAATGCACCTGCCCTCACCGATGCCCAAATGCGCCAGCAAAGCAGTTTCGTTGGCTTTGACTTTGTGAACGTGTGGAGAATGCCGGAGGACGGCGGTCCCCCGGTGCTGCGATAGCGAATTGAACTCGGCGCCGGAATTGCTTTGTGTGCTTTTGAGGAGGTAGGAATATGCCGAAAAAATTTCTCCGCCAACCGCGCAAAGCCCCAATTTTGGTGCGCTAACTGCCGCCTTCGGCTCTCTTTTAACTGAATCAACCACCTTGAAGGCTATCCGGAACGCATAGATATCCGCAGCGTGACCCTCGTTCTGGTTTGCGGATAATATTCTGCCCCCGTCGCGCCCGTCGGCCCAGTGGGTCCCGTCGGCCCGGTGGAACCAGTTGTCCCGGTGGGCCCGGTGGGGCCGTCTGCGCCGGTGGGTCCAGTGGGGTCGTCCGCGCCGGTGGGCCCGGTGGGCCCGTCCGCGCCTGTTGGCCCAGTGGGCCCGGTCGCCCCGTCCGCGCCAGTGGGGCCGGTGGGTCCATCCGCGCCAGTGGGGCCGGTGGGCCCGTCCGCGCCGGTGGGGCCTGTCGGTCCGGTCGGGCCCGTCGGGCCAGTGGGCCCATCCGCACCTGTCGGACCCGTGGGGCCGGTGGGTCCCGTTTCTCCGGCGGGACCTTCGGGGCCGATGGCGCCGTCTTCCCCTGCGGGGCCGGTTGCCCCTTCAGCAGGTCCGGTCGGGCCCGTTGGCCCCGTGGGGCCGGTAGGGCCGGGAATGACGGGTGTGCGCAGGACATCGGTCAGCTTTCCGGTGAGCAAAATTTGGCTTTCCAGCGTCGTATCCAGCAAATGGGCGACGCTTTTGTTGACGTCTAGAACCTCGTCAATGGAGGAGTCCGTCTCGGACCCCGGCAGGGTTCCCACCGCATATTGCAGTACTTCGCCCTGCGCGTTGAGCACGTGACTGAGCGCGAGTTCCTCGCTGGCAATGGATGAAACGACCTGATTTACGACGTCTCCCCGCTGAAAAGGAGGCGTTGCGGAAAATTGAGGCTGCGACACGTTACTTACCTCCTATCAACTCAACTGCACGATCATCAACGTTGCGCCCGCGCCCGAAAGCAACGTTACGGTGCCCAGCAGACCAAACAGCTGCAGTTCCACCGTGGAGCCTGCTGCCAAGTCCACCAGGATTTCGTTGGCGTAGCTGGAGAGGCTGATCAGAGGCGCGAGGATGGAGGCGGTGTTTGCGGTGCCGTCGATCAGCAGTTGGGTGCTCATAAGCACATCTGCGGTGGTGTTGACCGTGTAGGACAGGCGGTAAACGCCCGCGTTGGGAACAGTGAAGAAGGTGTCATCAGGACTAACTGTGATCCCGCCCGAGAGGACTTGATCGGCCGACAATGGCACGGCCGTACCGCCTAAAACAATCGCGATTGTAGCGCCGTCTGCGGCCGCGTAAGAGGACGTTGCCGTCACGTTTGTGCCGGTGGCGCCGGTCGGCCCGGTCGGGCCCGTGGGTCCCGTCGCGCCCGTGGGTCCCGTGGGCCCTGTTGGCCCGTCCGCGCCCGTTGGCCCGGTGGGCCCATCCGCGCCAGTGGGTCCAGTGGGGCCGTCCGCGCCGGTGGGGCCTGTCGGTCCCGTGGCGCCTGTCGGCCCTGTTGGCCCGGTGGGTCCGTCCGCGCCAGTGGGTCCAGTGGGACCATCTGCGCCAGTGGGACCCGTCGGGCCATCCGCACCGGTTGGCCCAGTTGGCCCGGTGGGCCCATCCGCGCCAGTGGGGCCGGTGGAACCATCCGCGCCCGTGGGCCCGGTTGGACCGTCCGCGCCGGTGGGCCCGGTGGAACCATCCGCGCCCGTGGGCCCGGTTGGACCGTCCGCGCCGGTGGGCCCGGTGGGTCCGGTGGGACCCGTGGGACCGGGACACCCGTCTAAAGGGATACCGAACCCTGCGGCAAGCCCCCAATAAAACGGAACTTAATGTCGATTTCCTGCGATCTTTGTCCCCTGGGGCCAGCGCCCTCGTGCACGGCGATGCGCTCAATGAAATCAATCAGAGCCTCGCGCGTCAGTTCCGGGACTTCAGTGTACTGCTGCACGGCCTCCAAAAACTGCGCGTACTTCTGCCGCTCATCCTGCTGGGCGGCAAGCCGGGCCTCGATGTCATTGATCTTTGCCGCGATCTGCTGCTGCTCGGCCTGATAGCCCGTGTACAACTCCGCGAAGGTGTCATCTGTGATGGCGCCGCTGGCGTTTTGCTCAAACACCCGGCGGGTTAGCACTTTCAGTTGGCTGTCGCGCTGGCGCAGTTTTGTGATGGCCTTGCGGTCACCCTCGCTGGTGTCGGCGCAGCTTTGCTCAATGTGCGCGAGGAATTCCTGCTCGTTATACACCACTTGCAGCACCTGGTTCAGCACCTGCAACACCTTGACGCGCAAGGGTTTGTAGGGCGTGTTGTGCGCCGTGCAGCGGTGGCCGTCCTTGCTGCGGTAGCTGTGCCGGTAGCCGCTGCAATTGAAGCCGCCCTCGCCGCCGCGCATTTCTTTTGTGGACGAGTAGGTCAGGGGTTTGCCGCAATCGGCGCAAAACAGCAGCCCCACGAACAGGTTTTGGCCCAGCCGCTGATTGGTGCGCTCTTTCACGGAAAGCAGTTGCTGCACTTTTTCGAACTGCACTTTGCTGACCAACGCCTCATGCGTCCCCTCGACAACGATCCATTCTTCTTCCGGCAGGCGCACGATGCTGTGATTCTTGAAGGATTTTGTGGTCTGGCGGTGGCTGACCATGCTGCCGGTGTACACCGGATTGCGTAATATCCAGTCCACCGAGCGGTCGCTCCAATCCCAGGGCTGCTCGTGATCGAAGTTGCCGCCGAGCTTGCCCGTACGTTGAAATTCCAGCGCGGAGGGCGTTGGCACACGCTGCTCGAACAGGTGCTTGCAGATCGCATACATACTCGCCCCGTCTGCACACATCGTGAAAATCTTCTTCACAATTGGCGCGGCCTCCGTGTCGACGATCAACTTGTGCTTGTCGGCAGGGCTCTTCAGGTAGCCGTAGGGCGCTTTGCCAGCGAAATGTTCGCCGTTTAAAGCCCGTGTACGAATCGCGCTGCGCACTTTTTTCGAGATATCCCGCGCGTAATATTCGTTGATCACGCTCTTAAACGGCATGATCTCGTTGTCGCCCTTGGCGCTATCAATGCCGTCATTCAAAGCGATAAAACGCACATCGTTGTCGGGGAAGATCATCTCTGTGTAGTAGGCGACTAAAGCGTTGTTGCGCCCCAAGCGCGAAAGATCTTTGCACAGAACGATGCCAACCTTGCCCTCTTCGATGTCGGCCAGCATGCGCTTGAAGCCGTCACGCTCGAACGTTGTGCCCGAAATGCCGTCGTCGACATACTCATCCCTGACAATAAATCCCTGATCTTTGGCGTATTTGCGCAGCATCATGCGCTGGGTTTGAATGCTATTGGACTCCGCATCACCGCCGTCGTCGCGGCTCAGACGGCAATAAATGGCTGCAATGTTTGCCTGTTGTTTCAAAAAACACACTCCTTTCAAATCAGGCAAACGACTATTTGCACCCAGCATTATACCTCTGTTTCGCCGGGATTGCAAGCCGTTTTCCCTTGATTCTCAAGGCTTTTTCGAGACAAATCCTGGAGCACCCGGTGCGCTAAAATCTCGCCGAGCGTGATGTTTTCACCAAAAAAACAGTTTACCTTAAAAGTGTAATCTTCAGCAGCTTGTTCGTGATTGTCCGTCAATCTTATCCCTGCCACATATATGCGACACAGCTTGCCCAATATATCAAAAAAGACTTGTACTTCGCGGCGAAATCTGCTATACTATTAAAAAAGGACACGCTGCCGTCCAACAATCAAACAAATTCAAACAGCGCCCTGCCAACAGCACCAGCGGCAACCACCCCGACGGGCAAGGCAAAGCCGCCCTGCGGCCCGCAGAGCGGCAAATATGCGCAAATCGCACAGAGTTACTTCGCAGCGGCAAGCTGCAAAAGCTTCACAGCCTCCGGCAGCACCAGCTTGCCGTCAATGCGCTCTGTCGCGTAAAAGCCCACCTGGTCGTTCTGGGCAAACAACTCATTCAGCACACGAAAGCGCACATCGCGGCGATCGGCGATCCAGTAGTACGAAAAATCTCCAAACGCCAGCGGCAGCGCGCCCGCGCCAACCGCAGGAACATAGGGCGAGGTGTACATCGGCTTGCCTAAAATGCGGTCGGGCTGGCCGTCTTGCACCGAAGGCTCCCATAAATATTGCCCATTGTTGTCCTTTAGTTTGCGAAGAAACTTCAGTGTGCTGTCGTGCGCGAGAAACACAGCGTGCGCCCGATACGGCGGCAAAAGCGAGTAATACAGTTCAATCACGTCGTCAAAAGTAATATCACTGGTACTCGCGGTTGCAAATCCAACTTGTGCGCCGCCGGTGGCTGCGAAAAGCCCGGTGGGCTTGCCGTTGCCGTCGCCGGAGCAGAACGCCTGCTCCTCCGCCGCGCCGATGCGCCGGGCGAATTCGCGGGCGATGTGATCCTGAATATCGAATGCGGAATCTTCGATCAACTCGGTCGAAGATCGCAGCATCGTGCCGATTTTGTAGGCGTCGAACTGCACCTGGCTAAAGCCCACGTCGCTTTCAGGGATCGCTTCGTTTTCTTCGATCCAAGTGGCTGTGCCGCTGACCGCTGACACCGGCACCTTCAGCTTTTCGCGCTCCATGCGCTTCACCATGGCAATGCGGCGAAACACGTTTTGCTCATTGAGCCGTTCGATCAGCACATTCGCGAACTGCTCCGGCACGACAAAACCGCCCGCCGTGTCCACGCCCTCGGACAGCACGTTCGACACGCCGCGCCCGGTCATGGCGTTCCAAAACGCGCGGGTATAGTCATCTGTTACAGTCGCCCGACCGCTTGAAAATAGCGGCTTTGTGGTCGGCGCGCCAAGCCGGGCGGACAGTTCCCGGTGCTTTTCGAGCCGCTCAATTTGCCCGGACAGCGCGTCAATGTCCAACGACATTTTGTCATACACCGCGCCCTCCTCGGCAGATAAACTGCTGTGCGCGTCCATGAAATCCTGCGCCTGCCGCCAGAGCGCCGCCCGTTTTTCCCGAAGTTCAACCAAATCCATACCCTGCCTCCTCAAATTTTCTGCATATAAAATCCCATCCGCAAAGCCTAGTTCTACGGCCTTTTGGGCTGAAAACGAGGCCTCTATGTCCATCAAATGGGAAAGTTCGCCACGTGAAAGCCGCGTTTTGCGCTCGTAGGCGTTGATAATCGACTCCTTTACCTCATCGAGCATCGCCCCGGCGCGCTGCATTTCCGCGCTGTCTCCAATCGCGATGGTGGCCGGATTGTGAATGACCATCACTGCAACCGGCGACATCAGCACCCGGTCGCCCGCCATGGCGATCACGCTGGCCGCGCTGGCGGCAATGCCGTCGATCTGCACAGTCACTTTACCGGGGTACTCGCGTAAAGCAGTGTACATGTGCGCCGCGCAGAACACATCGCCGCCCATCGAGTTCACCCAAATGATCACATCGTCGCGGCTCCGGCGCAGCTGCGCTTCAAAGTTCTGCTGCAATTCCGGGCCGATATCGCCTTCAATCCTGAGTGTCCGCATCACTTCTCCCCTTTAAATCTACCATATTTCCATTCACAAGATAGCGGTCGCCGCCGTCATCGAACGGGATCGGGTTTTGCCGCTCCAGCGCGCGAATATCGTTGGCCGAAAGCCAGCCGTTTTGGCGGCCAATCGCGTAGCCGCGCATGCGGGTTTCGTAGTCGCCGCGCAGCAGGCCCTCGATGTTGAAGCGGATTTCGTACTGCGCCTGTTCAGCGGGCGAAAGCAGCGATTTTTCCAACTCCTGCTCGATCCGTGTCAGCCACGGGCCGAGCGTGTACTTTGCGAAGTCAATGGACTGATGTTCAATGTTCGAAAATGTGCTGCGCTCCAGGTCGCCGATCATGTGCGGCGGCACGCGAAAAATGCGGGCAATTTCACTCAACTGAAACTTGCGTGTTTCCAGAAATTGGGCCTGATCGGGCGCAATGCTGATGGGCGTGAATTTCATGCCGTCCTCGAGGATCGCCACACCGTTGCGGCGGTTGCCGCGAAACTCCTTTTCCCACTCCTCGCGCAGCGTGGCATGGTCGCTGATGTGGTCTGGATGCGAAATAATACCACACGGATTGGCGCTGTTGGAGAAAAACTGCGCTCCGAATTCTTCGGTTGAAATCGCTAAACCGATGGCGTTTTTCGCGAGAGCGATGGGGCTGTAGCCAACTAAACCATCGAACGAAAGCCCCGGAATGTGCAGCACTTCGCGCTTGGGCAGTGTCACGCCGCCCTGCTTTTCGTGCGCTTTTGTCTCATCTTTTTCGCGCCAGTAGGTGTAAAAAATCTCCCCGTTTTCGTGCCGCCAAACGTCCATTTTGTTGGGCTGCAAGGGATACAGCGCCATGACCTCGCCCAGCCCGTTGCGAATAATTTGCGCGTAGGCGTTGCCGAACAGCAGCAAGTGCGACGTCAGCGTTTCGCGAAAAACGAAGCTGGTCATGTCGGGATTTGGAGCCGTGTGCAGCAGGCGATACAGCGGATGTGCGGTCGCCGCCACGCCGCCGGTGCCCTGAAATTTATAGAGGTGAAGCGGCAAACTGGCCACCGACTCCGAAATCACGCGCACGCAAGCCAGCACCGCCGCCTGCGACAGCGCCGTGCGTTCGTTGACCACAGCGCTGCTGTTTGCCCGGCCAAAAAAGAAGGGCCGGGTGGTGCTGAGGGCATTTTTGGGCTGCGTTTTCTTGGCAAATAACGGCATTTTTGCTTTCTCCTACGAAAATGGGCCGCCCCTGCGGACAGCCCAGGCTTGTTCAATTCTATGCGCCAGCGCGGCAGCTTATGCGCGCGGCTTCGGCCCCCTGCGCCGCTCCGGGAGGTTCTGCCGGAGTAGCCGCCGGGCCAAATCGTACTCCGGCCCCTGCATTTTCAGGCCGTTGTAGAGCCAATCGGCCATGGCTCCGCGCTCGTTTGGCCAACTTTCGCGCGGCGGCCCGTTGAACCAACGGCGCTCCCACGCGGTTTGGCACAGCGCATCAATAAAATCTTCATAGGCGGCAATGTCACTTTTGCTGCTGTTTGGTGGGAACCAGTCGAAAATGAGCTGCTGTTTTTGTACAATGATGGGTAAATCGTTCACGCCGAGCGCTTTTTTCAGCAGCGGCGCTTTTCGCTCGATTAGCTGATAGATGTTCGATAGTGTGTTCTGTTTGAAATCAGCGGTCGAATAGGTGATGCGGGTGCGTTTTTTCATCGTGTCATGCTCCTTTTTGCTATAGTTTGCATGACACATGTTACCTCTGTTTGCGCCGGTAGTCAATACCAAAAACATGGAGAAACGCTTGTATATCAATGGTTACAGTACTACGCCATTGCGCCGGGCCTCGCCGGTTTCGAAGTTGATTCGCACCAAACCGCCCGCCGGGCGCACCGGCACCATCGCCTGCCGCAGCGCCATGATCGTCGCCGCCACGCCGTCGATTTTCTCGCGCGATTTCTTTTTGTTCGGCTTAATGTTCGCAGCCGCGTCCATCTCAATCACCACATTTTCCATCATCCAGCGCAGCACCGGGTTGCCGCCGTGCCGGAATTTTTCATCTAAAATGAGACGATGCAGGTCTTTCGAGGGCTGCGAAAGTGACTCAAATCCCTGCCCGATGCGCACAGTTTTGATGCCTGCGGCCTCCAAGTGCGCAATCAACTGCGACGAATTCCACTTATCATAACAAACTTGCTTTAAATCATAGCGTTCTGATGCATCTTTGATCTGCTTTTCGATGAAATCATAGTGAATAATGTTGCCTTCGGTTACGTGCAAAAAGTCCTCCCGCGCCCATTTTTCATACAAAACATGGTCTTGTTTCGTGCGCCGCTGCATGTTTTCGCGTGGAATCCAGAAATGCGGCAGCACAAAATACTCCCCGTTCTCATTTTCTGGCGGGAACACCAACACCATCGCGGCAATGTCATCGGTCGAAGCCAAATCCAGCCCGGCAAAACACGGATTTCCCTTGAGGCTCAAGGGATCGAAGGGCGCGGCACACTTGTCGTATTTGTCCATCGGCAGCCAGGATTTATCGCTCGAAAGCCATTGGCCGAGGTAAAATTGACGAAATTCCATCTCCAAAGCGACATTGCTCTGCGCCCGGCGAAAGAAATTGTGATAAAAATCCTCCGGCACAGTGATGCCAAAACTGGGATTGACTCTTTTCCACACTTCAGAATCCGTCCAATCGTCGTCATCTTTTGCGGCAAAAACGCAAGGATAGTAATTTGAATCCTCTTTTCGGCCTTCCAGCAAGTCCAAAGCATAACAATGTTCCTCATAACACACCGAAGTGCGATCCCTGCCTGCCGTAGTGATCACAAAATTCAGCGGCTGCAAGCGCGCAGAAGTGGCCCCCATGGTCATTGTGTCATATAAATTGCGGTCAGTTTGGCCTAGTAATTCATCAAAAATGCAGCCGTGCACGTTCAAACCATACTTATTTTTCACTTCTGACGAAATTGCAGCGTAGAAACTGCGGGTTGGCTCGAAAACAATGCGTTTTCGACTATCAATAAACTTGCACCGCGCCCGCAAAAATGGACAGTCCGCAGCCATTTGCATCGCTAAATTGAACACAATCGCCGCCTGTTCACGGTCGTTTGCGACAGAAAATATTTCGGCCCCCTGCTCGCGATCCGCGCACAAAAGATACAGCGCAACCGCCGCCGCCAGTTCACTTTTCCCGCTTTTCTTCGGAACTTCGACAAAAACGTGACGAAATTGCCTCGTGCCGTCCGCTTTGATCACGCCAAAAATGTTTCGGATGATTTCCTCCTGCCATGGCAGCAGTTTAAATGGCTTGCCCGCCCATTGCGACGTTTTCACGTGCCGCAGCTGCTCGATGAAGCGCACAGCGTGGTCGGCCCGTTTCGCGCTGTAGTGCGAGTCTGGCAGCATAAAGCGCGTGGGCGAGAACTCCATCACAGGCCACCCCTTGTCCTACGGGAATGGCAGGATTTGCACAGGCCCATCAGATTTTCGCTGTGGTCGCTGCCGCCCTGCGCGACGGGAATCACATGATGCACTTCGGTTGCGGGCGTTAACCGCCCGGCCTGCTGGCAGTCGGCGCACAGCGGATGCCGCGACAAATATCGTGCCCGCAGCTGTTTCCAGCGGTAATTGTAGTGTGAATTATCGCCACCAGAGCGCCCATTATGCTGCGCATGATCGTCACAGTAGTGGACGTTGTGGTCAACTAAATTGGTGCAGCCGGGCTGGGCGCACGGCTTTTGCGATTTAAACGGCATGTCAGTCCTCCAAGTCCATGTTCATGATTTTTGCCATCTCGTCGTTCGGATCGCCGGAAAGCGTCTGCGTGGAATTCTCTGCGACAATGCGCCAAATTTTCTGCCACGCCAATTCTGCCTGTTTCAGGTACTTCAGCCCTAGCTCCGGCGCGCTGCTCGGAAGCCCCAAACCCCGCAGCATCAACTGTTTCACGATCAGTTCGCACTCCATCCAGCGGGTTTTTAACAGGGCGTAGTCGGCGATAAAATCCGGATTGATCAGGTGCAGGCAGCCCGTTCGTTCGAGCCACAGCACCGTGCGTTTGTAAATATCCGTCACATCAAGCTCAACTTCCAGCGCGGCCATTTCATCGAGCCAAAGCGGCGGCGTAGTGTCCGGCACTGCGCCGGGCGCGAAGGCCAAGATTTGCGGCGGACGTTTGCCCGGATTGCCCTCCAGCAGCACGTCGGCGAGGGGCTTTTTCTTGCGCCCCGCCCCTGGACGCGCCCCGCCGTGGCCGTTTGCCATGCCCATCACCTCCTTGCCCCATTTTATGTTGTGCAACTTGTACAGTTTCCTGCTGAAATCCATGAAAGCCGCATAGCGTGGCCTGTTCGCAGCTTGTCCGGCCCGGCGCAGGCCCCCGCGCCCCCAGTGAAATCACCACCTTCTGCGATGCTTGAAAGCCCTGCGGGCAATCAAGTTTGTGCGGAACTGGAGCAAGCAGAATCACAAAAAACCCTTGCGTGGCAAGGGTTCCAGAATTGATTTTCATTTGATTTCGCTTTTCAAACGGCTTGAAAACGCGCACGCTCACGCGCGACCCATGGGCGCTCGACAATCGCAAGCGCACAGGGATGGAGTACCCCCTTCCGTCGTTTTGCACAAAGATTTAAGCCTGCAAAGGGCTGTTACAGTTTACAGCTTTACATCCGTGAGAGACGCCAGACCCATACCTGTGCGCATATGCGCATGCGCGGCCCCGCAACTCATGCGTAGTGCCCATAAAAGATGTAATGATGTAACTTGTAACATTATTATAAAGCAGGCTCGGCTTCGTCTGCGGCGGCTTCTTTGACGAAACCCGCCACGTCGCAGCAGTTGCTCAAACGCCCGAAGTCCAACACCCACACGCGTTTCAGCTCCTCGCCCATGCGCTTGACGCGATTCTTTTCGACAAAAAACTCGCTATGCTCCAGTTGCTTGCGGAACTGCGAATAGGGCAGCGCCTCGCCCGCGATGGCGCAGTCTTTTTTGAAGCGCGTGAAGCGGTCGTACATTCCGGCCAGCCACAGGCACAGGTAGCTGTTGTTTTGTTCGAAGGCGAAATCCGCGCCCGGCTTCAGGTTCATGCGCGACATCACTTCAAAGCTCTGCTCTACGATGGTGCGATTATGTGAACCGCCGTCGAGCAAATATTCCTTTACAGAATATTCGATGTGCCGGGCGCAGGTCTCGCGGTCACATTCGAAGGGCCACGGCAGACCCAACCGCCCGCACAGCTTTGCCAGCAGGCACAGCCCGCAATACAGACAGGACAGATTGTCACGAATTCGCACAGTAAGGGCGCGGTCGAAGAGGCCCTTGCCCTCGGCGAACCACCCGCGCACTTCGTCAAGGCCCGTCGCCAGCGCACAGTCCAGAAGGCTGCGGCCCAAGCGGCTCAAGGCGTTCTGGTGGTCGAGCAGCCATATGAAATGCTCGGTGCCGCCGCTGGACGCAATGTCTTTTTTGCTGAACAGGAGTTCGATGCTGCGCTCCCGGAGGGCGCTTTCGTCCGGCGATTCCTCCCCGGCCACCACAATTGGGGCCAGCAGTTCGTAGGTCAGAATGCTCTGATCGGCCTGCCCGCGCATGCCGTCGTGAAGATCATACGCATCGCGAAAGTGATTGTACAGGCAGTTCACGCGCAGTTTGTCGAGCTTCGACGGTTTAAACTCATCAATCGCCTGTGGAAAAATGTTGCTGCTGTTGGCTTCCTTCATGAGCGTGAAGGCCGTGACTTGCGAGGCCGCGAGGATTTTATCGCACGAAAACAGCGGCTGAATAAAGCGTTCGAGCGTGTTCGACTTGCCGCTGCCCTGTTCGCCGATCAGGAACAAGTGCGGATATTTCACTTCACAGTGGCGCAGGTGTGGCTTGATAAAGCATCCGGCGCACCACGCCAGCACCGGCACGGTTTTCGCTGGTTCGTTATATGAAAACACGTGTTCTGCCAATTCGAATAACAATTCTCTGTCCAAAAACGATGCTTTCATCAGTCCGCTGGCGATTTGTTTGTAGCGTGACATCTGCACCAGGCCGGGATATTCCGCGCCGCCAGAGGTCACGGCCCCTTGTGTATCAACGAAAACAAGCTGCCCGTCGCGCAGATAAACCCCGGTGGCGCGCACGCCGTGTTGCCTTTTCCACGGCAGGGTGTAAAGTTCAATTTTGAACAGTTTTAAGTCACTTTCACTGCCCAAAAACGACAGCGCAATGGTGTTTTTGCACAAAACGGCTTCCAGTTTTGCCGTTGTAGCAAAGTCGCTGGACAAAAAAGTCATACGATGCGCCTCGCCGATGTCCGAAATGAGGTCACAAGTGAGCTGCGCTTCCTCTTCTGCCTGTATCAATTCCAAAGGCTGCACAATAAAATTGGTGATTCTATAGGTTTTGTCGCCACGCCGCCGCCAATAGGAACCATTCTGCTTGAAGATTTCTTCCGGCGATTCTGAGGCCGGAGCCGCCGCCGGAGCATAGGTTTTTTCGGTTTTCGCACAGGCGTTGCGAATGGTGATCTGCCCATACGTTTCGCCCTGCGCGTTGTGCTTCACATCCCATTTTTCCCGATATAGCTGGCTTTGACGGAATAGACGGTCGATCTGCGCCTCGTCTCGGCCCGTCCAAAACGCCAGTTTTCGGCACAGAGCGTAGTCGGCCTCGCTGTGCTTGCCATCCTCGAATTCGCCGCGCCAAAGCGCCATAAATTCCGCTGCGTCCTTCGATTTTTGAGCGCGCGTTATGATTTCATCGTCTGATAAACTGGTCACTTGATTCGCTCTTGATTGAGACTGTCCATTTTTCAATGTTTTGATATATTTTTCGTGTATCAACATGATTGCGCCGTTGTCTTTTTCAATTTTATCAATAGAATCTTGAAAGCGGCGACCTGTTATAGTAAAATACCGGGCGTTGTTGTACATTTCTACGCCGTTTTTTGCATTGCGATTCCCACCCGACGGCAGCGCGCCGCGCAGAAATATGTGCAAACCCGTGCCGCTGGGCGAGATTTCGATATATGTTTGCGGCAAATGTGACAGGATATCTGCGGCGATTTCGTTTGGCTGGCCCTGCGCGTCAAGGCAGTGGTCAATGTCGACGCCAACTATGCCGCTTTCCCTCGTGAAAACGAAGCCAACGCCGCTGTAGTTATATTTATCCGCACAGGTCAGGGCCTCCGCGAGGGTTCCCCATGTTGCCGGGTTGCTTGCGCTGGCGCGCTTGCCGGTCGCCGGGCAGTAGGGCACCTTTGCGTCGCGGTTCGATTTTTTGTCGGGCTCCAAGCGCCAGCATACCCAGTGCGGGAGGGCTGATAATTCTTGCGGGAATGTGTTGTTGATTTTCATTGTGATACCCCCTCATATTGTGTCGTTTCATAGAATATGTGGGGGTGGATTGTCCTGATTACAAGTTATTTCGATTGCGCAAGTTGGATGCAATTCGTCAAGATTTCTTCGGCCACGCGGAATTGCGCTGGGGATAAGAGCGAAAGCTTTTGGGCAATGAGGGCAACATCCTGTTCGCCAATGAAACCTGTGAGTATGTAATCCGCGCTAACTTCCAGTGCCTTGCACAAGTTAACCAAATTTTCGGGGCGAATGCCTTTCTTGCCAAGTTCGGCTGTCGAGATCATCTGGGGCGTGACATCCATCTTTTCGGCCAATTCATCCTGAGTCAAGCGCAGTTGCTTTCTTCGTTCCGATATGCGTTTACCCATACCCTTGAGCAGTTGTTCATTATCCACCATAGCATTGCCCTCCTATGGTTTTAATTATATCAACTGCACGAAAAATATTAAGCGATTATGGTTGACATTTCGCAATCATAGCAGTATAATATAGGAAATAAATCTCAGGAGGGAATTGGGATGAGCAAGTTGGCAAGGCAGGTTCTTTCAGCGGTTCTTTGTTTGGCGTTGGTGGTTGGGGCGGTGCCCTTGGGCCTGACAGCTGTTGCGGAGGACAACATCCCGGCGGGCTACACACCGATCTACACCCCCGAGGACTTGGACACGATCCGCAACGACCTTGACGGCAATTATGTTTTGATGAACGACATTGATTTGGCCGCGCGGGGCAACTGGGAGCCGATTGGGGATCTGTTTGCATATGTCGAAACACATGTGGGCGCGTTCACCGGCACGCTGGACGGCGACGGCTACGAAATCCAGAACTTGACTAGCGGCGCAAGCATAGCGGGCTTGTTTGCGGTTGTCGGCGACGGCGCGCATATCAGCAGATTGGGGATCACAGGCCTGCGCATCAATAACGCTGATATGGCAGGTGGTATCACCGCGTATATGCCGGGCGGGCTAATTGAAAACTGCTACGTTCAAGCAACCTTTTTGGGCGTAGCTTTCTTCGGCGGCATTGTCGGACATTTTGGCGAAGATGCCGATGTTCCCTACTCGCCCGAAATCCGCAATTGTTATAGCCTGCTGACTGCTTTGGAGGTTCCCGCATCAGACCTTGATCTGCAAGGCGGCATTGCGGGTGCAACCTATCAGGGGAGCATTACAAACTGCTATTCCAATGTTACGCCGGAGGGCATGTACTTTTCGGAGCAGCCCGTCATCAAAACCTCTGTGGCGCAGCTCTCTCCAAATGAACTGAAGCACGCAGTCAACCTCGTTGGCTTCGATTTCACCACCCCGGTGTGGTTCATTCAAGAGGGTAAGAGTTACCCGAAGCTGCGGCCGTTTGCGGCGGAGGGTGCGTATACCATCCGCATTGATGAAACGACAGATGGCATTGAGATTTATCTTTTGCTGGATGGGATTGAACAGGGCGCGCCGAAGTTCATCCCCACGCCCGAAATCCCGGGCCCCGCGGAACAGCGGGCGAAGGATGGCGCTGTGTTTGCCAATGCAGGGCAAATGGATCCCAACGTTTTTTTGGTATTGGTGCAGCATTATCAGGGGAGTGTGTTTGATCCTGGTACCACACTGGCAGACTTTGCGCATACCATACTGGACATCACCAATAAAAACACCACCATTGACGATTTGATCCGATTCGAATATGAAAATCCACCGGAACCGCACAATGAAGAGCAAACGCTTGAGGAGATCATTGCGCTATGGAAAGAGGGCACGAATTTTTCCTGGCGCGAATTAATGGAAGAAAACCCTTTCATGAATGACGAAAAGTGCTTTCCCATCATATACTTTGCGCTGTGCGCACTCACGCGTGAGCGCAGCAGCCACATCGAAATCGAAGCCCGCAGCGACAAATCGGGCATTGATGTTTATCTTGTGCTTGACGGCGTGCGCCAGCCGGAACCGTTGTTTTTGAAAGCACCGGCCAACCCAACGCCTGCCGAGCAACAGGCGCTGCGCGAAGCTGTTTATGCCAATGCGCCGCAAATGGATGCGATTACATATGTAACACTAAGCGAATGGTATTGGATGCTTTCGCGCTCAGAAAGCGCCGAAGACAACGCAACTGCACCCCAGCTTTTGAATTTCTATCACAAAGGGGTCACTGTGGAAGAAGTATATCAGTGGCTTTATCAAGAGCAATCGGCGTTTTATGCGCGTCAGTTCGGCAACAAAACAGTTGCAGAGGCCGTGGCGGAGACATTAGATGGATTTGCGGGAATTACTTGGGCAGATGTTTTTGACGCAACAAGTGCCGCAAATGAAGTTGAGCAAATCTTTGCCTGCGTTGTATTATCTGCGCTCACACGCGAACCGGTTGCCGAACAGCCCATCACCTTCCCCGACCCGAACTTTGAGGCCGCTGTGCGTGAGCTCATCGGCAAACCCAGCGGGGACATTTATGCCAGCGACGTGGCGGGGATTACAATGCTGGATGTTTCGAGTATGAATATTAGCAATTTGACGGGGCTCGAACACTTCACCGCGCTGGAGATATTTTATTGTTATGACAACCCGCTGGCCGGGCTGGATGTTTCGCACAACCTGGCGCTGCAAGAAATCGCTTGCAGCAGCACGAATATCGCAGCGCTTGACCTTTTGCAGAACATCAATCTGATTTTGCTGGTGTGCGGCAACACAAAACTCACGGAACTGGATCTTTCGCAAAATCCTGCGCTGTTGGGGCTGATCTGCCCGAACAATGAACTCACTGCGCTGGATCTCAGTAACAACCCCTTGTTGCAGGCAGTGAATTGCAGACTGAACTACATCGCCTCTGAGGATGATGTGGTCGGTCTCACCGATGACTTCAAAGCAATTGAACCCGGCATCTGGGACGACCCGGACAATGCAAAGTTTTACGGCGATGTGATTGATGTGCAGCCGGGTTACGTGTTTGGGCCGCAAAAAATCTGGAGCGACTGGACGGTACGCACAGCTGCAACTTGCACCGCCGCTGGTGTTGAGTTCCGCACCTGGGCACCCGATGGCACAGAAGAAACCCGCGCAATCCCCGCCCTGAGCCATGATTATGTTGCGGTCATTACTGCGCCGACTACTGATGCGCAGGGCTACACCACCCACACCTGTGTACGCGGCGACGACAGCTATATCGACACTTACACCGACAAGTTGCCCAGCGGCGACCCTGGCCCCTGGCACGATTTTGACACCAACCAGAGCCGCACCCTCACCACGTCGCTCACGGCCAGCGAGGGCATCTACAATTTTTCCATGTGGGGCGTTTGGGGCGAATCCCCGGATTTGACCATCAATGCCGATAATATTGCGATTCACGACGGCACCATTCACGGCGATCTTTACATCAACGGCGCGAACGTGACGCTGACCAATGTGTCTGTCGGCGGCAGCATATACATCAACAAGCCCGGTGCACGGCTCAACAACGGCAGCGTGGGCAAGAGCATCGTCATTGGTGTGGGCGTGGGCGACGGCGAGGTTTATATTGTGGATTACCTGCGCCGCCAAGTGGAAAATCAGCCTGTCCCGGTGCTGCCCTACCTCTACATCAACGGCGGCGGTAGCCACAGCGTCTATGTGACGGATTCGGAGTTCGCGGGCGTTGAGATCGACAAAACCGGTGGAGAAACAGTGCGCGTGGTAGTGCGCGGCAGCACCATCGAGCACATTACGGCGCAAAGCGCGGCCACGATTGATCTGGGCGCAAACAGCACTGTGCAAACCATCTCTATCAATCACGAGGGCACCACGCTCACCCAAGATGCTGGCAGCTCCGTGCGCCAGGTGATCGATAACACAAAA
This sequence comes from Oscillospiraceae bacterium, assembly GCA_031268095.1. Classification (GTDB taxonomy): domain Bacteria; phylum Bacillota; class Clostridia; order Oscillospirales; family Acutalibacteraceae; genus WRMQ01. The sequence continues at coordinate 5,448 of JAIRXU010000004.1, read as the reverse complement.
GGTGCGGTAGACGACACGGAATATTTCCGCCTCTGGGGCAAAACCACCAAGTGGCCCAAGACCCCGTTGAACTGGCTCCTGTGTATCCTGCTCTTTGGGTGGCTCTGGATGGCGTTTTAATTTTGCGGCAAAAAGAATCGGGCAGGAGATCAAAAAATCTCCTGCCCGGTTCTTCTTGCAAATAGCCGCTTGTCTATGGTTTTTGTCGAATCTTCTGATAATCCCAATTCTTGTTGCCCCCGTCCGCGCCAGTTGGCCCGGTTGGCCCGTCGGCAGGCCCTGTTGGCCCGGTGGGACCCGTGGGACCCGTGGGGCCCTGGAGCTCGTTGGAAGCGAGCGCCTGGGCCATTTTACTTTTGAGAAATAGCTGGTTGTGGGAGCTGGCTTCCAGAAGCGTTTTCACGCTTTCGTTGGCTTCCAATACCTGCTCAATCGTCGCGCCGCCGGGACTGTTCGGCAGCGTTCCGAGGATATACTGGAGTTTTTCGCCTTCTGCGTTGAGGATATGGCTGAGTCCCAGTTCCTCCATAGCGATGGACGACAGGATTTGATTGATCGCATCGTCCCGGGTGATGCCTGGATCGGTTGGGAAAGATGGCTGTGACAAAATAAACCCTCCAACAGATTTTTACCGCGGCAACGTCGTACGCCGTTTGTTCGCGGTACACCATTCTATGCAACCCTTGTCCGGAGGGTGCATGGCGCCGTTCGGGAAGTTTCGCGGGAAGGGCTGGATGGGACCGGGCGGGCCGGGACAGAGCGCTTTCTCCGGGGAACATTCCCGGTAGGTGCGGCGGCGCGGCGGCGATGCGTTTTGCCGCGGCAATGGAATAACCCGGTGGCAAGGAAGCCGCCGTTCGTTCACCTCTTCCTGTTTTCTGGAATAGAATGGGACGAGGTTTTGCGCGGACGGCCCTGCGGGACGCCAATGCGGCAAAGCCGAACAATGGAAAGGAATGGTTGTTCAATGTCCATGCCGGAAATTCCGAAGCCGGATTCTTGCCTGACGCGCGACGGAGCCATTGCCATGATCCTGGCGTCTATTGCGGCGGAAGAAACCGCCCTGGGATGTATTCTTCAAACAGAGGAAGAAAAACTGCGGTATGTCCTGGAGCGGCTGCGCCGGGAAGACCGCGCCAGCGCTGAGGAAGTGCAATTGCTGCTGGCGCTGAGCAACAGCGCCGCGCAGATCTTGGATAGCGCCACCGGGAGCCAAATTATCCTCAAAGGAAAAATGGAGCGCGCGCTGGAATATTTGACGAAGCCTTGCCCGCCGGTTTGTCCGCCGGTTCATCCCCCCGTCCCGCCGCCGAGGCATTCCCCCATAATCCCGATGCCTTGTCCGGAGTGCCATGAGGAAGGCTGCCTGGAAGAAATTTTTCCGCCGGAAGGTTTTCCGCACCCGATTTCCCCGCCGCATTGCCATCGCCCGATGCTCCCTATGCTGGATCCCGCCGCCTGCGGCTGTGAGCAGCTCTGTTATGCGCGGCTGCGTACGCAAGCGGAGACCCTCTGGGAGAGCGGCGCCTTCCTGTCTTGGGAAGAAGCCGAAGTGAACTGCGCATTCCCCGCGCCTGCGGAGGACGATGCTGCGGCAGTCCTGCTGCCGGGGGGAAAACGTTTCCTGCTGGTTCTCTCTCTGCGCTTCGCGCCGCTGCTGGGGGCAACCCCGCTGGAGGCCGCGCTAGAGCTGACGCCGGAGGTCGGGGTAACCACCGTGTATCCTTTCGCCGCCCCGGATGGGTACTTGACGATCCGCGGGGGATTGACGCTGGGGCCGCTGGCAGGGCCAGGAACGCTGCGTCTGCGGCTGCTCTCTCCCGCCGCGCGGACGCTGGAGGAAGGCAGCCTGCACCTGCTGCAAATTTAAGGATTCGAACGGATGGTGTAAAAAATAAGTGTATAAAAATGGTTGTATAAAACGGATATAAAATCGCCCCCGGTCCTCATGGGCCGGGGGTGATGCCATGCCGGTCAGAATTCCTCCCGCATGCGCCGGGTGTAATAGCATACGTTTTCCCATTTCGCGTCGGGGGCAATGCGGTGGTCGGGGCAGGGGAGGTACCCGCCCAAGGCGACCAGAGGCCGCAGGCGCTCGACTTCCGCGTCCACGGCGGCAAAATCCCGGGAGAAGACATTCTTGTCCATGCCGCCGACCCCCCGCAGCGCCTTCCCATAGGCCTCCCGCCAGGGGGCGATTCCGCCGTCCCAAACGCCGACTTCAATCGGGAACATGGTGTTGACGCCGTTTTCCAGCCAAATCGGAACCAGCGCATCAATGCAGCCGTCGCAGTCCAGGGAGACAAGGTCCGTGCCCTGGCGCCGCAGCAGGTCCGTCAGGCGTTTATAGTGCGGGCCGACGAGGTCCGCGAAAACCCGAGGGATGACCAGCGGACCGGAGCGGAAGCAAATGTCTTCCCACATATGGGCGTAATCGAACAGCCCCGCGGGACGGCCGCACGGCTGGCAGAGGGCGAGGGTTTCCTCCAGCGTCCGGCAGCAGAGATGGCCCACCGTATCAATGATTTCCGCGTAAAGGTCCTCGTCGTCGGCCTGGAGGTAGCTCAGCCCCACAACGCCGACCCAGTCCCGGATGCAGCCGTAGAGGCTGCCGATGTAAAGTCCGACGGGCGCGGGCTCGTCCGCCCAGCCGGTTCTGCCATACCGCTCCAGCAGCCGGGCAATGGCTTCCCGGGGGACCCGGTCTGGATGAAATTGCAGACGGGGAAGGTAGTGCTCCTCCCAGCTGGCACGGTCCACCAATAAATGGGAGATCTCCTGAGGAATGGAGGTTGCGCCGTCGCGCTCGAGTTCCACCACGCCGTTGCCGTTGCGGACGTGCCGCGCTCCCCCGCCGAGGTCCCGGATGATTTCCCGGGGAAAGCCGGGGCGCAGCCCGACGTGCAGCCCCGTCCCGGCGGACCAGTTAAAATCGAAGCCGAGTTTCCCGGCGATGCTGCGGTCGAATGCGTTGCCGTCGCCCCAGCGGCGGGCCTCCTCCTCGGTAATGTGCCCTTCCTCTGCCCACTTGTCCAGGGTTTCATTCCAAAAGCCGAAGTGCACCAGCGGGAGATGGTCGTACGGCTGATAACGCAGCACGGCAAGCGCGCGGTCACGGTTGGTCATAGGGGCAAGCTCCTTTCCATGCGGAATGCCGCATGTTTATGTGTTATACGGATCATGCGGAACGCGGCCGGTCCGGCCGTTTTTCCGCTGCCCGGCGGCGGTCATCCCGCGGGGGGATAGATTCCTTCCGCGTACCAAATATCATGCATCATTTCGTAGCGTTCCAAGGGAAGGCCTGTGTAAGCGCAGTTCGAGGTGCAGAAAACGTAGCCCCGGTTCCGGGCCATGCCGTCCCGCAGCGCGCGGCGCACGTCGGCAGCGCAGTCCTCCGGGCTGCCGGTTTGGAGCAAGGCGCAGTTGACATTGCCGCACAGGGCGACTTTGTCGCCCCACTCCCGGCTGATTTGCGCCAAATCCACGCCGCCCTGGGGATCCAGGGAGTGCAGCGCGTCGGGGCCGCAGTCCACCATCAGATCGACGAGGGGCAGGATGTTTCCGTCGGTGTGCTTGATGCACAGCAGGCCGAATGCATGGCAGGCACGGATGCTCTCCGTCAAATACGGCGCGATGAACTCCGAGAACATGCTGCGGCTGAAAAAGGGGTTGGCGTTGAAGCAGTAGTCCGAGCACATGCAGACCCCGTCCAGCAGTCCTGTCCGGGCGATCCGCTCCGTCTCGCGCAGTGTGCGGTCGGTGCTGCGCCGGGCTTCTTCGTGCAGTCCCGCCTGGTCTTCATAGAGCCGTTCGGTGAAGGACATCATGCGCTGACCGTCAGGGATGCCGAAGGTGGGGTCGCAGTAGACCAGCAGCGCGAACTCATCCCCGGCCATTTCCCGGATCAGTTCCAGCACCCGGATTTTTCCGTCCACTCCGCCGCCGCTGACGCCGTTGACATGGATGGCGCTGTGGTGATACTTCCGCGCGAAGGCGACAAAGGTTTCCGCCTGGTCCCGCAGCTGGAGTTCCCGTTCCCGCTGGCTCATCTGTCCCCATTGGCCGAAGCGCCGGTGGCTGGGGTGCACACGCCCGAAGGCCTCCATGGTCAGATAAAATTCCAGTTCAAAGGTCGGCACCCGGCCGGACACCGGCTCGCGCCGCAGGGTTTTGAGGAATCGTTCCCGTCCGGATAGGGTCCGTCCGTCAATGCGTTCTTCGCAGCAGACGGCTTGTTCGGGGTGTTCCGGCATACTAAAGCCTCCTATTGGTTTGTTCAGTCTACTAATTATAGCGGCGGGGCGGAGAAATGTCAAGGGAGGCGTGGAATTGTCCGCAAAAATTTTTCACGGCAAGTTGCCGCCGCGAAATCTGAGGCGGCTTGCAGGAATCCCCTGGTTTGTTCCTTGATTATTTTCCGTCGGATTGGCCAGAATAGAACAATAGAGACAAAGGAGGGCGCGATATGACAGGGAAAAATGGGAAAATCGGGAAACCTGGAAAGGCTGGCGGAAACATTGCCGACGGGGAATTCACCCTCCCGGAACTGATGCCGGAACCGGAGCCGGGCCAGGCGGGACAGGAAGGAGAGATCCGGGAACGGCGCGCCGGGGCGGATTTGGGCAGTGTAACGGTGGAGGGCCGGGGCGGCCTGATCCATTGCCTGACGGTTATCGGGCAGATTGAAGGGCACGTGGAACTCCCGGCGGAGACCAAAACGACCAAATACGAGCATGTGATCCCCCAGTTGGTGGCTATCGAGGAGAGCCGCGAGGTCCGGGGTCTGCTGATCATCCTCAATACCGTCGGCGGGGACATTGAAGCGGGGTTGGCGCTGGCGGAGCTGATTGCAGGGATGAAGAAGCCGACGGTCTCCCTGGTGCTGGGCGGCGGACATTCCATCGGGGTGCCCCTGGCCGTCTCCGCCAACCGTTCGTTTATCACGCCTTCCGCCACCATGACCATCCATCCGGTGCGGATGAACGGGGTCATTCTTGGCGTACCGCAGACACTCTCGTATTTCCAGCAGATGCAGGAGCGGATCGTCCGCTTCGTTGCGGCCAATTCCCGGATTGCCCCAGACCGTTACCGGCAGCTGATGCTGGAGACGGGAGAGCTGGTGATGGATTTCGGAACGGTGCTGACAGGGGATATGGCCGTCCGGGAAGGACTGATCGATGAGCTGGGCGGCCTGGCCCGCGCGCTGGACTGTTTGTACGGAATGATCCCGCAGGATGCGCAGGAGGAAATGGACGGGACGGAAGGGGAGTAGCGGGAGAGGAGAACAGGAGGGAAACACGCTTGTGCTGTCAGATAGGAGCGGTTCCACAGGTGAGGACAAATAGCGTTTAGTATGATATAATAGGGACATGGAAAAGAACGAACTGAAATGCCCCGGCTGCGGCGCAGCGGACGGGCAAATGAAAAGCGGAAAAAACCGGTCGGGAA
>JAIRXU010000045.1 GCA_031268095.1 Oscillospiraceae bacterium | reverse complement strand
AAAAAGTGGCGCGGCATCGCAACACGATACGCGAAAAATTCCTCGTCCTTCCTTGCTGCTGTCCATATCCGCTGCTGGGCGCTTTGGCTCGGAATCTCGTGACTACAGAGTCTAGCGGGGCAGCGCGGCCGCGGCGGGTTCGGCCGCTGCCGTGTGAGCTGCTTCCCCTTTCCGTTTACGGCTGCTCCGTGACCGGTTTGTCTTCGCTCTCGTGCTCAAAAGACAGAAAGTTGTTGCGGGGGGCGTAGGCCCAGCGCATCTCCAGCGCCGCGCAGCCCCGCGCCGGGATATAAAGCTGCCCCCGCGCGCCGCGGAACACGGGGGCCGGCAGGGCGAGGGGGCCCCGGTCCGTCGCCGCGAACGCGCTGCCCTCGGTGAAACGGGCCCAGTGGCCGTAAGCCTCCAGCCGCACCTGCCCGGGCGTTTTCTCCGCCCCCCCGCCGAGGAAGCTCACCAGCGCCGCCAGCGGGGCGAACCAGACGCCGTCCCGGCATTCGCAGGGGATGTCCGCCTGGGCCAGGCCGGGATCCATGCCTTTGAAGAGCATGCGCGTCCGGTTGTAGCGCGGCGCGGCGGCATAGGGCAGGATTTGATCCTTCGCCTTGTCGATGACGCACTGATCCACCGTCCGGCCGTCGTCGAGCACAGACGTCAGCGTCATCCGGGGGCCGTCAATCTCCACGACGCAGGCCATGGACACCGGCTCTTCCTGGGGGAAGAAGGCGGCGTGCCAAACCTTCGAAAGGGTCCGGGAGCCGGGCGGGTTGCTGTTGCTGTTGCCCAACATATAGTGCACCGTTCCCTGGGACGGACGGTCGAAGAGCTCTTCGCCGCGCAGCGGAAAACTCCGGGAGAAATTGTGCTCGTGTCCGGAGAAAACCAAATCGAACCGCTCAAACCCTTCCCGCATCACCGGGTAAGCGTCGTAGTTCTGGCAGTCAACGCCGGAATAGCAGATCGGGAAATGATATACCCCCAGCTTCCAGTCCGCCCGGCAGGGCCGCGGGTCCTCCAGCAGCCAGGCGTTGACCTCCTCCGGCCCGTTGATCCCGACGACGCTGATATGGGCGTTGCCGTAGTCGAAGGTGTAGTTCTCGGTCTTCCAGTTGGCCGGGCCGTTGTCCGGGTAACTGCCCCGGAACTGCCGGCCGAAGTATTCCGCCGGTTCCGCGTAGTAGCGGCCGATCCCCCGGGCATAGTCCCGGAACCCCCTGTTGTCGTGGTTGCCCAGGGCCATCATGAACGGGACGGATTCCGCGATCCCCCGCAGCCCGCTGAACAGGCCGTTCCACTGGACCTCATGCTGCCCGCAGTCGGTGTTGTCCCCGCCGGTGAGGAAGAACGCCGTGTCCGGGAACCGCTCCAGCAGCCGCCGCAGGAAGCGCCGGAACCCGCTGTAGTCCGGGCAGTCGCGCGGCTCCCCCCTTTGCTGGTCCGAAAGGCAGATGAACCGGAAAGGGCCGGTCTGTTCCGGCGCGGTGGTGAAGCGGAAGGGGCCCGCGCGGTGCGCCCCGTCCCCGCAGGTGTATTCATACGCGGTTCCGGGCCGCAGGTCTGTCAGCTGGGCCCAATAGAGCCGGCTGACGTCAATGTCCGAGAGGAAGACGTCGGTTTCCGCCTCTGTCCGGACCCATTCCCCCCCGGGATCCGAGCCTCCCTCCCCGGGCACTTCCCGGCACAGGACATAGCCCCCCGCAACGTCGGTGCTGGTGCGCCAAGAGACGGCCCGGCTGGTGCGGACGTCCCCCCGGAAACTGAGCAGGATATGGTCCGGCCGCGGGGCGGATCCCCGGACGGGTTTTTCACTTTGCCGCATCGTACTCCTCCTTTGGTTTGATGCCGCGTATTATACCACATTTCCGGCGGGAGGGCAAGCCCAAAATCGCTCCGCCGCCGGTTGCCCGCGCGCGGGCCGAAGGATCATGCGCGCAACCTCTCACCGACCCGCGGACCCCCGGTTGCCCGCGCGCGGGCCGAAGGATCGGGGCGCGCCGGGACGAAACGCGCCGCTTCCTGTTTTTGCAGTTTCTCCCGCGCCGTGAATGCAATTTCTTTGTGCAATATCACCAATTACCTTTATATATAGGGCGAAGCACTGAATGATTCCATGATCTTCGGCGAATTTTGCAGTCTCATCTTGACAATCCTGCAAAACAGGCGTATAATCTCAGCAATTGCATTTTATGCGCAAAACAAGTATCACGATTGGGAGGTCGCCTTATGCCCATCGAAGGTCAGGTCCGCATCCCTTCCGGCTGCGCCATCGCCGGAATTTTTTCCCGCTCCGGTGAGCGCATGTCCGGCGACGACGTTATCCGCTCCATCGCGGTGATGCACGACCGCTCCAACGGCTTGGGCGGCGGCTTCGCCGGATACGGCATTTATCCCGACTACGCCGCTTATTACGCGTTCCACCTGTTTTATCAGGAAAAGAAACATCCGGATGCCCAGCAGCAGTGCGAGGCATTCCTGCGGCGGCATTTTTACATCATCCACGCCGGCGTGATCCCCACCCGGAAGATCCCGGAAATCACCGATGAGCCGCGGATCTGGCGGTATTTCGTCCTTCCGCTGCCGGAAAAACAGGAAACCAGCCAGCTGGACGAACAGGAGTTCACCGCCCGCTGCGCCCTGCGGATCAACGCGGAAATTGAGGGGGCCTTCGTCTTCTCCGGCGGGAAAAACATGGGCGTGTTCAAAGGCATCGGCTACCCGGAGGACGTCGGGCGCTTCTATCGGCTGGAGGAGTACGGCGGCTATTCCTGGACGGCCCACGGCCGCTATCCCACCAACACCCCCGGCTGGTGGGGCGGGGCGCATCCCTTCGGGCTGCTGGACTGCACCGTCGTCCACAACGGCGAAATCTCTTCCTACGACGCGAACCGCCGCTTCATCGAGATGTTCAACTACCAGTGCACCCTCCAGACGGACACGGAGGTGATCACCTACATCATTGATTACCTCCACCGCAAGCAGGGCCTCTCGCTGGAAGAGACCGCCGCGGTCGTCTCCGCCCCGTTCTGGTCCACGCTGGAAGAAATGCCCGAACCGGACCGCTCCACGCAGATTTATCTGCGCAAGCGCTTTTCCAATTTGCTGATCACCGGCCCGTTTTCGATCATTCTGGGCTTCGAGGGCGGGCAGATGGTGCTGGGAGACCGGCTGAAACTGCGCGGCATGGTGGTCGGCAACCACGGCGACCGGTTTTACGCCGCCAGCGAGGAATGCGCCATCCGCGCGGTTTGCCCGGACATCGCCAAAGTCTGGAGCCCGGAGGCGGGGGAGCCTGTGATTGTGACCATGGACCGGAAGGAGGCGGCGGGGACCTGCGCCCCGCGCTGAAACGGCATGGACCCCGCCGGCAACAGGACCCCCTGAAAAACACGGAGAAAGGCCGCGAAAAATGGCGCGCCGCGGCTGGCCCGTCCGCCGCTCCCCTTCTCCGAACAGTCCCCAAACAGTCCGCGCCCATTCTATTATCTACCGTCGGAGGGTTTTCCCATGGATTTATACGTACATCCCCTGTTTGAGGTCGTCCGCAACGAGAAAAAATGCGTCGCCTGCCGGGCCTGCGAGCGGCAGTGCTCCAACTGCGTTCACGCCTACAACCCGGACACCGGCGAAATGGAAGCCGACGACAGCAAGTGCGTCAACTGCCACCGCTGCGTCAGCCTCTGCCCCACCAAGGCCCTGAAGATCATCCTGACCGACCATTGCTTCCGCCCCAACGCCAACTGGCCGGGCGAAAACATCAACGAGGTCTATAAGCAGGCCAACAGCGGCGGGGTGCTGCTCTCTTCCATGGGAACGCCGAAACCCCACCCTGTCTACTTCGACCGCATCCTGCTCAACGCCTCTCAGGTGACGAACCCGCCCATTGATCCTTTGCGGGAGCCGATGGAGACGCGGGTGTTTCTGGGCAAGAAGTCCCAGAAATTGGAGCGCAACGCCGAAGGGCAGCTGGTGGATAACCTCACGCCCCAGATTCCCCTGACCATGCCGCTGCTGTTCTCCGCCATGTCCTTCGGCTCTATCAGTTACAATGCCCACGCTTCCCTGGCCCGGGCGGCGGCGGCGCTCGGCATTTGCTACAACACCGGCGAGGGCGGCCTGCACGCGGACTTTTATCCCTACGGCCCGCATACCATTGTCCAGGTGGCGTCCGGGCGCTTCGGCGTCCACGGAGACTACCTGATGGCCGGGGCGGCAGTGGAAATCAAAATGGGGCAGGGCGCCAAACCCGGGATCGGCGGCCACCTGCCGGGGCACAAAATCGCCGGGGACGTCGCCCGGACGCGGATGATCCCCCCGGGGTCCGACGCCATCTCCCCCGCGCCGCACCACGACATTTATTCCATCGAGGACCTGCGCCAGCTGGTCTATTCCCTCAAGGCCGCCACCGGCAACCAGAAGCCCATCATCGTCAAGATCGCGGCGGTCCATAACGTCGCGGCCATCGCCAGCGGCGTCGCCCGGTCCGGGGCGGATATCATCGCCATCGACGGCTTCCGCGGCGGCACCGGCGCGGCCCCCACCCGCATCCGCGACCATGTCGGCATCCCGATCGAGCTGGCGCTGGCGAGCGTTGACGCGCGGCTGCGGGAAGAAGGCATCCGGGACGACGTCTCGGTGATCGCCGGGGGAAGCATCCGCTCCAGCGCGGACTGGATCAAGGCCATCGCTTTGGGCGCGGACGCCTGCTACATCGCCACCGGAGCCCTGCTGGCCCTGGGCTGCCACCTCTGCCGCCAGTGCCATACCGGCCTGTGCAACTGGGGCATCGCCACCCAGCGGCCCGACCTGGTCAAGCGGCTGAACCCGGAAATCGGCGCGGAACGGCTGGTCAATCTGGTGCATGCCTGGCAGCACGAGCTGAAGGAAGTCATGGGGGGGATGGGAATCAACTCCGTCGAGGCTTTGCGCGGCAACCGTCTGATGCTCCGCGGCGTCGCCATGACCCAGGAGGAACTGGATATTTTGGGGATCAAGCACGCGGGAGTTTAGGCGTTCGGGGCGCGCGCCGGCACGGCGCGTACCTTTACGCGATTCTGGAAGAAGAATGGAAGCAACAGCGGGAAGGACTGTCACCATGAAAAAAATCTATGTCCGCGAGGAATGGTGCCTGGGGTGCCATCTGTGCGAATACTACTGCGCCAACGCGAACTTGGGCGGGGGAAACATGGCCAAAGCCCTCAAGGGGCGGCCCGTCCATCCCCGCATCCGCGTAGAAGACGACGGGAAGATCAGCTTCGCCGTGGCCTGCCGCCACTGCGACGAACCCCTCTGCCGCAAGGGCTGCATCGCCGGAGCGATCTCGGTCGCGGACGGAGTGGTCTGCATCGACCGGGAAAAATGCGTCGGGTGCTATACCTGCATCCTCTCCTGCCCTTACGGCGCCGTCCTGCCGGCGGAAGACGGGCACGCGGTGCAGAAATGCGAACTGTGCATCCAAACCGCCGGCGGCAGCCCCGCCTGCGCGGAGCACTGCCCCAACCGGGCGATTGTCTTCGAGGAAGGAGGCGCGTCGGCGTGAAACATGTGATTATCGGCAACTCCGCCGCGGCCATTGGCTGCGTGGAGGGCATCCGGCGGGCCAGCCGGACGGATGACATTGTCCTGGTCGCCGCCGAACCGCACCACACGTATTCCCGTCCGCTGATTTCCTACCTGATGGCAGGGAAAACCGACCGGACGAAAATACGGTACCGGCCGGAGAACTTCTACCGGGCCAACGGCGTGCAGGCCAAACTGGGCCGCCGCGCGCTGGGTATTGACCCGGCGGGAAAGATAGTGACGCTGGACGGCGGCGAAACGATCGCTTACGACAACGTATTGGTGGCGACGGGATCCGATCCGCTGATTTTCCCGGCGGAGGGGCTGGACCAGGTGGAGAACGTCCGGACCTTCACCACCCTGGACGACGCGGAAGCGCTGCTGCGCTCCGTCACGGCGGAAACGCGGGTCTTCGTCGTCGGCGCGGGGCTGATCGGCCTCAAATGCGCCGAAGGCCTGCGGGCCATCACGGAACACATCACGGTCTGTGACCTGGCCCCCCGGGTTCTCAGTTCCATCCTGGAGGACGCGCCCGCCGCGATTCTCCGGCGGCATCTGGAAGAAAACGGAATTGTCCTGAAGCTCGGCACGTCCGTGTCCTCCTTCGCCCGGGCGGGAGCCGCCTGCACGGCAACCCTGCGCACCGGCGAGACAGTTCCTTTCGACCAGCTGGTCTACGCCGCCGGTGTGCGGCCCAATACGGCGCTGGTGAAAGACGCGGGCGGAGACGTGAACCGGGGGATTCTGGTGGACACGCTCTGCCGCACCTCCCTGCCGGACGTTTATGCCGCCGGGGACTGCACCGAAAGCCCGGACGCCTGTTCCGGCGAACGGAAGGTGATGGCCCTGCTGCCCAACGCGTACCTCCAGGGCGAGACGGCGGGCATCACCATGGCGGGCGCAACCGCGCCGACGCTGCCGCTCCTGCCCATGAACGCCATCGGCTTTTTCGGCCTTCACCTGCTCTGCGCCGGGGTCTATGACGGCGAACGGACGGAGCACACCGACGGACAAAATTACCGTTCGTTTTATACCAGGGACAACACCCTGCGGGGATACATCCTCTTGGGGCGGGTGGAGCGGGCCGGGATTTACACGGCCCTGATCCGCGGCAGAACGCCCCTGGACGCACTGGACTTCGCGGCGCTGCGGGACCAGCCGGGCCTGATCGCTTTTGCCGGTCCCGTCCGGGCGGAGATCCTGCGCAACCAGGACAATCAACGCAAGAGGGAGGCGGCCGCCCCATGATCACCATCGACGCGGGCTCATTGGATTTTGAACAGCTGGGGGACCAGCTGCGGCGACTGGCCGGCGAGGAAATCGTGATTGAACGCTGCCTCGGCCAGCGCTATATCGGCAGCGGCCTAAAAAATACCAATATCGAAATTTACGGCACCCCCGGTAACGCCCTCGGCGCATACCTGGGCGAAGGGAGCCGCATCGTCGTGCACGGCAACGCCCAGGACGCGACGGGCGACACCATGTCCGGCGGGAGCATCGTCGTTCACGGATCCGCGGGGGACGCCGCCGGCTACGGCATGCGCGGCGGCACGATGCTGGTACGGGACAGCGCGGGCTATCGGGCCGGGATCCACATGAAACAGTACGGGCAAGCTTACCCGGCGCTGGTCATCGGCGGCAGCGCAGGGAATTTTCTCGGCGAATATCTGGCCGGCGGCGTGATCCTGGTGCTGGGGCTGGACCGCCCGGCAGGCGTTGCCCCGGTGGGGCGGTTCTGCGGCACGGGCATGCACGGCGGGAAAATCTTTCTGCGCGGCGACGCCATTCCGCCGGAACTTCCGCCGCAGGTGGCGATGCAGCCCGCCGCGCCGGAAGAACTCGAGGCGGAAATCCTGCCTTTGGTGCGGGAGTATGCCGAAGCGTTCGGCGTTCCGCCGGCCCATCTGACGGACCGGCCCTTCCTGCGCCTGATGCCCAACAGCCGCAACCCATACCATAATATGTATGTCAACAATTAGCATCGGCAGACGGGTTCCGTGACCCGCCGCTTGGCTGCCGGTTGCGGTTCCATTGACCAATACGCCGGAAGGGGGACTTTTCTTGAGCCGATGGCTGCTGGCTTCCGGGTCCCCGAAAGGGAACCGGACAGTGGAAGAACTGCTGGCCGCGCGCGGCCCGGCGGAGGTTACCGCCGTCTCCACCGCCGGAGAAATCACCGCGCTGCCGCCCGGCCTGCCCTTCGACTGCGCCGTGCTGAATCTCCCTCTGGCGGACGATCCCGGAACGGCTTCGGCGCTCCGGCTGGCGGAAACGGCAGCGGTGCTGGTCTTGGCGGCGGAAGAACGCTGCGCCGCGCTGCGGGAGGCCCTGCGCCCTCAGGGCGTGGCCGTGCTGCAAAAACCCCTGGGGCGGCAAGCCCTCTTGGCGGCGCTGGACGTCCTGGAAGGCCTGGGGACGCGCCTGGCGCTCCTGCGCCAAAAAAACAACAAATTAGAGCAAAAACAACGCGAAGTTCAGCTGATCAACCGAGCCAAATTGGTGCTGATTTCCGCGTTGGGCATGACCGAAGCCCAAGCGCACCGCCACATGGAGCGCCAGGCAATGGACCGCCGCGTACCGAAAATCGAAGTGGCGATCGACGTGCTGAGGCTCTACGAAGATCGCTGAAGCAGCGCGAAAAAGACAACATTTATCAAGAAACAACACCCGCCGCGCAGCGAGTGTTGTTTTTTGTTGTTGTTTTTTTGGGTGTTTTCGAAGAAAAATTACTCCCAGGCGTTTTTCTGGTAGAGCTGAACCAGTTCTTCCTGGCGGATCAGCGTATAATGCGCGGAGAGAAAATCCGCCAGCTGTTCGTTCTCCTCCGCCTCCTCGGGCTTGCAGAGCAGATATTCCGTCACACGGGCCTCGTCGTAATAGTTCGGAAACATGTAGACATTCTCCCGGCGGTAGAGGTGAACGGCGAACCAGGTCGTCGCGGAGACTTCTTCCCGCGGCGGGAGAGCGGCCAGCACCGCGTCCGCGGCGGCAATCTGGCTGGCCCTGTCTTGCATGACGCCGGCATAGTACGCCATGCGGCTGCCGCTCAGGGGCAGCGTGACGAAAAGCCCGGCGGCCAGGGCGCAGCAGAGCAGCAGCCGGCGCAGGGCGGGGCCCATATCCCGCAGCGCCAGCAAAGCCAGCAGGAGCACCAGCGCCGTCGTCCCGTAGGTGTACTGGTACCCGACGGTATACTGATACGTATAATTCGAGAGCAGATTGATCACCAGCAGCGGCAGCAGCAGGATCAGGCGGCCGTTTTTCGGCTGCCAGAAGGGTGTGAAGGCCACAGGCAGGAACATCCAGAGCAGGAACTCCGCCTTCTCCCTGGTAAAGACCTCTTGGAAGATGAAGCCGACGTTCGAGAGCGAGGTTTTGATTAGGTCCAGGTATCCGGGATTCTCCTCGCCGGGCAGGAAATAATTGCGCAGACGGTCCAGCATCACCCCGTCCCCGTACCGGCGCACGACCCAGCAGGCGCAGACGAACCAGACGGCGCTCATCCCCAGCAAGAGCAGCCCCGCCCGCAGGCGTTTGCCGCCCGGCCATTCCCGCTTCCGGCAGAGCAGCAGATACCCCCCCAGGGCCGCGACGTAGATCGCCGCGTCCTCTTTCACCGTCAGGCACAGCGCGGCGAAGAGCAGCAGAGGCAGCGTTTTTTGGCGCAGCAGGAAATAGAACGCGGCCAGCAACAGCACCGCCAGAAACTTATTTTCATGGAAATCGAACAGGCACCCCTCCGGGATGGCGGGATGGAGGACATAGAGCAGACAGGCCGCCAGCGTCCCCGCGCCGGAAAAACCCATTTCCTTCGCGATCCCCCGCACGGCGAAGACGCCCGCCCCCACCGCCGCCGCCTGGAGCACCAGCAGCGTCTCCAGCCGGGGAACAAGATCATAGAACGGCAGCAGGAGATAGAAGAACGGGGAGCAGTGGACGCCGAAATGGGTCATCAGGCGGTTTCGCTCCAGGGTTGTCCAGGCGTGCCCCGTCTTGCGCAGGAACTCGAACATCTGGGCGAACAGACCCAGATCAAAGTTGGTGGCGTTGTAGGTGCGGTAGCGGAGAATGGAGAAAAAGGAGAGCAGCGCGGTGAAACCGAGAAAGAGCAGCCCCGCCGCCAGCAGCGTCGCCCAGCCGGGGACCCGCAGCCCCTCAACGCCCAGCCGGTTTTCCGCCAGCACCCAGCGCAGCACCAAAAACAGCACGAAGCAAAGCCCCAGCGAGAAGAAAACATTGCTCGGGGCGTTCACGGCCAGAAACACACCCAGCCCCAGCGAAAGCGTCAGCAGCGCCCAGGCCAGGATCCGCGTCCCCCGCCAAACCAGTGTCATCCCCGCCAGCAAGACGGCCGACCCCAGGAAGACCCCGCCCAGCCACCACCAATTGACGTGGACGACCAGGGAGAGGTCGTAGAACAGTTCCCTCCGCGCGGCCCCCGCGGCCAGGGACCAGAGGGAGGAGGCGCAGAACGCCGCGGCCGCCAGCGCGATCCAGCCGCCCCCGCCCAGGAACCGGTGGAGATCCCGGGCGGCGGAGCGAAGAATGGGGATGGGGTTCATACCATGCCTCCCTTGGTTTTGATCAGAATGACGGAAGCTGATTTCTTTGGCACTGCCAGGCGGCGCGCTCCCCTCTTCCGCCTTCACGCCAGCAGCTTTTCCCGGAGCAGCCGGTAAAACGTATCCTTCTCTTCGACCATCGGGCCGTGGGCCGACTGCTCAAACCAGATCAGTTCCTTCCGCGGCGCCTGAATCGCCGCGAAATATTCCTCAATCAGGTCCGAAGGCGTGTTTTGGTCGTGGCGGCCCTGGAAGATGAAGTATGGCATGGCGAAGGTGTTGCGGCTGTGGACGAAGTCGTAATCCACCACCGTCGGCCACATGGTGGACAGCGTCAGTTTGTAGCCCCGGAGAATTCCCCAAACGTCCCCCGGCGTGTATTCTTTGGAACGCAGGATCGGTTTGGCGTAGGTCCGGAAGAAACCTCCCCGGTTTTTCAGGGAATGCCCGCCGTATTTTTTCAGGATGTTGCGCTGGGCCATCAGCCCGTCGAAACCGCCGGCATACTGCCCCCGAACCGGCGGGCCGACTTTTTCCAGCACGGCCAGGGCCCGCGCGTCTCCGGCTTCCCGCGCGGCGCGCACGCAGAAGCTGTAGCTGAGTTCTTCGTTGCGGACGCCGTTGACCACCTGCCCGCTGCCAACGTAGGCGGCGATATGTTCCGGGTGCCGGTGGGCCAGGAACGTCCCCAGCTCCGTGCCCCAGCTGCCGCCGCAGATAAAAATTTTCTCCCTGCCCAGCGTCCGGCAGAGGTACGCCGCCAGCTCCGCCGCGTCCTCCACCAGTCGGTCCACCGTCAGGGTGGCCGGATCGACACCCCGGTACGATCCGCCGGTGCCCCGCTGATCCCAGGCAACGATCGTGAAGTCCTTCGCCAGCGCCCGGTGGCGTTCCATCAGCCCGCCCCGGTCGGGGATCCCCGGCCCGCCGTGGAGGAAGAGCAGGACAGGATTCTCCGCCGCCTGCCCGAGGATATGGATCTTCTGCCGGAATCCCCCCAAAGGGACGCGTTCGACGCGGTCATACTGCATGAGGAATCCTCCTAATCTTCCGCCAAAACCTGTTCCAAAAAGCGCCGCAAGGCAGGAATATCTTCGCTCACCGCCTGCCAAATCTGGCGCATGTCCAACTGCCAGTAACCGTGCGCGGCGAGGTTGCGGACAGCCACAATGGGGATCCACTCGATTTCTGGGTGCGCGTTAGTGAAGGACACAGATCAATGGTGCGCACATTCTCCAAGGGTCACCAGCCCCATACAAACCGCGTACTGCAAAACAAAATGAGATCGTCCATAAAGTCCCTATGGGATTTCTGATTGGTCGCTTGCAGGAGAAACGCGGTTTCTTCCTCCATGCACTCCAACTGGGTGCGATCTCGTTCCGTCATAAAATCCTCTCCGTTCTCTCGACGCGCAATTTTTCCGGGCGGGGGAGCGGCAAGGTAACCACATCCACATCCTTGCCAAGACTGCGGCTGAGCTCCTCCCGCAGCCCCATCACCGCAAAAATCGATGGGGTAGGGCTCAGAAACTCCACCGGGAAATCCGCATCAGAAGCTTCCGTGGCGTTGCCGTTGGCATAGGAGCCAAACAGCTCCAGCCGCTTCACGTGATATTTCCGCGCGATGGGAATGGCTTTTTCCCGGATCACATCGGTATGAAGCATCATCATTTCTGCCTCCCTTTTCTCGCCCCTTATGCCCGTTCCACCCGCAGCACACCGTCGAGTTTTCCCATCTTGGCGATGACCGTGCCCAAGTGCTCCAGCCCGTTGACCGAAACGGTGGAATAGACCGTCGCGGTGCCGTCCTTGTGCTCCTTGAGGCTGAGGCTGTTGATCATGACGTGCATGTTGGCGAAGGAGCGGGTCACGTCCGCCAGCATCCCCAGACGGTTGATGGTCGTCACCATCAGGGAAGCCTTGAATTCCTCCTTGACGTCCGGCGACCAGTAGGCGTTCAGCCAGCGCTCCGGCTCGGAGGCCAGCGCCGGGTCGGCCGGGACGTTGGTGCAGGTGCGCGTGTGGATCGATACGCCGAAGCCGCGGGTGATATAGCCGATAATCTGGTCCCCCGGCAGCGGGCGGCAGCAGCGGGAAAGTTTCACCAGGCAGTTGTCGATCCCTTCCACCACCACGCCTTCCCCCCTGGCCGAGCGCTGGCGCGCGGCGGTAACGTAGGCCTCCGGCGGCCGGTTGGGGTCCTGGTCCCGCTCGGCCCTGGCCTTGAGGATCTTCTGGTATTCGTCCCGGATCCGGGGCATGAATTTTTGCAGCTGGAGCCCGCCGTACCCGACGGCGGCGTAGAATTCCTCCACGCTGTCCATCTGGTGGCGCTCCGCCTCCTTGCGCAGCAAGGCTTCCATGGCTTCGTCGTCCAGCCGGATGAAACTGCGCCGCAGCTCCCGCTCCACTTCCTGCCGCCCTTCGGCGATGTTTTCTTCCCGCCGCTCCTTTTTGAACCAGGAACGGATCTTGCTGTGGGCCTGGCTGGTGGCGGCGATTTTCAGCCAATCGCGGCTGGGGCCTTTCTCCTGGTTGGCCGTCGTCAGGATCTCAATAACCTCGCCGTTCTTGATCTGGTAGTCGATGGGCACAATGCGGGTGTCCACCTTCGCGCCGACCATTTTGTTCCCAACGCCGGAATGCACGGCATAGGCGAAGTCGATCACCGTCGCGCCCTGGGGGAGGGCATACACCTGCCCTTTGGGGCTGAGGGCGTAGACCTCTTCTTTCGCCAGGTCGCTTTTGATGGTCTGGACGATCTCTTCCACGCTCCCGGCGTCCTTCTGGGTCTCCAGCAGCTGGCGGATCCAGCTCAGACGCTGCTCCATGGAACTGCGGCCGGTGATGTCCTGCTTGTATTTCCAGTGGGCCGCGACGCCGTATTCCGCTGTGCGGTGCATCTCCTGGGTGCGGATCTGGGCCTCGAAGGGGATTGCCTCATCCCCGAGGACAGTGGTATGCAGCGACTGGTAGAGGTTTGGCTTGGGGGTGGAGATATAGTCCTTGAACCGCCCGGGAATGGGCCGGAACATGTCGTGAATCACACCCAGGACATAGTAGCAGTCCGCCACCGAGTCCACGATCACGCGAATGGCGTAGACGTCATAAATTTCGCTGAAGCTTTTCTTCTGTCCGTACATTTTGCGATAGATTCCGTGTACGCTCTTGATCCGCCCTTCAATCTGGAAATTGGACACGTGTCCGGTCAGCCGGTCCTGGACACGGGCATGGACGCTCTGAAGGAACTCCGAGCGGGTGCTGTTCTGCTGCTCAAGGGACAGGGCGATTTCCTGGTACCCCACCGGGTCCAGGTACTGGATCGCCAAATCCTCCAGTTCCTCCTTGAAGGCCCGGATGCCGAGCCGGTGCGCGATGGGGGCATAAATTTCCAGTGTCTCCCGGGCGACGTCGCGCCGTTTCTGTTCCGAACGGTACTGGAGCGTCCGCATGTTGTGCACCCGGTCGGCCAGCTTGATGATCATCACGCGGATGTCCTCGGACATGGCCAGGAGCATCTTGCGGATGTTCTCCGCCTGGAGCTCCTCCCGGTCCGCCGCGTACGGCAGCTTGCCCAGCTTGGTCACGCCCTCCACCAGCAGCGCGACGGTCTTCCCGAACCGCTCCGTCACCTGCTGCGTCGTCACCCCCGTATCCTCCACCACATCATGCAGCAGCGCCGCCGTAATCGAGGCGGTGTCCATGCCATATTCCAGCAGGATTTCCGCCACCGCGACGGGGTGGATAATATACGGTTCGCCGGAATCCCGCTGCTGCCCGCTGTGGGATTCCGCGGCCAGGGCCGCCGCCGCGTCGAAGGTAGCCAGATCCGTTTCGTCAAAATAGGGGCGGCCGGTATCCGCAAAGACGGCGGACGCCAGCTTCTCCCGCAGAGGGAGGTAAATCGGCAGGTACTCTTCCCGCCAAGATCGTTCCGATGGCTCGGGCTGCCCGGAAGATGGGGACTGCGTTGTTGTCATGATGATCATCCTTTGACAAATTGGTGGCCGCATCAGCTGTTCTATGAAAAATGCGCAAGAACGCGCGGATCCTGTATCAAGGGGAAACGCCGTCCGGTTCCCTCTGCTTCCCGGCCCTGGCCCGGATCCTGGCCAGCAGCGCCGAATCCTCCAGATTGACCTTCCCCGCCCCGTCCCGCAGGACCATCTGCCCGGAGGCAAGGCCCTCCACCAGCCCCAGTTCCCGCATGGCTTCCGCCGCGAGCCAAAACCGGGCAAAGTCTTCCGCTTTGGCTTCGGGGGACAGGGCCTCGCCCAGAGAGACGAAGAGCGCTTCAGGGGTCAGGGGGCGCTTGTGTTGCCGGAGGGTCCTGTAAACCAGCGCGATATCCTCCCGGGAGGGCTGGCAGGCCGCCGCCCCGCCCGGCGCATGATCTGCGGACAAACCGTCTGCGGACGGGCCATCTGAAGACGGGCTGTCTTCCTCTCTGAGGAAGGCTTCCGTCAGCCGCTGGGCCCGCAGCAGCTGCTCGTTGGGCAGGCTGCTGAACTTGGCGTTCTTGACCGAGACGCTGACCCCCCGCTGCCCCTGGTACTCGCTGATTTCCAGCGTTACAGCCAGATCCAGGACGTCCCCGGGCGCGAAGCCGAACTCCGCCTCCCGGGTACCGAAGCAGAGCGCCGTCACCGCGGCGCCGGTTCCGGCGGGCTCGCCCGCCGGTTCCAGCGAAAGACGCAGATGTTTCCCCTGGGCCACCGGCGTCACGGCCCGCAACCGCATACTCTGGAGAGCGAAGACCGGCGCGGGGTTTCCTTGGCCGAAGGGTTCCAGCAACGAGAGCGCCTCGACGAAATCGGGGCTGAGTTGGGCCGGATTGAGTTTCGCGTCCAGCGTCTGCACGGGAAAGGGCATCTCCTGCCGCGCGGCGAAGGCGTTGAGTTCGGCCCGGAACCGGGGCACGTCCTTGGCCCGGAGCGAAAAGCCCGCCGCCAGTTCGTGTCCGCCGAATTTTTGCAGAATCGGCGCGGAATGTGAAATCGCCTCGAACAGGGAAAAGCCGGGAATGCTCCGGCCGGAACCCTTGGCCTGCTCCCCGTCGGTCGAAATAATCAGGCAGGGCTTGCCGGTGCGCTCCACCATCCGGGACGCGGCAATGCCCACGACGCCTTCGTGCCATCCTTCCCCCGCGAAGACCAGCACCCGGTCGTGCTGCCGTTCCGGATGGTCCCGCAGCCAGGCGGCGGCCTGGTCCGAAATGGTCCGCTCCACGTCCTGCCGCTCCCGGTTATAGAGGTCCAGCCGCTGGGCCAGCCGTTCCGCCTCGGCTTCTTCGCCGCAGAGCAGGAGCGCCAGCGCTTCGTCCGCCTTGGCCATGCGCCCGGCGGCGTTGATCCGGGGCGCCAGGAGGAAGGCCAGCCCCGTCGCGCTGAGGGACCGGTCCTGGGAGCGCGCGGCCCGGCGCAGGGCGGCGACGCCGATCCCCGGTTCCCTGTTGATCATTTGCAGCCCCGCCGCCACAAAGGCCCGGTTTTCGCCCACCAGCGGCACCACATCCGCCACAGTCCCCAGCGCGAGCAGTTCCGCGTAAGAGTCCAGCAATTCCTCTGCCTCGCAGCCTTCCAGCGCGCAAACCAGCAGAAACGCCACGCCCACCCCGGCGAAATCCCGGAACCCCAGATCCCATTCCGGCCGGTGGGGATTGACCACCGCCGCCACGGGGGGCAGCCGCCCGCCCAGCTGATGATGATCCGTGATCACCAGATCCATTCCCAGCGCCTGGGCGTGTTCCGCCTCCCGGACCGCCGCGCAGCCGTTATCCACCGTCACCAGCAGTTGTGTGCCTCCCGCGTGCAAGGCGTCCAGCGCGGCCATGTTCAGCCCGTATCCTTCCGTATGCCGGTCTGGCAGGTAATGCGAGACGCTCGCGCCCCGGGCGGAGAGGTAATGATACAGCAGGGCCGTCGCCGTCACCCCGTCCGCGTCGTAATCGCCGAACACGGTGATGTGTTCCCCCCGCTCCAGCGCCAGTTCAATCCGGGCAACGGCTTCTTCCATGTCCGGCAGATCATAGGGATTGGTGAACCCGACCTCCCCCTGCCCGAGGAAGGCCAGGACCTCTTCTTCGTCCTCCATCCCCCGGCGCAGCGCCATCAGCGCCGCCAGCGGCGGGACCCCGGCTTCCACCGCCAGTTCCTCGGCCAGTTCTTTCCAGCCCGGCGCGCTCCTGCGCAAGATCCAGCGCTTGCGGACCAATGGTACTCCCTCCTCCTTGGTATGCCCCAAAACGGCGGCCAGCGCCGAATAATTTATAATTATAACACGATATGCCCGAAGAATCAAGAGGTTTCCGGAAAGATGAGAGATTCGGTTCCCATTCTTTTCGGCCCCAGCGTTCAGGAAGGAAGCGTCCATCCCCGCCAGATCGGATGACCGCTTCCTTCCCGGATTCTCATATACAGCTATACAGCGTTTCTTGTTTCATCCCTGGAAAGCCAAACTGGAAAGCCGGGCGCCAAAGGTCAACCGCTACTCTCTGGAAACCGTCTTCACGCCGGGGCCGAACTGATATACCGTCCCGCCGATATCCGCGGTGGCGGTGCAGCCCTCCGGAACCTCGAAGGTATAAAGGATCAGGCCGCCTTCCCGCTTCCAGGCGGAAGCCACCGTCCCGTGGCGGGTCTCGATCCGGGCGGAAACATAGTCCAGACGGGAATCGGTCAGTGGGGCAAAGCGAATATGGGTGAATCCGGGCTGGGATTCGTCGGTCCGGATGCCCGCCGCGCCGCCGAAGAGCCAATCCCCGACCGCGCCGTAGGCATAGTGGTTGAAGGAGTTCATTCCCTTGCTCTGGAAGCTTCCGTCGGGCCGCTGGCCGTCCCAGCGCTCCCAGACGGTGGTGGCTCCCCGCGTGACGGGATAGAGCCAGGAGGGGTATTCCGTGCGCAGCAGCAGATCATAGGCCAGCTGCGTATATCCGTTTTCACTCAGGGCATGCAGGAGGTAGGGCGTCCCCAGGAAGCCGGTGCGCAGATGCCCCGCCTCCCGGACAAGCTGCGCCAGCTGCGCCGCGACGCTGACACGGTCTTCTCCCTCCACCAGGCCGAAATACAGGGCCTGGGCGCAGGCCGTCTGGGTGTTGCAGGTGAGTTTGCCCTCCCGGAGGAAGCGCTGCCGCATGGCCTCTTCCGTGCGTCGCCGCTGGGCGCGGTAATCCTCCACCGGGACGCCCAGAACCTCCCCCGCTTTGACCAGCAGGGACGTGGAGTAGGCAAAGTAGGCGTTTTGCAGCCATTCGTTGGGGGTGCGCTCGTCTTCGAGGAAGAGCCAGTCGCCAAAATGATCTCCGCCGAGCCAGAGGCCGTCCTCCGCCCGGGCAATCATGTAGTCCACCCAGCCCTTCATGGAATCGAACTGCCGCCGGAGGATCTCCCGGTCGCCGTACGTCAGGTAGATTTGCCAGGGGCAGATCACCGCCGCGTCGGCCCAGCCGGTGGAGCTGTCGCCATCCCAGTGCATGCGGGGGATGACGTGGGGGATCCCGCCGCTGGCGAACTGCTCGCTGGCCAGATCCGCCAGCCACTTGGTGAAGAACGTCTCCGTGTCGAACAGATAGCTGGCTGTCCGGACGAAGGCCTGGGCGTCGCCGGTCCAGCCCAGCCGCTCGTCCCGCTGGGGGCAGTCGGTGGGAATATCCAGAAAGTTTCCTTTCTGTCCCCAGACGATGTTTTCGAACAGGCGGTTCAGCAGGGGGTTCGAGCACTCGAAATACCCTGTGCGCCTCATTTCGGAATGCACGACGACGGCCGTGAAGTCCTCCGGCCGGACCTCGCACGGCCAGTCTTTCGGCTGAACATAACGGAACCCCTGGAAGGTAAACCGCGGCTGGAAGGTGTGCGTCCCGCCGTCGCAGAGGAAGACGATCTCTTCCCGGGCCTGGCGGAGGTTTTCCGTGTAGAAGTTCCCGGCGGCGTCGAGGATTTCCGCGTGGCGCAGCGTCGCCTTTGCCCCGGCGGGGCCCTCGATCCGGAAGGAGACGTAGCCCGTCAGGACCTGGCCGAAATCCAGCACCAGCTCGCCTTCCGGGGTGGTGAACATCTTCTGCACCGGCAGCCGCTCCTGCTCGGTGATCCGCTCGCCCTGGCGGGGAATCAAGATTTCTTTCGGGTAATGCAGGACCGGCGCGGGGACCGCTTCGCCCGGGTCGAACCCCGCGTCATAGACCTCGCCGTTATAGATGTTGCTGTACCGGGTCTTGGAGGCGCGGCAGAGCCAGCCTTCGCCCGTCTTCAGCGTCTCTTTTGTCCCGTCCTCGTATACCAGCGTCAGGGCCGCGAGGAAGGCGGTGTCCTTCCCGCCAAGGGTCGGCTGCATCCAGTCTTTTTCCCGCGCGTGCATCCGCCAGCCAAGGCCCACTTCGGCGCTGAGCAGGTTTTCTCCGCCGCGCACCAGCGCCGTCACGTCGTAGGTCTGGTATTGCAGCCGCTTGCGGTAGTTCGTCCAGCCCGGCGCGAGCACCTCCCCGCCGATTTTCTGGCCGCCCAGCCGCGCGGTGTAGACCCCGAGGGCCGTCGCCTGGAGCGAAGCGGAACGGACCGCCCCTTTGGGCGTGAAGGAGAAGAGGAACTCCACCGGGGCTTCGTGGGCGGCGGGCACGGGGTGGTCAGGGCAGGCGCCGGTCCGGAATTCCTCCGGGGATTCGCGCAGGGACAGGGGCGCTTGGAGCCAGCGGGCGGAAAAAATGGGTTGCATGAGGGAGCCTCCTTCTTTTGTTTCAGAATTCGCCCGCCTGCGGCGGGGCTGATTGCGCCTGCGGGCGCAGGATTTGAGGATACAGATGATTCGCGATTTAAAGAGCTAAGATTCTAGATTCAGCCATAACGCGGGGCGGACGCCGCCCGAACTATAGAGGACATCGTTGCCATAGAGGAGGACCGCGCCACCAGAGTCGACGAACGCGGCGCGGTCAGGATCGTCGCCCGGCGACCGAAGCCACCACCAATGGAAATTATCTCCATATTTGGCTTGCCTATTTTCGTCGTTTGCATCGCTGAATCCCCAGTCTCCTCTTGTTACCTTTCGGAGATTCTCTTTGCTGTCCCCAAAATACGCCGCCACTTCCTCCAGGCTCAGCAGGAAAATAGAATCTCGCGTTTCATCCCCGCCCGGTGTCCCATACGTCGGATTGTTCGGATTTTGATTCGTTACCGGCAGAATCCGCCTGCGGTCTTCTTCTGTGAACAAGCTCGAATCATTCAGAAATCTGGTGTTCAGGTACGTCCGCAGCGTACTTTCCGCCCAGGTCACCGGCGCGAACTCCGTATTATACGGCTTTTCGTCGATCACTTCCTCCGTGATCAGCAGCGCACGGGTTTCTTCTACCTTTAATGTCCGCCACTTGTAACGCTTTCCAAACGGCACGAGCGTACCGCTCTGGTATAGTGACTTGTCAAACAGTGTTTGGACCGGCGCTTCTTCCCTTGTTTCGTCGCGCACCGCCGACCTTCGGATCATCTCGTTCATCCGCTCTTTTGTGCCCGTCGCCATTTTTTCCGTATCAGCGAGCTTCTGCTGATACGCTTGCAACTTTTCCCGAATCTCCTCTTGCGTCAGGGTAGTATTCGAAACAATCTCATTTATCCGATTGAATTTTGTATCCATTTCAAGTTTATATTTCTCTAGCGCGCTGTCAAAATTTGCCGTGACGGCATCTATATTTTTTGTTTTTGCGTCCGCGTTCTCAACGGCCTTTTTCGCTTCTTCGGCAACTTTTTTGGCTTCATCGACGGCCTTTGTGGCTTCATCGTTTGCATCCTGCATCTTTTTTACGTTGCTCTCAATCTGGTCTTTTCCTACAAAAAGCCACTGCATCAGTGGCATTGCAAGGCTGAACAGCGTAACAAAGCCCCCGAACACAGCAAGAATCAGCGACAAACTGGACTGATAATTGTTCAGCTGGTTCTGCGTCACAAGTTCGTTGGCAATCACCTTGTCAAGCGCCTTTTCTGCGTCTCCCTGCTCTACTTCGATTATTGCGCCGGAGGATTGGTCATTTTTATAGATGGCTTTTAGCTGCCATGCACTAAAGGCGAATCCGGCGGCAGCTAGAAGCAAAAACAAGCAAGCGATGCTAGCGCTCAGGCCAATCCTCACTTTTTGGGTTTTGTCTTTCCCCATGTCCCTTCCCCGCAATAACATACCCAACATTATACCGGACCTCCCCGGGCAGGTCAAGCTTTTTCTGGCCTTTTGGGGAAAATATTTTCCCAGGCGCGTCCGGCCGCCGCCGCGCCAAACGCCGCGCCGCGGCATATGATGGTACTGCTCCCCTCTCCCAACAATAATGACGGACGTTACAAACTGACTGGTTCGACGTTTATCATCAAAGGAGTGTTTTGTGTGCCCAATATACAAAAAAAAACTGCTGATGCTCCATCGGCTTGATAGCCTGTGTATGGCTTGCACTTACCTGACGGATCTGACTTTTGGCTTGACGTTTATGTATGCGACGCGGCACCTCCAAACGGACGTGGACGGATTTTTCTTGTTTCGGTCTTTCCTGTGCGGTATCGCCGGCTTTTTGGACATTTATCTTCTGGTCTGTCTCTTCCGGAAAAAGTCTTCCTTCCTGCGAATACCGCTGCTGCTCGGCCTGGTTGTGGTGCAGGCGGCTCTGATTCTTCTGAATATCGTCCGCCCCATTGTCAACGGCGAGTTTTGGAGCGATCACAGCTACGTCTTCCTCTCTTTCCGGGTCCTGCTCTTCCTGAGCTTGCTGCGGCGCTATTTCTTCCTGTCAAAAGTCAGGAGCCTCATCTATGAGGAAACGGAGGGATTTGTGTGAGCCAGGAAATGATCACCACCCTCATTGCTCTGGTTTCCGGCGGCAGTTTGACCGCTATCATCAAGCTGCTGTTCGATCACCGGAAGGGCCTGCGGGAAGCGCACGAGAAGGAAATCGACAATCGGATCGCCGCCTGGCAGAAAATCTCGGACCGCAACGAAGCCCGCCTGGAGCAGCTGGAACAGAAACTGTCCTCCTGCGACCGGGACTTCCGCAGCCTGGAACGCTATGTCCTCTCGCTGGAGCAGACCATCGTGCGGGCGGGCCTGCCGCTGGATTTGCCGCGGCCCGTCCTGGAGCGAGAAAGTGACAAGTAGGACACCGTGCACAAAACGCCGCTTCCCCCGGGCGGTCCTCCGGGAGAAGCGGTTTTTATTTTAATGACGCAGTAATCCTGAGACCGCCGGAAATCCCTACAGCCAGCCGTAGACCCGGCACTCGTACGGCCTGGTGACGAACTGGTTGCTCTGCGTTTCCGGGGCGGCGTAATTGCCGAAGAGCTGCGTGGCATGGAGCAGATCAAACCCCAGCGGAGCCGCGAAGCGCACCGGCTGTTCCGTGAAGGAGCAAATCACCAGCAGGCGCTGGCCTTCGCGGCCGCGGCTATAAACATAGAGCTGACGGCTGGCTTTGTTGTGCTCGCGGTAGTCGCCGTAAAGGGCCAGCGGACTCTCCCGCCGGAACTTCAGCAGCGCGCGGTACCAGTGCAGCAGGGAATCCGGGTCCGCTTCCGCCGCCGCGGCGTTGATTTCGGTATAGTTCGGGTTGACGGGGAACCAGGGCGTTCCCGCGGTGAACCCGCCGTTCGCTCCGGCGCTCCACTGCATGGGCGTGCGGGCGTTCTCGCGGGAGCGGCGGTTGACCAGCCGCAGGAAGCGCTCTCCCTTGATCCCGAACTTCCGGAACAGCTTCTCGTTGTTGAAGGTCACGACATCTTTGCACTGGCTGACGCCGTCCAGCCGGATATTCGTCATGCCGATTTCCTGGCCCTGATAAATGAACGGCGTCCCGCACTGGAGCAGGTACATCGCCGCAAGCATTTTCCCGCTCTCGACCCGGTATTTCTCGCTGCCGTAGCGGCTGATGATTCGGGGATGGTCATGGTTTTCGAGGTAGAGCGCGTTCCACGCCACCCCCCGCAGCCCCTGCTGCCAGGAGGAGAACGCTTTCTTGAGCTTCCGCAGGCGGAAGGGGGTCGGGATCCAGTCGGTCAGGATGCAGTCGGCCTCCATGTGCTGGAAATGGAACATCAGATTCAGCAGCTGGTCCGCGCCCTCGGTGATGAACTGCTTGGCCGTCTTCGGCGTCATCATCGGCGCTTCGCCGACGGTGAAACAGTCGTAGCGCGAGAGCACGTCATCCCGGAATTCTCGCAGATAATCCTTGACCGACGGCTGGTTGGTGTAGTGCTCCAGCCCGGTGCCGATGGGCAGAGGAAACCCGTTGGGCAAGCCTTCCCGCTTGGAGATATAGGTAATCACGTCCTCCCGGAATCCATCCACTCCCATGTCCAGCCAGAAACGCATGATGTCCTTGACTTCCTCCCGGACCTTGGGGTTGGCCATGTTGAGATCCGGCTGGCCTTTGGCGAAGACATGGAGGTAATATTCTCCCAGCCCTTCGTCGTAGTCCCATGCCCCGCCCTCGAAGACGGACAGCCAGTTATTGGGCGGTTTCTTCCCCCGGCCCTTCCGCCAGAAGTAGTAGTCGTGATAGGGACTGTCCCCGCTCTCTTTCGAGGCGCGGAACCAGGTGTGCTGATCCGACGTATGGTTGATCACCAGGTCCATGAAGACCTTCAGCCCCCGGGTGTGCGCCCCTTCCAGAACCTCCCGGAACTGCGCCAGCGTCCCGTAATCCGGGCTGATGTCCTTGTAGTCCGCAATGTCGTACCCGTAGTCCGCGTTTGGGCTGGGATAGAGCGGCGAAAACCAGATCGCGTTCACGCCCAAATCCCGGATGTAGTCCAGTTTTTCCAGCACCCCCCGCAAGTCCCCGATCCCGTCGCCGTCGCCGTCCGCAAAGGACCGCGGCCAGATCTGATAGACCGCCATTTCCTTGTACCAAGCCGAAGCCGCCATTTTTTGCCACAACCTTTCTTCCCGTTTCTTCCAAGTCTCCCGTTTGTTTTTTCCATTATACCATGGATATCCGCCGGATGCAATCCGGATTTTCTTCATTTTTCACAATTCTTTCCCGAATAAGTGAAGATCGGTTTGTGAATTTGTGCACTTGCTTTTTTTGTGCGAGAGGTATATAATTTAGCTGTAATTTTTCGGGGCCGCGAAATGTCGGAGGTGAAGGCATGCGATGGCTCGCCCTGCTGGCCGCCCTCCCGCCGGGAGCCTGCAATTATTTCCTGCTGGCCGCCGCCTGCCGCCGCCTCGTCCGGGGCCGCAAAAGCGGCGCTCTGCTGCTCCTGACGGCCCTGCTGATTCCCGCCGCCGCGCTGGTCCTGTGCGCTTTCCTGGTCCCGGCGGCCCTGCCCTGGCTTGGCTGCGGCTGCGCCGGCGTCCCCGCGCTGTTGGCGCTGGCGCACTTTTTCCGGCAGCGGCTCCGTCCGGGAGAACCCCCCGGGGCTTCCCGGGAAAACTGAGATCCGATCGCTGCCTTTGCACTGATTTTGCGGCATAGCGGCATAATTGAATTGAGAGGTATGGTCTAATGAAAGGAGCCAAGCGGACATGAACA
The DNA here is from genome assembly GCA_031268095.1 of Oscillospiraceae bacterium. GTDB lineage: Bacteria > Bacillota > Clostridia > Oscillospirales > Acutalibacteraceae > WRMQ01. Next base: position 49,192 of record JAIRXU010000045.1, on the reverse strand, counting down.
GCCTGACAAGGCAGGATTTTATTTGGCTCGGCGTCTCCCTCCTGGCGGCCGCGCTGGGCATTCTGGGCCGCGTGCTTTACGGCAAAAAACTCCGGGCGCTAGAGAGCGTCTCTTCCCGGCAGCGCCTGCGGCGGCGGCTTCTGTCGCTGCTCTCGGTCGTCGGCAGCTGGATCTTCGTGGTGCGGATCATTGGCATCGCCTTCCGGGGCGCGCCCGGTGAGAAGGAGTTCAAGCCCGAGCTCTTCGCCGCCCAGGTCCCCTTCTTCGGCATACACGTCAGCAGCACCGTCGTGACCACCTGGGGGATCATCGCGGTCATCTTCGTCCTGGCGCTGACCCTGCGCCTGACCGTCCTGCGGCACATGAAAGAGAAGCCCGCGGGGATCCAGCTGGTGCTGGAGACGCTGGTGGAGCAGCTGGACAAATACATCCACAGCAAGGTCGAGGGCATGAGCGAAGCTTTCGGCGCGTACCTGTTCAGTCTGGCGCTCTTCCTGATCGCCAGCGCGTCGGTGGAACTGCTGGGGCTGCACGCCCCCACCGCCGACCTGACCATGACGTTCGCCTTGTCGATGATGACCTTCTTTCTGATCAACTATTACGGCTTCAAGCGCCGCGGTGTGCTCGGGCGGATCAAATCCCTGGCCTCCATCCGCACCCCCGACATCCCGGAGGACACGCCCCGCGGCGAGCGGATCAAACTGCACCTCAAGAGCATCTTCGCCCCAACGTCCGTGGCCTTCCCCTTCCGCATCCTCTCTGATATCGCCATCCCGGTTTCCATGGCGTGCCGGCTGTTCGGCAACATGCTGGGCGGGATGATCGTGATCGATCTGCTATATATGGCGCTGGGCTCCGCCGCCGTCGGCATTCCGAGCGTCGCCGGACTCTATTTCAACATTTTCCACCCCATGATCCAGGCGTTCATTTTCCTGACCCTGACCCTGACCTTTATCAACGAGGCCGTAGAAGATCCGGCGTAGCGTTCGCGCGTATCCAGCCAATCCCATGTCGTTTACTATATCATGAGATAATCGGAGGGAATCATTATGTCACTTACCGCCATCGGAGCCGCCATTTGTATGCTCGCCTGCGCCGGAGCCGGCCTGGGCATGGGCTTGGCCACCGGCAAAGCCGCCGAAGCTGTTGCCCGCCAGCCGGAAGCCTCCGGCAAAATCAGTTCCATCCTGCTGCTGGGCCTCGCCCTGACGGAATCCACCGCTATTTATGGCTTGGTCACGGCGCTGATCATCCTTTTCGTGGCGAAATAACGCGTCCGCGGCGGCCCCGCCGCAGCCCATCAACAGGAGGGTAAGAAAGCTATGCTAGAGCAATTGCATCCCGAAAATATTTTGCTGCACGTCGTGAACATGATCATTCTGTACCTGCTGGTCTGGCTGATCGTCTACCGGCCGGTGCGCCGCTTTATGCAGGAGCGCTCCGCGCGGATCCAGGCGTCCCTGGACGAGGCGGCGCAGGCCCACACCCAGGCCGAGCAGCTGCGCAGCGAATACGAACAGCGCATCTCTGCGGCGGAAAACACCGCCCGGGAACGGGCGCTGGAAATCACGTCGGCCGCCAACCAGTCCGCCAAAGCCATGGAGGACAGCGCCAAGCAGGAAAGCGTCCTGCTGCTGCAAAAGGCCCGCGCCGCCGCCGAAGGAGAGCACAACCGCGCGCTGGAACACCTGCAGGACGAAATGGTTGAACTGTCCATCAACATTGCGGAACAGATTCTGCGCCGGGAAGTGAAGCGGCAGGATTCGATGGACCTGGCGCAGTCTTACCTTCAGAATCAGACGGCTCTGCGCCTGGGCCGGCAGCTTGCCCAGCAGCGCCCCGTCGGGACTGCGCCCGCCGCTGACGGACCCGATCCTGTCAGCGAGCCTGCCGCGCCCGATGCTTCCGTGGAAGGCGGGGATGCCCCATGAGCAATGCAAGCAACGCCGTTCTCCGCGCCGCCGCGCCCCTGGACGGCGAGGCGCTGGCTGCCGTCGAGCGGCAATTCTCGGCTTTCCTGGGCCAGGATATTCAGTTCGACGTCTCCGTCGATCCCAGTCTGATCGGGGGCTTCGTCGCGCTGATCAACGGGAAACTCTACGACATGAGCGCTTCGTCTCAGCTGGCGCAGATCCGGCAGAACTACACAGACGAACTTTTGCGCGCCAACAAACAGGACCGCCACATCCAGCTGGAAGAACTCTCCGAGTTCAGCAGCAGCCTCAGGGACCGGGTGAGGAACTACGCCTACACATCTAAAGTCGATAATTACGGCACTGTGACTTCCGTCATGGACGACGTGGTTCAAGTCGAAGGCCTCCATGGCAGTCATTACGGCGAGTTGCTGGCCTTCGACGGCGACAATTTCGGCCTGGCGCTGGACCTGCGCGAAAACGGCGCGGGCGTCGTTATGCTCTCCGGCAGTACGGAAATCACAACGGGAAGCTTCGTCCAGGGCACGGGGCACGTGGCGGACATCTGCGTTGGGGAAGCGCTGCTGGGCCGCATCATCGACCCCATCGGCCGCCCCCTGGACGGCAAAGAACTGCGGGGCACGAACTTCCGCCCCGTGGAATACCCCGCGCCCTCCATTGTGGACCGCTCTCCGGTCAACCGCCCGCTGGAAACAGGGTTGCTGGCCGTGGACAGCATGATTCCCATCGGCCGGGGGCAGCGGGAACTGATCATCGGGGACCGGCAGACCGGCAAGACCTCCATCGCCCTGGCCGCCATGATCAACCAGCACGACGACAATACCTTCTGCGTCTACTGCGCCATCGGCCAGAAGGGATCCACCATCGCGCAGGTCGTGGATACCCTGGAGCGGGCCGGGGCGATGCAGCGGACGGTGGTGGTCGCGGCGGCGGCGGACGACCGGCCTTCCCTCCAGTACCTGGCCCCCTATGCGGGCTGCGCCATTGCGGAGGAGTTCATGTATCAGGGCAAGGACGTGCTGATCGTCTACGACGACCTGAGCAAGCACGCCATGGCCTACCGCTCCATGTCATTGTTGCTGCGCCGTCCTTCGGGCCGGGAGGCCTACCCCGGCGATGTGTTCTACCTCCACAGCCGCCTGCTGGAACGGGCAGCGAAACTCAGCGACGAAAAAGGCGGCGGCTCCATTACTGCCCTGCCCATTGTGGAGACCATGGCGGGAGACATTTCGGCGTACATTCCAACCAACGTCATCTCCATCACCGACGGGCAGATTTATCTGGAAAGCGAACTGTTCAACGCCGGGATCCGCCCTGCCGTCAATGTGGGCCTTTCGGTTTCCCGGGTGGGCCGGGCCGCGCAGCACAGCGCGATGAAAGACGTCTCCGGCTCCCTGCGCCTGGATTTGGCCCAGTACCGGGACACTGCCATTTTCGCCCAGTTTGGCGCCGATATCGACGATTCCACCACCCAGCTGCTCCGCCGGGGCGAGCGCCTGACCCAGCTGCTCAAGCAGCGGCAGGACGACGTTATGACCTTGGCCCAACAGGTGGCGGTGCTGGTCTGCTTCGAAGAAAATCTGCTGGCGGAGATCCCTCCCAAGGAAATCACCCAGGTCCGCGCCCAATTGCTGGCCTATCTGGCGGATCACTGCGCGGGGACGCTGCATACCATTGACGCGACCGGGAAGCTGGACAAAAACGACCGGGAAATGCTCATCGCCTACACCAAACACTTCCTGGCGGCCCGCCAGACCGAAGCCCCCGCCCCCAGGGAGGACTGACGCTATGCAAAAGGCCAACGAAATCCGGCACCACATCAACGCGGTGGCGGAAACCCGGAAGATCACCAATGCCATGCAACTGGTGGCTTCCGCCCGGATCAAACGCGTCATCCACAAAATGGAATATAACCAAACGTTTCTGACGCAGGTGCAGTCGGTGATGAAGGATATGCTGCTTTCGCCCCACCTGCAATCTCATCCCTACCTGGAAAAGCGCCCCCATCCCCGCCGAACCTATCTGGTCATTACCGGGGACAAGGGCATGGCGGGGGGATACAACCTATCCGTATTGCAGCTGGCGCAAAGCGAACTGGCGCGCAACAAGAATTCCGAAATCACGCTGATTACCGTCGGCATGATGGGGGATGAATTTTTCCGCATCCGCGGCCGGACGCCGGACGTCCGCTACGGCGGCGTAACCCAGGATCCCTCTCTGCACAACGCGCGCAAAATCACCAGGGATATCCTGGAGCGCTTCGACGGAGGGCGCACGGATCAGGTCTTTGTGATCTACACCCCCTTCCGGGGCGGCATGGCAGGGACCCCTATTTGCCACCGGATCCTGCCGCTGCGGCTGAGCGATTTTGTCGATATCGACACGGCGGAACCGGCGCACGCCATCCTGTACCATCCCTCGGAAGACGAGGTGTTCGACGCGCTGGTCCCGCAGTTCCTCGTCGGCTATATTTTCGGCGCGCTGACCCACTCCTACGCCAGCGAACATTCCGCTCGGATGATGGCCATGCAGAGCGCGACCCGCAACGCCGACGAAATGCTGGATAAACTGCGGATGCAGTATAACCTGGCCCGCCAGGCGGCGGTCACGCAGGAGATCGCGGAAATCTCCAGCTCGCAGTATATATAGGCGCCGGATAGGAGACGCGCCGTATTTTTTATAAGGACACGTTCTTTCCCGTTTATTTGCTGGCCGCCGGCTGACGGCAGAAGGAGGTTGCCATGCCAACGGAATCCCAGGGCACCATTGTCAAGATCAGCGGACCTGTGCTGGATGTTCGCTTCCCTGCGGACGAAGAGCCTAAGACATACCATTTGCTGGTAACGAGCAGCGGCATCCATATGGAAGTCGCCGCGCATATTTCCCCCGGCGTCGTCCGCTGCGTCGCGCTGGAAGCCACCGAAGGCCTCTGCTGCGGCACAGCCGTAACCAGCACCGGCCACGGCATCGCTGTTCCCGTCGGCGAAGAAATTCTGGGGCGGGTGGTCAACGTTCTGGGGCAGCCCATCGACAACGAGGGCGAGATTCCCACCGAACGCCGCTGGGAAATCCACCGCCACTCCCCCCCTTTCGAGAAACTCCATCCGGCCACAGAATTTTTCGAAACCGGAATCAAAGTCATCGACTTGCTGGCCCCTTACGCCAAAGGCGGGAAGATCGGGCTGTTCGGCGGCGCGGGTGTCGGCAAAACCACGCTGATTATGGAACTGATCCACAACATTGCCCACGGACACGGCGGCTACTCCGTCTTCACCGGCGTCGGCGAACGCAGCCGCGAGGGAAACGACTTGCTGCACGACATGCGCAAATCCGGCGCGATCCAGAACACGGCGATGGCTTTTGGTCAGATGAACGAGCCGCCTGGCTCCCGTATGCGCGTCGCGCTCTCCGGCCTGACGATGGCGGAGTATTTCCGGGACGTATTGCACCGCGACGTCCTGCTATTCATTGACAATATTTTCCGTTATGTTCAGGCGGGCAACGAGGTTTCCGCGATGCTGGGGCGCATGCCCTCCGCCGTCGGCTATCAGCCGACACTGGGCACGGAGCTGGGCGAATTAGAAGAACGCATCGCCTCGACCACCGACGGGTCCATTACCTCCGTCCAGGCCATTTACGTCCCCGCCGACGACCTGACGGATCCGGCGCCTGCCGCCATTTTTTCCCATTTGGACGCCACCACCGTGCTTTCCCGCTCCGTTTCGGAAATGGGCATCTATCCCGCCGTCAGCCCTCTGGAGTCCAATTCCCGGATTTTGGACGCGGATATCGTCGGTGTTCGGCATTACGACATCGCCCGCCGGACGCAGGCCTGTTTGCAGCGCTACAATGAGCTGAAGGATATCATTGCCATCTTGGGCATGGATGAATTGAGTGAGGAAGACAAAAGCGTGGTTCATCGGGCCCGCCGACTACAACGTTTCATGTCTCAGCCCATGAACGTGGCGGAGGTGTTCACCGGTATGCCGGGGCGTTACGTCGCGCTGGAGGATACCCTGCGCAGCTGCGACGCGATCCTCGCCGGCGAAGCCGATCACCTGCCCGAAAACGCCTTTTATATGATTGGGGCGATTGACGAGGCCTTCGAAAAAGGCGGAAAGAGCACCTGAAAACAATTTACTGCTGTTGTTTTAACAACTTTTTGTTGTTTTTGTAATTCACTGGAGGAGGTGCGGCATGCCAGCCCCATTCCATCTCGACATTATGACCCCGGAACGTTCGTTTTTCAGCGGCGATGTGGAAGGCATTGTCGTCGGCACCCCGGATGGTGAAATCGGCATTCTTGCCCATCATGAACCCATGCTGACCCCATTGACCATCGGCAGCATCCGCTTGAACGTTGGCGGGACTTGGAAGGAGGCCTTTCTTTCGGAGGGCTTTCTGGAGGTCGGCCATCGCCGGACCGTCATTTTCTCGCAGGCCTGCGAGTGGCCGGAAGAAATTGACATCCGCCGCGCGGAGGAGGACCGTAAGCTCTTCGAGGAGAAACTGCGTCAGCAGACCAGCATCCGGGAATACAAGACCAACAAAATCGCCATGGCCCGGGCCATGGCCCGCCTGCGCGTAACGCACACGCAGCGCTATAATTTAAAATGAAAGCGGAACCTCAAAAAAACAACAATATGCAATAAAAAAGCAACACCTGTGAGCGAGCAGGTGTTGCTTTTTGTCGATAGATGTTGTTTTTAATGGTAGCCGATCAGGACCGCGCCGCCGAGGATCAGAACCGTCAGCGCGAACAACGCCAGGAAGAGTTTCCAGGTCCAGCGGAGGAACTTGCTATAGGAAACATGAATCAGCCCGATGGCGATGATCATCACCCCGCTGGTGGGATAGAGGATGTTGCAGATGCCGTCGCCCAGCGTGAACGCCAGCACCACCGACTGCCGCGTCACGCCCAGCAGGTCCGCCAGCGGCAGGAGCAGAGGCATCAGCAGGAACGCTTTGGCGGTTCCGGATCCGACAAAAAACTCCAAAATGACCACCAGCGCAAGGATCGCCAGCAGCGCCGGGAAAACTGAAACGCCTTTTACGCCCTCATACACCGCATGGAGCAGCGTGTCGATGATCTTCCCCCGCTGGAGCAGATAGGTGATGCTCATAACGAAAACGATCAGCGGCGCGATGGGGATAACCGTCTTGACCCCCTGGCCGAATGTCGCGGCCAATTTCCGGCCCCGGAACCCTGCCTGCCGCCCGGCCAGAACGCCGCCCAGCGTGAACAGCACCGCCATGCCCGCCATCGGGAGGTACCCTGCCACATCCCGCAGCGCTTGGGGCAGGAAGGCCGCCGCCTGTACGCCAAAACTCACCGCCGCGCAGACCAGCACACCGGAGATGCAGCCGACAAAGGTTTTCGTCGCCCGGCGGAGGGCCGCCCGCCGCTCCGGCGAAAATTCCTCCTGCTCGGCAAACTGCGCCCGCAGAACCTGATCTGTCTCAAACGACAGGGATTTTTCGGGATTTTTCTCTATCCGTTTGGCGTGTGAAATTAAAAACAGCAGTAAAATCCCGTAAAACCCCGCAAACACCACCAGACGGTATCCCAGTCCCGAAAAAAGCGGCAGCCCCGCCATGGACTGCACAACGACGACATTGAAGGGGTTGAACGTCGCCGCCGAATAGCCGATGGCAATGGAGACCAGACTGAACCCCAGGCCTGTCAGGGAATCCCAGCCCAGCGCGATAGCGATGGCCGCAGCCAAGGGCACCAGAGTCACACTCTCCTCGAGGATCCCGGCCACACTGCCCAGCGTCATACAGACCAGCGTCATGACGGCCAGCAGCCGGTATTTCTTGGCCGCGTAGCGCCGCACGATGACTTTCATTAAGTACGAAATGACGCCTGCTTTTTCCAAGACCAGGAAAGTACCGCCCACCAGCACAATGAACAGCACAATCGCGATGCCCGTGGCCGCCTGCGGCGAGGCGAAAACCTCGATGGGAGCGGTGAATGTCCGCCAGAAGGGCAGCTTTGCGTCCGTCAGCCGCGCGTAGGTCCCGTTGATGATCTGCCCCGCCTCGTCCACTTGATATGCGCCCCGGGGCACCACCTGCGTCAGGATCCCCGCAAAGATCAGAATCGCCGCCAGGGCAGCCCCAATCAGCAGCAGCGTCTTCCGGTTCAGCTGCAATCCCCCGCCAGCAGTATCTTCCGGCGGCTTTTCCCGCGCGGCCTCTTTTTTCTCCGTTGTCATGCGTTTGATCTCCTTATCTTTTGCGTACGCTTCCTTGCTCAGCCAAGCGTATGCGCAGCATTGGTGGCATGGATGGTATCAATGATTTCTTCAATTTCCCGTATCCGGGCTTCGAGCGAAAACGTTTCCCCGCGCCGCGCGGCCGCCGTCCGCAGGCCATCCCGCAGCACCGGGTCCGTCAGAATGCGCCGCAGGCCATCCGTCAGGCCGTCGGCGCTGGCTTCCGTCACAATGCCGCAGTCCGCGTCCCCCAGCACCTCGCGCATCCCGCTGCAATCTGTTGTCACGATCGGCACCCCCAGCGCCAGGGCCTCCGCCGCCGCCGTGCTAAACCCCTCCGCATGGGAGGCGCAGACAAAGACGTCCGCCTGCCGCAGCACAGGGTAGGGATTGGGGAGGAACCCCGGCAGGACCGCCTGGCCTTCCAGCCCGGCCGCGCGGATCAGCGCTTCCAGCGCGGGGCGCTCGCCCCCCTCCCCCAGAATGCAGGCCCGGCAAGACAGACCCTCGTCCCGCAGCCGGCGCACCACCTCCAGCAGACGGCCGTATCCCTTCACCGGCGCCAACCGCCCCACAGCGATCAGCCGCAGGCCCTGCCCCGCCGGCCAGAAATCCCGTTCCGCCGGCAGACCGGCTTTGGCGCGGATTTCCGCCCCGTCGATGGGATTATACTGCACCCGCGCCGGACAGCCGATTTTCCGCGTAAAGGCCTCACGCACCGACTCGGACACACAGCAGATGTCATCAAAACGGCGGTAGGCCGCCCGCTGCCCCGCCAAGGAGCGGTATGCCCGGTCGGCATGGGGATGCTCCTCCGGATTGGCGTGCGCCCAGGCCAGCTTCCGCCGCCCCCGGGGCGCACCGGAAATCAGCCGCGTGGCCATACCCTCGCAGAACGCGATTTCCGTATCATACCGTCCCCGGACAAAGAGCCGATGCGCCAGCCCCGCCGGCAGGGCGCGAATCATTTGATACCGAGCCGCATACCAAGCTGTCCGCCAACCACCCGCCCGGTGCGCCGCCAAGGAGAGCATGGAGCGCCGCCGCACCGCCGGATGCAGGGTGCTTTCCCAAACACCGCCGTCCGTCACCGTCAGCAGTGTTATATCGAAACGCTCCGGGTCCAGCGCATTCACCAAATCCACCAGGACTTTCTCCGCGCCGCCGCCGCCCAGCGACTCCATCAGGAACAGCACTTTCCGGCGCAACGCCCACCCTCCTTTCATGCAGAAACCGCATAATATACTGAAAGTATGCCACTAGTATACCACAGGAAGCGGCGGAGTGCAAGCGCATTCTTTCCGCGGCGGCCCGAAAAAGATACCGCGCCGGCGCGCCGTGATATTTTTGTACAATTCATCGTTTGTTCATTGCATTTCCTCCGTCTCCGTGGTAAAATACTGGCAGAGACCGTTTTCATTCAAAGGGGGCATTGTATGCGCATTCTGCTTTCCCGGCTGTTCCGGCTTTCTCCGCATTCCCGATTTTACCCGTTTTCCCGGCTGGCCGCCGCCCTGCTTGCCTGTGCCCTGTCCGCGGGATCGCTGCTGCCGGTCCTCGCCGCGCCGGATGGCGCCGGTAAAGCCGCCGCGGAACCCAACCCGGTCATCCTGCTGCCAGGGTACAGCGGGCCGCAGCTCTTCCTGGAGCATGAGGACGGCGCGCGGAAGCAGGTCTGGAATATCCCTATCAACGGCGACACGACGCAAACCTTGCTGGAAGGCCTGATAAATATCCTCCCCAAGCTCATCGTTGACGCGGGAGGCAGCGAGGACGAAGTCATCCGCCGGGCGGGCGAGATTTACGGCAAACTCTTTGCCGTTCTGGAGATGAATGAGGACGGCACCTCTCGCTATCCCATCGTTCCCTACCCCACCCGGGTGCGGGACGCCCGCTGGGACGTGATGCTGGAACGAAAAGAAGAGCGGCTGAACAACAACCGCCCCATCACCAACAGTTTTCTAGACTACGTTCCCGCCGAAAAAATCTATATTTTTTCCAGCGACTGGCGGAAGGGGCAGCGGGAAAACGCCGCCTCGCTGGATGCGTTTATCCAGCAGGTGAAGGCCGACAGCGGCTGCGACAAAGTCAACCTTTTCGGAATCAGCTACGGCGGGCAGCTGGCCGCCGCCTATTTCACCTATTACGGCGACAAAGGAGACGTCGATCGGGCCGTGCTCCATTCCCCCGCCACCCGGGGCTCCGAACTGGTCTATGACCTGCTCAACAACGAGGATCTGACCTTCGATCTGGTCAGCATGACAGACTTCACGCAAGTCTTCATCCAGCGGGAAGGGTCCTTGGAGTGGGCGCTGAAAGGTGTCACTCTCAAGCAGATCAACGACATCGCGGTGCATGTGATTCGAACCTACCTTGAGCCCCTTGCCTTGCGTTTTGGCAGCTTTTGGGATTTAATGCCGCCGGAACATTACGAAGAAACCAAGCGGCAATACCTCGACCCCGCGCGCAACCGCCGCATTATAGAAGAGAGCGACGCCATCCATTATGAGGTCATGCCGCACATCGGGGAGACCCTGGCCCGCATGCAGCGGCAGGGCGTCAAAATCGCACTGCTCTGCGGCAGCGGATTGCCTCTGGCGGGCGGAAACCCTGTCAATTCGGATTATATCATTAACGTCTCGTCTTCCACCGGAGCATATGCCGTGCCGCTGGGGGAGGCCCTGCCCGTCGACTACACCTGCGAGGCTCCCATTTGTCAGAATCCCGCCCACCGGCACCTTTCCCCCGCAGGAGACGTTGACGCCGCCTGCGCATACCTGCCTGAACACACTTGGTTTTATCAGGGGCAATACCACGGACAAGGGGAATGGGACCCTTACGCCCGGGCTCTCTACTGCCAATGGCTGTTCACGGACCAAATCCAGGACGTCCACTCTAACCCGGACTTTCCACAGTTTCGGGAGTCCTGCAATCCCTCCGACGGGGTGAGCGCCCGGTTCTCCGAGAGCGTGTCCGGATATCTCAGCCCCGAAGACGACACCCTGCTGATTGAAAATCTTTCCGCTCATGACATCAGCATTGCCTCCGTCACGGCCAGCGGGCTGGATCTGCGCGTGACCATTTCCACCCCCATCCGGCTGACCTCCCGGGGCATCGCCCGCCTGCGGTACGAATGCATTCTTCCTTTGAAGGAAACCCGCTTTACCTTGCTGATCCGCTACACCAAAGAGACTGCCGTTCCCCAGCCTGCTGAGCGGACATTGTCCTTCACGCTCCTGCCGGCCGGCGCCGCGTCCGCATCCCTGCACTATCCGCTGAAACTGGCCGCGCTGCCCAGCACGTTCTCGCTCTGGCAGATCCTCCTGCCTGTTCTGGCTGTTGCCGGCAGCGCTTCGCTGGCCGCCATCGCCGTCGTAACACTTTACCGCCGCCCCATCCGGGACCGGACGAAAAACAAAAAATCCAGCCAGAAAAGGAAGAAATCTCCAATTCCGACATCCGACAGTTAATTTTCCTTTTCCAGTGATCCTTTGCCAGTGCTTCCACCCTTCTCCGCTTGACGCGGCGGCCGGTTTGCGGTATGATGATGCCATGGCCGGGGCAGAATCCAACGGGGCGGCCGCCTCGCTGCGCCAGCCTGGACTATCAGGGGAGGTGACGAAATGGCAGCACTTATTTCCATGCTGACGGGCTTTTTCAGCATGCTCGGCAACCTGCTCGGCGGCCAGATCGATTTCAGTAAACTGTTCGGTTAACGTTCCAAGAATTTCCTTTGGCTCTGCGGGATGAATAGCGGGCCTTCCGGCGGACTGATGTACACAGTCTGCCGTTTTTTTTCATGAAATTAGCTTAGATCCCGGATCCGCCCTCATGGATTTCCTGCGTCACGTGCTCCAGCTCGCGCTCCAGGCGGTGCACCCGGCGCAGCAGCTGGCAGATTTCCTGTTCCACCGGATCCGGCATATGCACCTGATCCAGTTCTTCCACTTTTTGGCCATTGAGCCGCACCACCCGCGCCGGAACCCCGACGGCGGTGGAGTTTGGCGGAATGTCATGCAGCACCGCCGCGCCTGCCGCGATTTTGGAATTATCGCCGACGCGAATGGAGCCCAGCAACTTCGCGCCCGCGCCAATCATGACATGGTTGCCAATGGTGGGATGCCGTTTTCCAGTCTCCTTGCCGGTGCCTCCCAGGGTAACTCCCTGGTAAATTGTTACATCGTCTCCAATTTCTGTTGTTTCCCCAATGACCACTCCCGCGCCGTGATCGATGAACAGGCGGCGACCCAGTTGAGCGGCGGGATGAATTTCGATATTGGTTCGCTTGACCGCGCGCTGGGAAATCCAACGCGCCATAAAGCGCAGGCCGTGATGATAACACCAGTTCGCGCGGCGGTACATACGGACGGCCCGCAGGCCAGGATACAGCAAAAAAACTTCCAGGGCGCTGCGCGCGGCCGGGTCGCGTTCCCGGACAGCGGCAATCTCATCTCGAAGCCGATCCCATGCTTTCATAGAAATATCCTCCTTCTTGCAGAAGGTCTTATCCCCGAGGGTCCCTCTGGTTTCACTATACGCGCTTGCGCGGAAACGGTCATTATTTTCCGCCGCAAAACACAGAATCAGTCCTTTGTAAAGTTGATTACCTTGCGGGCTCCGGAGAGATAAGTGAGCCCTGAAACCAGTGTCATTGCCGCTACAAGCCACATCAGAACATTGGCCAGCAAGGTGAAGGCCTTGTCAGACATCGGCAAGGCGGGAACCCAGTTCCTGAGGTCCGCAAGAAACAGCAGCAGGGCCGTGAAGGTCATCTGACTGACCGTCTTTGCCTTCCCCCATCGGTTCGCCGGAATCACCATGCCTTGACTCACCGCCACGAGGCGCACAGAAGTAATCAGAAATTCTCGCGTGAGCACGAGCATCACCGCCCAAATATTGCACCATCCCAATTGCATAAACGCCAGCAGCGCCGCCGTCGCAAGAATTTTGTCCGCCACGGGATCCAGCAGCTGGCCAAAGACGGTGATCTGATTCCGCTGGCGGGCCAGATGGCCGTCCAGGAAATCCGTCGCCGAGGCCAGGCAAAACAGCAGCGCCGCCCAAAGATAGCGATGGGACAGCGGGAGGAGCATGGCAGCCAAAAACAGCGGTGTAAGCACCACGCGCAGCAGGGTTAATCGGTTGGGAGTGTTCAGTTTTGTCATTGTTGTCAAGCAAATTCCTTTCCTGTTGAATTTGAAAAATCGCGCCGGATCAAGGCATTGCGCTGCCAAGCAAGTCGTAGTCCTTTACGCCCAAAATTTCTACTTCCACAAAATCACCCGTTTCCAGCGGCCACCCGCAGGTGAAAATCACCGTCCCATCGATCTCCGGCGCGTCCATGGAACTGCGGCCCGTATAGGTGTCGCTGTAGCCGTCGTAGTCCTCCACCAGAACCGTATGGATCCGGCCAATCTGCCGGTCGTTCTTTTTCCGCAGGATTTCCGCTTGCAGGTCCATCAGATTTTCGCTGCGCCGCCGCGCCGTTTCGGCGTCTATCTGGTCCGGAAGATCAAAGGCTGGCGTCCCTTCCTGCGGGGAAAACGCAAAGCAGCCCAGCCGGTCAAATTTCATCTCCTGAACAAATGCGGCCAGCGTCTCGAATGCCGCCTCGTCCTCGCCGGGGAAACCGGTGATCATCGTCGTGCGCAGGGCGATGTTCGGCACCCGCGCCCGCAGCCGGCCAATACACTCCCGCAGCTCCGCCTGCGTCCCCCGGCGGCCCATGGCTGCTAGAATACGGTCATCGGCATGCTGCATTGGTAAGTCCATATACTTTACAACCTTCGGTTCCTCTGCCAAGACATCCATCAGCTCGTCGGTCACTTCATCCGGGTAACAGTACAGCAGCCGAATCCAGCGCAGCTTTTCAATGGCGCACAGCGCCCGCAACAACGTCGGCAGCTGCCGCTCACCGGCAAGATCCAGACCGTAGCGGGTGGTGTCCTGGGCGACGAGGATCAATTCCCGCACACCGCCTTCGGCCAAATCCTGGGCCTCCCGCACAATTTCTTCCATTGGCCGACTGCGATAGGGACCGCGGATGGCGGGAATCTTGCAGTAGGTACACCGGTTGTCGCAGCCGTCGGCGACCTGGAGGTAAGCCCAATAGCCCGGCGTGGTGAGGACCCGCTCCCCGGACAACGGCAATTCACACAGCGCCGGGAAGACCGCGGGACGCGCCCCGGCGACCGTCTCCCGGACATAGCGGACAATGTCGGCGTTCGCACCCAGACCCAGCACCGCATCCACCTCCGGGATCTCCCGCAGAACCTCTTCCCGGTAGCTTTCCGCCAGGCAGCCGGTCACCAGGATGGTCTTGACGTCCCCCTGGCGCTTGAGCTCCACCATGTCCAAAATATTTTCGATGGCCTCCCGCTTGGCGTCGTCGATAAAGCCGCAGGTATTGACGATGATGGCGTCCGCGCCGTCAATGAAATCGACCACCTCGATGCCGTCCGCTGTCAGGCTCGCCAGCATGCGTTCGGCGTTGATCTGATTTTTCGGGCAGCCCAGCGAGATCAGCCCAACCTTGAGCGCCATGCTCATTCCCCCTATCGTTACATATTATGTTGAAAACCGCGCTGCCATGCAGCAACAATCCGCTTCCTTCCCCAACCCATTTTTTTACATTCCTTCGCCGGGCAGCGGCCAGCCCGTCTCACGCATGGCGCGGCGGATATCGGTGTGCCGGTATCCTAGCCGCAGCAATGCCGCAAACGCCGCCCGCCTGCCCCGCTCGTCGGCAGCCTTGCGCGCAAATTTTGTTTGCAGCAATTCTTCAATCCGCGCAACGGGGTCCATTTCTTCCGCTTCCGTCAGAACATCCTCCACGACGCCGTCCTCCAGCCCCCGGCGGCGCAGTTCAAACCGGAGCACCGCTGGGCTGATCCCCTTCCGCTCCGTCAGCGTTCGGCTCAACTCCCGCGCAAAACGGGCGTCGTCCAGCAATCCCAAGTCAGTCAAGCGTTCCAGCGCTTCGTCAACGGTGGCTTCTTCCGGAATCGGCACCTTCGGCGACCGGGGGTGCAGCAGCTTCCGCCGCAGCTCCGCTGTGCTGTGATCCCGGCGGCCCAAGAGAAATGCCGCCCGGTCCAGCACCGCCTGCCGTTCAGATTTCGTCGTCATCGTCGTCCACCACAATGTCCAGCTGGGCTTTGGCCGCAGCGCGGCTGACCGGCGCGGGCGCGGGATCCGGTTCTGCCGCCTTCCCCTTGGCCGCCTTGCCTCTCGGTGCCGGGCCGGTATTGAGGCGCGACAAATTGTCCCGCACTTTGCCCGCGATTTCGTCCAGCAGCGCGGAATTTTGTCCCAGTAATTCCCGGACGTTATCGCGCCCCTGCCCCAGCCGCTCCGGACCGTAGGAGAACCAAGCGCCGCTTTTCTGGATGATCTCGAGTTTCACGGCAAGGTCCAGAATTTCCCCGTCCCGGGAGATCCCTTTTCCATACAAAATATCAAACTCCGCCTCCTTGAATGGCGGCGCGACCTTGTTTTTTACAATTTTTACCCGTGTATGGGAGCCGACAAACTCATTCCCCGCGCCCTTGATCTGCTCCGTTTTCCGCACGTCCAGGCGCATCGACGCGTAAAACTTCAGCGCGCGGCCGCCCGTCGTGACCTCGGGATTCCCATAAACGACGCCAACCTTTTCCCGCAGCTGGTTGATGAAAATCAGGATAGCGTTGGATTTCGCGATTGCGCCGGCCAATTTGCGCAGCGCCTGGGACATCAGCCGCGCGTGCAGCCCGACGTGGGAATCCCCCATTTCGCCCTCAATTTCCGCCCGCGGCACCAGCGCGGCGACGGAGTCCACCACCACCACATCCAGCGCGCCGGAACGCACCAGCGCTTCCGCAATTTCCAGTGCCTGCTCGCCGTTGTCCGGCTGAGAGACCAGCAATGAGTCGATATCGACCCCCAAGTTCGCCGCGTAGACCGGGTCCAGCGCATGTTCCGCATCAATGAAAGCCGCTTCGCCCCCCGCCTTTTGCGCCTGCGCCACAACGTGCAGCGCCAGCGTCGTCTTGCCGGAAGATTCCGGGCCATATACCTCGATGATACGCCCCCGGGGCATTCCCCCAATGCCGGTTGCGGCGTCCAGGGCCAAAGATCCGGTGGAAATGGCGGCCACCTGCATCCCCGTATTTTGCCCCAGCCGCATAATTGATCCCTTGCCGTAGGTCTTCTCAATTTGCGCCAGCGCGGTATCCAGCGCCTTCTTTTTATCCGTTGCCATGTCGTCCATCCCTCTCTGCACAAATGTTCGAATGAATGATACCATTATACCGCGCTTCTCCGCAAAAAGCAAGCCCCTGCGCGATGATTCTCTAAAATTATTCTGCGGGCTCCTCCGCCGCTTCCAGCCGCAACCGTCCGCTGACGGTATCCATGCGCAGTTTCGCCGCGCCGTCGCCGTGGACCATCTTCCCGTCTTTTTGGGTGATTTCGAATGGGCCTGTGGAAACCGCCGCGTCGCCGACCGCCGAGCAGACGGCGGTGAATCCGCGGCCAGCGGGGAGCGCCAGGGTGATGCTACCGCTCACCGTGTCAGCATTTAAGGTTTGAAGTCCGCCGCCGGGCGCCAGATCCGCGCTGCCCGAAATGCTGTTGAAAGTAATTTCCTTGTCATTCCCTTGCAGTGAAAGTCTCCCGCTGACGGTATCGACGCTCAAATCATCGCATGTAAAGCTCACCAGCTTGACATCCCCAGAGACGGTGTCAACGCTCGCTTTCGCCGCCGTTTGGTTCGATACCAGAACCGTTCCGCTGACGCTGTCGATCTTCAGCTGACGAAGATCCCAGCCGGCGGGAACGCGGACCGTCAGCGCCTTCGCCGACCGGCCGGCAAACCATTGGCTCGCCTGGTCCGCGAACGCATGAATGATTAGCTTGTCGCCGTTTTGGACATAAACCAGGCGACCGCGCTCCGGCAGGGACTTGGCGGTTTCCTCGAAACCGAGCGCGTCGCCGCTCTCCGCCTGTTGAATGGTGACGCTGCAGGACACCCAATGAATCTCCAGCTCCCGGACGGGCTGCGTGACGGTCACCGGGCCGTTGGCTGTGACGCCGTCTATTATCCGGCCGGGCGCTATCGCTATCCATTGCCATAGCCGCCCCTCCTGCTGGGTCGTCGTTATCCCGATGGTTGCCACCGCGGCCAGGATCAGTACGACGACGCCAGTTATGACAAGACCGGGACGTCCTGTCCGAATCGCACGATATTTCTGCATCCCTATCGCCCTTTTCTCTTGTAAAGTTGTTTTCCTTGTCGTTTTGGCGATCCCCTCGCATGGTAAAACGCCCACGGTTCAAGGCTTGTCGGGAAATGTCGTGTCGAAGGAAAGGAGTTTTCCCTTCTTTCCACCGGATTTTCCACCGTTCCGGAAAGCAAATCCCTTTCCGTGCAATTGGCCGCCCAAACAGCCCTTTTGCGGCGGGACCGCCAAGACTTTTCGCCCGTATGGACCATCATAGCAGATTTTTTCCGGTTTGTCAACGGGAGCATTGACGGGGTCCCGATTCCGTGGTATGATACCCTACAGAGGGGGTGCGTTTCATGTTTTCCAGGAAGAAACCGTCGAAATTGCCGCCGGCGGAATCGTCTCCGCCGGTCCCGCCGCCCAGGACGTCCACCGGCGCGCCGCCGGACGCTGCCACCGAGCGCGCGTTCCAGCAGGAACTGCTGGCGCTGCTGAACGACCATCTATTGGAGGCGGAGGAACTCTCCCGGCACCCGGAGCGGCTGGCGGAACTGGCGCAAAAGACGGCACGGCTGCGGGCAACGGTCCAATACGCCCGGGCGGCGCTGCGGCTGGAGGAGCTGCCACCGCTGGGACCGCCGGAGCCGCTGGAACTGGGCGCGGCGCTGAATACCGTTCTGAACCAGTTGCGCCGGGAATTTCTCTTCGCGGGGGTGCAGTTGCGGCGGGTCCGGCCAGACTCGCCCGTTCCGCTCGCCGCGCCGCGGGAGGCGCTGCTGTTTCTGCTGGAGGAGCTGCTGACCTGCGCGCTGCGCTGCTCTCCGCGCGGACGCTGCCTGCATCTGGGGCTGACCCGAATGAAGCGGCAGCTGCTCCTGTCGCTGCGAACAGAGGGTCGCCGGGAAAGTGCGCCGCCGCTGCTGCCGGTGCTGGGTGAACGTTCGCTGCCGCAGGAAGGCGACCCCGCCGCCGCCAGGGAAGACTACGGCTTCTCCGTGGTGCATACGCTGGCGGTTCGACTGGGCTGGCAATTCCGCTGGGAGACCGACGCGGCGGGCGTCCGGCTGTTTTTGGAAATCTCGCTATAACGACTGGAAGTCCCCGGAGCTTGACGGCCCCGGGACTTTGTTGTGTCGCTGCCTATCGGATCGGGAGCCACAAAAATCCGAAGAAGAAGAAAATCGCCATCCACTGCGCGAAGGTATATTTTACCGTGACCATAACGTCTCCCGTGCTGCCGTCCGAAAGCGTTACCAAAAAGCGGGCTGTGCCGGGTGCTTTGGCGAGGATCGTCCCGTCCGCGCCGAGGCTTGCGGCGGAGAGGTTCACGCTCTGCCAGCTGACCGGCTGCGCGCCGTCGAACGCCAGGGCGCTCAGCTTCGCCGTCTGGCGCGGTGCAAGGGTGACAGCGGCGATCGGCGGCACCGTTGGCGGGTCTACCGGGGGATCCACGGGCGGCGGCGTCCCCTGTTTCCAATGCGCGTAGAGTGTCTGGAGCGGCTCGCTGACGACGTCGCTGGCCGTGACCTGCCTGCCGCCGGTGGGCGTCGTGAACCAGCCCAGGAAGGCGTAGTCCCCTTCCCGCTGCGGCGTCGGCAAGGGGCCGAAGAGGTCGCCAACCGTGTATTGCCGGGACGGGACAGCGTCCCCCCCCTGGCTTTGGAATAGGACAGTTCCGGGGACCGTTGTCCAGTGCGCGTAGAGCGTCTGGTTCGCCGTCAGACTGACGATGCTGTTCGCCGTGATCCGGTCTCCGCCGCCGTTCTGCGCCGTATACCAGCCGCCGAAGGCCCAGCCGCTGCCCCTGGTCGGCTCCGGCAGCGCGCCATAGGGCTGGCCGTTGGTGACGGTCTTGCGCTCGGTCCCGTTGCCCCCCGTCGCGCCTTGATACGCAAATAGCACCTCGTAATTCGTCGTCCGTGTCGTAAAGGCGTTGGCGCTGTTCGCGGCGGCCGATTTGTCGTCCGCTGCCAGGAAGCCTGCCATCTCGATTGTATACCGGGTGTCTCCGGCCAGGCCGCTGTAATTTCCGCTATAGGTTTTTCCGTCGGCGGACCAAGCGCCGCCCGTCAGGGCAACATTCCCCGGGCTAAGCGTCACCGTCCCGGCCTTTTTGTTCATCTGCTTGCTGAAGCTAACGGTGATGCTTCCGCTCGGCGCGACATCCACTGTCCCGTTGGCCGGGGTCACGGAAGTCACCGTCGGCGCGGTCAGACTTTGGGAAAAGAAGGGCTCGCCGATTTCGTAGCGGATGGGGCCGGATAGGTAGGTGCCGGAGGATAGGTTCAGGCTCTCTCCCGCGGCGCCCTGGAATGCCGTCGGCTCCAAAAAGACAGAATAGCAGCGGTAACTGTCATAGGACAAATTGGCCGCGAAGGAGGCCAGCGTCAGAGAACCGTTTAGGAAGGCTGTAAACGGAACCGTCGCCTTGCAGGCCGCGCCCGTGCCGCTGATGATCGCGGCCCCGGCGGGAATTTCATACGTGAAGGCGTAGCCGCTGCCGCTGCCGGACGAAACGGCGTTGCCGTCCTGGTCATAGGCGATGCTCTTGGGCACGGCAAAAACCGTGATCTTTTTGCCGGCAACGGCTGTCACCGTACTGTTGAAACGGATCACCAGGCTCCCGCCCGTCAGCGCCGTCAGCGTCCCCGTCGGTTCGACGGACGTGATGGCTGCCTCTTCCGGATGGGCGGCCCGGGGCCGGTCGGTATACCCCGGTCCGCCGGAAACAATCGCCCGAATGGGGATGTTCCTGTCTGCCGAGGTCTCCCAACTGCCCGCGTCCGAGGCATAGGAATAGTAGCTTTGCCCTGCAGAAGCGACGCTGCCGTCCGCGCGCTCCCAGGGGACATAAGCGGCGGATTCGCCAGCGGCCGCCACTGATTTGATCATTACCGCAAAGGAAGTTCCCGCTCCCAGGGCAATGTTCCCGACGTCAATTGTATAGTAGCCCCGTTCCGCAAAACTGCCGGTGGCCACGGGGCTGCTCTGCGTGGCCGCAGAAAGCAGACTTCGGTCAGAGGTTTCCGCCGTGCCGCGGACCGCGACATAGACGCTGTAAGCCGCATTGGCATTGTAGTTGTAAATGCTGACTTTCTTCAGGCTGGCCCCCGCGTCGGTGCAGTCAAAAATATTGGCGGCGTAGACGGTCCCGTCGGTGGTGCCGGTGGCGTAGTTGCAGCCCATGGGGCTGTAATCGTAGATCTGACCGGTGAAGTCGGCGTCGTAGCCGGAAACCATCCAGCCCTGGGAAACCGGGGTATAATAAGACATCCAGAAGTAGCCTTCCTCGCCCCAGCCGGTGCCCCAGCTGTTCTTGACCAGCCAGGCGCCGTTCCCCGGCGCCGCCTGCGTGAAGTTCGCGGCAGGATAGGCGTCGTTCCAGCCAACGACGGTCACCGCATGATTGGTGGCGGTCCCGGCAGGATAATAATAACTCTTCGATCCGTCGGGCAAACTCCGGTAGTAGCCGTCGCCGCTGCCGTTGGTCGCGGTTGTCTGGTCGCTGTAATAGCTGATCATTGCCGCGCCGTTTTGCAGCACCGCCCGCTTGATCATGGCCTTGTACGTGCCGGACACATCGCTGCCGGGCGTCAGGGACCCGGCCAGGTCCGGAATCGCCGTCATCTGCGTAACGAGCCCCTTGCGGGCTTTTCCGCTGTATTCGGACGGTGCCGGCGCCGCCGCGGACGTGGTATAGGGCATGTCGCTTTCCAGCACGGGGCCGGACATCGGCTGCCGGGTGTAATAGGCCGAGGAATAGGTTCCGTTGCCGCCGGTGACGTAGGTCTGATAGGCAAAGCCGTAGCTGTTTCCGCCGTCCGTGCTGGTGGCGTAGCGCAGGTGCTGCTCCGAAAGATCCAGCGTCTCCCCCGTGGTCTTCTTGGCGCGGGCCTCCACAATCGCCGTTGACGCAAAGGCCCAGCAAGTGCCAAGGCTGCCCTGGTTCTTCACCGGCGTCAGCGCGCCGGTGGCCGCGTCCTGCCTGCCGGGGCGCGGGTCATAAAGCGAAGCGTAAGATTCCGCGTTGGGCTGCAGCGGGCGCGTCTGCGGCGGATCGATGGTATATAAGTACCGTTCGGGGACAACCCCGCCGAACTCCTCCCCTGCCAGCCAGCGCAGGTAATCCGGGTTGCTCTCCGGTTCGATCTCCGCCGGTTCGATGACAGCCGCTTCCATGGGCGGCGCGGCAAGGGCGGCAGCTTGTCCCGCGCCTCCCAGCGGCGGCAGCAGGAGCAGGACGGTCAAGAGGGCGGCAATAACATTCTTCCATTTCCAAGTCATGTGAAAATCCTCCATACACAAGGTCTATTTTTGATGAAAATCCGGCGCGCGCAACAAAAGGGAAAACCCGGCACAGCCTCCGCAGCGTTCGCGGACGGTGCTTGTCCGGGTTGACTTTTTCAGATTAGCCCAGCTGTAATTTCGCCTTCAGCGCCGCCAGTTTTTCTTCCGCCGACTGATCGGCGATGCTGTATTTCTGCTCCAGCGCGGCGATTTCGTTTTGGGGCAACTGATTGAGTTCCGCTTCCGCCATTGCCCTGTCCAGTTTGTGGTCCGCCTTGCGTTCCAGTTCCTCGAACTTGCTCAGGACGCTGGCGTAATGGCCGGCATTCGCGCCAACTTGATTGATGCGGTCCTGCGCCCGGGCCACAGAGGCCTTCGCGGCGATCTCGGCGCGTTTGCTCTCCAGCGTACCGATGTCGGCCACCAATTTGTTATACAGTTCCCGCATTTTGGCGGCGTTGGCGGCGGCGAGGTTGTACGTGTCCAGCAGGGCCTTGCCTCCCTGCTCGTATTTGGTTTGCTCAGCGAGGAACCGCAGCGCGTCCGCCTCTTCGCCCGCCAGCAGCGCTTTAGCCGCCAAGGCCTCATACCGCGCAATATTGTCGTTGTTGGCGTCGAGGACCTTCTTGGCCCGTGTCTCTTCCGCGATCACGCCCGCCGTTTCACTCTTCACCTTGGCCAGGTCGGATCTGGCATTGAGCAGGTACTGGTTGACCAGCTTCTCCGGATCCTCCGCTTTATCCAGCAGCGCGTTGATGTTCGACTTCAGAATATCGTTGGCCCGTGATAAAATACCCATGCTGTTTCCTCCTTTATTCTATTTATTGTGCGGTTTGGCTGCCATTATTCCCGTGGGGGGATCTGATCGATCGGCGTTTCCAGGATGTTCCTCGTCAGTTCCATTTCCTTCAGCTTCTGCTGTTTGCGCTTCTTGAGGTAGCCGAAGAGAATCGCCGCAAGGATGATCACCCCCGCCACCACCGTGAGCACAATCCAGGGACTGACTTTTGCCGACGGGTCACTCATCATCCGGTCCGCCGCTTTACGGAAGGATTCGGAAAATAGGGTTTCCTCGTCGCTGTCCGTCCCCCAGTAGTAATCCAGGTAGTCGTAGAGGATACCAACAGCTTCCTGATCGACGACAACCTTCGCCTGCGCGCCGATGTAGTCGTCGTACCGCCAGTCGCCCTCGCCGTTGTCGGAGATCACGAATAAAGCGTGCGCGTCGTCCCGGAACAACTCGTCATACCGTTCCTGGACATAGGCGAACCGCTCCGCGTCGGTCATCGCCATCACCTCGGCGGACTTCGTCTGGTCGTTGATCAGCAAATAGGGGCGCACACCGGTTTTGTCGAAGTAATACTTCAGCCCATTCTCGACCTCGCCGGGCTTGGAGAACCAGGCGTCCGCACCGGTGTTGTCGTCCTGGTACCAAGCGGTTTCTTGGCCGAGGGAGGGATCCAGCTTCTCCCGCCGGATGGTGGACGCCGTCACCCCCGACGCGTCGCCGGACAGTATCCCGGGCCTCGTCGCAGTCTGGGTAAACACCAGCAGCACAACGATAACCGCCACCGCTGCCACCGCCGCCACCACTGCCCCGACGCAGCCAAAGCCCGCGCCGCCGCTATAGTACCGCCGCCGATGATACCTGGGGCCCCAGCCGCCGCCGTACCCCCAGCCACCGGGGTAGACCGGAGGCGGACCGTACCCGCCGGGATGAGGTCCGCCGGGATGATGCCCGCCGCCAGAGTTTCCGCCGCCCCAGCCGCCGGAGCTCCCGCCGCCGGACCGCCCGCCGGAAGGATGGGACCGTCCGCCCGACGAAAACCCGCCGCCCCCGGAGCGCCCACCGCCGGAAAAGCCACCGCCCCCGGAATGTCCTCCTCCACCGCCGCCGCTTCTGCCCATAGCTATACGCCTCCTTACCTATCCAATATTATATCCGATATTGCCGCCTTCTGTCAACCAAATATTGCAATCCTTGCCGGAAATATTCCGCCGAACAGCGCCCGCAGCGTCCCCCGCAGCAGCGCCGTCAGGTAGCCCAGCGCCAGCGAGCAAGAAAAGCCCGGGTGCGGCGCTTCCTTCCGGACCGCGCCGGGGGCGTCCGGCGTCAGCGTCACGCCGGTCCGCAGCGTTTCCGCCGGAGAGAGCCGCAGCAGACGGCGGTAGGAGATCTCCAGCGTGTCCGCCGCCGCGCCGGCGGGAACCGCGCCCCGGACCGCCAGGGCAACCGACTGGCCGGGAGCCAGCACAAACGGCGGCGCGCAGACCGTCAGGGAACCATCCGCGAAACGGACGCCGCGTACGCTGACAAACACCTCCTTCGAGGGGTTTTCAACAATCAGGGTATTTCCCAAGAACGCGCCGCCCTCCGCGGGAAGGAAGGCGCTGTTGGTGCAGGAAAAACGGGCGGAAAGCTCCGCCGTCGGAGAGTCGCATTCCATAAACTGGGGATACTCCCAGGAGGACCAGGCGTCGGGGATATCCGCGCCGGTGAGCAGGTCCAGAATCAGCGCCAGAGAACGGGGATTCCATTCCACCTGCCCGTGAACATGGCGGTTGATAATCCAGGTCCGCTGAGGCCAGAAGCCAACGGACAGATCCATGGTCCGGTCCGGAGAAACGGCATAGCGCCCGATATCTTTTCGCTGGACGTAATCCGCCGGGAAGGTTTCGCCGAAGGGCGCGCTGACGGCCCCGCAGGCATACTTGAGGTTGACGATGCCGTCAGAATTGTCCCGCGTTCCCGTGGCCAGCGGCACCCCGGCGCAGGCGACGATGGAAATTTCCGCGCCGTCCGCCGTTGCCCGCTCGAAGGTCTCCGTAACATGGGCGGGGAACGCTTCCTGCATCCGCCGGATCTTCTCCTTCAGCGGCGCGCAGGCCGGGTCGCTCAGCCAGCGGGCCCGCATCTCCGCCTGACGCTCCGCCGGGAGGGAGTCCCAGAGCGCCGGCGCATAGATGATCTTCGGCAGCACCAGTTCCGCCGCGCCCCAGGATATTGCGGAATCCAGCGATTCCGCCGGAAGCAGCCCGCCCAGGCGCTCCAGCTTCAGTTCCGTGTGGGCGATGGCCGAGGCGATGCGCAGGATCAGGGAAAAATTCAGCTGGATGGGATCTGTAAGCACGTCGGTCACCAGGTCGCTGCCCTGGAGCATGGGCGTATCGAATACAGCGGCAGCGATCTTCCCGCCGCCGTGTTCATATAAATATTCCCCGACCAGCATGGCCCCCTGGCTGATGGCATAGACGCTGACCCTGCTGTGCCCCGTCAGGCGCAGGACGTCGTCCACATACTGCCGGAATTCCTCCGCCAGATCCAGACTGCTCTTGCGGTAATCAAACATAAAATTAAATACATGATCCGCGCCGATTTCGTCCGCCAGCATCTGCATGTCCAGGAACTGGGAGCTGGCATAGGGAATTTCCCCTTCCTGCCCCGCCGCCCGGAACGCCGCCAGGGAGGTATGCGCCGCGCCGGAAACAACGGGATGCACGTCCGTTTCGGGCGTTCCGTCCGGGCGCATGGCCAGCGGACCGACCATTTCTTCCACCGCCTTGACCAGGAGATCCGTCAGCGCCGCGCCCTGCAGCAGATCCGGACCGTGGTCTTTCAGGAAACCCGTGATCTGGTCCCCTGTGGGCAAGAAGGAATATCCTTCCCCGCTGACCATCCGCACCGCGCCGAAGCCCGACACCAGGATCACGGGCGTATGTCCGCAGTGTTCCTCCTGCGCCGCCGCCGCGAAGCCCCGCAGCCCCCCGAAAAACAGCGCAAAAGCCAGCAGCACACAAGCGCCGCGCCGCATATGACGTTTCATTGTTTCTCCGCCCTTCTTCACTTGTTTTTTCCATTGTACCATATCTGCCGCCCGGACGCAAGAGAAAAGTCCCCCAGAAGAATCTCCCATTCCTCTCCTTTCCTTGTTTTTTCTTCCATTTCTCTTGACTTCCCGCGCCGCCCGTATTAAACTATAGGTATCCTATCGCCAATGCAAAGGGAGGAACCCGCATGGACTTTTCAATCCCCATGACCGAGTACGACGCCGCTTCCGCCGAGGTCCGCGCCCGGTACGACGCGCAGATCGCGGCGCATGGCCGCATCACCAACATGAAGCGCACCCTGCTCCACAGCGTCAAGGCCTTTGACGTCTATATGGAGTGGTATCCTCTGGCGGACCTGCTGAAGGAATTCCTAGGCTCCCGGGCGGTGTCGCTGTATGCTTACGCCATCTCCAGCGGCAACCGCTGCCTGGTGTGCGGCACCTTCTTCCGCAAGATCCTCATCGACGCGGGGGACGACCCGGACCATCCCGTCCTCAGTCCAGAAGAAGAACTGCTGATGGACCTGGGATTTTCGATCGCGGAAGATCCCCACCACATCAACCCCGCCATTTACGACGAGCTGCGGCGGCGCTATTCCGACGAGCAGATTGTCCTGCTCTTCTCTTTTGCCGGCATCATGGCCGCCACCAACCTCTTCAACACCGTCGCCAAGGTTCCGCTGGACGAAGTGCTGTATGAATACCGGAACACGAAAAAGAGGGAGTGAACAACATCATGGGCAACTACTCTCATTGCTCCTGCGGGAGCAGGTACGCCGCCAGTCTCACCCGCTGCCCGCACTGCGGCGCGGAAAATTCCGATGGACCATGGCTCAGTTTTTTCCTCGGCGGTCTTTTAGGGCTCCCCATGGGCCTTATTGCTTGGTCTCTTTGTTCGGAATGGGAGATATTTCCCGACGACATAGCGTTTTTCCCCGGCATAGGCGTTTTCATTGTGACATGGTTCGCGTTCACCCAATTGCTCCACTTGATCTTCAGAAAAGGCGCTGCGCGAACCGCCATGCGCTGCGAACACACCAAATTCGATGGCTGCTACTGCGCCGACTGCGGCAAGGCGAACCCCGAAACGCACGAAAGCCACGACTGGGACGGCTGCAAATGCAAGCGCTGCGGTCGTGTACGGGACGAGGGGCACCAATGGTATCGGGGCATGCACTACATCTATGAAGGCGGACTTTCCACTTCCGAGTCCTATTTGTATTGTGAGGAAGTAAGCTATGTTGCTGGGGAAGAACCAGACGACCATGAAACCTGCCGCGTCTGCGGCAAGACCCGAGAATTAAAATAGGAGGATCATCATGCCAGATTTCACCAACAAAGTCGCCTTGATTACCGGCGCGGCCCGGGGACAGGGGCGCGAAACAGCCCTGGCCCTGGCCAAGGAGGGGGCGGCCGTCGTCGCTTTCGACGTCGGCGTCAAAATTGCGTACCCTGCCTATTCTCAGGCGGCGGACGCGGAACTGGAATCCCTCCGGGCGGAGATCGAGGCCCTGGGCGGGCGCTGTCTGGCAGCGGTCGGCGACGTGCGGGACGACGCGGCCGTAACAGCGGCGGTGGAGGCCGCAGTTGCCGCCTTCGGCAAGATCGATATCCTCTTCAACAACGCGGGCATCTGCGCTTACGCCGAGGCCGACCGCATGACCGACGAGGAATGGGACGCCATGATTGATATCAACCTCAAGGGGCCCTTCAACGTCGCCCGGCGGGTGATTCCGCACCTCAAAGAGCAGAAGAGCGGCGTGATTATCAATAACTCCAGCGTGATGGGCCTGCGGGGCGGACGGCGGCTGTCGCATTACGTCGCGTCCAAGTGGGGCCTGACAGGCCTGACGAAAGCCTGGGCCATTGAACTGGCCCCCTGGAACATCCGCGTGGTCAGCATCCATCCCACCGGCGTCAATACCCCCATGAACGACGGCCTGGCGGCCCTGGAGGGCAAGACCCCCACCGAAATCGCCGAGGCCTCCGCAGGGAACCTCCAGCCGGTCCCCTGGATTGAACCGGAGGACGTGGCCCAGCTGGTCCTCTATTTGGCCAGCGACAGGGCCCGCTACGCCACCGGCAGTCAGTTTGTCCTGGACGCGGGGCTGCTGAGCGTATAAACTTCTTCCGGAAAATGAGGGTATAACCCTCCGCTTTCCCGCAACACTAGTTTTACCGCCGCCTTCCCGGCCGGTTTATCCCCTGTTTCCCGCTATGATTTCCGAGGGGCATCTTTGGTTCGTCGCCGCAAGACGGAAGGAATTGATTTCATGACCATTCTGCTGTATACCTTGGTCGGGCTGTGCGTCGTTTTCTCGCTGGTCACCGCCTATGTCCGCAACCGCCGGATGCTGCGGGCCCGGTTCGTCTGCAAAATGACCGCCTCCCTGCTCTTCCTGGGCACGGGGCTCACCGCGGCGTCCCTGCGGGGAGATATGACCATTCCCGTCGCGCTGCTGCTGGGCGCGCTGCTGCTCGGCTTCGTCGGAGATATCATCCTGGGGCTGGACTACTTCGTCCGCAAGGACCTGCAATCCTTCCTGTTCCTTCTGGGCGGCGCGCCGTTTTTCTTCGGTCATGTCCTGTATACCTATATTTTCCTGACAGCCGCTCCGCTCCGCCGGCAGCTGCTGCCGCTGCTGCTGCTGATCCCGCTGACGTTCGTTGCCCTGGACGCGACAAAGCGCTGGCATTTGGGCAAAAATACAGCGCCGCTGCTGCTTTATGGTCTGGTGCTCAGCGCGATGGTCGTGGGAACCCTCAACCTGGCTTTGGGGGGCGGCAGCCTGGGAAAACTGATGGCCGTGCCCGGCGTTCTCTTCGCGTTTTCGGATACCTGCCTGTTCCTGCGCCGCTTCGGCTCGGCTGAGGTCAAGCGCCGCGCGCCGCTGTTCTCTTACCTGGTCCTGTTCCCTTACTATACCGCCCAGGCGCTCTTTGCGCTGTCGGTGCAGTACCTCTGAGCCAACAAAAAAAGCCGCCGGGCGTTCGTTCCGGCGGCGGCGCGGGTTATGTTGTCATATTGGCGGATATCGGCGGTTCCGGTTCCAGGTCGCTCTCGATTTTCTCCCAATCCGGGACGAGCATCGTGAACTCCTTCCCAGCAATCGCTGTGCAGCGCTCCTGGCGGATGTAGCCGGCGTTGATCATCTCCCGCAGGATCAGTTCGTATTTGTTCTGATTGCCGCCATAGGCCCGGGCAGTGTGCTCGATTGTCCGCAAAAAGGTCGGGAGCGTCCCCCGGTCCCGGATGGCGCGGAAGTTGCGGACGAGGTTCCGCCGGTAGAAATCGTCCTCCTCGTCAAGAACCCGAAGCATCTTATACCAGCTGGCGCAGTCCCGCAGCTGGCGGCTCATGGTTCCTGTCACGCCATACACCCCGACGGTTTTGTCCATAAAGGTCTTCAGGAAGGTGGCAATCGACGCGAAATGTCCGTCGCCAGTAAAAAGAATGAACTGCTCCGCCACCGGGTTCTGAATAATTTCCTGATACATATGGTCCAGCATGATGAAATCGGTAAAATCCTTTTTGAAGACCATGCCTTCGTTGCCGCAGTCGATGATGTCGCTGGTAACGGTCCGGATCCGGTTGCGTTCCTGATGAATTTCTTCTTTGGTGAAATCTCCAAACACCTTGATTTTGAGTACCCGCCCATGACGTTTGACGTCTTCAATGATCTGATACAGGTCCGGCGGTGTGGCGAACTGATTCAAAAAGCTCAGGTACAGTGATTCGTAATCAATGAATACTACCGTGAGTTTTTGCTGTGATCCCTCCGGCGGCGGCTGTTGCGTAACGTATTCAATTTTCATGTTGTTTCTCCCTCTCTTTTTCTGGTTTGTCTGAATCTTCGCGGAACGCCCGCGCGCCTGGCCCGCCGCGGAGATGTTCTTAGTATACCATGAATTGTCTGTTTTTGTAAAGGGATTTTTGTCACGCGGCATAAGATATTTTTTGTCATTTTTCCTCTGACTTCCACACACTTCCACAAACGGAAAAATAGAAAGGAACATTACAGATGCAATATCGTACCGATCCCCGCAGCGGCAACCGGCTTTCTGTCCTGGGGGAAGGCGGCATGCGCCTGCCCAAGGATTACGAAAGCGCGAAACGTATGATGCAAACCGCCTTGGACGGCGGTGTCAACTACATCGACACCGCCTATATGTATCCCGGCAGCGAGGAAACCTTTGGCCGGATTCTGGCGGACCTGGGCCGGCGGGACGAGGTTTACCTTGCCACCAAACTGCCCCTGTTCTTGCTGCGCTCCGGCGCGGACTTCGAGAAATACTTCTCCCGGGAGCTGGAGCGCCTGCGCACCGATCACATCGACTACTATCTGCTGCATATGCTCACCGACGTCCCGACCCTCGAGAAGCTGCGCGGCTGGGGATTGGAGGACTGGATCCTGCAGAAAAAGGCCAGCGGGCAAATCCGCCAGTTCGGCTTCTCGTTTCACGGACGGCAAGCCGACTTCCTTGCCCTGCTGGATGCCTGGGACTGGGACTGCTGTATGATCCAGTATAATTACAGTGACGAAAATTACCAGGCGGGCAAAGCCGGCCTCCGGGCCGCGGCGGCCAAAGGCTTGCCCGTGATGATTATGGAACCTTTGCTGGGCGGACGCCTGGCGGACGGGCTGCCTGAACAAGCGCGGGCGGCGTTCCGCGCGGTTGCTCCGGAGCGTTCCCCCGCCGCCTGGGGCTTTCGCTGGCTCTGGGATCAGCCGGAAGTGACGGTCGTCCTCTCCGGCATGGGGCATCTCGACCAGGTGACGGAAAACCTCCGTACCGCCGAAACGGCCGCTGCCGGCCTGCTCACCGACCCGGAACGCGCAGCCTACGCCAAAGTCGCGGAGATCCTCCGGGCCAGTACTAAAGTTCCCTGCACCGGCTGCGGCTACTGCCTCCCCTGCCCTAAGCACGTCAATATCCCTGCCTGCTTCTCCGCTTACAACGCCTTTTACGCCATTGACCGCAAGACCGGACGGCAGCAGTACAACACCAGCACCGGGTCTTTTTCCGTCCACCGGGGCAATGCCGGGCAGTGCGTCCGCTGCGGCAAATGCGAATCCCACTGCCCCCAGGCCATCCCCATCCGGGAAAAGCTCTCGGAGGTCCAAAAGACAATGGAACCGGTTTGGTGGCGGGTGAGCATGGCCGCGGCGCGGAAGGTTCTGGCCTTCTGGAACGGAAAAAAGTAAGGGACAGCGGCGTTCCCATTGGTCGGCCAGCCATCCGACAAGCTCTTTTACTTGTCGTCTGTCTATCCGAAAAAATAAGCGGCAAGGAGATTTCCTTGTCGCTTTTTCGTGCTATTTCCGAACAAATTGTCGCTTTCCGGACCATCGCGTCAGCGTGATTTTATATACCGCCGTCATCTCCAGCGCCGCGAGGTCGTAGGCAAACCCCGCATACCCGCAATGCTCCAACAGCAAATCCAGTCCCCGGGCCGCTTCACTCCCTGTCACCCGGCCCGCCTGACCGAAGCCGATGACTGCTTCATACTCCGCTGTCACGCTGCCGGGGACCTCCCGGTACCCATGAAACAGGCTCGCCTCGACGCAAACGGCGGAGTTTGCTGCCAGCAATTCGTGCTTCAGCCCTTCCTGCGCGCCATGGAAATAAATCACAATTTTGCCGTCCGCCACTTCGAATCCAAAGGACAGCGGGACGACATAGGGATACTCCTCCCCGCGCAGGCCCAAATGGATGGTATCCGCCCGGCGGAGGATGTCCAGAATTTCCCGGAAATCCGCTACCTCCCGGTCACTTCGCCGCATACCAATGCCCCTTTCTGCGCTAAAATAACCATAGCCCGCTTCCGGAAGGAAACAGGCTGTTTGATTTCGACAAAATTACCGCAGCAACGCCATGGCGCTCATAAACGTATCGTAATCATAAGATCCAGAATCATACACCGCACCAAAGAGCACCAGCGGAAGCACGATAGACAGCACGATGGTCACAGCCGCCACAGCGAAGGAAATGACCAGCCCGGCAATCGCCCACTTTAGCAATGCCTTTGCCTTCAGCGGCGTCTGGTCTTTCCAAACAAAATAGAAGATAATTCCAACGATCGGGAAAAAGCAGCTCAGAACATTCATGCCGGTGTTCGGAACGTCCGGTTCCGGCGGCGGGGACTGCTGCTGATAGTACGGCGCCTGGTACGGCGGCGCCGTCTGATAATTGTAAGGCGGAGGGACTTGGGTGTAGGGCGGAGGGACCTGCTGCGCCTGCCCGGGGGCCGCCCCGAGGTTCGCGCCGCAAAACGGGCACAGCGCCGCGTCATCCGCCATTTCCTTGCCGCATTTAGAACAAAACATCAATATTCTCCTCCTTCGCGGACCGCATTACAGATTTACGAGCGCACCGGCAATCATGGCGATGATGATCACCGCCCAGCCGATCAGATCAAGCACACCGAGCACAATGCCAGCGGTGGCCTTGCCGCCCCGGTAACCCAGAGATTTTGCCTTGTTTCCCTGCACGATGGCGATGATGCCCAAAATCAGGCCGAAGACAAAGATGCCGATGGCCCCGCAGACAATAGACGCCGTCGCGGCGCCATCGCCCGCCGCCGCACCGTACGGCTGCTGAGGATAGGGCGCGTACGGCTGGTAACCTGCCTGCGGATAGGGCGGCTGCGGATATTGCGGATACGCCCCTTGCGGCTGATAATACTGAGGCGGCTGCGCGGGAGGGATCATCGCCGGGTCAGCCGGATCCTGCGGGGCCGGCTGGGAGCCAATGTATTCCCCGCAGCCGGGGCACGTCAGGGATCCGTCCGCGATTTGACTTCCACATTTCGGGCAAAACATACTGATACCCTCCCATCCTATTTTCGGAACAGTTCCGGCAGCGCGCCGAGGTCCACCAGCCAGTTCAGGAACTTATGCGCCGCCCAGAAATCGAAATGCACATACCACCCCAGCAGTTCCACCGCGCTCACGCCCCAAAGGACGCCCGTGATGAACCGCCGGGGATTATTGCTCAGCTTGCCATATTTATTCTGCGCAATGCCGTCGATGATCATCGGCACAGCCATCAGCAAGGTGATCCAAAAGGGGATCCGGGGCAGCAGCGCCAGAAGAGGGATCCCGGCGGCATAACCAACGACGATTCCCGTGCAGCGCGCGCAAAGCGGGAATTGATGTCCCCGGAAGAAAAACGAGCGCTCCGGCATCCGGTGGCAGTAGAAGAGCGCCCGCCAAAATTCTCCCTTTTTGAGTTTCCGCATGCCTTAATAATAGCTCGCCGTTGCCGCAAGAACCGCCGAGATAATCGCAAAGAGAATCCACAGCCCAACGATAACGCCAAGACCGATCAGTCCCCATTTCAGGACCTTCTTCGCCTTCAGCGGCGTCTGGTCCTTCCAGACGAAGTAGAGAATGATACCAATGATTGGGAAAAAGCAGCTGAGGACATTCAGGCCGGTGTTGGGGACATCCGCCGGATTCTGCTGCGGCTGGGGCGGATACGGCTGATAGGGCTGCTGCTGGTAGGGCGCCTGCTGATACGGCGGGGGCGTTTGCGGGGCCTGCGCCGCGTTGGGGGCGGCCGCTTCCGAACCGATGTATTCTCCGCAGCTCGGGCAGGTCAAGACTCCGTCGTCCACTTGGTTTCCGCATTTCGGGCAAAACATAAAAAACAACCTCCAAACATTTTATTTGCAGCGCGGCTCCGCCATACAGAAAAGCGGGTCGGCTGCGAAAGTTCCGACAACATTAAACCATATCTCTGCCCAAATGTCAAGCATCTGGCGGCTTTTTTTCGAATTCACAATTCATGCCAAGCGCCGCCGCATCACGAATAGGCCCCTTCCGGCAGCAGCGTTGCTTCGTCTTTTACTGTCTTAAGCACGAAATGGGTCCTCGTGGACGATACGCCCTCCATGCTCTTGATCTGCCGGTGGAGCACCTCCAGCGCTTCGGAGGAACTCGCGACAATTTGCAGCATAAAATCGAAGTCCCCCGTAAGGTAATGACAGGCGACGACGTTGTGGATGCCCATGATTTTTTCTACAAACGCATCATAGTGCTTTGGGTGCTCCAGACTCAGTTCCATCAGGGCCGAAATATCGTTCCCCAACTTCTTCTGGTTCAGCACGGTAGTGTAACGCTCGATCAGCCCGCTGTCCTCCATTTTGTGAATCCGCTCGATAACGGCAGAGACAGAAAGATTGATTTCCTGGCTGATGCCGGAGGCCTTCTGCCGGGCGTTGCGGCTGAGGCACCGCAGAATTTTCGCGTCAATCGCATCCATGTTTTGTTCCCCCTTGTTCTTCTGGTTCTGTTATATTTTGAGAAATCACTGTACTGTTCCCCGGCTATCCCTGTCCTGCCCCCAGACGATCCACCCATTCCTGCCGCGGCGTGACCGTCATGGTCTGGTTGTGCGGATAAATCACCTTGCCGGGCGGTGCGCCGGGCGGCTTTTTGAGCAGCCGGGCGGGGGTATAGTCCACCGGGACGCCGCTGCCTCCCCGGGCTTTGCTGTGCCAGGCGGCGAGGACGGCGGCTTCCTCCATCGCCCGGGGCGTCGGCTCGCGCCCCTCTGCCGCCAGGATCACATGGCTGCCGGGAATATTTTGCGTGTGGAACCAGAGGTCGCCGCCCTTGGCGATCTTCAGCGAGAGCTGGTCGTTCTGCCGGTTGCTCCGCCCGACGAGGATCCGAAATCCATCCGTCGAGCGGTACTCCAGCGGCGGGAGAGCCTTGGCCCGCTTCTGTCCCCGGGCCGCCGTCCGCTTCCGCAGAATCCCCTGCTCCGCCAGTTCTGCCCGCAGTTCCTCCACCTCCGCCTGGCTTTCCGTCCGATGAAGCAAATCAGTTACGCTTTCGAGGTACATGAGCTCCTCTTCGCCCTGGGCAATCCGTCCGCCCAGCAGCTGGCCGGCCGTTTTCGCCCTCCGGTAGTCTTTGTAGTACCGCTGCGCGTTGGCCGCCGGACCCAGGGCGGGGTCCGCCGGGATGCGCAGCGGCGCGCCCCCGTCATAGTAGTTTTCCAGGACATAGGCCGCCGCGCCCCGGACGGCGGGGTCCGCCTCCAGCCGCGCCCGGTTGGCCAGGATCAGTTCCGCGCAGATCCGCAGCCGCTCCCGGTCCTCCGTGGCGGCCAGTTCCTGCCGCTGAACCTCCAGCCGTTTGGCCGTCCGGGCCGCCTTGGTCGCCAGCTGCCGCAGCAACTCCGCTGTCCGCTGGCGCGTCCGCTCCGCCCGGTCCTTTTCGGCGTAAAAAGTCTCCAGCAGCGCAGAAAAATCCGCCGCTTCCTCGCGGATATGCGTGCCGCCGCACTGCGTCAGTTCCATATAAGAGAAATCAGCGGGCGTACCTTCCCCATTTCGCAGGAGGATCGGCTTCCCATGTCCCTCCCGCGCGGCGGTGCCCAGCCTGTCCAGCTCCTGGGCCAGCAAATCCCGCTGGAATTCGCTCAGAGCCGCCAGTTCCGGATCCGCCGGGGCACAGCGGAAGGTCAGTTCCCGGCCCACCAGCGGCGATACGCCGTCCAGCCCCTGCCAGAGGGCCTCGGAGAGCGCCTGTCTTCCGTGATTTTCCAGAAGCGCCGCCAGGCAGCTTCGTCCGTCCAGCCGGTCGGGCCGCAGCTTGCTCTGCGGCGGCGGGAGCTCATAACTAAACCCCGGCAGGACCGGCCGCGCCGGATTCTGGTCGGAATCCACCCGCTTGCAGGCGTCCAAGATCACCCCGAAGGGCTCGTTTTCCATTTGTTTGAGCAAAATCAAGTTGCTCCGCCGTCCCGTGAACTCCGCGCAGAGGGAGAGTGCCGCCGGCTCCCCGATTTCGTTGGTCCCGGCGAAATCGAAAAACAGGATTCTGTCCATTCCTTCCTGCCGCACAGCGCGCAGCGCGCAGCCCGTCAAGTGCTTTCGCAGGAGCATGCAGAACATGGAGGGCTGGGCGGG
The DNA here is from genome assembly GCA_031268095.1 of Oscillospiraceae bacterium. GTDB lineage: Bacteria > Bacillota > Clostridia > Oscillospirales > Acutalibacteraceae > WRMQ01. The sequence goes on along the minus strand of JAIRXU010000045.1, from coordinate 13,798 downwards.
ATTCTCCGGCGCGGCCTGCCGCAGGAGGTTGACCCGGGGCCGGGCCGCATTGGCGCAAAGGAACAGCCGCCGGGCGCCCTCCCGGGACCGCAGATGCAACACAAGTTCTTCCCGGGCAGGCTGGTGAATCTTATCGACCCGCGCGCCGGTCAGGTCTCGCGCCAGCTCCGCCGCGAGGCAGCGGAGAAAAATGCCGTCCAAGGCCATGATGTATTCCTTTCTTCTCCGGTGGAATGCCGCGTCAGCAGTGTCGTATCCCGGAAGTTTCTTGCATCGCGATCCAGGAAATTTGGGGGAATTTCTCCCGCAGGCGAGCCGACAGGGCCTCCACCACCGGGACTTCCGTCTCAAAGTGCCCCGCCGCGACGAGCGTCAGCCCCGCCTGCCGGGCCGCAAGAAAATCATGATAGTCCGCGTCGCCGAGGACATAGGCCTCCGCTTTTCCCAGAATCTCCGGCAGGAAAGATCCCCCCTCCCCGCCGCAGACAGCCACCCGGGTGATGGATTGGCCGCCGTCCGTGCAGCGCACCGCCGCACCCAACCGCTCGCCCACCAGCCGCGCCAGGCCCTCCGCCGTGGTCTCGGCAACCGTGCCGATCCGGACGCAGGGCGCGGGGCCCTCCGCCGTGGGGAGGACGATCACGTCCCGCAGGCCCAGCCGGCCGGCCAGCACATCGTTTACCCCGCCCGGCGCGCAGTCCAGGGAGGTATGGCAGGCGATGGAGGCAATTCCCAGCCGGGCCAGCTGAAAAGCCGGGTCTCCGTCCGGCAGCTGCTTCCGCGCGCGGTAAAGGACGGGGTGATGGGTGATCAGCAGCCCCGCGCCCGCCTGGGCCGCTTGGGCGATCACCTCTGGCGTCGCGTCCAGCGCCACTGCCGCCGCGCGGACCTCCCAATTCCAGCCGCCGACCTGCAAACCGCTGTTGTCGAAGCTCATCTGCGCCGAAAAAGGGGCGACGCTGTCCAAAAAATCATAAACGTCACGTACCGTAGCCATGCCGTGTCATCTCGCTTTCCAATTCTTGCAGGGCCGCTCGCAGCCGCTCCGCTTCGGCGGGATCCCGTCCGTCCGCTTCCAGCGCGGCGGCGCGGGTGCGCAGGTGGACCGCCGTCCGGCGCAGAATCTCCACAGCCGCCGGATCTCCGCAAGCCGGCAACAGCCCCGTCCAGGGCATCCCCGGCGTAATGCGCCGCGCCTGTCCGTCATAGACCGCCCGCAGCGCACCATACACCCGCCTGTCGTCCTGGCAGGCGCGTTCTTCTTCAATCGAAAATCCATGATTCCACAGCCAGCCGCGCAGTTCCGCCGCCCGGCTCATGGGCTGAGCGACGATCGTCAGACCGGGGCGGAACAGCGCCGTCCCGCGCGCCAGCAGCCGGACGATCAGCGTCCCGCCCATTCCCGCGAAGAGGAAGCAGTCTGCTTCCCCCGGCGCGAAGGCGTCCAGCCCGTCAGACTGCCGGAGCTCCACCCGGTCCCCAAGCCCCAGCTTGGCCAGGGTTTGCGCGGCGTTGCGCAGGGGCCCCTCCCCAACATCAGCGGCGATGACATGACAACACACGCCCCGCGCCGCCAGCCAGGCGGGCAGGTACGCGTGATCGCTGCCGATATCCGCCAGCGCACAGCCCGGCGGCACCAGTGCCGCCGTCATCCGCAGCCGGGGGGACAAGTCGTCAGGCCTTGGCAAAGTGCGCGTTGAGCTGCTGAACCAGTTCGTCCGCATCTACCCCGTGGACTTCACAGGCCTCCTGGATGCTCTCGCCCCGGGAGGCGGGACAGCCCAGGCAGTGCATGCCCATTTCCAGAAAATAGGGGGCGGTGGCGCGGTCGGCGTCGAGGACGTCGCCAATGATGCTGTCTTTTGTCACGGTCATGATTTGTTTCCTTTCTGTTTTGGAACTGCGCTCATTCATCGTAAGCGGCAGGGGGTTCGCTGGCCTTCGCAATTTGAATGATGATCTTCTCTCCGGCGATATCGAGTTCCCGGCGCAGGTCCGGCGCGTCCAGGGTCTCCGTCAGACCATCCGCCAGCACCTCTGCCGTCAGGTGACCGCTGGCTTCTTCCAGCGCGGCCCGCAGCGTTCCGTCCGCCGCAATCGCTAAGCGGACACGCTGCTCAACGGCGTACCCCGCGTCCTTGCGCATGGTCTGGATCTGCCGAATCACGTCCCGCACCAGACCTTCCCGCCGCAGTTCTTCCGTAACGGTGGTGTCCAGCGCGACGGTGACGTCTTCATGGGAGCCGCCGGGGCGGAACACTGTGCTGGCGATGCCTGGCCTGACTTTGTTTTGCAGCAGGAACAGCCCGGCGTCCAGCGGGTCCGCCCAGCCTGGGACGGCCACTTCGCCGCCCGCTTCGACCAGCCGGACCACCGCGGCGGCGTCTTCCTCCGAAAGCCCGGCCAAGTGCTCCTTGAAGGCATTGACCTGGGATTTCAGCGCCGCGCCCGCCAGCTTGAAGTTGACCGCCGGGACGGTTTGCTGGAGTTGGGAGGGATCTTCCATGAATTTCAAGGATTTGACGTTGAGTTCGTCCTGCATATGCTGCGCAAACATTTGCAGCTGATTCCGGACATCCTCCCCGCAGCAGACAAACAGGGCCGGCAGCGGCTGGCGGACCTTACGCTGCTGCTCGTTGCGTAGGCGCAGGGCGATGGCAATCACTTCCCGGGTCAAGGCGGTCCGCTCCAGCAGTCCGTCTTCGGCGATCCCTTTCAGCGGCTGCGGCCAGTCGCTCAGATGCACCGACAGAGCCTCCTCCGGCTCGGTCCGGCGGACGAGTTTCTGCCAGATGGTCTCGGTCAGGAAGGGAAGGATGGGCGCCATTGCCTGGGTGGCGCTCTTGAGCGCAAAATAAAGACTGTAATAAGCGGAAAGCTGGTCGGTCTTATTCTCGCTGCGCCAGAAGCGGCGGCGGTTGAGGCGGACGTACCAGTTGGAAATATCCTCCATGAATTCCTCGAACTCCTTCACCAGCCCGGCGGACTTGTATTCGTCCATCCACCGGGTGGCCTTGCCCAGGAAATCATTGGTCCGCAGCAGCAGCCAGCGGTCGATCGGCTGCAGAGCCGCCGGATCGGGAGAATAGCCCGCCAGCGCGGGGCGGTCAAGGGATGCATAGGTATCGAAGAAGGTATAGATGTTCCGGAACCCCAGCAGCTTGCGCCGGGCCTCGTCTCCCATCGCGAAGCCAAACCGCACGTCGTTGGTGATGGGGTTCCCGGCGAAGAGATAGCGGATCGCGTCGGAACCGATCTGCTCCGCCGCCTCGTCAAACTGAATCATGTAACCAGTCTTGGAGAATTTTCCGCCGTCCTCCCGCGCCACCATCGAATAACACATGACGTGTTCGTAGGGCGGCCGGTCTTCCAGCACAACGCTCATGAACAGCATGGAATAAAACCACAGCCGGACCTGTTCGTTCATTTCGGTCACCCACTCGGCGGGAAAGTTTTTCTCCCAAGCCGCGCGGTCCGTGAAGTATCCCAGGGTGCTGAAGGGGACGATTCCGGCGTCCAGCCAAACGTCCCCGGTGTCGGGAATCCGGGAAACGGCCTCCCCGCAGCGGGGGCAGGCGATCCGGATTTCGTCGATCCAGGGCCGGTGCAGTTCCGGCAGCGCGCCGTCGGCCACGGGGGAGGACGAAAGGCGCAGCAGTTCTTCTTTGGAGCCAACAACGGTCAGTTCTCCGCAATGGGGGCAAGGATAGAATGGCAGGGGCAGGCCATAGTACCGCTTGCGGGAGATGTTCCAGTCCCCCATGTGGCTCAGCCAGTCAGCCATCCGCCGTCCCCCGGACTCCGGCTCCCACTTGACTTTTTCCGCCGCGCGCAGCAGCCGGGCGCGCAGCCCGTCCGTGACAGTGATATACCATGCGGGCACCAGCCGGAAAATCACCGGGGTCTTGCAGCGCCAGCAAACGGGATAACTGTGCTCATGCGGCTCGACTTGATAGAGCTTGCCCCGCCGCCGCAGTTCCCCAAAAACCTCTTCGGCGATGGCGCTGCTGTCTTTTCCGGAGAAGAAACCGAAGCCCGGCAGGAAGATCCCCAGGTCGTCCACCGGCATCACCTGGGGCAAATTCTCCCGCAGACCCAGCTGGAAGTCCTCCGCGCCGCAACCGGGCGCAATGTGCACCACGCCGGTGCCTTCTTCCGCGGAGACGTCTTCCCATGCCACCACCCGGTGCGTGAAGCCCTGCTGGGCGTCCAGTTCGGGGAAGCAGGTTTCATATTCCAGGCCCACCAGTTCCGCGCCCCTGAGGCTGCCCAGGACCTCCAGCTTGTCCTCCCCCAGCCGTTTCACGGCCTGCTTGGCCAACACCAATGGCGCGTCCTGGCTTTTGACCTTCACGATGAGATAATCAATCTCCGGATTGACGGCCAGGGCGACGTTGGACGAGAGGGTCCAGGGAGTCGTTGTCCAGACGAGGATCCGGAAATCCTTCCCGGCCACCGGCAGCTGAAAGAAAACGGAATCATGGGTCATCTGCCGATAAGAACCGGTCATTTCGTGCTCGGAAAGAGAGGTCCCGCAGCGGGGGCACCATGGCATGGGTTTGTGTTCCTGCCGCAGCCAGCCGTTTTCATGGCACTTGCGCAGAAAATACCAGATTCCCTGGATATTCTGATCCGTGTGGGTGAAATAATCCTGTCCCCAGTCCATCCATTGGCCCAGGCGCTTGGACTGGGCAGTGATCACCCCGGCAAATTTCTCCACCCGGTCTTCGCACTGACGGGTGAAGCGGTCCAGGCCGTAGCGTTCAATGTCCCGCTTGTTTTCGAACCCAAGCTCTTTTTCGACGCCCACTTCCACCCAGAGGCCCTGGGCATCGAAGCCGTTCTGGCAACGGCAGTCAAAGCCCCGCAGCGCTTTGTAGCGGATGAAAATGTCCTTCAGGCTCCGGCCCCAGGCGTGGTGGATCCCCATGGGGTTGTTGGCGGTGATTGGACCGTCCAGGAACCGGAAAAGGGGGCGCCCGGCCAGCTTCTCCCGCTGTTTGCCAAAACAGTCGTTCTCTTCCCAGAACCGCAGGATCTCGTGTTCCTCTTGAATGAGTTCATTTTTTTCCATGATGTTCTCCTGTGTCGTTTGTGTCGTTGAAATTCAGCGCGGAAATCCTTCCGCAAGAAGATTCCGCGCGCCCTCGCTCACGAATAGGATACACCCGCCGCGCGCAGAAATGCCAAATCTTCCGCTGTCTCGGCGAAAATCTTCTCCGCGCGCGCCTGCTTTTCGGCGTCCGTCCCGCCTTCCGTTCCGGGCAGGCTGCCGGCAATACCATACAGAGATATAGCGCACGAGTAGCTGCTGTCCCGTCAATCGCTGTTTACCGCTTCACTGAATTCAGCCCAATAGGCTTCCCAGGTTGGCCAGCGTTCCGGATATTGTTCATACATTGCTTGCGCCTGCTCCCGCTTCGCCAAAAAATCCTCAAACGCCTTGCGATCGACCTGCACAAACCAAACATCCTCTTTGCCGGTATCGTAATTGCGGAAGATATTGGGGAATTCTTCTATGGGGCCGGCAGTTCCGCCGGTGCATAGGGGCTCTTCCGGAACCCGTTCAGCGTAAAAGCAAACAGGTGTATTTGTTGTTTTCCCGCGTCATCGTAGCCGCCGTTGGTCAGAATCCGCCGTCCGTCGGGACATAATTTCGGATGAAAGTCGCAGCGCCCGCCGCCAACTTCGGACAATATTCTCTGTAGTTGTCCTTCGTAATAAACACCGGCTTCCATTTTTCGACGGAAGCCCGGGCCATCGGATCCTCTTCCGGCGCAGCCGTGGTTTCGGCCGCGCCGCCGGAATGGCCCGGGTCTGTTTGGCTCCCTCTGCGTTTACAGGTTTCCGCCGTTCCAGCCCCAATTGGTGGTTTCGGCGTACTTCACATAGGTGTTGGCCGGCGCGATCCCCAGCTCCTTCTCCAGCAGCCGGCAGACGGCGGCAGTCATGTTGCCGTAGGCCTCCGGCTTGCCGTGCCCAAAACAGGAAACCTCCAGGAAGGCCGCCTCCCGGGCCTCCCCCTGGAAATACATCGGCGTGTCCCCGGTCAGGGAGATCATGAGGTGGGCCTCGCTTTTGCCGGGCAGCAGCGCAATGGCCTGGCCCAGGCCGGACTTCAGGGCCTCCGCCTTGGCGGGGGGCAGGCTGGCGGACGTGGTGAGGGCGATCATCGGCATACTAAAAACCTCCATGCTATATTATTATTTTGAATGATAGGTCATACGGGCACTGATTCATACCGGGAAAGCAGATCGCCGTATTCGCCGGGGGCGAGGGTCCTGCCCCGGAAGTAGGTCTCCCGGTCGCGGTCGCCGATCTCCCGCAGAACCCGGCAGGGACTCCCGACGGCGACGACGTTCGGCGGGACGTCCCGGCTCACAACGCTCCCCGCGCCAATGACAGCATTGTCGCCAATGGTCACGCCGGGAAGAATGACAGCGTTCGCACCGATCCAGACGTTGTCGCCGATGGTCACCGGCAGGGAGAACTGGATGTAGCGCCGGCGCAGCGCGGGGTCAACGGCATGGCCCGTTGTCGTAATGACAACGTTGGGGGCCAGCAGGGCGTTGTCGCCGATGGTGATCTTGCCGTCGTCCACCAGCGTCAGGTTGAAATTCGCGTAGCAGCCCCGGCCCCAGTAGGTATTGCAGCCCCAATTGGCGCGGAAGGGCAGTTCAATATAGAGGTCCTCCCCCGCCCCGCCAAAAAACGCCCGCACCCGCTCTGCCCGGCGCGCCCCGGGGGGCATCTGGTTGAGCTCGTGCAGCTGTGTCATCCGCTCCGCCTGGAGCTCCTGCAATTCCGGTTCCCGGCAGCAGTAGAGCTTCCCCTCCGCCAGGGCTTCCTTCCAGTCCATGGGATTTCCCTCTTTCTGTCCGGCAGAATCATTTGACCTCTACGGTCCAGCCGAAGGGATCCGGGCGCCTGCCCCACTGGATCCCCGTCAGTTCGTCATAGAGCCGCTGGGAAATCGGGCCGATCTCACCGCCGTTGAGGACAACCGATTCGTCTCCGCAACGCAGCTCGCCGATCGGGGAAATCACCGCCGCCGTGCCGGAACCGAAGGCCTCGTCCAGCCGCCCCTCCCGGGCCGCCCCGGTCAGTTCGGAGAGAAGGATGGGCCGTTCCGTGACGGTTAATCCCCAGCTGCGCAGCAGCTCGATGCAGCTGGCGCGGGTAATCCCGCCCAGAATGCTCCCCTGCAGCGCCGGGGTCACCACTTCTCCGCCGACGACGAAGAAAACGTTCATGGTTCCGACTTCCTCGATGTACTTGCGCTCCACCCCGTCGAGCCAGAGGACCTGGGAGTAGCCCTGCCCGTGCGCCTCTTCCTGCGCCTTGAGGCTGGCGGCGTAGTTGCCGCCGGTTTTGGTGTACCCCATCCCGCCCTTGACGGCGCGGACATAATTCTGCTCAACGTAAATTTTCACGGGGTTGAGCCCCTCGGGATAGTACGCGCCGACGGGAGAGAGGATCACACAGAACAGCAGGTGATCCGCCGGGCGCACGCCAATGTGCGCGTCCACGGCGAAGATGAACGGCCGGATATAGAGCGAAGTGCCGTCCTGCGCCGGGATCCAGTCCTCGTCCGCCAAGACCAATTCCTTCACGGCCTCGACCGCCAAGGCTTCGTCAATGGGGGGAATGCACAGCCGGTCGTTGGAGAGGTTGAGCCGCGCCATGTTTTTGTCGGGCCGGAAGAGGCGGATCTTGCCATCCGCGCCCCGGTAGGCCTTCAGGCCCTCGAAGACCTCCTGCCCGTAGTGCAGGCACATGGCCGCCGGGTCCAACGCGAGCGGCGCATACGGAACGATCCGCCCGCTGTGCCAGCCCCGCCCCCGGTCGTAATTCATCAGGAACATATGGTCGGTGTAATAAAGGCCGAAGCCCAGCTTGGACTGATCGGCGGGTTTTTGCTTGGGGTTCGCGGTGCGTTCTACGGGAAACATTCGGTAGCCTCCGTTCCACCGCCGCAAAGAAAAGCGCGGTCGGCAAAAATATTTCATATATTATAGCAAAAAAGGCGATGAAATGCAAGAGGTTGCGGGAGATAAGCCAAAAAATAATTCGGGCGCGGGTCAGGCGGCGCGGCGGCGCCCTTGTTCGCATGCGTTCGCATTTGACAATTGGGCCATAATATAGTATAATTGGGGGAGCAAGACGAGAACACCGCGGAAATGCGGGACCGGCGGGAAAAAGAGGAGGTATGTTCATGCCGCGTATACTGCGTCGCCTGCTGGCGCTGACGCTGGCTTTGGCATTGGTTTTCGGCGGGCTTGTCCTGGTGCAGCGGCAGGGACTCCGTCTGCCTCCGGACGGCTCCGTTCCCGGCGGCGCGCCGGATGTCGCCGCCGTCATTCGTCCGGACCCGGAACCGCTCCGGTTTCCGCCGCCGGACCCGGACCCCGACCCGGTGGTCAGTTATTTGGCCGGACCCGAGGACTTTGTCACAGACGCGGCCAGCGGCACAACGTTCGTCCGGGGCATTGTGACGGTTTTTTTCCGCCGGGGCACGGCCGCCGCCCAGAGGCAGGAAGCCTTTGACACGGTATACGGAACCCCCGTCGGCTGGGCGGAGGCAGTGGGAAAATATACCTTGGCCGTGCCGGGGGAGGGCACACTGGCGGAACTCCGGGCGGTCTGCCGGACGCTGGAAGCCTTCCCCTTTGTTGCCGGCGCGACCATCGACAGGGTCTCCCAGCTGGATCCGCAATACACCGCCGACGATCCTTACCTGGCCGATTCTCTGAACCGGGGGCTGAGCGTTATCGAGGCCCCGGCGGCCTGGGATTTGCTGGCGCAATACGGCCAGGAATCCCCCTCTTTAGGCATGCTGGACACCGGCGTGGACGCGACGCACGAGGACCTGGCCGGGGCGGTCGTCTGTGTGGAGACGGTCCACCACAGCGGGAAGGACTACACCTTCGCCACCAGCCCCCAGGCGCACGGCACCGGCGTGGCCAGCGTCATGGCTGCGGTTCCCAACAACAGCAAGGGCTTTGTCGGCGTCGCCTGGGACGGGTCGCTGCAGGCCTTCGACGTATACGCGTCCGTCAGCGGCGGCCGCACACAGGAAAGTGTTGTCTACGACGGTCTGCTTCAGCTGGTGCTCAACGGCGCGCGGGCAGTCAATTTTTCGGCGGGATGGGAATTGTATTCCTTCCAGACAGTGACCCAGGCGGACATCGCGGAGGAAGCCCGCACCGCCGCGCTGCACATCGCCAGCCTCCTGGACGCCGGATACGAGCCTTTGGTGGTTCAGTCCGCCGGGAACGGCTATGCGGACACCAAGGTCAGTTTTGACGCGATCATGAACGGCTTCTTCTGCTGCGTGACCCCGGCGAATACCGGGCTTTCCCCCGCGATGGCGGAGATGGTCTGCCGGCGGATCCTTGTCGTCGGCGCGGCGCAGCAGCAGGGCTCAATCTACATTCAGCGGGAATCTTCCAACGCAGGGTCTCAGGTGAACCTCTGCGCGCCGGGAACTTCGGTCCGCGCCGCCGTCCCAGGCGACCAGTACGCTACCGCCAACGGCACGTCTCTGTCCGCCCCGATGGTGACAGCCACCGCCGCGATGCTCTTCGCCGTCAATCCCAACCTCACTGGCGGCAGCGTCCGCGATATGATCCTGCATCCGGCCAACACCCCCGTGACGGTCTACGACAACACCAGCATCAACCATCCTCTGGTCAGCCAATACCCCATGCTCAATGTCCGTCTGGCGCTGACGGCGGCTGTCCGCACCCGCTCAGCCAATACCGGCGAGCTGGCGGCGGCCCTCGGTCAAGCGGCGCAGATCACCCTGACGGGTGAAATGGATCCAGTGGCCCGCCAGGCCTTTTCCAGCGCGTATTCCTTGGCTCAGGCCCTGCTGGCGGCTCAGCCCAGCCTCCTTGACCAGCCGGCGGTGGACAGCGCGGCCCAGGCGCTGCTGGACGCTATTGCCGCGCTCGGCAGCATTCCTATTCTCCTGCTGGCGGCCGCGGACGGCGCGCCCTGGCAGGTCTCCGCCGCGCTGGACATCGTCTCCGGCGTCCCGCCCAAGACGACCGCCGCCGCCTTGGCCGCCCAGCTGACGGTGACGGGGAACGGGAGCTTCACCTATGAAAAAGCCGCCCAAGCGGGCGCGCCGGTTTGCACCGGGGACACGATCCTGCTGAAAGACAGCGCGGGCCAACTCCGGCGGACCTATACCGTCGCGGTGGCAGGGGACGTCAGCGGGGACGGCTTCGTCAACGGCGTGGACATGCTGCTTTTCCAGTTCCATCAACTGCGGGTCCGGGACCTCGCCGACCAGGGGCCCGCCTGGCTGGCAGCCGCCGACGCGAACCTGGACGACACGCTGAACGGGCTGGATTACCGCCGAATGGAAGCCTGCGCCGTGGGATGGTACTGATCCCGGTCCAGGCTTACAAAATTTATTATGATGAAAGAAACCGCGGCCAGCGGGAGGGACGTCCCATGATTTTGCTCCGCGCGATCCCGATTCCCCTGGATGGCGGGCCGGAAGCCCTGCGCGCCGCCGCCGCGAAGCGTCTGCGCTGCCCCCCGGCGCAGCTGCGGGACCTGCGGCTGGTTCACCGAGCCGTTGACAGCCGGGACAAAACACGCGTCCATTTCGTCTGCCACATCGCGCTGTCTCTGGATTCCCCCGCCGCGGAGGCCCTGGCCCTGCGGCGCTGCCCTGCCGCCGTTCCCCTGCCGGCGGGGGCGGAAGGACCCTCCCCTCCCCCGGTCCGCCGCGCGGGGGAGGCTCCGCCCGTGGTGGTCGGCTTTGGCCCGGCGGGGATCTTCGCGGCGCTGGAGTTGGCCCGGGCAGGGCTGCGGCCCATCGTCCTGGAACGGGGGCACCCAGTAGATGCGCGGCGCGCGGCGCTGGCGGACTTTCTCCGCACCCGGCGGCTGGATCCGGACTGCAACATGCAGTTCGGCGAGGGCGGGGCCGGCACTTTCTCTGACGGCAAACTCGGCACAGGCATTTCCGACCCGCTGACACGGCGGGTCCTGGCGGAATTGGCGGCGCACGGCGCGCCGGAAGAAATCCTCATTGACGCGAAGCCGCACGTCGGCACGGACCGGCTGGGCCCCGTCATCACCGCGCTGCGGGAAGAAATCGGGATTCTGGGCGGGGAAGTGCGTTTTGGCCGGCGGATGACAGCGCTGCTGACAGCCGGCGGGGTCGTCCGGGGCGTCTGTTGCCGCCAGTTGGACACGGAAAAAGAAGAAGAAATCGCGGCCGGCGCGGTGTTCCTCTGCGTCGGGCATTCCGCGCGGGAGACCTTCGAGGTCCTGCTGCGGCAGGGCGTGGCGATGGCGCAGAAGCCCTTCGCCATGGGCGTCCGGATCGAGCACCCCCGGGAACTGATCGACCGGGCGCAGTACGGACCCTTTGCTGGGCATCCCGCTCTGGGCGCGGCGGATTACAAATTGGCCTGCCACCTCCCCGGCGGCAGCGGCGCTTACACCTTCTGCATGTGTCCCGGCGGTTCGGTGGTCTGCGCGGCCTCGGAGCCGGACGGGCTGGCGGTCAACGGCATGAGCGAACACGCCCGGGACGGCGCGGCCTCCAACGCCGCGCTGCTGGTGGGCGTTGATCCGGCGCAGGAGGGCCCGGACGCGCTGGCCGGCATTCGTTTGCAGCGGCGGATGGAGCGGACGGCCTTCTTGCTCGGCGGCGGAACCTTTTCCGCCCCGGCCCAGACCCTCGGGGATTTTCTGTCCGGCCAGGCCAGCCGAAGCTTCGGGACCGTGCTGCCCAGCATCCCCACCGGGGCCGTGCCCTGCGACTTGCGGGCCGTGCTGCCTCCCGCCGTCGCCGAGACGCTGGCCGGAGCACTCCCTTTGCTGAACCAAAAACTCCGGGGTTTCGCGCTGCCGGACGCGGTCCTCACCGCCCCGGAAACCCGCTCGTCCTCCCCGGTGCGCATTCTCCGGGACGACAGCCGCCAGGCGAACCTGCGGGGCCTTTTCCCTTGCGGCGAAGGCGCAGGGTATGCGGGCGGGATCGTCTCCGCGGCGGTGGACGGAATCCGGAGCGCTTGGGCCTGGATGGGCGGAATGTGAAACCTCCGCCGGTGAAAACCGGCAGCGGTTGAGAATCTAAACCCAAATTTCAATGTTGCAACGCTTGTGTTGCAACATTCGCCAGAAGATTGAGGCCAAAACCCTCCAAAATCCGCAGCGCGAATTTTCCGACGGAGAAGAGCGCCGCCGTCAGTTTTTTCTGGCTTCTTTCGCGGACCGCTAACTCTGCTTCCGCCGCAAAATCACGCAATTCTTCTCGCTCCGCCGGCAAAGCCCCTAAATCGTTCAGTTTCTCTCTTAGCCCGGCAAGTTCGGCGGAAAGCTTTTCCCAATCGAGATTTCCCAGAGGTTCTGCACCACCATACTTGTCGCCAAACTGGTTGTCCTGAAATGTGCCGCCTGAGATCTTGTAAGTTGACATGATTATCTTTCCCCTTGTTTCACGATAGTCCGGGCATCGTCGCCCAGCTGGCTATTGTACACGCCGCAATTGTTCAGGTTGTAAATCTTGTTGCTCGTGACTTCTTTCTTCATTGCGGCGGCAAGGTCCAGCAGCAGGTCCTGCAAAAACGCCTTGTTTAGGGAAGTGTAGATCAAATGGTATCCGGAGGACATCTCAATATATAGCCCATATACATCCGTGTTTTGGTCTTTCACCCATTTGGCGATCAGATAGATCGCAATTCCCAGCGGGATCAACCCAAGGCCAAAGGCCGCCAGCCCGGGCAAGCCGATTACAGCCAGGATCAAAACAGCCGCGAGCGGGAATTTCGATTTCTCGAACACGCCAATAAACGCTCGTGTCATGCTGGAAATCTGATAGATCTCGTCTTCATCAATGAGTGCGTTGGACGTGATGAGCAGACTGCCATGGTCTTTGACTGCGCGCTTCTCATCTTCCTTTGATTTGACTTTGTTCTTCCAATTGTTCATTTCCATAAAAAGTGCCTCCTGTCAAAATTTAGTGTCCTCATTATACCCCCCCCCCCCCCCCGTCAATACTTTTGGGGAATTATAAAAAAATTTTGTCGAACCAATTTCCTCTCCGGTTTGTCCAATATACAATTTTTCAAATTTTATCTGAGAAATTCCTGCCGAGATTGGCAAAACCGTTCGCTTCCCTGACGAACCCGCTTAGAATCGCTGAAAACAAAGGATTTTTGAGCATTTTGAGCGGCGAAAACCGGGGAAGCACGAAGCCGCAAGGCTTGGCTCAAAAGAGCCGAAAAAATCATAAGTTTGGAACGCCTTGGAGCATCCCTGTTAATCAACGTAAAGAGAGCGGTAAGCTGAAAAGCCTATCGCTCTTTTTGCGTTCAAAAGATTTCGCACCTTTGCGCCCCTGTTCCGCTTTCAGTTATACTGAAAGCACGAAAGGGGGACGCACCCAATGAAGAAGCAGAAATTCTATGTTACCGAGGATAAGTGGCTGATACTCGTTCACGCGCTCAACGATTTTCGGAATAAACGAATCGCCGAGGGCAAGTGCATTGATACGGTGAACGATACCCTGTTTGCGGTGATGAACGCCAAAACCAAACGGGTAAGGATTGCGGGGTAACGAAAATGTACGAGTTAAAACTGCCGCTGTCCTGCGACACCTATCACTTTGTCGGCAAGAAACCCACCGTCGTTATTTTCCCCGACGAGCGCGTTGTTACCGCGCGAAAAAAACGAGGGAAGATTTCGCGCAAAAAACGAGAGCCGGAAGAAGCAGAGGGCCGGGAAGAGAAGCAAGCGCAAAGAGCATACAAAAGAGAGGCCAAAATGG